>NZ_JBPULF010000027.1:0-252 GCF_051550675.1 Paeniglutamicibacter selenitireducens | reverse complement strand
CGACCGCCAGCGTCACTTCGATGAGCGAGGTGAGGGCGCGTGCCAGGTGCGGGTCCGAGACTTCGTAGCGCGTCTTGCGGCCTTCCGGTTCCGCGACGACGATGCCGCAGTCCCTCAGGCAGGCGAGGTGGTTGGAGACGTTGGATCGGCTCAGGCCGAGGTCTCGGGAAAGGTCGGCCGGGTAGCCAGGGCTCTCCAGCAGGGAAATGAGGATTCGTGAACGGGTCGGGTCGGCCATCGCTCGGCCGAGCC
>NZ_JBPULF010000026.1:0-352 GCF_051550675.1 Paeniglutamicibacter selenitireducens | reverse complement strand
TTGTCTCTCCCCCGCGTTTTTTGGTTGCTGGCGAAATGAAATGAGCGGCCCGAACACCAAGGAGCATCAACCCGCAGGGCAAGGGGCCGAATTCTTTGTGAGGAAATAAGCGAAGCGCCGATCAAAGAATTCGGACCTCTTGGCCCCGAAGCGCAGCGAGGGGCTTGTGCCCTTGGTGTCGGGCCATACACTCCGAAGGACAGCAACCGAAAAAAGGGGACGGCCGCCAGGCCGGCTACCTGATTCACCGAAAGGTGAATCAGGTCAACAGTCGGCCGCGGAGCGGACGCCCAATATCCTGGTTGCGAGCGAGCGAGTAACCAGGACGCCTGAAAACCGCACCATTCCGCGC
>NZ_JBPULF010000025.1:0-391 GCF_051550675.1 Paeniglutamicibacter selenitireducens | reverse complement strand
TGCCGCGGCACGCGTGTCGGAGAAGCCGAACCCGTCGGCGCCCAGGGTCGCGAACTCGTTGGGCACGAACTGGCGGATCTGGTCCGGGACGGACTTCGTGTAGTCGGTTACCGCGACCACGGGGCCGGTGGCGCCGGCGAGCTGGCTGGCGACGAACGGCACGCGCGGTTCGGATCCGGGGTTGAGGAAGGCTTCTTCCTCGCACTCCAGGCCGTCGCGGCGCAGCTCGTTCCACGAGGTCACCGACCAGACATCGGCCGAAACGCCCCAGTCCTCGGCGAGCAGGCGCTGGGCCTCGATGGTCCACGGCACGGCCACGCCGGAGGCGAGGAGCTGGGCGCGCGGGCCGTCGATCTTCGCCGGGGAGGCGAGGTAGATGCCGCGCTTCACG
>NZ_JBPULF010000024.1:0-391 GCF_051550675.1 Paeniglutamicibacter selenitireducens | reverse complement strand
GGCCGCGGCACGGGTGTCGGAGAAGCCGAACCCGTCGGCGCCCAGGGTCGCGAACTCGTTGGGCACGAACTGGCGGATCTGGTCCGGAACCATCGACATGTAGTCAGTGACTGCGACGACCGGCCCCTTGGCCCCTTCGAGCTGGCGGGCGACGAACGGCACGCGCGGTTCGGATCCGGGCTTCAGGAAGTTCTCACGTTCCGCGGCCAGGCCGTCGCGGCGCAGCTCGTTCCACGAGGTCACCGACCAGACATCGGCCGAAACGCCCCAGTCCTCGGCGAGCAGGCGCTGGGCCTCGATGGTCCACGGCACCGCGACACCCGAAGCCATCAGCTGGGCACGGGGTCCCTCCATGTGGTTTTCCGAAACCCTGTGGATCCCCTTCACGATT
>NZ_JBPULF010000023.1:0-888 GCF_051550675.1 Paeniglutamicibacter selenitireducens | reverse complement strand
CTTCGCTCTGGAGCAACTTATCCAGCCTAACCCACCGCGTGTCGAAGAGCAAATCGCACCAAACCGTGCTACCCGCCCCACCGAACCACACCGCAACACACCGGAAAACCGGCAACTGCAAGGGGGTTTTGAAGGATCGTCGACCGGGAGATCCCCAGCGGCTTCACCCGCTGTCCTCATCCCGGCAACTCAGAAAACAATACACGCCCCAAGCCCCCCACGCAAATCGACGCCCACCCACCCCCAAAACCCCGCCGCAACAGCCCAAAACACCCCGCCAACGCCCCGAAAACACCACCCACCCCCAAAAACAACCCTGTGACCCCGCCAACACCCCCACAAAAACACCCACGAACACCCCGCACCACCCCGCACCACCCCGGGCCGGCCACGAACACCCCGGCACCAGGGCACCAAGCAGCGGCAACCGAACCCGCACGGGATGCCAGGGCACCCGCACCACCGGGCACCCGCACCCGCACCCGCAGCTGCAGCTGCAGCTGATGCCAGGACACCCGAACCGGCACCAGACCCGAACCCGGCGCCCCGGACAGCGACCCGGGCACCCGCCCCGCCGGCCACCCCGCACCAGCCGGCCACCCACCCGGCCCCCAGGGGCGGCAAACTCCACAACCCCCACCCGCAGCCCGGGCCCGGGAAGCGACCCGGGGCCGGCACCCCCGGGGGACGGCGGCCTGGGACCGAAAGAGGCATTAAACACGGAAGGGCCCCGCGCGAATGCGCGGGGCCCTTCCCGGGGTGCGGTGGTTCCGGGGTGCGGGTGCCCCCGGGTTCCGGGGCAAGCCGTGCCAGGTGGCCGCCGGCCGGGGCGGAGGCACGCTTTGTGGCCCATGGGCCCGGATCCGGTGCCGGGTCCCCCGCCTGCTG
>NZ_JBPULF010000022.1:0-1378 GCF_051550675.1 Paeniglutamicibacter selenitireducens | reverse complement strand
ACATGGTGTTACTAAAAACCCACTATGCGTGAGTAGAAAACACACTCCCCCAAGCCGCAGGACATACGTGGTGAGCGCAGCGTTGTCACCCGCACTCTAGGGAGGGGTGAACAGCTATTGTGCTCCTTTTGACCCCTTGGCCCTGGCAGTTGTTTTCCTCGAAGATCTTGAAACCGTGTGCGATGCACACGGTTTCATGGTTGACCAGGCTGCACGGCCGATCCTCTATTGGTTGGAACCACGGTTTTATCTCGCTGTCGCAAAGCTGGTAGACAGCTTTCGGTGACGCTTTTGCATTGAGGTACACACGCGCAGCGACGGCGGCCGGGGGAGTGTGCGGCGGAGGCCGCCCGCCACACCAAAAAGGGAGGACACAACCAACTGTGTGCCCTCCCTCGAACTGGCTAGGCTTCGGCCGGTAGCGAGTTCGCGTACTCGGCGGCGGTCTTGTGGTCGATCAGCGCCTCGTACTCGATTTTGTCCGTCCAGGTGTACGGCGTTTTGACCGATACGGTCTTGGCGTTAGCACGTACTACTTCGACCCAACCGAAGCGGTAGCGGACGTAGTCCCCCTTGTCGATTGTTTCGCGGGTGTAGTTGGTGGCTTTTCCTGCGGCGATTTGTTCGGCGCGGACCTGCTTCCAGTAAGTTAGTTGGTCGTTTTGTTCTGCGAGCCGGGTTTCTAGTCGTTCGCGATATGCGCCGCTGGCGCCGATAGGCTCGGGGCTGAGTATGTCCCTGCCATTTTCGTCCTTGATCCATTCGCGCCGCCCGTCGATGTTGCGTTGTGTGGCGCGGGCATCCGCTTCGAGCTTCTTGATGCGATTTGCCACAGTCTGCACGCTGTAGCGTGCCCCGGTGGTGTGTGCGGCGCTTTCGGCACGCCGCTTGGCTTCTTCTGCTTCGGCGTCGGCCTCGATGGCTTGGCCCATCTTGCGGTGCGCTTTTTCTATGGCGTTGCGGTGGCGGTTCTCACTGTGGTGGCCGATCTTGATCGGTTCGCCTCCCCATGGCAGAGCATTGCCGGCGGCGTCGGCCAGGGCTTGAGCGGCGTCGGCGGCTTCGCTCTTGCGCTGGGCCTTGGTTTCGAGCGCTTCCGCTCGGTTCGCTTGGCGTTCCATTTCTGATGCTTCGACTTCGGCTGTGATTCGGAGGCTCTGGTCAATTTCGGTTTCAACCGTGAAGCCTGCCGCGCGTAGGGCGGTTGCTGTTCCCTCGATCTTGTAGAGCTTGGGCATCCGATCCCGGCTCATTGGCACAAACCAGCAGGCAATGCTTCGACCCCAACGCCAGCCGTTGGCCTTCAAAACCTCGGCCGAGCCGTCGCCTTTGGTGGTGCCCTCGATCAAAGTTCCGGCTTCGTGCGTGTGAGTGATGG
>NZ_JBPULF010000021.1:0-1776 GCF_051550675.1 Paeniglutamicibacter selenitireducens | reverse complement strand
AGCGCGGGGCTGGTTCCGCGATCCCCCTCACCCATGAAACGAGAAAAACCATGAACACCCAAAGGATCGAACAGGTGAATCCCCAGTCTCTGACCGTGGACACCAACGTGCGCACCGTGGCCGAACTCGGCACCGATTTCGTTGCATCCATCAAGGAGCACGGAGTGCTCCAGCCGGTCACCGTCCACGAACGGAACGGAGCCCTCCACGTGCTGATTGGTCAGCGCCGAACCCTCGCCGCCATCGAAACCGGGCTTGAAACGATCCCGGTATACGTGGTCGACACCCCCGAGGAAGCAACCCGGCTGGCAACGCAGGTCGTTGAAAACGATCAGCGTCAGGAACTGACCCACGCCGACCGCGCCGAAGCATTCCACCAGCTTTCCTTGCTCGGCATGACCCCGGCGAAGATCGCCAAGCGCACCGGAGCCACCAAGGAAACCGTCAGCCAAGCACTGATCGCCAAGGCGAACGATGCCGCTACCGCCTCGCTGGGGCAGGGATTGACCATCGAACAGGCCGCGAAGATCGCGGAGTTCGACGGACACGAGGAAATCATTGCCGAACTGACCGAATCCGCATTGGAAGAACCAGCGGAATTCGCGCACCTCGCACAGCGCCACCTCGACCAATTGGCCGAGGATGCCGCAGTGGAAGCCGTCAAAGCCCTATTGGTCGAGTCCGGTAAGACGCTGGCCACGGATGAGGAAATGGGATACGACGGCACCGCAAAAGCCGTCACCTCTTTGAACCGCCCCGCTGGGGAACCTGCCACGGAGGATGACGCGACCGCGTACCACGTCCGCGTCCTGTACAACGGGAAAATCGAAACCACGCCCGTGGTGCAGGGCTGGAAGGCCGCAGGATTCACCGACCGTTGGGGCAACAACGGCAGTAAGTCAGGACCAATGACCGAGGAACAAAAGGCTGAACGCAAGGAACTCATCAGCCGCAACAAGGACATGGCTTCGGCCATCACTGTTCGCCACGAATGGATCACCAAACTGCTGGCCCGCAAAACGGCTCCCAAGGGTTACCTGCACTTCGTGGCCAAGACCATGAGCGCCAACAGCTACGAACTTGGCCGCTCCATTCAGGAACTCGCCGCAAATTTCGCGGGCATCAAGACCGGGGGATTCCACCCGGTCACCGAGCACACCGCCAAGGTGGCGGCTCGCAGCGAGTTCACCATCCTGGCCCTGTGCTTCGCGGCCTACGAAAAGCACCTAGACCGCACGGCATGGAGGAACCCCACCGCCGATACCCGCAAATACTTCGCACAACTGATCGCTTGGGGATACACCCCGAGCGCAGTTGAAAAGCTCATCACCGACGATCCAACCGCAGAATAGCCAGGCAGGGGAGGGGCGCCGCATCAGGTGCCCCTCCCCATTTTCTGGTGGTGCGGGCGGCCTCCGCCGCACGCTCCCCCGGCCGCCGACGCTGCGCGTACTCAAGACCTCACGCCAGGTGACGGATTACCTGTGCTTACTTTTGTAGCTGGCCAGCCCGTTGGGCTGTGGATGGTCTGACATTTCATCGCACGCGTGTCCACCCACCCACAGCGCTACACTTCGCCCACCGCCCCGACACGCAGACTCGACACGCAGACTCGACACACCCGCTAGCGCGCGTGGACGAGCCGGCCAGAGTTTCGCGATTTGAGAGGGAAGCGTGTTTTCTACTCGCGCATGATGTGTGTTTTTTACTCACGCTTCGGGTGGTGCTTTTGGGTACCAACGGTGTTTTCTGAGGTTGCCCAGGCTGCGGTGATAC
>NZ_JBPULF010000020.1:0-1986 GCF_051550675.1 Paeniglutamicibacter selenitireducens | reverse complement strand
CACGACTGACTATGTGAACACCATCCCGGTCGACCAGGAGCCCGAGTTCCCGGGCGACGAACAGGTCGAACGCCGCTACCGCGCCTACATGCGCTGGAACGCCGCCGTCATGGTCCACCGCGGCCAGCGCCCCGGCGTCGGGGTCGGCGGACACATCTCCACCTACGCCGGGGCCGCGACCCTCTACGAGGTAGGCTTCAACCACTTCTTCCGCGGCAAGAACCACCCCGGCGGCGGCGACCAGGTCTTCTTCCAGGGCCACGCCTCCCCGGGCATGTACGCCCGCGCCTTCCTCGAGGGCCGCCTCACCGAGCAGGACATGGACGGGTTCCGCCAGGAAAAGTCCCGCGAAGGCCACGCCCTGCCCTCCTACCCGCACCCGCGCTCCCTGCCGGACTTCTGGGAATTCCCCACCGTCTCCATGGGCATCGGCCCGGCCAACGCCATCTACCAGGCCCAGTCCAACCGCTACCTGCACAACCGCGGCATCAAGGACACCTCCGACCAGCACGTCTGGGCATTCCTCGGCGACGGCGAAATGGACGAACCCGAATCCCGCGGCTTCCTGCAGCTTGCCGCCAACGAGAAGCTCGACAACCTCACCTTCGTGGTCAACTGCAACCTCCAGCGCCTGGACGGCCCGGTGCGCGGCAACGGGAAGATCATGCAGGAACTCGAGGCGTTCTTCCGCGGCGCCGGCTGGAACGTGATCAAGGTCGTCTGGGGCCGCGAATGGGACTCCCTGCTGCAGAAGGACGCCGAGGGCGCCCTGGTGGAGATCATGAACCAGACCCCGGACGGGGACTACCAGACCTACAAGGCCGAAAACGGGGCCTTCGTGCGCGAGCACTTCTTCGGCAAGTCCCCCGCCACCAAGGAAATGGTCGCGGACCTCACCGACGAGGACATCTGGAACCTCAAGCGCGGCGGCCACGACTACCACAAGGTCTACGCCGCCTACAAGGCAGCCATGGAGTTCAAGGGCAAGCCCACGGTCATCCTCACCAAGACCGTCAAGGGCTACGGCCTGGGCCCCCACTTCGAGGCCCGCAACGCCACCCACCAGATGAAGAAGATGACCCTGGAGGACCTCAAGGGCTTCCGCGACCACCTGCGCATCCCCATCACCGACGCCCAGCTCGAGGCCGACCCCTACCTGCCCCCGTACTACCGCCCCGGCAACGACTCGGCCGAGTACCGGTACATGATGGAACGCCGCGCCGCCCTGGGCGGGGCCGTCCCGGAGCGCCGCACCGCCTCCAAACAGATCCACCTGCCCGAGGACAAGACCTACGAGGTCGCCTCCCGCGGGTCGGGCAAGCAGCAGGCCGCCACCACCATGGCGTTCGTGCGCCTGCTCAAGGACCTGATGCGCGACAAGGAATTCGGCAAGCGGGTGGTCCCGATCGTGCCCGACGAATCGCGCACCTTCGGCATGGACGCGTTCTTCCCCACCGCGAAGATCTACAACCCCGCCGGGCAGAACTACCTCTCCGTGGACCGCGAACTCGTCCTGGCCTACAAGGAATCCCCGGCCGGGCAGCTGATCCACCCCGGCATCAACGAGGCCGGCGCCGTCGCCGCGTTCACCGCCGCCGGAACCTCCTACTCCACCCACGACGAACCGCTGATCCCGATCTACGTGTTCTACTCCATGTTCGGGTTCCAGCGCACCGGCGACCAGTTCTGGGCCGCCGCGGACCAGATGACCCGCGGCTTCATCATGGGCGCCACCGCCGGACGCACCACGCTCACCGGCGAGGGCCTGCAGCACGCCGACGGGCACTCCCCGATCCTGGCCGCCACCAACCCCGCGGTCCTCACCTACGACCCGGCCTACGGGTACGAGATCGGGCACATCGTGCGCGACGGCCTGGAACGCATGTACGGCGGGAACCACGCGGACCCGAACGTGATGTACTACATCACCCTGTACAACGAGCCGTACCAGCAGCCGAAGGAACCCGAGAACCTCGACATCGAGGG
>NZ_JBPULF010000019.1:0-5687 GCF_051550675.1 Paeniglutamicibacter selenitireducens | reverse complement strand
TTGTTTGAGAACTCAATAGTGTGCCAAGTTTGTTGATACCAATTTATTTATTTTATTGGTGAATGGTTCCAGGGTCCGCACCCCCGTGTGGGTACCTGGGGCAATTTGCCGGGATTTTTTTACTTGGTGCAACCCGGTCGGCTTTTTCCAGTCGGCGTGTTGGTTGTGTCTGTATTTTTTTACGGAGAGTTTGATCCTGGCTCAGGATGAACGCTGGCGGCGTGCTTAACACATGCAAGTCGAACGATGACCCCCAGCTTGCTGGGGTGATTAGTGGCGAACGGGTGAGTAACACGTGAGTAACCTGCCCCTGACTCTGGGATAAGCCCGGGAAACTGGGTCTAATACTGGATATGCACCGTGGACCGCATGGTCCTTGGTGGAAAGATTTTTTGGTCAGGGATGGACTCGCGGCCTATCAGCTTGTTGGTGAGGTAATGGCTCACCAAGGCGACGACGGGTAGCCGGCCTGAGAGGGTGACCGGCCACACTGGGACTGAGACACGGCCCAGACTCCTACGGGAGGCAGCAGTGGGGAATATTGCACAATGGGCGAAAGCCTGATGCAGCGACGCCGCGTGAGGGATGACGGCCTTCGGGTTGTAAACCTCTTTCAGTAGGGAAGAAGCGAAAGTGACGGTACCTGCAGAAGAAGCGCCGGCTAACTACGTGCCAGCAGCCGCGGTAATACGTAGGGCGCAAGCGTTATCCGGAATTATTGGGCGTAAAGAGCTCGTAGGCGGTTTGTCGCGTCTGCCGTGAAAGTCCGAGGCTCAACCTCGGATCTGCGGTGGGTACGGGCAGACTAGAGTGATGTAGGGGAGACTGGAATTCCTGGTGTAGCGGTGAAATGCGCAGATATCAGGAGGAACACCGATGGCGAAGGCAGGTCTCTGGGCATTAACTGACGCTGAGGAGCGAAAGCATGGGGAGCGAACAGGATTAGATACCCTGGTAGTCCATGCCGTAAACGTTGGGCACTAGGTGTGGGGGACATTCCACGTTTTCCGCGCCGTAGCTAACGCATTAAGTGCCCCGCCTGGGGAGTACGGCCGCAAGGCTAAAACTCAAAGGAATTGACGGGGGCCCGCACAAGCGGCGGAGCATGCGGATTAATTCGATGCAACGCGAAGAACCTTACCAAGGCTTGACATGTGCCAGACCGCCGTGGAAACACGGTTTCCCCTTTGGGGCTGGTTCACAGGTGGTGCATGGTTGTCGTCAGCTCGTGTCGTGAGATGTTGGGTTAAGTCCCGCAACGAGCGCAACCCTCGTTCTATGTTGCCAGCACGTGATGGTGGGGACTCATAGGAGACTGCCGGGGTCAACTCGGAGGAAGGTGGGGACGACGTCAAATCATCATGCCCCTTATGTCTTGGGCTTCACGCATGCTACAATGGCCGGTACAATGGGTTGCGATACTGTGAGGTGGAGCTAATCCCAAAAAGCCGGTCTCAGTTCGGATTGGGGTCTGCAACTCGACCCCATGAAGTCGGAGTCGCTAGTAATCGCAGATCAGCAACGCTGCGGTGAATACGTTCCCGGGCCTTGTACACACCGCCCGTCAAGTCACGAAAGTTGGTAACACCCGAAGCCGGTGGCCTAACCCCTTGTGGGAGGGAGCCGTCGAAGGTGGGACCGGCGATTGGGACTAAGTCGTAACAAGGTAGCCGTACCGGAAGGTGCGGCTGGATCACCTCCTTTCTAAGGAGCAACTAACGCCAGGCTGGGATTCCAATGTGTTTCCCGTGCGGGTGTTCAGTGCTGCTCGTTGCCGCCACTTGTGTTGGTGGGCGAGTGCTCAAGGGTGGAATATCAACAAGCAATGGCCGTCTTTTCCTGGGCATGGTTCTCCAGTACGCCGCACTTGTGTGGTTGGAACGTGGATCGTGTGTGGGTTGGGGTGGTCTTTTGGCACGCTGTTGGGTCCTGGATCAACAGGCCCGTTGCCGGTCCCTTTCGGGGGGTTGGTGGTGGTTCTTGTTTTTCTGGTTTCCCGCGCATGGCCTAAGCCGCACAGGTTGCACCTTTTGGTGTGTGTGTGGTGGTGGGTGTGACGGGGTTGTTGTTTGGGAACTGTATAGTGGACGCGAGCATCTTGTGAAACAGGGATTCTGTCCTTGTTTTGCATAAGCAATTTCTTATGAATTATTGAACCTGGTGGACACGCTTTCGGGCGTGTTCTTCTTGGTTCTTTCGATTGTAAAAATATAGCTCATGTAAATTTTTGATCATGTTTGTGGTCAAGTTTTTAAGGGCGCACGGTGGATGCCTTGGCATTGGGAGCCGAAGAAGGACGTGGGAATCTGCGATAAGCCTGGAGGAGTCGATAACCGGACGTTGATACCAGGATTTCCGAATGGGGAAACCCCGCACCATGTCATGTGGTGTGACCCGCAGCTGAACACATAGGCTGCGTGGAGGGAACGCGGGGAAGTGAAACATCTCAGTACCCGCAGGAAGAGAAAACAATAGTGATTCCGTTAGTAGTGGCGAGCGAACGCGGATGGGGCTAAACCGGTCCATGTGTGATAGCCGGCGGGCGTTGCATGGTCGGGGTTGCGGGACTTCCCGTTCTGGTTCTGCCGGACCAGTGAAGTGAGGTGCAGGCGTATAGGCGAACCGGTTTGAATGCCGGACCATAGAGGGTGAAAGTCCCGTAGTGCCAATGCGTGTCTGCCGCTTTGTGGAAGTATCCCAAGTAGGACGGGGCCCGAGAAATCCCGTTTGAATCCGCCAGGACCACCTGGTAAGCCTAAATACTACCCAATGACCGATAGCGGATAAGTACCGTGAGGGAATGGTGAAAAGTACCCCGGGAGGGGAGTGAAATAGTACCTGAAACCGTGCGCTTACAATCCGTTGGAGCCTCCTTGTTGGGGTGACAGCGTGCCTTTTGAAGAATGAGCCTGCGAGTTAGTGTTACGTCGCGAGGTTAACCCGTGTGGGGAAGCCGTAGCGAAAGCGAGTCTGAATAGGGCGAGTTAGTGGCGTGATCTAGACCCGAAGCGAAGTGATCTACCCATGGCCAGGTTGAAGCGCGTGTAAGAGCGCGTGGAGGACCGAACCCACTTCAGTTGAAAATGGAGGGGATGAGCTGTGGGTAGGGGTGAAAGGCCAATCAAACTTCGTGATAGCTGGTTCTCCCCGAAATGCATTTAGGTGCAGCGTTGCGTGTTTCTTACCGGAGGTAGAGCTACTGGATGGCTAATGGGCCCTACAAGGTTACTGACGTCAGCCAAACTCCGAATGCCGGTAAGTGAGAGCGCAGCAGTGAGACTGTGGGGGATAAGCTTCATAGTCGAGAGGGAAACAGCCCAGAACGCCAACTAAGGCCCCTAAGCGTGTGCTAAGTGGAAAAGGATGTGGAGTTGCGAAGACAACCAGGAGGTTGGCTTAGAAGCAGCCATCCTTGAAAGAGTGCGTAATAGCTCACTGGTCAAGTGATTCCGCGCCGACAATGTAGCGGGGCTCAAGCACACCGCCGAAGTTGCGTCATTCAAATATTGGTAGGCCTTCGTGGTCCAGCCGTTTGGATGGGTAGGGGAGCGTCGTGTGGGCAGTGAAGTCGCGGTGTAAACCAGCGGTGGAGCCCACACGAGTGAGAATGCAGGCATGAGTAGCGAATGACGGGTGAGAAACCCGTCCGCCGAATGATCAAGGGTTCCAGGGTCAAGCTAATCTGCCCTGGGTAAGTCGGGACCTAAGGCGAGGCCGACAGGCGTAGTCGATGGACAACGGGTTGATATTCCCGTACCGGCAAAAAACCGCCCATAGCGAACCGGTGATGCTAACCGCCCCAACCACCCACCGTGCAGCCTTCGGGTTGTGCACCGGGTGTGCGGCGCGGGACCCGAACCGGGGAGTTAAGCGTATTAACAGGTGTGACGCAGGAAGGTAGCCGAGCCAGGCAATGGAATTGACCTGGTCCAAGGATGTAGGGCGAGTCGTAGGCAAATCCGCGACTCATTGAGCCTGAGATCCGATAGGCGCCCCCTTCGGGGGGTGATTCGGTGATCCTATGCTGCCAAGAAAAGCATCGACGCGAGGTTTTAGCCGCCCGTACCCCAAACCGACACAGGTGATCAGGTAGAGAATACTAAGGCGATCGAGAGAATCATGGTTAAGGAACTCGGCAAAATGCCCCCGTAACTTCGGGAGAAGGGGGGCCTGCCCCGTGACCGCCACTTGCTGGCGTGAGCGGGTGTGGGCCGCAGAGACCAGGGGGAAGCGACTGTTTACTAAAAACACAGGTCCGTGCGAAGTCGCAAGACGATGTATACGGACTGACTCCTGCCCGGTGCTGGAAGGTTAAGAGGACCGGTTAGCCACTTGTGGCGAAGCTGAGAATTTAAGCCCCAGTAAACGGCGGTGGTAACTATAACCATCCTAAGGTAGCGAAATTCCTTGTCGGGTAAGTTCCGACCTGCACGAATGGAGTAACGACTTCCCCGCTGTCTCAACCATGAACTCGGCGAAATTGCACTACGAGTAAAGATGCTCGTTACGCGCAGCAGGACGGAAAGACCCCGAGACCTTTACTATAGTTTGGTATTGGTGTTCGGTGCAGCTTGTGTAGGATAGGTGGGAGACTTTGAAGCCCGGACGCCAGTTCGGGTGGAGTCATCGTTGAAATACCACTCTGGCTGTACCGGTCACCTAACTTCGGCCCATAATCTGGGTCAGGGACAGTGCCTGATGGGTAGTTTAACTGGGGCGGTTGCCTCCCAAAAAGTAACGGAGGCGCCCAAAGGTTCCCTCAGCCTGGTTGGCAATCAGGTGTCGAGTGTAAGTGCACAAGGGAGCTTGACTGTGAGAGCGACAGCTCGAGCAGGGACGAAAGTCGGGACTAGTGATCCGGCGGCACGTTGTGGAACGGCCGTCGCTCAACGGATAAAAGGTACCTCGGGGATAACAGGCTGATCTTGCCCAAGAGTCCATATCGACGGCATGGTTTGGCACCTCGATGTCGGCTCGTCGCATCCTGGGGCTGGAGTAGGTCCCAAGGGTTGGGCTGTTCGCCCATTAAAGCGGTACGCGAGCTGGGTTTAGAACGTCGTGAGACAGTTCGGTCCCTATCCGCTGCGCGCGCAGGAAATTTGAGAAGAGCTGTCCTTAGTACGAGAGGACCGGGACGGACGAACCTCTGGTGTGTCAGTTGTACTGCCAAGTGCACCGCTGATTGGCTACGTTCGGAAGGGATAACCGCTGAAAGCATCTAAGCGGGAAGCCCACTTCAAGATGAGATTTCCACGCCACCTCGTGTGGCGAGAGGCCCCCAGCAGACCACTGGGTTGATAGGCGGGATGTGGAAGCGAGGACCAAAGACTCGTGAAGCTGACCCGTACTAATAGGCCGACAACTTAAACCACAAACACCACACACCGCCGGTACGCCCGCGGTGTTGGCAAGAAGCGCACGCGTCCACTATACGGTCCCGAAACAACAACCCATTGTTGTCGCGGACAAACCAACACATGCATCACCATATTTGTATCACCACAGTTACTACGTAACTTCCTTGGATTCACCCCACCCAGGCCCCGCGGCCTTGGGTGGCGGCACCAGAGTTACGGCGGTCACAGCGTGGGGGAAACGCCCGGTCCCATACCGAACCCGGAAGCTAAGACCCACAGCGCCGATGGTACTGCACTCGGGAGGGTGTGGGAGAGTAGGACACCGCCGGA
>NZ_JBPULF010000018.1:0-7343 GCF_051550675.1 Paeniglutamicibacter selenitireducens | reverse complement strand
ACGAGAGCGCCGAATGCCTGGAGCCGGGGTGCCCAGTGCCCGGCTGCTGCGACAACGGGTGTGAGGCATGAGCGCCGCCTGCTGCGCTCATGACGAGCCGAAAGAACAACACACCGAACCCGAGGCGGAGCTGCCCTGGTGGCGCGATCGCGGGATCATGCTCCCGGTGGCCTCCGGCGTCGCCTTCGGCGCAGGATTGGCCGGTCACCTCGCAGGGCTCGAGGTCCCGGCACTCCTGCTCTTCTGGGCAGGCCTGCTGCTGGGTGCCTCGACGTTCGTCCCCGGAGCCATCCGCTCCCTGAGCAAGGGCAAGCTCGGCATCGCCCTGCTGATGACCATGAGCGCCACCGGAGCCGTCATTCTCGGATATGTCCAGGAAGCCGCCGCGCTGGCGTTCCTCTACTCGATCGCCGAGGCCCTGGAAGACAAGGCCATGGACCGCGCCCGCAATGGCTTGCGGGCCCTGCTGAAACTTGTCCCCGAGACCGCCACCGTGCTCATCAACGGGAAAGCCACCCTGGTCCGGGCCGCGGACCTCGCCGTGGGCCAGCTGCTGCTGATCAAGCCCGGGGAACGGATCGCCACCGACGGCGTCGTCCGCACGGGGCGCAGCTCCCTGGACACCTCGGCGATCACCGGGGAATCCATCCCCGTCGAGGTCGAGCCGGGCGATGCGGTCTCCGCCGGGGCGATCAACACCGCCGGGGTCCTGGAAGTCCAGGCCACTGCGGCGGGCACCGACAACTCGCTGACAACGATCGTGCAGCTGGTCGAGAAGGCGCAAACCGAAAAGGGCGAACGCGCCCGCCTGGCCGACCGCATCGCCCGGCCATTGGTGCCCGGCGTGCTGATCCTCGCCGCGCTCGTCGCGCTGGTCGGATCCCTGCTGGGCGATCCGGAAACCTGGATCATCCGCGCCCTGGTCGTGCTGGTCGCAGCCTCCCCCTGCGCCCTGGCGATCGCGGTACCGATCACCGTCGTCTCGGCCATCGGATCGGCCAGCAAATTCGGCGTCATCATCAAAAGCGGCGCGGCCTTCGAACGCTTCGGCACCATCCGCCACCTCGCCGTCGACAAGACCGGCACGCTGACCCGCAACCAACCCACCGTCAGCGCGGTGCTCGCCGTCGACGGCACCAGCGAACAGCAGGTGCTGGCCTGGGCTGCGGCCCTGGAACAGCACAGCACACACCCATTGGCCACCGCCATCACCCACGCGGCACCGGAAACTGCAGCCGCCAGCGGCATCACCGAAGAGGCCGGGCACGGCATCCGCGGCACCGTCAACGGCAGCGACGTGGGAGTCGGCAGCCCGCGCTGGTTCGATGCAGGCGAACTGGCCGCGGCGGTGCACCGCCTTGAATCACAGGGCATGACGGTTGTCATCGTCCAACGCGACGGCGCGGTCGTCGGGGCCATCGGCGTGCGCGACGAACTGCGGCTCGAGGTGCCCGAGGTCGTGCAGGCCATCACCGCCCGGGGCCTGGGGATCACCATGCTTACCGGTGACAACGAACGCACCGCACGCGCCCTGGCCGGCCAGGCCGGCATCCGGGACGTCCGCGCCGAGCTGCGCCCTGAGGGCAAGGCCGCGGCCATCAACGAACTGAACGCTGCCGCTCCCACGGCCATGATCGGGGACGGCATCAACGACGCCCCGGCGCTGGCCGCCGCGGAGGTCGGCATCGCGATGGGCGCCACCGGGTCGGACGCGGCGATCGAGTCGGCTGACATCGCCTTCACCGGGCACGACCTGCGCCTGATCCCGCAGGCCATCGCCCACGCACGGCGCGGCCGGCGGATCATGAACCAGAACATCGTGCTCTCGCTGCTGATCATCGCCATCCTGCCGCCCCTGGCCATCACCGGCGTGCTCGGCCTGGCGGCCGTCGTCCTAATCCACGAGGCGGCCGAGGTCATCGTGATTCTCAACGGACTGAGGGCAGCCCAAACGAAACCGAGCCAAACAACCCGCCCGGAAAGCCCCTCGACGAGCCAAGCGCGGTCGAACGCCACCGACGACCCCGCCCTGACCGAGAACACCCGACACTAATCTGGCGACGAACCGGTACAACCCGGCCACAGCCCCTCTCCACCCTTGCAGCATCACCGGCCTGCCCTTCCCGCAGGCCGGCCACAGAACGGAACACTACGTGAGCACCACCATCCCGCCGTCCACCCGCGCCCCGAAGAAATCCAAGATCGTCGTGTGGACGGTGCTGGCTGCCGTCATTCTCGCGGCCGTCGTCGGCTACGTCCTCGCCCGGGGAAGCTCGGTCACCGCACCCACCGACGGCGCCGCCGCCGCGGAAGGACAGGTCGTGCGGGAGAACAGTAGGGTGCTTTCCCAGGCACCGGACGAAAAGGCGGTCCTCGTGGAGTTCCTGGACTTCGAGTGCGAGTCCTGCCGCGCGGCCTATCCGTTTGTCGAAGAACTGCGCACCAAGCATTCCGAGAATGTCACCTTCGTCCACCGGTACTTCCCGCTGCCCGGGCACCGGAACTCCATGAACGCGGCCGTGGCCGTGGAGGCCGCCGCCGAGCAGGGCGCCTACGAGCCGATGTACAAGAGGATGTTCGAGACTCAGACCCAGTGGGGCGAGTCCGCGGAGAACAAGAGCGCCGTCTTCCGTACCTTTGCCGAGGACCTCGGCCTTGACCTGGCCGCCTACGACCACGCCGTGGCAGACCCCTCGATTCGTGCGAGGGTCGAGGCCGACGTCGCCGACGGCAAGGCCCTGGGCGTCACCGGGACCCCGACGTTCTTCCTCGACGGAAAGATGCTCGAGGTCCAAAGCCTGGACGAGTTCGAGGCAGCCGTCATCGCGGCCGCCGCCAGCTGACCCGCCGTCCCAAGTTCGGAGAAGACACCATGACCACACCGGCCACCGATGATCCCGTAGCCGACCCCCAAGACCCAGCGTTCTGGGTGCCCCGATTCGCCCGGCCACGCGGGTTCGGCTTCGTGCTGCTGGTAACGGGGGCCGTGGCCTGGGTGGCCTCGGCCATCCTCGTCCTGGAGCGGCTGGCCCTTTATGAGGACTCGGGCCACGTGACCAGCTGCGACGTCAACCCGTGGGTTTCCTGCGGGCGGGTCATGGGCACCTGGCAGTCCGAGCTGTTCGGCTTCCCCAACCCGCTGATCGGCATTGTCGCGTTCGCCGTCGTGCTGGCCACCGCCATGGTGGTGCTCTCCGGGGCTTCCCCGGGACGCTGGTACTGGGGAGGGCTGCAGGCCGGGGTGAGCCTGGGAGCGGTGTTCGTGGCCTGGCTCTGGAGCCAGGCCCTCTTCGAGATCTACATCCTGTGCCTGTACTGCATGGTGGTGTGGGCGGCGATGATCCCGCTGTTCATCCTGCTGACGGTCCGCAACCTCGTCCATGGCGTCATTCCCGCACCACCGGCCGTGGCCAGGTTCGCTGCCGAGTGGGCCGGAACGCTCGTGGCCGTCGCCTACGTCGCGGTCGCCGGATCCGTGTTCCTACGCTTCTTCCCGGCCTTCACCGGCGGCTAATTGCACGTCCCGAGGGGACCACGCCAGGTTCTGCCATGGTGACGGGACCAGACATGTCGGGGTTTTGGAGGTCTCCGTGTTCCAAGGCGCCCCTGTTGCATCGGTCACCAAGTGCTGCGAGAACCAATCCATTTACCATTGTGATTCACAAAGCTTGGTCAACGGCGCAACTCAGCAACAACTTGTCCAAGTAGACGTTCCCCTCGGAAACGATCTGCACCGAAATCCAAGCGCCGTTGTGGGCCGATTGGGTTTCGGCGCAGGTTTTCGATCGGCGATTTCACGGCGTGTCAGTTGAATGTGGGGAATCAAAAGAGCTGAATCAGAAACGATCGATTCCGGTCAGCATCTTCAGTCACGGTTCGACTGGTGAACGTTGGATGACCCAAGCGCGATAGCCCAATCCTCGTCGGATACCAAGGTCTCCATCCCGATAGGTGCCGAGGCGGACCCTTCGAATACTTGCGCCAATTGATTTAGCGAACTGTTCGTTCAGCGACCGTGCCGCTACGTTGTCGTCCTGGGTGGCAAGCGCGATATCACGCCGGGGCTCCCGCTTAGCTGCTGCGGTGAGCAGTGCCAGGCCCACGCCTCGTCGCTGCGCTTCCGGAGCAACCGCGACTACCTGGATGAACAGCGGATCCGAGTCCTGTAGGCCCGGGGCCGAAACGCAAAAACCGACGTGAACGCCGTCGATCTCGGCTAGGAGTACCAGTTGCTCGGTAATTTTCGAGGCGTTCTCTTTCACAGGTTGGACGCCTAGCGGCGAGCATACGACTTGCAAATCCTTCATTCGGCGGCCGTCTTGCGCAGGCTCGGTCGCTTCCCGAATTGAAAACGGGGCCGACGAAAGAGTCGCCAACCGTTTCTTCCACCCGACGAATTCTGGGTCGCTGCTGAGGGGAAAGGCCGGCTCTAGCGCCTTGTACTCGCCGTCATGCACTCCCCTGAGCACGTTCGAGCATTCCGGCGGGGACGTTTGCACTACTGCGCTCGGTTGAGAAGTCATTTGCTCGTCCTTTCAGATGTTCGTTTGGCCTGCTTGGTGCACCGTTGCATGAATGCAATGACGATTTCCCGTTGGGTCTTTCCTTGCAGTGCCGCGTAGGCCTTGAACTCATTGGCGAGTTGTTCGGGGACGTCGAAGTTCAGCCGCTTTTGCGGTGTCCCGTCCGCGGTGGGTTTGGCGCTCAACTGGCGACCGCTTCCTTGGCCAGCTTGATGGCCAGATCGATGTTGCTGGGGTTCAGGCCGGACCAGTGGAAGTCGTCATCGACCACGACGATGGGGGCCTGGGAGTATCCGAGTTCCTCGGTGACGTATTCCAGTGCCGCCGGCGCCTGGGTCACGTCCACTTCGGTGAACTCCAGGTGGGCCTCGGTGAATTTCTCTGCCGTCTTGCGGCATCCGAAGCATCCCGGTTTGGTGTAGATGGTGATCGCCATTGCTCTGCCCTCCAACTCTTTCGATGTACCCATATTCTACCCTCAAATGAGGGTGTAATCTAGTGCTTTGCCTTGATAATCCGGGGGTTTCGGCCACTTTTCGTACCCTATGAACGCTCGGGATTTGGTGCCTTTTGGCCGTCAATGCCCGCTGCTGGACTCTTGTTGCTGCCCTTCGGTGGCCTTGTTCAGGAGGGTTGGCCTGCCGGTGGGCCGGGTGCCGGCCACGGCAGCTCATCGAGGGCCTGCCACAGCGCGGCACTGCCCACTTCGGTTCGGCTCATGCCCGGGGTCAGGTCCAGGGCGAGTGCCTGCAGGAACCGGGCCACGGTGTCGGTGGCCTCGGCGTAGGCGGTGTGGCCGGCTTGTCCGGCCGTGAGGATGGCGGCGCATTTCTGCGCCTGGTACCGGCTCATCGCGACGGGAACGTCGTCTTGCTCGTCGTGCCCGGCGAGCAGTTCCTGGTAGTCGTCGGGGTCCAGCGGCCCCATGGTTAGGCGCCGTTGCTTTCGCGCTGGAGTTCCTCTGCGCGGCGGCGTTCATCCGCGGTGCGGTAGCCCTGCCCGGCGATGGCATTCTGGGCCTGGGCCAGTTCCTCCCCCATCTGCGCCGCCAGCTGTGCGGCCCGGGCCAGGTGTTCCCCGGCCAAGGCGACGCTGGCTGCGGGGTCTTTGCCCTCGTATTCGGTGACGTCGTATTCCTTGAGGGATTTCACGAGTCCCTGGGCGAGTTGGGTGGAAATCTGGGGCAGGAAACTGCCGAGGTTCTTCAGGTTCCCCAGGATCCGGTACACCTCGGGTGCCGGGTGGGTGGCCCGGGTCAGGTGGGCGATGGCGCGCAGTGCGTCGTAGGCGTTGTCCGCTTCCTGGACTGCCTCGGGGGTCTGGTCCTCATCCATGCTCATGCTCTCCTGGTTCCTGTGGTTCGTGTTCTGTTCTCACCATACTGGTGGGGCACCAGGTGCCCATGATTTCGCCGGTGTCATCGATCCATGTCACGTGCACCAGGTGCGGGGTGCGGGCGGTGACCTCGACCGGAAGGACCGGCGTGCCGCTGGTGGTCGGGATCTCGGCTGTCGTCCGGTGGTGTTCCATGGGCTCGGCCGGTTCGTCTCCGGGGTAGAAGCGCATGAGAACGTATGCCGTGCCTTGGTGGGTGAAGGTGTCCGGGTTTCCCCGTGCCGGGGTGTCCGGGGCGCGCAGCGCCCCGGTGCGGCGGCCGGGGGAGCTTGCGGAGGAGGCCGCCGCCGAAATCTGTTGGCGCGGCACCCATGTCGGGTTGTGGTGGATCTGCGTGTTTTGGGGCGGGAAAGCAAAATCGTGGCTCATATACATGACTCCCTTGTTCGTGTGAGTGTAGCTAGGTGGGGTGACGGCTTGAACCGTCACCCCACCTAGCTGGTGGTTGGTGTTAGTGCTTGGTGGTGGCGCTGGCGGCTACCTGGCCGCTGAGGATCAGCCGGTTGAGTAGTTGGCTGAGCCGGTGGCCGGGGTTGGATTCGAGGGCGAGGCTCACGAACTTGCGTGCCTCGGTTCCTTTGCCGTCGATCCAGCGCGTCCAGCTGATCGCGGCCAGCAGGTCGGCGCGGTGTTCGGTGGGGATGAATTCAAGGGCGGCATACAGGGTCTCTCCCCCGGCCTTCAAAAAGCCCCAATCCTCCGGGGTCGTATCCCCCATCAGCGCGGCACCGATTTCCTCAAGTTCGGTGCCGGTGGTGGCCAGCGAGGCGATGAACATGTCGCGCATCCCCTTGTTGGTGCAGGTTCCGGCCAGCCATGCGGCGTGCTCGGCGCTGACCTTACCGGTCTGCCGGTAACCCTCGATCATGTCGGCCAGCGTTCCGCGTGCCAGCACGAGGGTTTCGGCGTCCAGTGCGTCCATGGCCGCCGCTTCGCGGGTGAAGCGTGCCAGCAGTTCCGTGGGTGCGTGGGTGCACTCGGGGATGTCGGCGGCGAGCTTGGCGCTCCGGGTGGTGGCCATCATGAGGGTCAGTGCCGCGTTTGAGGTGGCGACGGCGGAGAATTCGACCGAGTCGGTTGAATCTCCGTCGTAGTCCATCAGGTGCCCTGCGGTGATGAGGATGGCCGAACGGATGGGGCACCCTGCGTGGGCGAGGGTGTCACCGAGTGCGCGGTACTGGGCGGTGGTCATGGCGTCCTCGTCCTCGAAGCTGAGCAGGATGACCCCGTTCGCGTCGGAGACGCGGTGCACGTAGTCCGTGATGGCCTGTGCCCACTGTTCGGCGGGGGCGTCGTGGTTGGCGTCGGCGCGCAGCGTGGCGACCAGCCCGGCCTCGTTCATCAGCATCAGTGCCACCGAGGAGGTGGGAACGAACCCGATGCCGTGGATGGCGATGGCCACTACGTCGGCCATGGTGCTTGCCT
>NZ_JBPULF010000017.1:0-11099 GCF_051550675.1 Paeniglutamicibacter selenitireducens | reverse complement strand
GTGCGTCCGTATGAAGGAACCCTGATCAGGCAGAAAACTGCCTATCGCCCATGTGCATTCCAAAGTTGCCAGTTTCCGTGGTCGTCTGAGGAAAGACGCAGTACCCGACTCGCCGCGTGTCTGCGGTCCTCATTCTCACGGATTGGCCGCCGCCTGCAAATGCCCGGGCACCCTGATCTGTGGCAGGCGCCGGCGAACGCCACGTACGCGGGCCGGAGCTACCGGCAGAGCTCTGCATTCAGGCTGTGGGCTCAGGCGGCGGGGTGGTGGTCTGTACTGCGCATCCGGACGGCGACCAGGATGCCTGATGCTCCGGTAAGGGATGCGACGACGCCGACTGCGGCCGGAATGCCGAATGCGTCGGCGATGATTCCGGAGAGCAGCGCGCCGACAGCGAATCCACCATCGCGCCAGAGACGGTAGATGCCCACCGAGCGGGCCCTCCACTGGGGATGGGCGACATCGCCGATGGCAGCGAGCAGCGTGGGGTAGACCATCGCCGTGCCGAGACCGAGAAGGATGGCGGCGGCCAGCCAGATCCCGAACTCCTGACCGAGGGCGATCATCGCCAGGGCGACGGCCTGGAGGAGCATTCCGCCCACGATCAGCCATTTCCGGCCGTACTTGTCCGACAGAGCCCCGGTGACGAGCTGCGCGGCGCCCCAGACTGCGGGGTAGACGGCGGCAATGATACCGATCTTTTCAATGCTCAGTCCGGCGGCGGCGAAAAGCACGGGGAAAAGTCCCCAGGCGAGCCCGTCGTTAAGGTTGTTCACCATGCCTGCCTGGCTGACCGAGGACAGCGACTTGTCCCGGAAGCTGGTCAGGGTGAAGATTTCCCTGTTGCTCAGCTCCGCGTGGGCGTCGGAGTGGGCGGAGACATGGTTGGCGGCCTCCAACTGGGCGTGGCCCCGGGTTTCCTTCACGGCGAAGAGCGACAGACCCAGTCCCAGGGCGATGTAGGCGGCGCCGAGCAGGAAGGGCCCGGGCCGCAGTCCGTAGGTGGCGGCGATGTAGCCGGTGGCCAGGGCGGTGGCGGCAACGCCGAGGTAACCGGCGGCCTCGTTCAGGCCCATGGACAGGCCCCGCTTGGACGGGCCGACGAGGTCCATCTTCATCACGACGGTGGTGGACCAGGTGAGGCCCTGGCTGATGCCCAGGATCACGTTGGCGGCAACGATCCAGCCCCAGGAGGGTCCGAAGATCAGCAGCAGCGGGACGGGCAGCGCGATGATCCAGCCGCTGATCAGGACGGGTTTTCGACCGTAGCGGTCCGAGAGGGTGCCTGCGAAGTAGTTGGTTCCGGCCTTGGCGAGACCGAAGGCCAGAATGTAGGTCAGGGCGGAGGTGTAGAGGTCCAGGTGGAAGACCTGCCCGGCAAGCAGCGGGAGCACGGTGCGTTCCTGGCCCAGGGTGCCGCCGACGAGGGCATTGACGGCGACAAGGAGGATGAACTGGGCCAGATTCTGCCTCAGGCCCAGCCCGATTGCGCCCCGGGCGCCCGGTTTGCCGGTCGTGGTGTCGTGCTTGCTCATTTGGCTGCCGCCGGATCCATAGCGGTTTCGAGATCGCTGCCGGCGGCTGCCGCCCAGTCGGCGGGTCCGCCATTGAAGACGGCGATGCCGGTACGGCCGGACGCGGCAAGGACGCTCGCCCCGCCCACGGCGCGTTCGCCGTGGCCGCACATCACTATGACCGGACCTTCGGGGATGGCTGAGAGGTTGTCGGCGAGGTAGCCGAGTTCGATGTTGACCGCGCCCGGGACGTGGCCTGCCGCGTATTCACCGGCCTGGCGGATGTCCAGGACCGCGGCCCCGGCCTGCAGCCGATCGATCATCCCGGCGGGCTCGAGCAGGGCCAGCTGGTCTGTGCCGGTGTGCGTCCGGGTCCAGGCGGGGTAGTACCCGTCGAGTTCGCCGGCGAGGGTGTCGAATCCGACTTTTGCGGCGGCGGCGGCGATGTCGGTCGGGTCCTGGTCTGGGGAGCGGACGATGACCACGGGGCGTTCCGGGGTAGCGAGCCATCCGAGCCAGGTGGCGAAGACCGGGCGGAAGGGGATGGAGAGTGAACCGGGGACGTGGCCGGCGGCATAGGCCGCCGGCTGGCGGACGTCAACGATCTGCGCACCGTCGTCGATGAGCGTCTTGACGGCGGCCGCGGACAGCGGCGTCAGGCGGCGCTCCCCGTGGAGGACGGCCGGGCCGCGCTTGTTAATTTCGCCCAGGCGAAGGAAATAGTCGGGAAAGGTGCCCAGGCTGCCCAACAGGGCATCGACGAAGGCGTCTTCGCCGTCGACCTGCAGCAGTGGGTTGGTGGCGCGTTCGGTGCCGATGGTGGTGACCCGGTCACCGCTGCCGCCGGCGGAGCAGAAGGAACCGGCACCGTGGGTAGGCCAGACGGGGGTGGCGTCGGGGAATTCCATCAGGCGCTGCAATGACCGGTACTGTGCCCGGGCCAGAGGCACCGTCATCTCCGGGCTGACCAGGTCGGTGCGGCCAGCGGTGCCCACCATCAGGGAACCGCCGGTGAAAATCCCGGCCAGGTCCCCGCCTTCCAGGAGCAGGTAGGAGAGGTGCTCGGGGGAGTGCCCGGGGGTGTGCAGGGCCTCCAGAGTGAAACGGCCCATGTCAACGCTTTGGCCGTCGGTGAGTCCGGTGTGGGCGAAGCCTCGGGGTCCGACCTCGGGAGCCAGCACGGTGGCGCCTTCGATCCCGGCAAGTTCGGCAACGCCCGAGATGAAATCGGCGTGCAGGTGGGTTTCCACAGCATAGGCGATGCTCAGTCCGCGCCGGGCGGCCTCGGCGCGGACTTGGCGCAAATCCCGCTCGGGATCCATGACGAGGGCCCGCCCATCACCGAGGTCGAGCAGGTAGGTGGAGTTGCCCAGTCCCTCGTCCACGACGGGGATCAGATTCAAGGAGTCCATGATTGTTTCCTTCCGTGCCGGGGGCGACGTCCGGCACTATGCTGGTATTCCAAGAAAACGTGGAATAGTATTTGCTCCAGTATTACATGGATATTTGGAGGAGCAAGTGGGAGACAAGGCCAGGAAATCGGAGCTCTTCGAGGAGTTCGCCCGCGTCGGCAAGGCCCTTGGCAACGGCAAGCGGCTTGAGCTGGTGGACCTGCTCAGTCAGGGGGAGCGGAGCGTGGAAACCCTCGCCGCAGCCGCCGGACTGGGGCTAAGTACCGCCTCGGCCCATTTGCAGGCGCTGCGCCAGGCCGGGCTGGTTACCACCCGGCGGGACGGGAACCGGATCCACTATGACCTCGCCGGCCCCGACATCCTCCGGCTCTACAGCCTGCTCCGTTCAGTCGCTCAGGAGCACGTGGCCGAGGTTGAGTCCAAGCGGGTCGCTTACCTGGGTCTGGATGGCGCGCGGGCCGAAGAAGAGGAAGTCACCCGCGAAGACCTCCTCGCGCGCGTCGGGGCCGGAACCGTGACAGTGCTCGATGTGCGTCCTGACGAGGAATACGGCGTGGCCCACATCCCCGGAGCCGTCTCGATCCCGCTCGACCAGCTCCTCGACAGGCTCTCCGAGCTGCCCGATGACCGTGAAATCGTCGCCTACTGCCGCGGGGCGTACTGCGTCCTTGCCTACGAAGCCGTGGACCTGCTGCACTCGAACGGCCGTCGAGCCCGGCGGCTGCACGAGGGAATGCTTGAATGGCGCCTTGGCGGCCTGCCCGTGGAAGCCGCCGCCGTCTAGACAAATCAATGCCCTGTTGCCCCGCACTTGGCCACGGCGTCGTTCGTTGGGCCTGGAATCAGGCAACACGTCACGCGGATGGAGGTCCTCGCATGATGTATGGATGGAACGACGGCTGGGGAGTCTGGGGGTGGGCTCTGATGGCCTTGACTATGCTGTTTTTCTGGGGCGGCGTTGTTACCGTCGTGATCCTGCTGGTCCGTGGCCGGGGATCCGAAGGACCCGGGCATTCCGGTCGCTACGGCGCTTCTCACGACGAGGCCGAACGGATCCTCAACGAACGATTTGCCCGCGGTGAAATCGACGAAACTGAGTTCACCGCGCGCCGCGAGACTCTCAGGCGGAAGCTCTGAGGCTTCTTTCCCTGCGGAGCTAGCTGCTGGTCGGCATCCTCGCCTCACTGGACTTCACCGGGCTCACCCCCGAGATCTTCAATACCGTACGACAGGCCTTGTTCACCGGCCATTAAGAACCGCCATAACCAGGCCATTTACCGTTGCGATTCACATCCCAGCCCCTCAAATTCGACGCGGAGACAATCAGACCGGAATCTCAGCAAAGAATCGTTTCGCTTCCCGATCCCATGTCTTCATCGTCCTGTTCCCCACGACGCGGTGGCCATGAATCGTCCCGAGAATCATGCGGCCATATTGTGTGAGCTCGGGTTACGGAATGCTTCCGGTCAACCGCCGCTAGCGGCACATATGACCCAGTTGGCTTGCTTCCCATGGGAAGCGACAATGCAGAAGCATCTTGCCCTGGTCGCCCGGGGTTTGGGCCGGCGATAAGCTGGTCGTCATGTCAACAACCGGTTCCCTCGTTCCCGACGGCTACGCCCAATTCCTCACCGATCTGAAGGACCGCGTCCGCTCGGCCCGGGTGCAGGCCCAGCGGGTCGTGAACACGGCCCTCATCGACCTGTACTGGAACATCGGGAACCGGATCTTGGCAGAGCAGGAACGCCAGGGGTGGGGAAGCGCGGTGATCACCAGGCTCGCCGAGGATCTGCGCCGGGAATTCCCGGAAATGACCGGCCTGTCCCGCAGCAACCTGCAGTACATGCGCGCCTTCGCGGCCGCATGGCAGGACTGGGACCCAAATGTCCCACAGGCTGTGGGACATTTGCCGTGGGGCCACATCCGGGTCCTGCTGGACAAGAACCTCCCCTTGGATTCCCGGGACTGGTACGCCGGCGCGGCCGTGGAACACGGCTGGTCCAGGAACGTCCTGATGAACATGATCATGAACAAGACGCTGGAACGAACCGGGGCGGCGCCGTCCAACTTCGCACGACACCTGGCGGCGCCGGATTCGGAACTGGTGCAGCAAATGGCCAAGGACCCCTACACCCTGGAATTCCTGGGCCTCACTGGGGAGATCGCCGAACGCGACCTCGAGCAGGCCCTCATGGACCGCATCGTGGAGACCCTGCGGGAACTGGGTCCGGGATTCGCGTTCGTCGGCCGGCAGGTCCACTTCGACGTGGACGGCGACGACTTCTACCTCGACCTGCTGTTCTTCCACGTGGAGCAGCTGCGCTACGTCGTCGTGGAACTCAAGACCGGAAAGTTCCAGCCCGAGTACGCCGGCAAGCTCCAGTTCTACATCGCCCTGGTCGACGACAAGCTCCGTCGGGCCGCCCATGCGCCCACCGTGGGCATCCTGATCTGCGGCAGCCGCAACGAACACACGGTGAGATACGCGTTGAACCAGTCCAACACCCCCATGGCCGTGTCCACCTACACGTACGAGACGCTGCCTCCCGCGGAACAACAGGCCCTGCCCGATGCCGACGAACTCGCCGCCGCCCTGGACTGGGCGGAACCGGAAGAAAAATAGCCGACGGCTGGCGCGCCATCAGCCCAGGATTGATCCCCCCGAAAGCGTCACTGCAAACCACCCCAAGCGACACTTCCTTGATTCACCGCTGTGCCTTTCTGTTTGGCTCACTGGGCAGCAACGCCACCGGCTTCAAATTCGTGTCCATCGTCGGCTCAGCAAGGAACAGCGCATACCCCGTTCCGGGGCGATCGTGCGCGTCCGTTTGATGCCCCCGCGAACCGGGCATTTTCGCGGGCCGATCTTACGGGATTCCAGCGGCCGCGGAACCATGCGGATTCCATGTCTGAATAGTTTTGGGTACGTGGCACCACTGATCGACCGTCTTACGGGACAGCTTGGGCGACCTGGTGAGGAATGTGACCGTTAGTTCTATGAGCTGTCGGGATGACTTTCAGGCCGGTTGGCGGCGGTGCTCGGTGCGGATGATGAGGGGCAGGAATCGGACGTAAAGGACCATGCCGATGAGTTCGACCAGCGTCTGGGTGACCACCACCAGTGCGGCCAGGGCAAGGGGTTCGGGCAGCGCCAGGGCCAGCGGGAGAACGACCAGGGAATTGCGGGTCGCGCCGCTGAACACCGCCGCACGCGTGGCTGCGACATCGAGGCCTGCCGGTTTGGCCGCCAGCATCCCCAGCGGCACCATCACCAGCAGGAAGGCAACATAAAGCGGAACCACCGCCAGCAGCGAGCCAAGCTCCTCTCCGACTCCGGTGATCTGTGAACCGACGACAACCGCCAGGGTCGCCATCATGAGGGGAACCATCAAGGCCTGCATGACATCCATGACGATCCTTCCCGTCGCTGCCTTGCGTGCCAGCGACTGAGTGAGTGCCGCCGCGGCCAAGGGGATCAGGATCAGGAAGACCAGGGCCTCGACGAAGGGTGCAGGGTCGATGGCCGAAACCACTTCGGGGCCGACAAAAAGCAGCAAGTAGAGGGGCAGCAGGAGCATCTGGAGCAACATCAAGACCGGAGCGGCGGCCAGCAGCCGATCGCTGGCCCCGCCGGCCAGTCCGGTGAACACTAAGACGTAGTCGATGCAGGGGGTCAAAAGCACCAGCAGGACCCCGAGAAGCAAGGCCTGGTCCCCGGCAACGAAACGCGTCAGACCGAACACCACCACTGGAACAACGACGAAGTTCAGCACCAGCACGGTTCCCATGAACCGCAAGTCCTTGGCGGCCTTCCCTATGGACGCGAAAGGTATGCCCAGGAACGTCGCGAAGAGCAACAGCCCCAGGACAGGGTTGATCGTATGTTCCAGGGCGTCGGCCGAACCGGGTGCCAGGAATCCGACGGCACCGCCGATCAGGATGGCCAGCAGGTACAGACCGATCTGATGGCGTTCCATCCGTGCAATGAAGTTCCGCGTATTCACCCTGTTCATGCTAGGCGGGATGGCCCGTCACCCATGAATTAGTCTCGGGCTTCCGCCCGGGCCCTGCGAGAAGGTTGCCTTGGTTTG
The DNA here is from genome assembly GCF_051550675.1 of Paeniglutamicibacter selenitireducens. NCBI lineage: Bacteria > Bacillati > Actinomycetota > Actinomycetes > Micrococcales > Micrococcaceae > Paeniglutamicibacter > Paeniglutamicibacter selenitireducens. The sequence continues at coordinate 4,082 of NZ_JBPULF010000017.1, read as the reverse complement.
GCCGCCTTGTCGCAGTTTGTTTTGGCGGCCTGGGCCTAGTGGATAGGTCTGCTCCACGGGTGCGCATCACAGGCAACGTTCAACCGAAATTGTGTCCTTTGAGATTCCGGCGTGCGGCCATAGATCCGGGGAATGATGGTTGTCGGAGTGGCTTTGGATCAGCACAAATGCAACGGTTGACTCTGCGTTGTGTGCGGGCCCTGCACGCCGGGGGTGGAGGGCAGTTCGACAATTGCGAGTGCCTCAGTGACCTGATTCACGGCCGTGTGCGCTGGCTGCACCGACCCCCGCTTTTGTCGCTGTCCGGAAGGTTACCGTTGGCGGCGTAGTCGGAGCGCCCGAAGCAAGATGCCAACCATGAATACGGCCAGTCCGGTCAGGACCGAGACCGGTGGCAGCGTCGCTACCAACGCAACACACGCCAGGGCGCCGACGGCTTGCAGCGCCTTGGGATACCGGCGGTCGGCGTCTGGTTGGGTGAACGCGGCAATGTTGGCGACCAGATAGTAGACCAGGACGCCGAAGGACGAGAAGCCGATGGCTCCCCGCAGGTCCGCCACGGCGATCACTGCGCAGATCACGACCGCCAGGACCACCTCGGCACGGTGCGGGACCTGATAACGAGGGTGGACGGCTGCAAGCCAGTTCGGCAGGTCGTGTTCCCTAGCCATGGCCAGACTGGTGCGGCCCAACCCGGCAACCAGGGCCAACAGGGCGCCCAGCGCGGCAACGGCTGCACCGATGCGTACGATCGGCGCGGCCCATGCCCACGTCCCCGAACCCACGACATCGGCCAGGGGCGTTGCGGAGGCCGCGATTCCCTCGGGCCCGATAGTTGCCAGTAGCGTCACGGCGATGACCGCGTACACGATGATCGTGATGAGCAGGGCGGTGCCGATGGCGCGCGGGATCGTTCGCTTGGGGTTGCGGACTTCTTCGCCCATCGTCGCGATCCGCGCGTACCCGGCGAACGCGAAGAACAGCAGTCCCGCTGATTGCATGATCCCGTACCACCCGGAGGCGAGGAGGCCTTCACCAAGGATGTTGAGTGGCGCAGGTTTGGTGCCTCCCCAGGCGGCCGCCACGCCAATGGCCAGGGCGATGAGCACGGCAACCACCAGGATCCGTGTCAGCCGTGCGGTGCGTGTGACTCCGTGGTAGTTGACGGCCGCCAGACCGATGACGGCGGCGATGGCAACCGGTCGCTCCCACCCGGCCGGGGCCGCATAGGCAGCGAAGGTCATGGCCATCGCTGCGGCACTGGCGGTTTTGCCGACGATGAAGCCCCACCCGGCCAGGTACCCCGGCCACGGGCCAAGGCGTTCACGCCCGTAGACGTAGGTTCCGCCCGAGGTCGGGTAGGCCGCCGCCAATTGGGCGGATGATGTGGCATTGCAGAAGGCGACGAAAGCCGCCACCACGAGCCCCACCAGAAGGCCGGATCCTGCCGCTGCGGCGGCGGGAGTGAAGGCGGCAAACACGCCCGCCCCGATCATCGATCCCAGCCCGATGACTACGGCATCGGTGGTCCCTAGCCGGCGGGCCAAGGTTGGTTGGTTACTCATGTTCGTTGTCCTTGTGCGGTGCGGGGAGGACTTCGGCGGCCAGCTCGGCAACGGCCTTGCGGCCTTCGGCCAGCGCTTCGATGCCCCGGGCCGTGGCCCGGTAGATTCGGCGGGGTCGCCCGTCAACGACCTCCTGGCGAGAGGTGAGCAGTCCTTGCTCTTCCATCCGGTGCAGGGTTGGATACAGGGTTCCGGGGGAAATTGCGTATCCGTGGTTGGAGAGTTCCTCCGACATCCATGCGCCGTGGATCTCTTCCTCGGCGGCATGGTGCAGGATGTGCAGCCGGACGGCGGCACGCGTAAGTTCACGCATTAATTTCTCATTCAAGTCCGCTGATATCGAAACCCGATATCCACAGTCGATATTACTCGCGGCTTCTCACCTGCAGGGCCGTTTCCCCGGTTGTTGGGGAACTGTTCATCTGAGCGGCGCTTTCTTCTGCCGCAAACACCCTGAATCCGAGGGCAAGCTCGCGTGTTGTAAGGAATCAGTGCCCGTCATGGCCTGCCGCTCGTTCGGGTCACCAATGCCGACCGTTTTTGGGAAGCACCGGGAATTAAGAAATACATACTTCGCACTGCGTGCTCGCGGTTTCAGACGCCGTTTTCGGTACCCGTCTGAACGACGGCCCGCATGCGTTTCGGCTTGTGCAGACGTCTTCTGCCAGCCTGCCAGTCAGCCTCCGGGTCGGCCAATGTCCACCAGGGAAAGTGGCACTGGGCTTCGGTGCCGCGGCGTCCGGCCAGAGTGTTAGAGTATGCGTATGAATGCGGATAAGAATATATGTGGCCTTGATCCCTCATCGGAATTTGTCGACCTCGCTGCCGAGGTGTTCGGCATCCTCTCCGATTCGACGCGGATCAGGATCATCCTGGCACTGCGCGGCACCGATGAACTCCCCGTCAATGCCATCGCCGAAGCAGTGGGAAAAAGCCCGTCCGGGGTTTCCCAGCATCTGGCGAGACTGCGCATGGCCCGCATGGTCACCACACGCCAGGACGGGACCAAGGTGCTCTACCGACTGTCGGATGAACATGCCTCCGCACTCGTGCGTGAGGCAATCAAGCAGGCCGAGCACTCCGTTGCCAACGGGCAGATGCCGCCACACCACCACGCCCCGCAGCACTAGCCGCTTCCTTTCGACTCAGCGTTAGGCCACCCCATGCTCGCCGTGCTCCGCAATACCGCCTACGCCAAGCTCTTCGGGGCACAGATCATTGCCCTGCTTGGCACGGGCCTGCTGACGATTGCCCTGGGCCTGCTTGCCTTCGATATCGCCGGGGGCGACGCTGGTCTTGTCATGGGTGCGGCCATGACGATCAAGATGGTCGCCTATGTCGCCGTCGCACCGGTCATTGGCGCACTCGTGGCCCACGTGCCGCGCAAACGCCTGCTGATCACCTCGGATATTGTGCGTGCCGGTGTGGCGCTTTGCCTGCCGTTCGTCACCGAGGCGTGGCAGATCTACGTGCTCATTTTCCTACTGCAGTCAGCCTCCGCGACCTTCACCCCGGCATTCCAGGCGCTCATTCCGTCGGTCTTGCCCGAAGAGCGCCAATATACCCGCGCGCTGTCACTGTCACGACTCGCATACGACCTGGAGTCGCTTGTCAGTCCCATGTTGGCGGCGGCCCTACTGACGGTGATCAGTTACCACGACCTCTTTGCGGGCACCGTGGCCGGCTTCATCGGCTCGGCCATCCTTGTCTCTCTCACTCGCTTTCCGGTCATCAACCCACCGGGCAGCTCGGGGTTCTTCGGCCGTCTCACCAGCGGTGTGCGTGTTTTCTGGGCTCGGCCGGAGCTCAGGGGCCTGATGGCCCTGAACCTTGTTGTCGCCACCACCACGGCGATGGTCATCGTCAACACGGTTGTCCTGGTCAAGGCGGATCTCGCACGTTCGCAAGCGGACGTTGCCATCATGCTGGCGGCCAATGGGGCGGGGTCAATGATCATTGCCCTGAACATCCCTCGGCTACTGGACCGATTCCCTGATCGAAGGGTCATGTTCTGCGGTGCCGCCTCCCTGCCGGTGGCATTGCTGGCGGGAGCTGCGGTGCTGCAGTGGGGAACCGGGCAAGCACAATGGTTCGGACTCATCGGGATTTGGTTCATCATCGGAGCGGCAACTTCCACGATCCTCACGCCGTCATCCCGCCTCCTGCAGCGCAACAGCGACGACCAAACCAGGCCGGCGATCTTCGCGGCGCAGTTTTCCCTCTCGCACGCGTGCTTCCTGGTGACCTACCCCCTGGCCGGAACCCTAGGGGCAATATTTGGGCTGCCGGTCACGGCCTTGGTGCTCGTGGTCATCGGGATGCTCGGAGCAACGCTGGCATTCGCCACGTGGCGCACTCCAACCAGGCCGCCAACCCCACCACCCGAAACCACGAACGCCGTTTCTCGGGGGAACTCGTAAGCGATCGTTTTCACACGCCGACAATTCAAGATGGTTCACTGATCGATGTATAGTCATTGCATGCTGACCATTGCGACTCGACTCGACGTGATGAACA
>NZ_JBPULF010000016.1:0-32008 GCF_051550675.1 Paeniglutamicibacter selenitireducens | reverse complement strand
TGAGTAAATGATGTATTACTCATTTGAGTAAATGGGCAAGAGCCAGCGTTAGCAAAAGACGCGGTATCACCGCAGCCTGGGCAACCTCAGAAAACACCGTTGGTACCCAAAAGCACCACCCGAAGCGCGGTCCACTAACTAGCTTTCACGATCAGCAGTTCGTCCCAGTGTGTGGTGTAGCGCGGTGACATCATGTCCCGGCGCATCGTCCACTCGGGGCCGGCCTTCATCCCGGCCAGCCCCAGGCCCACGGCATTGACGCCGTGGCGCTGTTTGATCTTCTGGATCAGGGGGCCGATTTCCTTGGCCTCGTGTGGGTTCACGAATGGCTCGAACGTTTGTTGGTCTCCGGTCGGGCGTAGGTCGGTCACCACGATTCCGGCACGTGCATATTTGATGCCGTTAATGATCTGTGGAAGTAGTTCTTTGGCGGCGCGGGTCAACAGCAGGGGATCGGCCGTGGGGCCAGGCAGGGCAACGGTGACGGCAGGCTGGTGGTTGTCTTTGGTGTTGTAGTAGCTTGTCATCGCCCAGGCGCTCAACACCTTGGCTTGGCGCTGGTGCTTGTGCAGGCGTGCCGACGCCTGCTGTGCATAGATCCCCAAAACCTGTTCCATCCCGTGGGTATCGGTGATGGGTGCGGAGAAGGAACGGCTGAAAATCAGCTGGTCCTTGATTTCGTGTTCTTCCTCCATCGGAATGCACGGTATCCCGCGCAATTCCAGGATGGTGCGCATCATGACGATGGAGAACCTATTCCGTAGCATCACTGCGTCAGCGTCCCGAAGGTCTTTCATTGTCCAGATCCCCAAGCCATTCAGACGCTTGGTCAGTCGCGGACCTATCCCCCATGTCTCCACCGTGCTCAGCTGTCCAAGCAATCGCTCTCGGTCAGCCAAGGTAACGGCTTCCCACACACAGACACCATCAAGGTTCTGAAATTTCTTGCCACAACGGTTAGCCAGCTTGGCTAAGGTTTTCGTTCGTGCAATCCCCACACAAACCGGCAATCCAAGATGGTCCATCACGTCCTGTTTCATACGTCTTGCAAGGTCCTGAAGCTCGGGCAGCGTGCCCCGGACGCCGAGAAATGCCTCATCGATGCTGTATACCTCGACCCATGCCGTGTGCCGGCCCAGCAGCTGCATCACGCGGGAACTCAGGTCGCCGTAGAGCTCGTAGTTACTCGATTTTGCGACCAGTCCCGACCCACGAAATGCGGCGTCGGTTTCCAGCTTGAACCAGGGTGCACCCATTTCCACGCCCAGGGCCTTTGCCTCGTCGGAGCGTGCGACGGCGCAGCCGTCGTTGTTGCTCAACACGATGACCGGCCGGCCGATGAGTGTCGGGTCAAAAGCTCGTTCGCAGCTCACGTAGAAGCTGTTGACGTCCACATGAGCAATGTATTCTTCCGGGCTCCCGCAAGATCCTGCATCAGATGCAATAGCTCCATTTACAGACGGTGTAGACATGTTTCGGCAACTCCCCACACCGTCAGGGAAGCCAACTCCCCCACGGCCAGATCTGGATAGTCAGGGCTTTCGGCCTGCAGGACGACACCTTGCGGAGTGAGGCGTAGGCGCTTGACGGTCATTTCGCCGTCCAGGATGGCCACCACCACGGATCCATCAACGGGTTTGCGGGCGCGGTTCACGATGAGTTCATCGCCGTCCGAGATTCCGGCGCCCTGCATGGAATGGCCGGAGACGCGAACGATGAAGGTGCTGGTGGTGTCGTGGATGAGGTGTTCGCTGAGGTTGATGGAGCCAAGGAAGTAGTCTTGCGCGGGACTTGGGTACCCGGCAGCGACGGACGTTTCAGCGACCGGCAGCATGGTTTGGTCGCTATTACCATCTATGGAACGTATGTTCTGAACTGTCATATCAGCATCCAAATTTATAGAAATTTTCTTCTATATAAGGATACGTCCGCTACCCACGTTTTGCTCTGTCCTGCTCTTAGAAGGTGAAACTCATTGGAACCATCGACGTAGTGGACAGCTCGGAGATGGGTATCAAGGAATCGAGTGTCGAAGCCGAGCAATACGACGATGCGTATGCTCAGCTCGTGAATGCTCTGGCTGCGGGGGAGCGGTTACTGTCTGTGCGGCGTGGCTAGAACAAAAAAGTGCGACCCCCCAGAGACAAAGCCAGGGGGCCGCGGGTTGTTCCCATGAAAGAAACACTGTTTGCCGAAGGGCAAGTATTTGGTGGTCTCAACAGTACAGAAGCGGTTTGCTCCTGGCCATGCCGGTGATGGTATGAGTATTTACTCACTTACTCATCGGGGAGTGAGTCAATGTATGCGGTGAGGAAGTCTCGGATGCTCTTGTGTTCGCTGCGAGCGACGTGAACTTTCAGCTTGGTGTGTTTGCTTTGGGCCAGCTCAAAGTTCACGCGAACCATAGGCTCTGCAGGAGTGACGTCATTGAGACTTGCCATTAGGCGGGCTTTCTCCGATTCCGACTTCACACTTGGGCGTCCGGCGCTGAGCCCAGTTCTCTTTGCACTCATTTGCTTACTGCCTCATGTTCCTTCAAGAGCGACACAATTTCTGCGCTGAGCTCCATCATTTCCCGAGCGCCTTCTGATCGTGGGTAATCTTCAATTACCGTTGATCCGCCGGCAGCAGTGCCTGGGTAGTCAACGCGTTGGTGGATCTTGGTGGTGAGGACCGGCAACTCGTAGTCCTCCAGGATCACGGAAATTTCCTTCCCGATATTTGATCCCGTGATAGCGCGGGAGACGATGAATGCTGCTTGCAGCTTTCCATCGGTAATCTCAATCCGCTGCTTGACCAAATCCACCAGGTCTGCGGTCGCCCAAATGTCATATGGCGAGGGCTGGACCGGGATGAGGATGAAGTCTGATGCCTTAATGGCCGATACGGCCAGGTCGCTGGCCTGGGGAGCGCCGTCAATGATGACAAAGTCCACTGGCGCGAGACTCTTCACGTCGCGCTCGATGGTGGGGCGATCCATGCCTACAACGGAGATGGGGTGTTCTTCCCGCACAGCGGCCCAGTCCCTCGCGCTGCCTTGCGGGTCAGAATCGATAAGCAAGACGCTGTGGCCTGAGTGCTGCAACGCGGTGGCCAAGTGAGTGGCGATCGTTGTTTTGCCAGCTCCACCTTTTTGGTTCAGTACCGCGATGGTTTTCATGAGTCTCCTTCGGCCTACTTAGTGAGCGGCTGAGTAAATGATGCTTTACTCATCATTATATCATGAGTAAATGAGTAATTACTCATGATTTCTTGTGCGCAATGCTCGAATCTGAGCAAAGGCCACGATTTTGGCGGGGGAGTCCTGGCCAATACGGTTCGATTGTTCCTCACGCGTTTGGTGCAAGCGGGCAGTCGTACGAACGGCTTGTGCCCGGCGTTCCAAAGCCTCGACGCTCAATCGTTGACAACGCGCGATCGGAAAGGTTCGCCAGCGGTCGTCTGGCACCCCTACTTACGCCGTTCTGCGCATCGTCAGGGAACCGAGGGTGGTTTCGTGGTCCTCGTGGTCCGGCCAAAACGGTATGTCTTCATCCGTGTATTCATAGTCATCAGTTATGAGCGCAAGGGATCCAAAAGCGTTCATTCTGTTGTCGAGCCAGGCATGCCATTGGGCACGTTGCTGCCTGTGCGCGGCGTATTGAACGGCGATGGCTTCGAGCACTCCAAAGTACTCGGCCAGCGTTCTGAGCTTGCTGGGTGATTCAACCGTCCATCCAGTTTCTGTACGGCGAATGAGGTGCCAGGCATGGAGCATTTCGAGCGCGTTTTTGGTGCTGGTGGGGGAGAGCCCTGTTTCACGAACAATTCTGGCCGTGCTCTGATCACCCTCGCTCTTTTCGACGGCTTCGTAGACGAGGGCAGCTACCTGTCCCAGTTCCCTGAAAACGGGTCGAAGCGCGTGCGTCTTCCCTTTTTTCCAGGCCATTGTCTCGGCAATGACGGCGTACTCGTCAGGAATCACAAGCTCGTAGACATCGGCATGGCGCCCGCGGCCTTCGCCGACCTGGCGGATCAACGGTGTCGGGCTGCTGGCAAGCAGGCGCAGCTGCCTGGCCACGGTTGCTTGGTGAGTCCCGGTGGCCAGAGCATACGAACGAACGCCGAACTCGAGCACGGGGGAGTCCTTCTTGTGGGCTGCTTCAAGGAGGGCTCGAAGGAGGAAGCGGAGAGAGATCCCTTCGCGGCTTCTCAGCTGGGCACGCTCGTAGGCGTTGAGTACGCGTTCCCAGGAGCGGAGGTACTGATGATTCGTCAGATCGTTAACCCCTAGCCCCCCCTGTGTATTAATCCGGCTTGTGTCGTATTTACGGCCGTTCCTTTCCCCTTGGGAAACGTTGGCTTTTTTGGCGCAGAAGGCCTCGGCTTTCCGCCAATCACGACGAAGAGCCTTCGACCGTTGTGCGGGGGAGTAGCGGGCGTAGAAACCCGTAAGGCCGGCCCAGGTGCCGTCGTGCATTCGCTTCTGCACATCGGTCAGGGACCACCCTGACCCCGCTGCCGAGGCAAGAACCGCTTGGCGGGCTTCCGAGGGTGAACGGTATCGAGAGGTGTCGAAGGTGCCATGACGCCCCATCTGCTCCGCCTCGGCACGCAAGACCGACCGATCCGTGGTGGCGTTCTTGTCGCCGAGCGGGGGAATGGGCTCCACGAGCTCAGCACGGAGAGCCCCCCGCTCTGGTGCAAGCTCCGCACGCAGGGTCCCATGGGCGGAACTCGAATTGGGGCGCATGACCACGTCAACAGCGACCGACAGCGGCTGGGTCAACGTTTGGTAGCCTCCGCGCTTCCATGGAGAACCGGGCACGCGGATGCACCCGCTGTACACGGACTGGTGCGGGGAGGGGTCAAGGCTCGGGAACCGCTTGGCCAGGGCTTCAACGGATTCACGGGCAGTCAAAAAATCGATGCGGTTGCGCCACGGGATGTACACGTGGATGCCACCGGATGGGGATGTATCTTCAATCCATCGCAGCCCGCACCTGGTGAGCAGAATCTTCAGCTCGCTGACATCCGCTGCCACGTCGCCGCGACCCGAGTCAAAGTCCAAGCAGAAAGCAGAAACGCACCCGTCTTTCCCGGTGACCATCACGGCCGCGGGGAAAGACGGAAGCTCAGCACTGATCGTGCGGGTGTTCTTGGTGAAGTAGTTGCGGCCCCCGTCCTTGGAGAGCCGCATCATCGGCTGGCCGGCAATAGCCAAAGCCAAAGCCTTCCACTCAACTGCCGCTCGAGCCTTTTCAGCGTCCGCAGGACCCTGCGCGTGGGCATAGTGAGATAAGACACTCAGGGTGGTGTGAGCTTTTACTGTTGGTTCAAAAACAATTGTGTGTAGACTGTCATGCATAAGCAGCGTCCTTGCAAAAGGGTGTAGCTGTTGGAGCTAGTCACTTCAATCCGGCCAAGAATGTTCAGTGACTAGCTTGGAAACTTGATCGAAGGCCCGCCTTGTGCGGGCCTTCTTCATTTAAGAGGCGTGCTTGATTGGCAACTCCGTTTGGTTGTCAATAGCGGCAATGTCGATGGTGCCCAGCTGCTCGAGGACTATGTCCGCGATGAAGTCGCTGGCAGAAATTCCCTGGGCCTTAGCAACGGCAAAAATCTTCTCAGCCTGCGAGGTGGGAATACGGGTCGTGAATACATGCCGGTCGCCCTTAGAAGGGCGCCCGACTCTGCTGCGCGTTAGATTACCCATAGAAGCAATTTACATTTCAGAAATAGCCGCACCAAGAACTCCCTCCGGTGTGTCGCGATATATTTTCCCAAGTCATCAGCAACGTCGTTTGCTAAGTCCGTTGGCCACAGCGGCTGCGGCGGCGAGCCATGCTCGCTGTGTGGGTGGGCGCAAGGATTCGTAGGAAATCTGGCCGTCCACGAGCGCGGCATCATGGGGGATCTGCACGGCTTGCCGCACCAGGGCTCCATAGCCGTTGGCTACATGCTCAAGATCTGCGCGGGTGGCCTTGGGGTCGGCTTGCGAAATGACTGCCACGGCCTCACGGGCGAGCCTCGCCGAGTGTTCGTTGCGTTCCGCCAGCGCTTCCAGCAGGAGGGCGCCGGCCTCGGCGTGGTCGTTGCGGGTTGTGGTGGCCACGACGATCTGGTCTGCAAGGTCGATCATGCGCAACCACATGGGGTCTGATTCGTCGTTTCCGCTGTCAATGAAGATCAGTCGGTAGTATTTTGCTGCTACGGCATGGATGGCATCCACGTCGGCCGGTTCCACGCGTTGCTCGTGGGCCAGCGCCATGGGCTTGGAGCGCAGGACGTCGAATTTGTCGCGGGTTTGGTGGTGCACGAAGTGCGCCAGGTCAGCGGACTGCGCCCCGGTGCCCAGCAGTCTTTCCGACTGGGGGAGCAGGTCGAGCAAGGTTGCCTCGTGTGGTCCTTGCTCGGTGCGCCAGCCGAGGGTTCCCCGGGTTTGGTTGTTGTCCCACGCGAGCACTCCCGCGCCTCCGTAGCGAGCGAAGATGGCGCTCAGCAGCACGGTGGTTGGGGTCTTTCCCGCGCCTCCCTTGCCATTCACGATGGCGATCGTGCGTGGGCCTGGCCAGTGCTGGCTGACCGCCTGCACATCGCCTCGTTCGGTCCGTTCATCCTCGCTGGGGGCCATGCGCATTCCCATGCGGGTAAGGCTGCCGCGCCATCCCTTGGAGGCTGGTTCTTCTACCTGTTCCTTGGTCAGGAAACTCTGGCGGGCCTCGCGGCGGGTGCCGGCGCCCGATGCTGGTGGCTCCACATCTGTGTCGGTGCTGTTGGCTGTGGATGCCTTCCGGGCGAAGGGGTTTTCCGATTTCTTTGCCACGGCGGGCGCAGACGGCACCGTTTCTGCGGGCGCGATTGCTTCAGGTCCGGTTGCTTCGGGCACAGTTGCCCGGGTGGCTGCACCAACGCCGGGAACCGACTGGGGGCTGGTGGCCGGCTGTTCCATTTCCGCGGCGGTGGAAGGCTCCGCGGGGGTGTCTTCACGCTCACGGATCGGTGTGGTGGTGGGTTCGACTGTTTCCCCTTTTCCTGCTCGAGGGGCGTGGTCGGTGTCGGCGTCCACGGTACCGTCCGGATGGACCTTGACCGGCCAGGTGCCTTGTCCGTCGGTCATCAGGGCACGCACGGGCGTGCCCTGGCTGGCTGCGTGGGCTGTCACGAGGGCCAGGGTCTTGGCTCGTGCCTCGGCTTCGTTGGTCGCCGCGAAGTCGTGGGTTTGCTCCTCTATGGTGACCGTGGCGGTTCCGTCGGCGTTGACGGTGGCTTCAATGATGTTTCCGGTGGTGCTCATGGTGTTCTCACTTTCTGTGAAGGAGTGAAATCTCGAGGAGTGTGGTTTCCCGGGGTTACTCACCGGAGGCGGTGTAGTCCCTGATTTTGTAGGGGGCTTTGTCGGTGAAGGTGAAGAAGAACGTTGTTTCTCCTTCACCGGCCCCGGTCTCGCCCTCTGCGGTGACCCATTGCCAGGTTGCGGTGACAGCGATGCTGTCTTGCTCGTGGTGCGCGGATTCGATCTTGGCGGTGGGTTGGCTGGTGGCCTTCTTGGCGGCTGCGTTCAACCATTCCTCGCCGGTTGCCGGCCTCTCAGGTGCTATGACTTCCTTGGCCCGTTCTGCGGTCATGAGTTTGCGGGCGCGCATTTCTGCGTCGGTGCGGTTGAAGTCCTTGGCCGGGTGCCAGGTCGTCATGATCCTGGCTGCTTCAAGGGCAAGGGCAGCTTTCGCCGGATCTTCGCTGGCGTGGCCTTCCCCGGGTGCACCGGAACTCGGGCTGGGTGTTGCCGTCACTGTTGGGGTTGGGGTGCTGGCCGGCGGCGGCCCCGGTTCGTTGTCGGGCGGGTTGCACGCGGCCAGGCTCAGCGTGATCCCCAGGAGGGCCGCGGTGATCATGGGTTGTTTGTGGTTCATCAGATCTTCACCTTTTGCTGTCGCAGGATCGGTAGCGGGTCAATGGTCTTGCCGTTGTTGACTGCCGGGCGATCAAACACGGAGGTTTTGGGGTCGTTGATTTGGAAGTGCACGTGGATGCCGCTGGAATTGCCGGTGGCACCGGGCTTTCCCAGGGGGGTCCCTTTCTTCACGACGTCTCCGGTTTTGACGAGTAGCGAATGGTCCATGGCCTCGTGGAATTCAAAGACGAGGTAGGGGGCTTCGGTCATCTGGGCGAAGATGTAGTTGCCGTAGAAGCCGTAGAGCTTGTCCGGGGAGCCGACGCTGACGTAGGTGATTTTCATGTCGGTGGGGGCGTAGAAGAACGGTTCCGACCCGGCGAGGTCGATTCCCTCGTGGTACATCAAATACGGTTGCCCCGCGCAGCTGGACAGGGGGCACGGCCGTGGGCCGAATCCGGAGGTCAGGCGCGAGGCGGGTAGCGGGTGCGCCCATTCGCCGGCTTGCAGGTCCCCGAAGTCGAAACCGCCCGGGGCCTCGCAGGTGGAGGAGAACTCCAGTTGGGCGTTCTTCAGGATCTTCTCGACGTATTCCTCGGTTTCGGCGAACGGTGGGATGCCGCCGTATTTCTGGACGTTGCCGGGGCCGGCGTTGTAGGCCGCGAGGGTGAGCTTGAGCTTTTGGTTCTCGTTGGTGGTCAGCTCGGCCACCAATTCGGCCAGGTGCTTCATGTAGCGGCCCTGGGCGTCGATGGAGGCGAAGGGATCATGGATGTCTTTTCCGTTGCCCCAGGCGGCCCAGGTTCCGGGCATGAATTGCGCGATCCCCGCGGCCCCCACCGGCGATTGTGCCTTGGGGTTCCAGTTGGATTCCTGCTGGATCTGCGCGGCCATGATTCCCACGGGCAACCCGGCGGTCTTCGCGGCCTTTTCGATGGCTTCCCGGTACTGTTCCGGGATGCTCACTTGTGGTTTGTCGGAGTCACCGGCTGGTTCGCCTTGAACAACGCATTGGCCGTTCGGGTCCACCGGGGGTTCGTCCTGTGCACCCAGGAAGATGATGACCGGGGTGATCACGATCAACAGCAAGGCCAGCAGGGCGCCGATAACGAGTTTTGCCGGGCCCCCGCTTTCCTCCATGCCGACTCACCCCTTACCGTGTGCGGTTGGAGCGGTAGACGACGGTGTTCTCCAGCTGCGTTGCCACCAGGTAGACGGCATCATCGGTGACCAGTTCCGGGGCCGGGTCCTCGGTGCGGTAGTTGTCCCACGTCTGCATTTCGGCCTCGGGGTGGGCCAGGTCCATGGTGACGGGGCCGTTGGTGGTGTTTGCGTAGAGGGTGGTTCCGTGGATGCTGGTGATCGATGCCGATTTCAGGTCGACCAGGGACGGGGTGCTTCCGTAGTTCACCCCGAGGGTGCCGATGGCCGCGGTGCGGGCGTTCCTGTCCACGAAGAGGCCATCGGATGCACTCGGGATGGCGCGTGGAGTGGCGGTGGCTACGAGCGTCCCGGTGGCGGTGTCGAGCACTCCGACCAGGTCTGTTCCCTCGTCCCAGGCCAGCAGCAGGTGCGACTCGTCGAGCGTCCAGACGCGGCTTGGGTGCCCTGTGGTTCCTGTGGGGGCGGAGAAGTTTTTCTCGGCGGTGACGGTCCCCTGATTGTCGAGGGTGTAGATCTTGTGTGCGCTCAGGGTGGTGATGTTGCCGCCGGCGGTGGTGGCCAGGACGGTGGAGCCGGGGGGAATCATCACGTTGTGGAGCTTCCCGGCCCCGTCGGGGAGGCTGATGTACCAGTCGCCCAGGTCGATGTAGGGCAGGCCGGTGTCGGTTCTGGCGGTTTGCCCGGGTTCCAGGGCGATCGCGGTGGGGGAGACGCTGTAGGTGTCGGGGGGCATTGTGGTGGGCCAGAGGCGCAGCTCCTGGCCCACCACGGCGGCATACACGTCCTGTCCGGCCCAGGATGTTTCATGCATGTCGTGCAGGTTTTCGGGGGCGCCGGTGCCCCGCCAGACGGGTTGCCCGGTCTCGGGGTTTCGTGCGGTGAGCGTCCCGTCGGGGTCGGCGGTCATGAGTCGGTCTGCACTGATCAGGTTCACGGTGCTGCCGGTGGCCGCCGGGTGGCTCCAGGCAGCTGTGGGTGCGTGCTGCGGCGGCGGGGCCGCGGGAAGGGTCGCCCCGACGCCCTGGGGGGCGTAGGCCGGTGATGGTGCTGCTGGTTGGTTGGCGATGACCACCGCGGTGGTGACGCCAGCGAGGGTGAGCATGGCGAAGGTGCCCGCCCCGACGACCATGAGGCGCTTGGTGCGTCGTGTGGTGCGTTCCTTGCGCAGCTTTTCCGCTTCGTGCTGTTCGGAGAGGTCCGTGACCTCGCCGGTGGCATCGACGATCATGTCCCAGGCGTTGTCCGTGGAGGCGTCAAGGGCGCGGACGCGCACGACGCCCAGGTGGTGGCGGTGGAGTTTGGCGACAACTGCCGCGATACCCGCTGCGACGAAGTCTTCGTCGTCGGCTGGGGGTACCGCGGCTCCGTCGAGGGTCACGGCCTGGCGGTCCGCGCTGATTTGCAGCGTGTAGACGGGGAAAGCCGGGACCTTCTCGGGATCAGTCGTCATCTACCTCACCGCTGGCTGGGTCGCTGGCCGGGTCGTTCAATTCGTCGCTGTGGAGCAGGAAGGAGCGCAGGTCCTCCTTGCGGAAGCGGCGGATGCGGGGTCCCACCGAGATGGATTTCAGGCCGAATTTTTGGCTCCATTTCAGGATCGTTCCCGTCTTGACGCGCATGAGTTCGGCAATCTCTTCGGTGGTAGCAAGGTCCGGTAGTTGCTCCAGAAGGCTGTCGACTGCTGCGGGATCGTTCATCTTCACTTCTCCAATGTGCGTGATGGATGCTAATCGCGTCAACGCCTTTAACGCTACTTTGGCAAATATGTACTTTTGTACACATTTGCCAGTTTAGGGAGTTGTAGGTCGTTTAAAGCGTAGATATTGTTTAGCGCCCGTGTTTATGCTGGGGTTTGCAAGAACAGTTTATGGCGGCGAAAACGCTTAGGAGAGCGGTTCTATGTCTGGCGTGTCAAACCCTTTTGTCCCTCACCAGCAGAAGGACGCCGAAACCGCTGCCATCGACATCCGCGATGACCTCATGGGGGCATCCCTGGTAGTCAACGGGCCAACGCATCCCGGCCTGTCCCCACACCTTGAAGCCCCGCCCGTTGCCTGGGAAACCCGGAATGTGGGTCCCCTTGAAGGGGTGGCCGTGATGGGGCTCCACGGGGGAGCCGGCGCCACAACAATCGCATCACTGCTGGGTTCCGAAGCCACCGAGGTAGGGCGGGCCTGGCCCCTCTCCCACAACGCCTGGACGGACAGCCCCTGGCCCATTCCGGTGATCGCCGTGGCACGCAACGACCACTCGGGGCTGCGGGCCGCCGAAACCTTCATCAGGTCATGGGCCACCAGGCAACTCACCGGATCCCGCCTTTCGGCGCTGGTCCTGATCGACGCCGGCCCACGAACCAGCGAGGCACGGAAAAAGACAACCAAACGCCTGCTGCGCATGGTTCCCCGGGGCACGCACCTTCCCTGGATGGATTCATGGCTTGATGCCCCACCGGACCCGGCACGGTTGCCGTTGCGCCTCAAACGCATCATCAAACTGCTCAACACCCCAGCGACAACACCCTGAGAGAGGAACCACCATGTTTCTGAACGTTCTCACCACCGGCATAAACATTGCCGCGAGCATCCCGAACCCCACCCCGGAACAGCCCCCGGGCACCGAGGGATTCACCACGATCCTGAACTGGATTGCCTGGGCCGTGATCATCCTGGGCGTCGCCGGTTTCCTGTGCTCGGCCGGCTTCCTCGCCTTTGCCTCGTTCACGGGCCGGGAAATCAACGGCTTCAAGGGGCTGATCATTTCCTTGATCGTCTGCATCCTGGCAATCAGCGCCGGAACGATCATCAACGTCTTCGTATAGGCCACCGACACAGAGCATTCAGGAAGGGAAGTATCCTCATGGCCGAGTCGGATCCATTGGGAAGAAACTGGAAGCTGTGGGGCGGCATCCTGGCGTTCATTGCAGCAGTGGTCGTGCTGGGACTCATCTTTGTCCCCCGCGCGGCCCCCGTACCGGAAGCCGCGCCACCCACAACCCCCGCACCAACGGCACCGGTGGAATCAGCCCAGCCCACGGCGTCCCCGTCCCGACCACGGGCCGGTGACTGCCCGGCCCTGAGCACGGACACGGACTTCCCCAATGACGCACCTGCAACCGAGTGGAAACGCCACCCCGCAGGGATGCTCCTGCCTGTCTCACCCGAGCACGGGCCGGCCAAACAGGACGGGGATTTCTGGCGCTGCTTCAGCCACACCCCCAGCGGTGCCGTCATGGCAGGAATTACTTTGATGTTTGACTTCTCCACCGGTGGGGTCAAAGATGCTGCCGCTGATTCACCTGCCCGCGACGATTTGTTCAAAGAACAGCAGAACGCAACCACGAACCTCGAGTATCCCGCGATCACCGCATACCGTGTGATGAACAGCAGCGACGCACAGGCTTCCATTGAGTACCTCACCAAATACGGCGATCAGTACGCAGCCATGCGTACTGACCTTGTCTGGAGCCCAGCCGACAATGATTGGCGCTTGGATTTGAGTGTTACGGAACCAGATTGGAACCTCGTCAACGATCCAAGCTCCTACACAGATTTTAAGTAGGCAATCCCATGGCTGAGGCAAAAGAATGCTCGTGGATCGACGTTGGGTGCAAAATCGGTGAGGGGCTAGGCAATCTTGCCGATAGTGCGATTACCGACTTCGTGAAGTCAATCTACGACGGTGCGGTGGCCTTCGTTGCACAGGTCTCGACGTTCTGGATGGACTCACCCAGCCCCGACGTCTCCAACGGTGCGGTCCTGAGCCTCCGAGCGGACATGTCTTGGTACGTGGCAGGGTTTGCAATCCTCGGCTTCCTGGTCGGCCTGGTCAGGCTCGTCCTTTCACAAGATGTGAAGGGAAGCCTGATCGGCATAGCAACACCGATCGTGAACCTCATCCTTGCCACAGCCGCCTACGCCACCGGCATTGGCCTCCTGCTGACCGCTTCGGATGAGTTCTCCAAGTGGATCATTGAACGATCCACGGGCGGCGAGATCGACTTCACCCAGATGCTCACGACAAGTTCGGCGTTGATGGCCAGCCCCGGCACGGCATTCCTGCTGTTCATCCTGTTGCTGCTTGGCGCGATCATCAATCTCTTGTTCATGTATTTCCGGGACGTGATGTTCCTGATCCTCTCCGCCTTCATCGTGGTGTTGGCTGCTGCCAGCGGCTCGGAGCAGGGCCGCCAGGCGTGGCGCAAGGCCAATGGCTGGCTGATCGCCTTGCTGCTTTTCAAGCCCGTCGCCGCGGGCATCTACGCCCTCGGTTTCCGGATGCTCGTCAACGACAACGGCGCCGGCGGGGAAGAGGTCTCCATTGAGGATGCGATGCATTCAACGCTCATCGCATTGCTGATCCTCTTGCTTGCCGCGTTGGCGTTGCCGGCGCTGATCAAGTTCATTGTCCCCGCCGCCGGTGTCGGCGCCGGCGCGTTCTCAGGCGGTGCAGCCCTCGGGGCCGGCGTCACGCTCGCGGCCGGGGCCGCGGTGCTCGCCGCCGGCGGTGCCGGCGCGGTTGCCGGTGGCGCTGCCACCGCGGGCCGTGGCGCATCTGCAGGTGCCGGGGCAACTGCAGCGTCAAGCGGCGGCGGCGCCACCGCCGGCGGGGCCAGTGGCTGGCCAGGCGGTTCTTCCCCTGCTCCTGGTGGTGGTAACCCCGGTGGCGGGTCGGGCGCCTCCCAAACAATCAGCAGCACCGAGTCGCCCGGCGGCTCCGACTCAGGAAGCGAGTCCGAGGCTCTGAGCGGCGGCACGGGAGCCTCGGCAGCCAACGCACCAAGCAATGGCTCAACCGCATCCAGCGACCCTGTTTCCCCAAAGCACGGCGCAGGGGCCACAAACATCTCCGACTCTCCTGGCGGGGCCAACTCGAGCGGATCGGACGCCCACGGCCCAACGGCGGTTTCCGCAACCAACCCGGCAGGTGCCAAAGCGCCTGCCGGCGGGCAGAACCAGCAGCCGCCAGCGGGCGGCCCCTCCGGAGCCAAGACCCCCACCCATACGGCAACCGCAACCCAAAAAATGGGTGAACTCAACCATCTGGCACAGGGCGCCAGCCCCAACCGTTTAGTGGAAGAAGGCGATGAGTAATGGCCCAGGCAGAGGTTCGGATCGAACCGAACACCTTTGGGAACTTCACGGTGCCCCGCCGTTCCGGCCTGATGGGGCTTTCCATGGGCCACAGCCTCGCGCTGGTGCCGATCATCCTCATCGTGATCATGCTGGCTGCACGGGGCTGGATTCTCGCCTCGGTCATCCTCATCGGCGCAGCAATCCTCGGGGTGGTGCTGCTGAAAGTCACCAAAAAACAAGGACGTTCAATCTATGGGAGACTCATGCTTCGGGCAGCCCAGCGCAGGAAAGTAGCCACCAAAACCCACGTGTACCTGTCCGGCCCGGCAGGGTTCACGCCCGATGGCCAGGTACGACTTCCCGGCCTCATGGCCAAGTCCCAACTCACCGAGTCCGTGGACTCCTACGGCAATCCGTTTGGGCTGATCCGGCTATCCTCGCGCGGCCACCACAACTATTCGGTGGTGCTTGAGTGCTACCCCAACGGAGACAGCCTGATCGACCAAGCCGACGTTGATAACCAGGTGGCGCACTGGGCCAACTGGCTCACGCAGCGCGGGTTGGATGAGGGCATTCGCGGGGCATCTGTCACCCTTGAATCCTCGATTGATTCCGGCCTGCGTCTGCAAAAGCTCCTGGCCGACAATCACCGCGACGAGGCACCGGACTTCGCCAAGCGCGTGGTTCAGCGGATCTCCGAAACTGACAACTCCAATGCGCCGGAACTCGTGGCCCGTATTTCCCTCACCTTCGACGGTCGGGATGTTGACGGCAAGGGCGGGGATCGCGGCATGGAAGAGATGGCCGAAGAAATCGGCAACAGGCTTCCGGGTATCGTCTCGGGATTGGCCAACACCGGGGCTGGTGCGGTTCGCCCGTGCGGTGCCCAGGAAATCATTGATTTCACCCGCGTTGCCTATGACCCGACGACAGCCGCCGCTGTGGAAGAGGCCCAGACCAATGGCGGCACCGGCTTGGGCTGGGAAGATGCAGGCCCGTCCTTCGCCCTGGATGCGTTCGACCACTACCGGCATGACCGGGCCGTGTCGAAAAGCTGGACAATGTACGAAGGCCCGCGAGGGGCCTTCACCTCCAACTCGCTGGCCCGCCTCACCGCCCCCAGCGCCGGGGCGCTACGCAAGCGCGTGACACTGCTCTACCGGCCCATCCCGGCAGACCAGACCTCATCGGTGGTTGAGAACGAACAGAAAGACGCAATGTTCTCAGGCTCCCAACAGCGCGTGTCGGTACGTGCCCGGCAACGCCTGGCCGCAGCCCAGAAAACGGCCCAGGAAGAAGCACTCGGTTCCGGTCTGACGCGCTTTGGCCTGATCGTGACCATCACCGTCAAGGATGCCGAGGACCTGCGCCGCTTTGACCGCACGGTTCCCGGCATGGTCAGCCACGCCAAGTTGCGGGTGCGCGAGGCACTAGCAAACCAGGCGGTGACGTTCCAGGCCGGGCTGCCCCTCGGTGTGGTGCTACCCGACCACATGATGCTTCCCGACGAAATCAGGACGTGGTTCTAATGTCTCTCGACCAAAAAGAAGTCACCCCGGCCCCGGAGCAACTGACCCTGACCAAACGCGATGTGGCACGGCTCGAACGGCTGGCCAAGAAGGCCGCGCCGAAGCCACGGAAGGCACCCGGGCTTTTGGCTCGCCTCATGGCCGAAGGCGCACAGTCCCGCATGACCCCCGGCGCCACCGGGTGGAACCGTCGCGGCGGCGGGCCGGTCAACTACATTGAACCGCCCGTGGAGATTCAAGGCTCGGCTGTCCAGGTGTGTGGTTTCTGGCCCTTCGTCAACGGTGCCGGTATGCCGACCATCGGCGTTCCCCTGGGCCGTCACCTGCTGCGCAACACACTGGTCACCGGCGACCCCGTGTCGTGGTTCCTGAACGGGATTATCTCGAACCCCTCCGCTTTTGTGCTCGGGCAGCCGGGCTTGGGCAAGACCTCGTTGGTGCACCGGTTGATTGCCGTGCTTTCTGCTTGGGGAGTCGTACCCATGATCCTGGCCGACTCACGCCCCGACTATGTTCCACATATCCGCGCCCTGGGTGGGCAGGTCATTACGTTCTCCCCCGGCCAGGGACATTTGAACCCCTTGGATCTGGGGCCGCTGGTGGCCAGCCTGCATGAGATTGAGGATGAGAAGGCGCGCGACATTGCGATCAACGAGATGATCAGCCGTCGCCGCTCCCTCATGGAGGGCATTGCGGCCATGATGCTGGGCCGTCCCTTGAAGCCGCACGAATCAACGTGCCTGTCCGTGGCCATCAATACTCTTGACCCGAACCTGCAGAATCCTCCGTTGCTCGGTGAGCTGGTGGATTTCATCCGCTCACGCCCTGAGATTCTGCGCCAGAACGTGTTGGCCTATGACGATGACCGTGAATACGACCAGCGCCTCCAAGCCCTGCTTGATTCGCTGATCAATCTTGGCCCCTCCGGTGCTTATGGGGACATGTTCGCCAGACAATCGGATGCGCACATCATTCCCGGGGTCCCGGTGGTGTTCGATATTTCCGGTGTGAATGAGAATGACAGCGTGTTGGTTGCCGCCGTCCAGTCCTTGTGCTGGAACCTTGGCTCGGCCACGGTATCGGCCGAACAGCACTTGGCCAGCGCGGGCAAACGCAAGCGCCGCACCTATTTCCTGGTGATGGATGAGCTGTGGCGCATCCTGCGCGCCTCGGATGACATGGTGCACTTCATTGACACGATCACCCGCCTGAACCGTGGGCGGGGCATTGGCCAGGTCATGATCACCCACACCATGAATGACCTACGCCTATCCAAGGAGCACTTGACCGCTACCGCGTGGGGATTCGTGGAGCGTTCGGCCATGGTGTTCCTGGGCGGGCTGGCGCCCTCGGAAATGGGCAACCTCGAAGAGGTCTTTGCCCTGTCATCGAAGGAAAAAGCCTTGATGACCGACTGGACGGGTGAAGCCGTGGTTGACCCCAAGACCAACAAGGCAGACCGCCGCCCCGGTGCCGGACACTTCATCATGAAGATCGGCAAGAACCCCGGAACCCCGTTCGTCACCAACCTCACCGACCTCGAATTCGAAATCAGCGACACAAACCGCGCTTGGGAGATGGTGCGCTGATGATCGGCACAGACCCCCGCTCCGGGCGCAAGAACCAGCCAGCAAACGACGAAACGCTGTGGATGATCGGTGGCGGCGTCCTGTCCCTGGTCATCGTGGGCGTGATGCTGTGGACGCTCGGGGCGATCCTCGACCCGAGCGTTGAACAGACCTCCAACAACCCGATCCAGCTGCTCATGGATCAGGGCCGCGGATACTTGCCCGTCGGCGGCATCCAGATCCTCGTGTTTGCTCTGGGCATAGCGCTGCTGGTGGCAATCACGATGATGCTGGTGGTGGTCTACCGACGTAGCAATAAGCACCGCTCGCGCGTCGATCACCTGGCCAGGGAAATGGCGCATTCCAAGGATTTCGCGGAGCTGGGCGCAGCCGCCGCCAAAGCGGACATGCAACGCCTCGGCGCTGAAAAGGCCGGGGTGGGTGTTCCCCTGGCGGTTCTGGTCAACAACGGCAAGCCGCTCTATGGCTCGTGGGAATGGGTACAGATCTGGTTGATGGGCCCTCGCGCCGGTAAGACTACCTGCGTCTGCATTCCGCAGATCCTCGAAACCAATGGCCCCGTCCTGGCGACCTCGAACAAGCGCGACATTGTGGACATGACCCGTGGCCCCCGCGCCCGCGTGGGCACCGTCTGGGTGCATGACGTGCAGGGCATCATCGGTGAGGAACGTTCCTGGTGGTGGAATCCGCTGTCATTCATTCACGACATGGAGACTGCCGAGAAGCTGGCCGACGTGTTCGTTTCCTCGGCCACCGACGCCGGGGCCAAGCAAGACGCCTACTTCGAGTCAGACGGCAAACGCCTGCTCTCCCACCTGATGTTTGCCGCCTCGGTGGGCAAGCGTCCCATCACCGATGTTTTCCTGTGGGCACAAGACCCGGAAGATATGAGCGCGCGCGATATTCTCCATGACGGTGGATTCGTGGCGTTGGGCCAGGCGCTGGAACAGATCCAGAAACTCACCCCGAAGCAGCGGGACGGCGTGTATGGAACCATGCGGCCGTGGGTGAACGTGCTCTCCTACGAGCAGGTTGTTCCCTGGCTTCGCCACAACGGGGCCAACCGCCCCGAGTTCAACCACAAGGCATTCGCCAACTCCACGGACACCCTGCACCTGGTCTCCAAGGAAGGCGGCGGTTCCGCACGCGCCATTACGGCCGCATTGGTCATGGCAGTGATGACCGAAGCCGAAAAGACAGCAGCCACCCAACCAGGGGGCCGGCTAAAGACTCCGATGATGGCGGTGCTCGATGAGGCGGCCAACGTGGTGCGCTGGCGCGAACTGCCCGACGTGTATTCCCACTACGGATCGCGCGGCATCATCGTCTCCACGTTCTTCCAGTCCTACAGCCAGGGCGTGGAAGCCTACGGGGAGAAGGGCATGTCCAAGCTCTGGGGCGCGGCGAACATTCGTGTTGCAGGGCGCGGACTCTCAGACGATAAGTTCCTGCCGTTCCTCAGCCAGCTCATTGGCGACAGGGACGTGATGAAACGTTCCTCAAGCACCAGCAACAAGAGCGGGCGCTCGGTCTCCAGCTCGATGCAACGCGAAAAGACCATGGACACCTCCGACCTTGCGGCATTGCCCAAGGGCCGGGCCATACTCACCGGTTCGGGAATGCCAGCGGGACTGATCCGGCTACAGCACTACTCCGAAAAGCCCTACGCCACCGATGTGGAGCAGTCCAAGGAATACTACGAAGGCTTGGCCGTCACGCAAGACATGGCGATCGATTAGAAACCAAAGGACCCGCAATCAGGGAAGGTGAACCTGGTACGAATGAGTGAAGCTCAGGCCATCGGCCTGAGCTTCACTCATTCGTACCAAGAGCATGGGTACCTAGAAGGGCGCTAGTTAGCGCCCGAACTGTTATGCAATATTCTTGAACCCACAAGCACGACGAGTCCGCCTAGAGAAACCATGAGGCTTGCTGACAAGAGGATGGAGAGCCCTTCCGGAATCAAGACTGTCGCATCGTCAACAGCGACTACCTTTTGCATGGCGGATCCCATCGCTGATGAGATCCCGAGTGAAAGCAGTGCTGGGGTCCCAATGCAAAGGAGGAAGTATCCCGCCAACGTGGTGGGATGTGGTGCGATCCAGCGGGGAAGCAGAATAATCACGCACACAGCTGCGGCCCATAAGAGGAACCAAACGCCAATCCCAACAAGCGAACCGCTCTCGAAGCTTTGATAGGCAGCCGCGATATTGGCGTCAACAAGTTTTGGTTGTTGCCAGAGCACGAAGAAAAGAGCTGCAACCATGCTGGGTATGGCGCAAGCCAAGCCCAGCGCGGTCGTGGAACTACTCCTGCGCTTCGTTGTTTGGATGTCCCTAGAGTCCTCTACCAATTGCATACCTTGCTTGGTTGTTTCCAGTATTTGGCAATTCGAGCGCGCCAGTTGGAATTCTTTGGCCGTTGCCACTCAAGATCAAAGGTACCCCACTCCATCAGCCCTCCTGCTGCAACGTGGCATTCCCACTGCTGCCACATGGTGGTGCTTAGGGTGTATTTGCTGTATCGGGTCTTTAGGAGGTTCCAACCTGAACTAAGGAACTGGTCGGCGGCGAAAATCGCGTCGTGTCTTCCCCATCCGGAAAGACTAATTGAGAGCTGGTTCATCTTGTAGGACTTGTTGTAGTGCCAATCAGTCCAGTTGAAAAGCTGCCACCATGCGTAGTAGATCCGGGGATCTGCGACGATTGGGTAAGCGAAATCTCCGGCTTGGTGGTCAACCTCTTGAATGAGGTTTTGCCCGTCAATTACATACCGGGTGGGGACTGCCTGGCCTTCAGCATCGATGGCCCAGGCAGGCATGATTGCGCCCTCTTTTTCACCCGCAGCGTTGAGTAGAGAGATCCCGCCACCGTCAGCGTCCTGCTGTAAGGAGTAATTGTCGGGAAGCCCTAGTTCGTAACGGTAACTTCCTGGAGCAGATTCTTCATTGATCGTCGTTGTTGCACGAACTGAACCGTCATCAAGGGTTTGGATACCAGTGTCTACCGCTCCTTCAGGGTCAAGGAAATGGACTGTGCCGTCATCCCCAACTTCTCCTTCGACAGCGTCATCGGCTGATGGCAAGGTGAACTCGAAGTGCATTCCTTCTTCACCACCGTCCAGCTCGACAATGGGATTTTCAGTGGACTGTTCCACCGTTACGCTGGCGTCTTGGACGGTCGTTGTAATTTCCCCGCTGTTATTGATAGTCGGGTTGAGTACTTTCGCGTTATCTTCGTCCAAGTTCTCGACAGCAGCCGAGATCACGCTTGTTGCGCTGTCGATGGTAGTTGTTTTTTCTGGTCCGGATTCCACGGGTAATGCGCTAAGCCCAACAAGGAGGGAGAGCGTCGAAACCGTTGCGATTCCTTTAATTAACATGTGTCCCCAATTTTCAGCCAAAGGTTGATGAGAAAGTTATCATACAGATTCTCATATAACCTGTCACCAAATGCTCTTTTGGCCTCAGTATCCAATGCACAGGGTGTTGGATTCACGGCGACTCGGCAACCGTGGCCTGTCGGAAATACCCTGGCGGGGCGTCCCATACGGGGAAGGTTTCCGGTAGCTCGGTGTGCGTGGTCTTGTCGTAGGCATGGAACGGGCCATCCATGGCCGTCAGGCGATCCATCATCGTGTAGAAGTAGTCCCGGTAGAACACCAGGATTTGTTGTGGCCCGTCCCAGCGCATTTGTTCCCACGACTCCCACAGCGCGGTAATCACCGAATACGCTTCGGGGTAGTCGTACCAGTTCGGTGCCCATTTCCTGGTCGAACCAAGCTTGCGCAGGTATCGCGGCAACGCGTAACCCTGCAGCCACTGTTCGGCATCCGCATACATGAATGGCCGCTCTGGCGTTGCCTCGTCCGTGGCTTCCCCTGCATGGGTTTCTTGCTCCGCTGTGTCGTCGCCGTCTAGATCCATGCTGTCTGTGCCCGGAGGAATCTCAATCATTTCGATAGCTCCTGGCTCTGTCCGCGCTGTGCCCCTGCCCCAGCCAAAACCTTCTTGCGGTTCTTCATTGCAGCCTGCGGGTTGTGGGTGGTGGGGGCCTTGGGGAAATCGGCGTCCTTGCCGCCCTTTTCCTTCCACACGGCCAGCACACGGGCTGGTGCGGCACTTGGCTCGTTGTCGGGGCGATCCGTGGGATCGTCGCTGTGCCTCGTGGTTTCCTTGGCCTCGTCGGCTTGGGTGTGCTTCGCGTCCTGCTGCGTTTCGGCTTCCGCTTCGCCGGCCCGTGCAAGGTTTGCTTGCTCGTCCTGCTTCGCGGCGGCTGCTGCCTGTTCCAGCTCGTGGGCGGTGTCCTTACCGTCCTCGACGCCTGCGCCCGTCTCCGGCACCTCTGCCCCGGCGTCCTTGCCCTGCGCCTCGGTATTGAGTTGCTGGATGTTGAGTCGCTGGCTGGCCAGGTAATCATCCAGGGCATCACGCAACGCCTGGTGCCTCTGCACGGTGGAATTGGGGTGGTCGCGGTTGATGTCCTCGATGTTGATTCCATACTGGTTGCGAATCCGGTCAGCGCCCACCATGAATGCCTGGGAAGCATCATTGTGCTTGAGAGCCAGCTCGCCGGCCACTGTCATGCGGTCGGCAATGGCTTCGCTGCTGGCGTGCTTCCAAAACGATGGTGAGGAAAGCTCGCGGCGGATCATCTCGGCCACACCACGTTCGCGCGCAACCTGTGCGCTGGCCTCGGCCTGGCTCATGTTCGCCCGGCGTTGCGCTTGCTCGGCGGCTTGCAGCCCGGAACCCATGATGGCGCGGGTCATGTTGCCGAACTCCTGGATGATTTCCGATTCTTCTTGATCAACCATCGTGCTCACTCTCCCTGATAGTTTGGCCCTTGCCTAGCGTTCGTATCCCTGGTCTTGTCCCGCCTCGGGTTGTGTACCGGCGTTCCACTCCCGGTAGGGAACAGTCGGCGCCTTGGAAACAGCAATGCTTGTTGCTTCTTCCTTGTGGATGCGCTGCATTTCCCTGTTGATGATTCCCTCAGCGTCCTTCAACAAGCGGTCAACGTTGTTTGAGAAGTGTGGTCGATCCTGGCTCATCTGGTTCTCGAGCATGACCCGGCCCAGGCGTCCTGCCTGCTTGGCCACCGCGACCCAGCCCCGGCCCTGGCCAGCGGCAAAGCGCTGGTTCATGCGTGCCGCATACCGGAGGTTCCCCGAACCCTGCGCAGCGCGTGCATAGGACTCAGAAAGCCGTTGGAATGTGGCTGGCTTGTTGCGCTCGAACTGCAAGGACAAGCGCGCGTAGATGTTCGCCAAGGTATCCGGCCCGGTCTTGTGGCTCATCATCCGTTCCAGTTGCTCGTTCGACACCGGATGGGCGACAGCCTTACGGCGTTCCTGCCCTGCATTCGAAGAATGCAGGGACGCCAGGTAGGCGTCACCGGCCTCGCGGTTGGCATTGCCGAAACGTGCGTGAACGTCGTTCCAGGCAAGTGTCGAATCGAGCTTGCTGGGTGCGTACCAGATGCCGCGCTCTTCCGTGCCACGGCCTCCAAGGGAAACCTTGTACCCGCGCACTTCGGTGTTTGAACCCGGATTGAAACTCGGGGCCACCTGCACACCCAAATCCTGGGCGTGACGCAAATACTCTTCGGCATTGTTCGAGGTTGAAAGCGCAGCGCGTAGGCGGCGGCGCAGTTCGAACTTATCCGACAAAACGTTGTTGCCGCGATCCGCACGCGCCCGCTCGGCTGGCTTCTCACCGGCCAAACCCTTGCCGTGTTCCTGGGACTCCAAGCGGGGCAACCCGAACTCCTTCTCAAGCTCGCGACATACCGTCTGTGCACGGTGGAAGTCGTTGTTGATGTTCGCCTTGGTTCCGTCCTCGCGGATCAACTGAACGACAAGGTGGATGTGGTCGTTGCCGTTCTTGGAAGCTCCGTGATGGATTGCCGCCCAGCGCGAGGACTTCGCGCCATCGGGATCAATGAAACCCATACGTGAAACGAACTCCGTGGCGATCTTTTCCCACTGTTCATCGCTGACCCGTCCATGCCCGGCGTCAACGGCCAAGGAGCAATGCCACACATGGCCAGGCTTGGAACCAGTGCGGATCTTCTTGCCTGCCTCGTCCGTGAGGAACCCGCCGGATTCATCGTCACGTGCATACACGGGAACGTTGAACTCGGCCTCATGAATGCGGCGTGGCTGATCGAGCATGTAGCCGATCTCGAACGCCTGGTTAGCGTCCAACGACGTGCCAACCGGAATGGCAAAAGTCACCCGGTCATCACCCGCAATCAGGTGCGGGTTCTCGTGTTCGTTCGAGCGTCCCGGCCCGACAAGGTAGGCCATCACTCCGTTCATGCGTCCACCGCGAACAACGTTGGGGATCATGACGGTTCACCAACAACCTTCAACGATTCCAGGGTCTCATCAATCCTGTTGACCGATGCACGCAACTGCGCCAGCGCTGCATCAAGGTCACCTTTGATTTCGCCGGTTGCGTTCGCTGCGCGGGCAATCTGGTTGATGTTGTTTCCAACGGCAGCGAGGCCGCGTTGAAGCTGAAACAGCGCCGTCAAAAGATCGCGGCGTTCGGTGAGCGTTTCACCCTGAAACGACGAAAGCGTTGACTCAACCAAAAGCCGCTGGATGCTAACGCCAAGCTCGTCGGCGTGGATCTTCAAAGCGGTCTTTTCGACCAGCGAGAGCTTCAACTGCACAGGATGCTTTCGGCCACCGCCGATGTTGGTCTGTCGCTTACGTTCACGCCCAACCGCCACCGCTTCATCCCTTCGCCCAGTGCAACCCCGCTCGAACCATCAGGTTCAAGTGTCCCACGCCAGCGAAACGCAGTAAAGCGCAAAAGCCGACTTAGCTATGCTAAGTCTATAGCTTGCTCCGGTGAAATCGGTGCCAGCTCAACTCACCAAGTGCCGAAAACGTTGGTTTGAAACCTCGAAACGACTAGTCTGTAAAAAGCCACAGGCGGTCAGAATGACCCGACCGACCAACGCGACAATATGAGAAACGAAGTGAAACCCATGAGCGACGCAGCCGCCCGGATTCTCGAACAACTGCAAGCGCAAAACGATCTGCGCATGGAGGCAGCAACCGACATTGCAAATGCCGTCTCGGCCCGCATCGAGGCCGAACACAAGCTTGAAGAAGCGCAGAACGCCGAAAAGCTGGCGTTCACCGCCGCTCTCAAAAAGGGATGGACACAAGCCGAACTCAACAAGCTCTCGGCAAAGCCTCGTCGTCGCATCAAGAAGGACTCCGGAACGCCCGTCGAGGAACCGACTCAGTAACGTTCTCCCAAGGAAAAATGCCGGTGCAGATCCTCTCGGATCTGCACCGGCATTTTTCGTTCTACTCTCTTTCCGTTGCCCCCTGTCCACATGTGCACGGCAAAAGATATTTCCTTCGGTCTTTTCCCGCACACATGTGGACAGCGGTGCCCAGGGGAACACCCGTACACAAGCCGCAAGTCACCTTTCGCGCTCATCGCACCACACGTTATCGCGACTCGTGCACGGCCTCTGAGAGATTCATCCTGGCTCAAAGAAAAGCTACACAAAGGGTCAAAACCCAATAGCGACGGCGCCTCACGGGGTCGGCAACCAGCATACGAAATTGAGGTGGTGATCCTTATGCACAAAAGGCTTTCTCCAGTGATTCTGTCTGAATCTTGGATCCAGAATCCTAAGACGAAGGCTATCTCGGCGAGAGAAGCTAAAGATCGTTTTTCAGCTGAGGATACGAACCTCGGTCGCCCTAGGACCCTTAGCGGCACCAGGGTCAACTTTGAAGGCTGCTAGCCGGTTTATGTCTACGTCCGCCCACTCTGAGCGGACCAACAGGGCGTTGTGGTGGAAGAAGTAGTCGCGATCGTTGTAATTAATGAACGCGAAATGTTTTTCTGGGTCCGTCTTTACAATGATTCCAACTTTACGGTCAACGCCCCTAGGATCGATCTCCAGGATCAGAGCATCGAGTTGCTTGCTAAGAGTTTTGGCGCGTCGAACCAGATAGTCTTCGGACTCCCCCTCGGCCTCCACCCGTCGGCAGCCGTCAGCCAGGCGCGATATCCAGTCGCATCCGGTGGCAGGGATGAGGGTCAGGTCAGCTGAAACTAGCGCCTCTGTCGCGACGTCTGTCAATTCCAACGCATCGCCCAGACGCCCATCCCATAGGGACGTCTCCACGCCAAAAACGGCTGAGCGCATTAGGTGCAGCATGATGAATCGAGAGCCGCCAGAGGCCGCCCCACGTTGGATTTGCCCAACACACGTATCGAGGCTCTTCGCGTAGTCTCCGGCCAGAAAGTACGCACTCGCTAAGGCTTCGAGCACTTCCTCGCTAGTGCCGTCCAACCGAGCAGTCCTTTGCAGATAGTCGAGAGCAGCTGGGTAGTCGCCTACCTCTTCCAAAAGATACTTACCAAAGTGGTAATTGATGATGGGCGAGTCTTCCGTGAGTGAGAGAGCCGTGGTGAAAGCATCTGTAGCCGCGGCGGTGTCTCGTCTCTGGACATGTATCGACGCTTCTAGACGCCACGCCTCGTAGTAGGAAGGCGATAACAATTGAGCCTCGCGACATTGCCCCAAGGCCTCGTCGAGGGAGCCCTGACTGACAAGTCGTTGGGCATCGACTAGCATCTTGGCCGCAGGGATATCGTGTGGACCCCGCGTATCGATCGAGCGGGGATCGTATCGACTACTGAAGGTCATTGATTTAAGATCCCGCCCGATACGGGAGAGTTCCTTGGAGCGTTCGGTAATTTCCAGTCGGAAACTTGATTCGATTGGCTGGTTCTTTGCCAGGTACTGACGAGCAAATTCTTCCGTCTGATAAATACCTTCGAACTCATCAAAGTTGGATCTCTTCATAGAGATGAAGTTCGTCTTCATTAGTTCAAGGAGCGTCTCTTGGATTTCAAACGCAGAAAGATCGGATATGAAGGCAAGTTCAGCTTGCCCTCGTTGTCCTTGAACTACCTGTAAAGACTGCAGCACAGTACGCGCCTTTGTGCTCAACTGGTCAAACACATTGGACATACAAAAATCGAGCAGCAGCGTGTTGTCACTAAAAAGATCTGAGGGCCGTTTTCCTGCTTCAACGCCAGAGACTAGCCACTTAATAAACAACGGATGTCCATTTAGCCGGTCGACAAACTTGTCAATACCCTTCGCATCTAGGGTCTTGAGAACTTCTACATTGCGAATCGATGCTAGTGCTCGCAGGAACCGACGTGTTTCCTCATTGCTTAGAGGACCTAGCTTTACGGGATTCTCAAGGCCTAAGCCGATACGACTAGTGACAAGTACTTTGCTTCCGGGCGGAAGGCCTAGAAGAAAGTCCCTCAGTCGCTGGTCTGAGACCGTCTCAAGATTGTCAAGGACGAGGAGAATTTTGAATGCGGCAAGATACTGCAGAACTTCGTCGGCAGCTTCTTCTGAAGTTGCTTGAGGAATCCCCAGTTCGCCAGCCGCAACCTTGAACAGACCCAAGGAATCCTGAATTGCACCGCTGATGTTGACGATCTCGGTCGTCGTTAGGGTTGTCGCCTTCGCTGAAGCCCAGACGATTGCCTCAAATTCGAAGCTTGGGTCGTCTAGAATGTCGTACGCAGCCTTCAAGGCAATAGACGTCTTGCCTATGCCGCCGTCGCCAAGAATCGAGACGACAGGCCAAGCACTTTTAAGGGCTTGCTTGATTCGCTTAAGCTCACTCTTGCGGCCATAGAATCCCGTCTCGTCAAAATCCGGGAAAGGTAGGTTGTGAAATGGTTGTCGAATGGGGTCAGATGGCAACTGGATCGTTAGCCCAAGAACATATGACGGGTCATTGCGGAGACGGGCCACTGTATCTCCGAGAGTCTGCCAAGAGGAAGGCGCATGATGCAGCAGGTCGGTAGCCACGTCCTGTAGAACTGAAAAGTCGTTGATCTCCATGGGACGCGTGTGAGCCACGCGATTGCGTATGGCGGTGACGTCCTGCAAGCGAGGCGCAACCGTTGAAAGCGATTCCTGAACGCGTGGGCCTAGTTCATTCTTGTGTCGAAGCAAGATTTGGTATGAGTCTGCAAAGTCAAGGAAATCGACAAGCAGCGAGGGGCTGACATCATGACTTCCTCGCTCTCTTCCCAGACGACTCGTGGCGGCCTCAATTGACTCGCTAGGCCACTCCGCTCCATCTGGAAGTCCCAAGATCAATGTTCTGCAGTCTGCCTCTATGGCAGAAATAAGAGCAAAGCAAGTAAGTCGAGTCGCGTTGAAGCTCATGAATCCCCCTTGATTAGATGAAATGAGGATACCGCTGCGTTCGACTATGACAGAAATTGCGATTGTCACGTAGCAGTAGTCGCATCGGAAGCTATGGACGCCCGAATAAATACGTGCTGTTTCATAAACAAGTCCTCGGAAGAGGCTCACAAGCTCGCGTCAAATTTCCAACCGTGTCGCTCCGTTTGCCGGCGACGGCAGCCGCGACCCCGGTGACCCCACCCTGTTGCTTCATGTCAATACCTCCGCGAAGGGCAATATGTTGCCTCAGAAGGAAACCTGAAGAGTCCCGCAAATCTTGCCGCCATCTTATGTGAGGCAGCACCGGTGATTCATTCGCCGCCGAGGCTCAGGTACCTGTAGACCGTCGCACGGCTTGCCCCGATGACCTTCCCGATGTCGGCAGGTTTTAGTCCCTGGTCCTTCAGCTCACGGGCGCGTTTGACCTTCACATGCTCCGTAGTGACTTCCCGCCGCCCGGCTTTCCGTCCGTGTTCGGCCGCCGCAGTCATGCCGGCCTTCGTCCGCTCGGCCAGCTGGTCGCGTTCGAGCTGGGCAAATGCCGACATCACGGTCAGCATCGCCGTGCCCATAGGGCCGGTGGTGGCGATCCCCTCGGTCAGCGAGCGGAAATGGATCCCGCGGGATTCCAAATCGTCGATCAGCGCAAGGAGGTTGCGGGTGTTGCGCCCCAGCCTGTCCAATTTCCACACCACCACCTCGTCCTGGCCCGGGCGCAAATGGTCGAGCATCCGATCCAGCTCGGGCCGGCTGGCCCGGGTCCCGCTGACCCCGTGGTCAACAAAGACCCGTTCGCACCCCGCCTGCTTCAAGGCGTCCATCTGCAACTGGGCATTCTGGTCCACGGTGCTGACCCGCGCATAACCGATGCTGGCCAATGCCACTCCCCCACAGTCTCGTCAAAGGTTAAATTTCAGTACTCTTGGGAAATTGTACATGAGACATATTGTTGAGAATTTGGCCAACTTGAAAATTCAATAATTTGCAGCGGTTCGATATCGGCCCTCCAACCAGCATTTCAGGTCTCAGCAAGGGATCCTTTGCTGAGACCCCGGACCTGCCTGGAGTCGCCACGAAACACTGGGAACCACACCGCTCAATAGTCCGGCTCATGGTGTTTGCATGTACGCTTCGCCACCCGCTGACCGGGCTTTTTACGGGCGGGGTATACGGGACGGTCGAAACCTCAGTTTCCCAACAATCCTTGTCAACGCATCGGATGACCGCTGGAGGACCGCATACGGACACGGGGGTGCCGTGCAGACGAGTGTTGACATTCCGTGCAGATGACTTCTGAAATCGACACTCATAAACCTCTTCGCGGCAACTCGTTGGGACACTTTACGGCACGACGACTTTCCGAGACATTTGGTGCCCCGCCATCCCGGGCCAGACGATTTACGGATTGGACCCCATGCCAATGTCTCAAAAAGCTTAGTTTTTTGAGACAACAATTTCGGACAGATGAATTTCCAGTAGGCGCCTGAATCGGTTGGCGGGTGGAGTCGATTGGCTGTTCACGCACCATGATCCATATCTCTCGAGAATTTGGCATGCCACGGTGAACTTGCTGAAGGGCTGCAGCACACAAATTGGGACCAGTTCATCCGGTGGCGGGTATTCGCATCGGCCGCGGTATCGCCTGACGCACCCCTCGCCGACCCCATGTCCGATATTCTGTCCCCGGACTGGCTGGAAGCCAGACATGGCCCGGGGCCGGAACCCGATGTTCCATTCGGTTCGGCGCACAAGGCGTCCGGCGTTATCACAGCTGCCCTCTCTGACAACCCGTCGGAGACATCGCAGGCATACACCCCCCTCAGCTGGCGCCGCCAGGCACACGGGAGTGGGCTCCCGCCCAGCTCACAAGGTCCTCGGCAATGAGCCGGGGCGGAGCTAGTGCTCCTACTTACCCACCGACGCATTCATTCGTTCGGCCCTGATGCGGATGGAACGGAGGATCGTCATTCCCGTCATGCTTCCCACCAACACCACGGCTACCGCCGCGAACCCTGAATAACCAATGCCGGAGAGGATCAGCCCGGCGAGGGCACCGCACAGGGCCCCAACAAGTTCATGGTCAGGTCGGAAAGGCCCTGGACCTCGGGCCGTTCATCCGGCGCGACCGCGTCGGTGAGGAAGGCGGAACCGGAGATGATGGAGGCGGACCACCCTAGCCCCCAGAAGGATCAGGATGGGAGTCGGCGGGCAGTGTCTGCCGGCTGCGGGCCCAGAGCAGGACCGGAATGAGCAACAGCGCCAGGACGCCGCCGGCGATGGAGAGGGTGCTGTAGCTGGTGGTGGCCATGACGACGCCGGAGACCGCTCCCCCGCCGGCACCGGCGAGGGCGATCAGCACGTCG
Source organism: Paeniglutamicibacter selenitireducens (assembly GCF_051550675.1). Lineage (NCBI taxonomy): Bacteria > Bacillati > Actinomycetota > Actinomycetes > Micrococcales > Micrococcaceae > Paeniglutamicibacter > Paeniglutamicibacter selenitireducens. The sequence goes on along the minus strand of NZ_JBPULF010000016.1, from coordinate 2,153 downwards.
ATGGCGCCCTGGGTGCGGGCACGGTTGGCGGGCACAGTGGCATCAACGACCAGTGCCGTGCCGGAAATCAACCCGAAGTTCCAACCGATACCCAGCAGGGCCAACGCGAGGATCAGCAGCCCGAGTGAGTCCGCCGGCGCGATCGCCGCGACGACACCCGCCATCAGCAGTGTCACCCCGGACGCGACCGCCATGGGCACGCGCCCTACCTTGTCGACGAGAATCCCAGTCACTAGGGAGGGCAGGTACATCGACCCGATATGCACTCCGATGACAATCCCTACCTCTCCCAGCCCGTGACCATGTGCGCGCATGTGGATCGGGGTCATGGTCATGATCGCGACCATCGCGATCTGCGTCAGCACCATCACCGCAGCCCCCACGTAGACGCCGGTGCCCGAGCGGGGAACCACCCCGGGACTTGTCTGAAAGGCCTGTGTTGTGAGGCCCACCTGTCGGGCCACCAGGAAAGGGTCAGGGCGGAGCAAGGTCAGCAGCACCGCACCGGCCGCGAGATACGCGACACCGGCCAGGAGGAAGGGTCCCGCAAGCGGCGGTATCCCCCAGCCAGCGGCCAGGGTGCCAAGCGGCTCAACCAGATTCGGGCCGGCGACCGCACCCACCGTGGTGGATACCATGGCGATGCTCACCGCGGTACCACGCTTCGTCGGAAGGGCCAGATCCGTACCCGCGTATCGGGCCTGTAGGTTCGTGGCGGTCCCTGCGCCATAGATGAAGAGGGAGACGAAGAGCAGCAGAACACTGCCCATGACGGCCGCGGCCACGACGCCCGCAGCTCCCAGACCGCCGGCGGCGAAACCGAGACCGAGCCCGAACCGCCGGCCAGCCCGCTGCGTGAGCCGCCCCACCAGGAAAGCCGCCAGTGCGGACCCCAGGGTGAACAGGGCCGTCGGGGCTCCGGCAAGACTGTCCGAGCCCAGCATGTCCTGGGCCAGCAAGGCCCCGACCGTGACACCGGCAGCAAGACCGGCCCCACCCAATATCTGGCTGATGACAACGACCGTGAGGGTGCGGCGCTGGAGTTGCCTGCGGACGCCCTCATTGGAAGCCCCCGACCGGGCCACCTCGAGTAGGTCAGGCGCTCTGGTCAAGGCGATCCTCCTTCGAGGCGCGCCACTCGATGACTCCCTCATCCATGGCCTTCGCATCGATGCCCTGGTCCCGGAGCCACGCCGCAGCTTCCCGGGCCATCCGGCAGAATTCGCCCCGGCAGTACAGCACCACCTCCGCGCCTTCCGGGATTTCCCTGAACCGTGCCGGCAGTTCATCTACCGGAATCGAGAGCGCCCCCGGGAAATGGCCGGCCTCGAATTCAAGGGCAGGACGTACATCCACCACCGTCATACGGGATGTCACAGCCGCAGGATCAATTAGTGGAACCGTCCGGTCTCCAGGCACCTGGCCCATGTACTCCGTCAACCTGTCGCGCAGCTCAGGGGACCGCAGCAAACCCACCCGCTTCGCGGCCAGATACAAATCCACGACCTCCGGGCCGGCCAGCCGGTAGTGGATCGTCGTCCCCGCGCGGCGGGTTTTCACCAGCCCAGCCTGTTTCATTGTCTGCAGACCGGCAGACACAGTCGTCATTCCCATGCCCGTCATCCTCGACAAGGCATCGACCGAATGCTCCCCCTGCGCCAACACCTCCACCAGCTCCAGGCGCCGGCCGTTGGCCATAGCCTTCACGACGTTAGCCAGTGCGTCGTAGACCTCCAGCTTGTCCACCGTATCGTTATTCCATGCATCCATGGAATAACGATACATTAAGATCCATCAGGACATCGCAGGGGTGGATTGCTGACCGTGATCCTCTCGATCAGCTTGTGACGCGGACCACGGCCGGTACCAGAGCGCTTCGGGTGACGTCAGCCCCGGCGGCCGCTCACTTTAAGCAGATACACAATGAGTGATCGCATCCTTGCGAAAAGGGAGTCGTAGGCCTCGGGAGGGACTGAGCGCGTGCCCGGTTTCATGGTGGCGGATCATGAAGTCGTTACGCGTTGAAGGCGGCCGGCTGCTAACGGATCTTCACGGACACGGCTTCGGTTTCCCTGGAGTCCCGACCCGAACTGGCCAAGGTGCTGGACCAGCTCCGTCCCGGAGACACCCTGGTCGTATGGCGTGGCTGGACC
>NZ_JBPULF010000015.1:0-49493 GCF_051550675.1 Paeniglutamicibacter selenitireducens | reverse complement strand
TCCCTCCGGAATCCTTCGCATCCATCCCCCGCCGCCACCCTTTCGGGCTGCGCTGCGGTGTCCGGCGCGAGAAACAACTCTACGCCCCTTTGCCCCGGAAGTCCAAACAGCCACCTTCCACGCAAATCCGCACCGAGGTTCCCCGGACTGCCGCGGAATTCCGCCCCTTCGAGGGTCCAGGAAGTGGCAACTTGGCCGAAAACCGTTTCTGTGAACTGGCTCACCATTAACTGTGTGGTGGCTGCCGCCGCTTGCGCGAGGCTCAGGCCCCGTCTTCGAACCCTTCGGCCTGCACCAGGCAAATGGTGTCGGGGTCCTCCGTGGAATAGTGCCCCAGCGGATCGGCGTACTCGACCCATGTACCTGTGGGCTCGAGGTACTCGAAACGGTACTTGGCGCCGAGCCCGACTCCCGGAACGAAGATCTCCCACACCCAGCTGTTGCCGAGCCTCCGCATGGCATGGCTGGATCCGTTCCAGATGTTGAAGTCTCCGCACACCCTGACGGCACTCACGTCTTCGCAGTGGACCACAAATCCCGTGCCTTCAACTTCGCCCATCGGGGACGTGTAGTGCTGAAGGTGTGCGCCAAGCAAGTGCTGCTTGATGTCCAGGCCACCGGTGCGCAGTCGGTACAGCTCAAGTTCGCCGAGTCTTGGCGCGTGTCGGTACGGATCGTCAAGGGTGGTTGTGGACCCGTCCTTCTCCAACCTTTGGATCCGGTAGTCCGGGACCCGGCCGATCTCCTTGGATTCAAGCAACCCGACCCAAATGTCCCCCAGTTCACGGTGCAGGGGAACAACGCCCGCGGCACTGAGCACGTTCACGCCGTCCACTGCGCGTTGCAGTGTCCTCACTCCTACATGACCCACCAGGTTCAGGTGCGGACCAAGCACCGCATGGGGCGCTCGGTACTCCCCGCGGTCGACGGCTTCGAGCACGGGAAGCTGGACATGCAGTGGAGCACCCAGCGATTCGTCGAGTCGGTGCGGCGCATAGTCATCGGATTCGATCTGCGACTGCCTCATGGCAACAACCCCCGCTCCGTTTGCTGGCTCCACCGACCAAACCTGCGCAACGTCGGTGGTGCGCATCTGAACTGACCAAAGCATTCGTTCGGCTCGCCACCCACGCTACCGAGAATCGTAGCGCGTGGGAATAGTGCTTAAACGGGAGTGGTTCCCGGATCCTCGGCGGATCCGGGAACCACTCCCGTTCGTTCAATGCACCCGCGCCTCGGCACGGGCAAGCCGGCTGTTTAGGCGCTGCGCTTGCGGGACACCTCGTAGAGCGTGATACCCACGGCCATCGAGGCGTTCAGCGACTCCATGCCGGAGTTGATCGGGATCGACACGATCGAATCGCAGTTTTCGCGGACGAGGCGGGAGAGCCCCTTGCCCTCGGAACCAACCACGATGCACAGCGGCTCGGTGGCCAGGCCGAGGTCGGGCAGCGAAACGTCGCCGTCGCCGTCCAGGCCGATCACGAAGACGCCGGCGTCCTTCATGCCCTTGAGCGTGGAGGTCAGGTTCGGCGCGCGGGTCACGGGAACGCGAACCGCAGCGCCGGCGCTGGTCTTCCAGGCCGAGGCGGTCAGGCCGACGGAGCGGCGTTCCGGAACGATCACGCTGTGGGCGTTGAAGGCCGAGGCCGAGCGGATGATCGCGCCGAGGTTTCGCGGGTCGGTGATGCCGTCGAGCGCAACGAACAGCGGGGCCTCCTTGATGTGGCCCTTGTTGTACTTGGCGATGGTCGCCTTGACGGTCTCCAGCGCATCCTTGTAGTCGTACGGCGGGATCTGCAGGACGAGGCCCTGGTGGATGGCCTCGTCGGTCATGCGGTCCAGTTCGGCCTTGCCGGTTTCCAGCACGGGGATGCCGCGTTCGGCGGCGATCTTCAGGGATTCGCGGACGCGCTCGTCCATCTCGATGCGCACGGCAAGGTACAGGGCCTTGGCCGGGATGCCGGCGCGCAGCGACTCGACGACCGAGTTGCGGCCGGTGACGAGCTCTTCGCTGCCCTTGGCACGGCCGGTGCTGCGGCCGCGGGTTGCGGAGCCGCCCTTGGCCTGCGCACGCTTGGCTGCGGAACGCTCGGCGAGCTCCTTGTTCTTGAAGGCCTTGTGGTACGGACGGTCCTCGGCCTTGGGCGTCGGGCCCTTGCCTTCGAGGGCCTTGCGGCCGTATCCGCCGGTTCCGACGGAGGGGCCCTTCTTGCTCTTGCGTACGGCGCCGGAGCGCTTCTGTGCAGCAGACATGATGGTGAATTCCTTGGGTCGGGGCGGATTGCACGGCGATTTCACGCGCCGCCTACCTATTTTAGCGACACGTTGCGCAAAAACACTGCGCTTTGTGGGCGAACTTACCCTTTGAGGCTCCAGCGGGCGCCGTCCGCGGAATCCTCCACGACGATCCCGGCGGCCGCCAGGGTGTCGCGGATGGCGTCCGACCGTGCCCAGTCCTTGGCCTCGCGTGCCGCCGCGCGGTCAGCGAGCTGCGCGGCGACCAGGACATCCAGTGCCGCGCCCTGTGCGGCGTCGGCGGCGGAGCCCTGCTCGATGGTGTCGTCCAGGCCCAACGTGTAGGTCATGGCCATGACCTGCTGCATCGCCTGGTCGGCGGCCTCCAGGTCCCCGGCGGCCAGCGCGGTGTTGCCGCGGCGGACCGTCTCGTGCAGCGCGGCCAGGGCCTGCGGCACGTTCAGGTCGTCGTTCATTGCCGACTCGAAGGCCTCGGTGACCTCGAAGTGGTGCATGTCGATCGAGAAGTCGTCGTTCGGGCCGACGCCGTGGATGCGGGCCAGGGCATTGGCGACGAACCCGTCGATGCGCTCCACCGCGGCGCCTGCCTCCGCGAGGGACTCCGGGCGGTAGTCAAGCTGGGAGCGGTAGTGTGCCTGGCCCAGGAAGTAGCGGACCACGCGCGGGGTGGCGAGCTCCAGCATCTCCGCCGGGGAAATGGTGTTGCCGATGGACTTGGACATCTTTTCGCCCTGGTAGGTGACCATGCCGTTGTGCATCCAGAAGTTCGCGAAGTCGTGGCCCGCGGCCATCGACTGTGCCATCTCGTTCTCGTGGTGCGGGAAGCGCAGGTCAAGGCCGCCGCCGTGGATGTCGAAGGCGGTGCCGAGGTACTTGGTGACCATGGCGGAGCATTCCAGGTGCCAGCCCGGGCGCCCGGTGCCCCAGGGACTCGGCCAGGACGCGGTTTCCGGGTCGGTGGACTTGTGGCCCTTCCAGAGGGCGAAGTCGCGCGGGTCGCGCTTGCCGCGCGGGTCGGCGTCCGGGGCGCCCTGCATGTCGTCGACGTTCTGGTGCGTCAGCGAGCCGTAGGCGGCGAAGGAGCGCACGTCGAAGTAGACGTCTCCGGAGCCGTCGAGCGCCGGGTAGGCGTGGCCGCGTTCGATCAGCGTACCGATCAGCTGGTGCATCTCGGTGATGTGCCCGGTGGCGCGGGGCTCGTAGGTCGGCCGGCGCACACCCAGGGTGTCGTAGGCGGAGGCGAACTCCTGCTCGAAGCGGTAGGCCAGCGCGAACCAGGGTTCGTTGGCGAAGTAGTCCTCGTCGCCCTCGAAGTCCTCGCCGAAGGAAGCGGCGGACTTCTCCAGGATCTTGTCGTCGATGTCCGTCACGTTGCGGACCACGGTGACCTCGAAGCCGCGGTTCTCCAGCCAGCGGGTGAGGATGTCGAAGGCGATGGCGCTGCGCACGTGCCCCACGTGCGGCATGCCCTGCACCGTGGCACCGCAGTAGTACAGCCCGACCTTGCCCTCGATCAGGGGGACGAAGTCCCGGGTGGTTGCCTGCTTGGTGTCATAAAAACGGATGCTCACCACCCAAGGTTATCCGAGGCCGCGCGGATTCACTGGCGGTCCGGCAACGGGGCTCAGCGTGTTACGGAGTAGACCAGGGCCGTGGCGTAGGCGGTCAGCCCGTCCCCCGTGCCCTCGTAGCCCAGGCCGTCCGAGGTCGTGGCCGTGACGGTGACGGGTGCACCGGCCGCCTTGCTGAGCACGGCGTCGGCCTCCAGGCGGCGGGCGGCGAATTTGGGGCGGCGGCCCACGAACTGCACTGCCACGTTGCCGATCTCGAAGCCGGCCTCGCGCACCAGGCGTGCGGCCTCGGCCAGCAGCGTGGTTCCCGAAGCACCGGCGTACTCGGGGCGGTCGGTCCCGAAGTGCGTGCCCAGGTCGCCGATCCCGGCGGCGGAGAAGAGCGCATCGCAGGCCGCGTGTGCCACGGCATCGCCGTCGGAGTGCCCCGACAGTCCCTGGACGCCCGGGAAGTGCAGGCCGGCCAGCCACATGTCGCGGGGTTCGGAGGCATCGGCAACGGCATGGACGTCGATTCCGATCCCGGTGCGCGGAATGGGCATGGGGGCGGCCTCCCGCGTCGGCAGGTCTTCCGGCATCTGGTCGGGCTGGTTCACGGTGGAGCCTTCCTCGTTGCTCTGGCCCAGCAACGACCGGGCCAGGAGCAGGTCCATGGGTGTGGTGATTTTCAGGGCCTCCGGCGCTCCGGGCACGGTGTCCACGCGTTCGCCGAGGCGTTCCATCAGCATCGCGTCGTCGGTGATCCCTTCGGCGCGGGCGGCGTCCCACCCGTCGACCTGGGCATGGGCGGCGATCAGCGTCGCGGCGTGGAATCCCTGCGGGGTCTGGACCGCACGCAGGGATTCGCGGGCGGGCGTCCCCGTGACGTGGGGTCGTTCGGCACCGGCGTCGAGGGAGACGGACTTGATGGTGTCCACGACGGGCAACACCGGGATGACGGCCGTTGCTCCGCCGGCAAGTGCCGCCGCCACGGAGTCGAAGACCTCCGGAGGAGTAAGGCACCGTGCGGAGTCGTGGATCAACACGTGTTCGATGCCGGGGCCAAGCACCGAAAGCCCGGCGCGCACCGAGTCGTTGCGGGTGCTTCCCCCGGTGACGGTTTTGGGTTTCAGCGCATGCCCGGCGCAGAGCGCCGCCAGTTCCTGTTCCCCCGCCGGCAGGACGACGACGACCTCGCCGACGCACTTCGTCCGGGCGATCCGGTCAAGCGCGTGTTCCAGCAGCGGACGGCCATCCAAGGGAACGAGGGCCTTGGGCATCCCGTATCCCAGCCGGGTTCCGGATCCTGCTGCCACGACGATGACGGCCGTGTGTAGGGCCGTTGGGGGGTTCTGCGGGTTTTCTGCACTCACCACTCCAGCCTAGCCGTGATGCTCCGCTCGCCACGTGAGGCTCGGGCCCTGCCGCAATATGCCGAAGGGGTCCGAAACACCATGTGGTGTTGCGGACCCCTTCGGGATCAAACAATTCGAACCGTGCGGTTGCTACGAGGCAAGAACCTCGTCGAGCACGCTTTCGGCCTTGTCTTCGTCTAGCTTCTTGGCCAGCGCAAGTTCGCTGATCAGGATCTGGCGGGCCTTCGACAGCATGCGCTTCTCGCCGGCGGAAAGGCCTCGATCGTGGTCGCGGCGCCAGAGGTCTCGTACAACCTCGGCAACCTTGATGACGTCACCCGAAGCAAGCTTCTCCAGGTTCGCCTTGTAACGGCGGGACCAGTTGGTGGGTTCCTCCGTAAACTCGGCTCGGAGCACGTCGAAGACGTGGTCCAATCCTTCTTGGCCAACTACATCGCGCACGCCGACAAGATCGACATTTTCTGCCGGAACCTCGATCGTCAGATCGCCTTGGGCAACCTTAAGCTTGAGATACATCTTCTCTTCGCCCTTGATGGTGCGCATCTTGATCTCTTCGATCATTGCTGCACCGTGGTGCGGGTAGACAACTGTCTCGCCAACCTCAAAAACCATGTGGATAAACCCCTTTCCCACTTACCAGTTTATCACGGGAATTGCGGAAAATGGTCAGGCGGACTCCCCTACTCCCTAGTAATGGCGCGGATTTGGCCCTTCCCAAGCGGGGAAACTAGTGCTATGCAAACCGCCGATTTCCGGGTGTTTTCCAGCCGTGATCAGCGCCTTGATGACGCATGGATCTGGGGCCAAATCATGCATTCCGGGGAAAAGCGATTAGGCTAGGAGGGAGAGTGGCTTCCTCGGGTGCATCCTGTGTGCCCAATAGCTCACCCGAACTCGAAACTGATTGAGGAGTTTGTGCCGTGATGACCGCACAGAAAAACCGTGGACGCCGCGCCGTTGCGGCAGCTGCCCTGGCCATGTTGGCCCTTGGCGTTACCAGCTGTGGCGCCATCAACGAACAGGCAACGACCTTCCAGTACGCAGCTTCCGACGGCATCGTCCTGAACGTTGCGGATCTCGAAGTACGCAACCTGCTGATTGTCACCAAGAGCGCCACCGACGAGGCCCGCCTGCTGGGCTCGCTCGTGAACAACACCGCCACCGACCAGACCCTGGACCTGAAGCTCTCAACCGGCTCGGTTACCGTCAAGGTCCCGGCGAAGTCCGTTGTCGGACTTGAAAAGGAAGAGAACAAGACCCTCCTTCCCGCGACCGGCGTCATGCCGGGCGAGCAGGCAGACGCAACGCTCAGCGTCGCCGGCAACTCGGACGAGGTGCGCATCCCGGTTGTCGATGGCACCCTGAAGGAATACCGCGAATTCGTTCCGGGCGGCTTCGACGAGAGCAGCATCTCGCACCTGACCCCGTCGCCGAAGTCCGAAGAGCACCACTAACCACTTCGGTGTCGGCCACACGGCAACTCGACGCTTGAGCAACCGGGGCGCGTATCGATCTCCACCGGGATCGGCACGCGCCCCGGTTTTTTGTTGCCGGGAATCCTCGGCGGAGCACACGGACCGGCCCCGGGGAATCGCTTCCCCGGGGCCGGTCGCCTGTATGTGGTTGCTGCGGGTGCTCCCGCGCGCGGGCAGCTAGGCCTCGAACTTGTAGCCGAGCCCGCGGACGGTCACCAGGTGCACGGGCGCCGCCGGGTCCGGTTCGATCTTTGAACGCAGGCGCTTGACGTGCACGTCCAGGGTCTTGGTGTCCCCGACGTAGTCCGATCCCCACACCCTGTCGATGAGCTGGCCGCGGGTGAGCACCCGGCCTGTGTTGCGCAGCAGCAATTCCAGGAGCTCGAACTCCTTCAGCGGCATGGAGACCGGGGTGCTTCGCACCGACACCACGTGCCGCTCGACATCCATGCGCACCGGGCCGGCGGCAACGATGTTGCTGACCAGTTCCTCGCTCTCGCCCTGCCTGCGCAGCACCGCGCGGATGCGCGCCACGAGCTCGCGTGAGGAATACGGCTTGGTGACGTAGTCGTCGGCACCGAGTTCGAGGCCGACGACCTTGTCGATCTCCGAATCCTTGGCGGTGAGCATGATGACGGGAACCTGCGAGGTGGCCCGGATCTGCCGGAACACCTCGGTGCCGGGTTGTCCCGGGAGCATCAGGTCAAGCAACACCAGGTCCGCCCCGTGCCGCTCGAACTCGGTGACGGCGCTGAGTCCGTCCTCGGCGACCCGGACCTCGAATCCTTCCTTGTCCAGCAGGTACGACAGTGGATCGGAGAGCGATTCCTCGTCCTCAACCAACAAAATACGGGTCATCCCCGTCCTCCTTCCGGCCGCGCGGTGTGCGCTTGGGCCGCGTTGTGCTTGGGGTTGTTTTCTGCGGGGGCCACCGCGTCCTGCTCCGGCGTCTCGTCCAGGATCGGCAGGCGGACGGTGAAGGTCGAACCCTGCCCGGGCTGGGACCACACGGTGATCTCGCCGCCGTGGTTTGCAACCACGTGCTTGACGATGCTCAAGCCCAACCCGGTCCCGCCGGTTTGCCGCGAACGCGCGGCGTCGATGCGGTAGAACCGCTCGAAGATTCTTTCCTGCTCGTCCGCGGAGATGCCCGGACCCTGGTCGGTGACGGAGATCTGGATCAGCCCGTCGCGGTGCCGCAGCCCCACCCCGACGGTGGTGTCCGCCGGCGAGTATCGGATGGCATTGTCGATCAGGTTGCGCAGGGCCGTCATCAGCAGGTCGCGGTCCCCGAAGACCGGCTGGTCGACGGTTCCGCCCACCATGATCTTGATGCGCTTCTCCTCGGCCGGGAGCTTGTTGCGGTCGACCGCCTCGGCCAGCACGTCGTTGATGTCGACGATTTCGCCCTGCAGCACAACATTGGTGCCCTGCAGCCGGGAAAGCTCGATGATGTCCTGGACCAGCGCCGCGAGGCGCGCGGATTCCTTGTGCAACCTGGCGGTGAATCGGCGGACCGCGACCTGGTCGTCGGCGGCGCCGTCGATGGCCTCGGCCAGCAGCGAAATGGCGCCCACCGGCGTCTTGAGTTCGTGCGACACGTTTGCCACGAAGTCGTTGCGGACTGCCTCGGTCCGGGTGATCTCGGTGCGGTCGTCGGCCAGCAGGAGGATGTATTCGTCGCCCAGCGGTGCGACGCGAACGTGCACGATCAGGCTCGAGGAGCCCATGGTCCCGCGCGGCAGCTCGAATTCCCGCTCGGCGATGACCCCGTCGGCCCGCACCTTGCGGGCCAGCAGCCGCAGTTCCTCGTGGATCAGCGTATGCCCGCGCACCAGGCCGTAGGCGTAGGAGGCGGGGTTGGCCCGGACCACCCCGTCGACCTCGTCGATGATGACGAAGGCGCGTCCGATGACCGAGAGCACGGCAGCGGAACCCTCGGGCAGGGTGGGTTCACCCACTGCGGGCAGGCCGCGCCGGCTCCGGACGGAACCGCGGTACGCCATGATGCCCACAACGCCCAGGGCCAAACCGACCAGGCCCGCAATCACGGAAAGCAAGACATCGTTCACGCTCTCTACCCTATCCGTCCCGCGCGCGGCCGAATGGGCAGAATCACTGGATGGCGAAACTCATTCACTAAACGTTCACCTTGAACCCCCACTCGGTTCATCTGGTGCTGTAAGAATGGACATGAAAAGTTCCGTGGCCCCTGCCGGCCACGGTGCCACCATCACGAAAGGACGCCCGCGTGCGTAAGGTTTTCCAGGCCGATTTGCAGCAAATCGGTGAAGAGCTCATTCAGATGTCGCAGCTTGTGGCCTCGGCCATGGAACGGGCCTACGAGTCCTTCCGCAACGCGGACATCGAATTGGCCCAGGAAGTCATCGCCGAGGACGCGAAGATCGATTTTCTGCAGACCCAGCTTGACGAGCGCGCCATCGACGTCCTGGCCCTCCAGGGTCCCGTCGCCTCCGACCTGCGCATGATCGTGGGCTCCCTACGCATGAGCGCCTCACTCGAGCGCATGGGCGACCTCGCCCGGCACGTGGCCCAGCTGGTCCGCCTGCGCTTCCCGCAGCCTGTCGTTCCGGCCTCGGTGGCACCGGTCTTCGCCGAGATGGCGGAGCTGGACATCGCCATCGCCCAGAAGCTGGGAACGCTGCTGGACACCCGCGACCTGGCCATCGCCCGCGAGATCATCGAGCTCAACGCCAGGATCAACAAGCTGCACGCCTCGATCTTCAAGGTGGTGGCAGCGGCCGACTGGAACGAGTCGGCTCCGACGACCGCCGATGTCACCCTGACCAGCCGCTACCTGGAACGCTTCGGCGACCACGGCGTCTCGGTGGCCCGCAAGGTCTCCTACCTCGTCACCGGCGAATGGGAACCGGTCAGCGAACCGTTCTAGCCACCGGCCACTGGCCACTGGCCACTGGCCACTGGCCACATACGACAAACCGCCGGTCTTGCGTGCGCCCGGGGCATTGCCCCGGGTACACCGGGCCGGCGGTTTATGTATACCGGTCGATCCGGTGGCGTGGCAGTGGCGTTGCTAACCCTCGCATTCGAGGCAGTAGCCAACGCCGTTGGCCTCTCGGGCGAGCTGCGAGCGGTGGCGGATGAGGAAGCACGACCCGCAGAGGAACTCGTCCTCCTTTTGCGGAACCACGGTGACCGTCAGCTCCTCGTTGGACAGGTCCGCACCGGGAAGTTCGACGCCGTCGGAGGTGTCGGCCTCGTCAAGGTCCGTGGCCACGCTGCGGGCGTCCGGCGCGTTGGCCGACTTGACCGCGTCGAGGGAGGCCTTGCGTGCCTCGGCGACGTCCGGGCGGACTTCATCATAGTCAGTTGCCACGAAATGCGTTCCTTACATGAGTCGGGGGTGCGTCGAGACAGCAGAGTACCGCATGAAACCGTGCGATAGCCCGCATCCGCCGAATTTATCTCTCCGCATTAACGCCCCGGCACTGCGTGCGCCGTCCTCGGCGCCTCCGGCACGGGAATTAAGCTACCTGCCGGGCGGGAACTCGTCGAGAATCCGGGCAATGTCGATACGCAAGTCAAAGCCGGCCAGCGAATAGCGCTTCAGGGCCTTGCCGTCCTCCGCCACGTCCGCCTCCCCCGAGACAAGCCCCGCCTGTTCCAACTTCGCCAGGTGCAGGTAGAGCAGCTGCCGGCTCATCGATACGCGCCTGGCCAGTTCCGAGACATGCAGCGGCCCCGCGGACAGCTCGGCCAGGATCCTCAACCGCGGTTCGCTTCCGAGCGCGGCCAGGACCGTGGCCAGGGGAACCACGGGCAGTTCACCCGGCATGCTCAGGACGGCAGGTCGTGGAGGGTCTTTTCCAGGCGCTCCAGCCGTTGGTCGATGGCCTCGAGCCGCTCCAGGTGGGCGCGTTCCCGTTCCAGGGAGGTGCCGGAGGCCCGCGGTTGGCCCCGAAGTCCCTTGGCCAGGAGGACGGCACCGACGGCCAGCCCGGCGAGGGCGAGAAGGACAAGGAACATGATGAAGTACCAGCCGGCCAGCATTACTCGGCCACCCCCTGGAAGGTTCGTTCGATGTTGCCCAAGCGGCGTTCGATGGACTCCGTGCGCCGGGCAATCTCCTCCCGCAGCTGCGCATCCTCGCCACTGTCGGCGGGCCGCCTGGTGCCGCGTGCCAACCTGGCGATGGCCAGCAGCAGCACTGCGAGAAGGGCTGCGACGAACAGGATTCCCAGCACTGTCGCGGCGATTTCGTAGCCGTTGGGCTGCAACGGGTTCCCCGCTGCTTCCTCGGCAAGCAACGTCAGGTGTTTCATCGGCTTCTCCCTGGTCCGGCGCTGTGGCGCTGTGTGAACCCACCATGTCACCTGCAACAAAAACATTCCAGGTGACGCGCCGTCCCGGGAAACACCGAAGGGCCTGCACCTTCCCGACGCGGGAAAATGCAGGCCCTTCTCTCCCCGCCGCTGCGGGGACGGGCAAACCCTAGTGGCGGCCCTGGTTTGCGACGGCCTTGATGGCGTCGGCGGCGGCCGCCGCGTCAAGGTACTTGCCGCCCGGAGTGACCGGGGTGAAGTCCTCGTTCAGTTCGTACACCAGCGGGATGCCGGTCGGGATGTTCAGACCCGCAATGTCCTCGTCGCTGATGCCGTCGAGGTGCTTGACCAGTGCGCGCAGCGAGTTGCCGTGCGCGGTGACCAAGACGGTCTTGCCGGCGGCCAGGTCCGGCTTGATGTCGCCTTCCCAGTACGGGAGCATGCGCTCGAGGACGTCCTTGAGGCACTCGGTGCGCGGGGCTGCGTCGCCGAGGTCCGCGTAGCGCGGGTCGTTGATCTGGCTGAACTCCGAGTCGTCGGAAAGCGCCGGCGGCGGGGTGTCGTAGCTGCGGCGCCATTCCATGAACTGCTCCTCGCCGTACTCGGCCAGGGTCTGTGCCTTGTCCTTGCCCTGAAGCGCGCCGTAGTGGCGCTCGTTCAGGCGCCAGCTGCGCTTGACCGGGATCCAGCTCAGGTCCGCGGATTCGAGGGCCAGGTTGGCGGTGATGATGGCACGCTTCAGCAGCGAGGTGTGCAGCACCTCCGGGGCCAGGCCGGCCTCGGTGAGCAGCTCGCCGCCGCGGGTGGCCTCGGCACGGCCCTGCTCGGTGAGCGTGACGTCGTACCAACCGGTGAACAGGTTCTTTTCGTTCCACTCGCTTTGCCCGTGGCGAAGCAGGATCAGTGTGTAAGTCATGACCCCATTCTATCGAGGGTGAAGTGCCTTACTTTGCTTCGTGACTCCTAGGCGTCGCGGTGTCGGACACTTTAGGATTAAATCAATGGTTCAGAAAGCGACTCGGCTCGGCGGACGGTCGCGAACCGGTCGTCCCTTGGGCCATGCCACCCGCGGCACCACAAACCCCAACCGGATGCGCCGCGTCGACCGCTGGATGACCGGCACCCAGGGCTGGCGGCTGCGCCCCGACGTCACGGGTGCCCCGCCCATAGCCGTCGACCTCGGGTTCGGCGCATCCCCCGCCACCGCCGTCGAATTCTTCGAACGCGTGCGCACGGTTGCCCCGCAGGCACGGGTGTACGGCATCGAGATCGAGCCCGAACGTGTGGCCCGCGGCACCGCCCTGGGGCTCGACGGCTTGGAGTTCCTGCTGGGCGGCTTCGAGGTCCCCGTCCCCTCCCCCGCCGCCGTAATCCGCGCGTTCAACGTGCTGCGCCAGTACGACGAGGCCGACGTCGCGGGCATCTGGGACACCATGTGCTCGCGGCTCACCGAGCACGGCGTGCTCATCGAGGGCACGTGCGACGAGATCGGCCGGCGCAGTTCCTGGGTTGCCGTGACCAAGGCAGGCCCCCAGTCGCTGAGCATCTCCCTGCGCTTCGGCGCCTTCACGCTTCCCTCCGACGTCGCGGAGCGGCTGCCCAAGGCGTTGATCCACCGCAACATCGAGGGCGAACGGATCCACGACTTCCTCCGGGCCGCGGACGCGGCCTGGCTGGCGGCGGCCCCGCTGGCGTCGTTCGGCAACAAGCAGCGTTTCGTGGCCATGTGCCGTGCACTGCGCGAGGGCGGCTGGCCCATCTGCGATTCCGCTTCCCGCTGGCGCCTGGGCGAAATGACGGTGCGCTGGGAGGCCGTGGCACCGCGCACGGGCCCGCTCGCCGTCGCCGGCTGAAACGCGCCGGCCCGGGCACACCGATCGCCTTTCGGAGGGCAGCCCCGCGGCATGGCGGCACAAAAAATCGCGGCGGCAAACCCCCGTCGCCGGGAATGCGCCACCGCGATCGAGCGCCCGCGGTGCGCGGGCACGCTGCGTCTAGTACGGGTAGTAGCCGCCCTTGCCGGAAACCGCGGGCTTCACGTCAGCCAGGTACACGCAGGCGATGCAGGCGCCGATGAGCTGGAAGACGCCGCCACCGCCGTTGGAGAGCGCTGTCAGGCCGCAGACAAGCACCGCGGCACCGGTCATCGCCATCCAGAACGGCTTGGTCCGCTTGCCTTCGCGCAGGAAGTTCTCGGCGGGGCGGCGCACCGCATCGGCCAGGGCCATGATCGCAATGACCGCCGCGACGATGCTGAGCGCCTTCATCAGGTAGAACTCAAACATTAGGGCAAAAACCATGGCTTCAGCTTAGCCGCACGAAGCCCGCCCATGCCGCAATCGGGCACGACGAGTTACCCGTGCCGGGTTCAGGAAGCGGCGAGGGCCTGTTCCAGGTCACGGTGGAGGTCCTCGACGTTCTCGATTCCAACGCTCAGGCGCACCAGGTTCTCCGGCACCGATTCCGGCTCGCCGGCATGCCGGCGGCGGCGCTCGGCCAGGGACTCGACGCCGCCCAGGCTCGTCGCGGGGATCCACAGGCGCAGCTTCGCGAGCATCGCGTCGGCCGCTTCGGCACCGCCGGCCACCTCGATGCACAGGATGGATCCGAATCCGTCCATCTGCTGCGCGGCGCGCGCGTGCCCGGGGTCCCCGGGCAGGCCCGGGTAGCGCACCCGGGAGATGGCCGGGTGCTTCTCCAGGCGCTGCGCCAGCTCGCGGGCGTTGGCCTCGGCCTTCTCCAGGCGCAGGGACATGGTCCGGATGCCGCGCAGCGTCAGCCAGGCCTCGAACGGCCCGGGGATCGCGCCGTGCAGGGTGCGCATGCCGTGCAGCCTGGCGTGCAGTTCCGGGTTCCGGGTCACCACGGCACCGAGCACCACGTCCGAGTGCCCGCCCATGTACTTGGTGGCCGAATGCACCACCACGTCAGCGCCGAGCTGCAGCGGACGCTGGAGCAGCGGGGTGGAGAAGGTGTTGTCCACGACGGTGAGCACGCCCGCGGCACGGGCTGCCTGCAGCAGCGCGGGAAGGTCGGCGACCTCCAGCATGGGGTTGGTCGGGGATTCGAGCCAGGCCAGGTCCGCCCCGTCGAATGCCCGGACCGCAGCCTCGGTGTCCGCCAGGTCGACGCGGCGCACCGTCAGCCCGAGGGTCTTCTCCAGTTCCGCGACAAGGGCGAGGGAGCCGTTGTAGGCGTGGTTCGGGATCACGAGCGAGCCGCCTGCCGGAAGCAGCGACAGGCCAGCAGCAACCGCCGCCATGCCCGAGGCGTAGGCCAGGGCCGGAAGCTCGCTGTCCTCGAGCTGTGCGATCGTCGCCTCCAGCGGGTCCCACGTCGGGTTCGTGAAACGCCCGTAGACCTTTTCGCCCGCGCCCGAGGCCCCCAGCGAATAGAAGGTCGAGGACAGCACGATGGGCGGGTTCACCGGCTGGTCGGTGGCGTGCGGCGGGCGCCCGGCAGACACCACGATGGTGTCCGGGGCCCAGGGGGTCTTATCGCTGGAAGTCATGTTTTCACGTTACTCCGGGCCGGACCCCCGTCCCCAGCTGGATGACGAAACGCCGCCGGGCTGTGACACGGCGGGAGCGCACCGGCCCGGTGCTCCCGGCACGCGGGGGCCGCCCCGCGCACCATCGAAAAGCGGCGCCGGACCCCAAGGGCGATAGGCTAGGACGGTGAGTTCTACGCAGCAGAATCCTAGATCAGCAGGCCGCTTCATCGTCTTCGAAGGCGGTGACGGCGCCGGGAAATCGACCCAGGCCGCCCTGCTGAGCGAGGAGCTGCGCAAAAACGGCCACACCGTGCTGCAAACCCGCGAGCCGGGCGGCACCCAGATCGGGGAAAAGCTGCGTTCACTGGTGCTTGACCACGGGCAGGGCACCGTCGACGCACGCACCGAGGCGCTGATGTACGCCGCGGCCCGCGCCGCCCACGTCGAACAGGTCATCCGCCCGGCACTGGCCGCCGGCACCATGGTGGTCTGCGACAGGTTCGTCGATTCCTCCCTGGCCTACCAGGGCGTCGGCCGGGCACTGGGCGAGGACGCCGTGCGCTCGATCAACGACTTCGCCACCGGCGGCCTGGCCCCGGACCTGACGGTGCTGCTGGACGTGGCCCCGGCCGCGGGCCGCTCGCGCCGCACCACCGGCGTCGACGGGGCACCGGTGGCCGAGGACCGCCTGGAATCGGAACCGGACGAGTTCCACGCCCGGATCCGCGACGCCTTCCTGCTCTTCGCGCAGCGGGCCCCGCAGCGCTACCTGGTGCTCGATGCGACGGGCACCGTCGACGATCTTGCCGCGGCCGTCAGCGGCGCCGTTGCAGCCCTCCCCGAAACGCCCGGGCGCGCGTCGTGAGCGTCTGGGACGACCTGCCGGGCCAGGAAAAGACCGTCGCGGCGCTCTCCCGCGCGGTGGCGGAGGGCAGCCCGTCGCACGCCTGGCTGTTCACCGGCCCTCCCGGTTCCGGGCGCTCGAACGCGGCCCGGGCCTTCGCAGCCGCCCTGCAATGCACGGTCCCCGACCCGGCGCTGCGTGGTTGCGGGAAGTGCAAGGCCTGCGTGACGGTGCTGGCCGGCACCCACCCGGATGTCGCGTTGATCGCCACCGAGAAGGTCAACTACCAGATCGAGGACGTCCGCGAACTGATCACCAAGGCCCAGGACCGGCCCTCCACCGCCCCGTGGCGCGTGATCATCGTCGAGGACGCGGACCGGATGACCGAGCGCACCACCAACGTGCTGCTCAAGTCCATCGAGGAGCCACCCCCGCACACCATCTGGATCCTGTGCGCGCCATCCCCCGCCGACGTACTGGTGACGATCCGGTCGCGTTGCCGCTCGGTCTCGCTTTCGGTTCCCACCCGGGCGTCGGTTGCCGAGCTGCTGGTCCGCCGCGACGGGCTCTCCGAGGCCCAGGCGGACTTCGCGGCCCGCATCTCCCAGTCCCACATCGGGATCGCCCGCCGCCTGGCCCGCGACGAGGAAGCCCGCCGCCGCCGGGACCGCACCGTGCGCCTGCCGCTGCGGCTTCGAGGGGTTTCCGATGCCGTCATGGCCGCCGCCGAACTCGTCGACCTGTCCACCGCGGAAGCCACCGCTGCGTCCACCGAACGCGCCGAGGCTGAAGCCGCGGCCCTGCGCACGACGCTCGGGATGGACGCCGACGCCCCGATTCCACCCCAGCAACGCGGCCAGTTCAAGGCCCTTGAGGAAAACGCGAAGCGCCGGGCCCGCCGGTCCACCCATGACGCGCTTGACCGTTCGCTGATCGACCTCACCACGTTCTTCCGCGACGTGCTGATGCTGCAGCTGCGCACCGGCACCGAGCTGGTCAACGACTACCTCGCCGACGACCTGCGGTCCTACGCCGCCGCGTCCCGACCCGAGGCGACGGTGGCCAAGATCGATGCCATCGCCGAGGCCCGCACGCGCATCGGCGCCAACGTGGCGCCGCTGTTGGCCCTCGAAGCCATGATGGTCGCCCTGCGGCCCGCCAAGTAACCGAATATTCAGCCCCACCAGGCTAAGGAGCCAGCATGAGAGCCTTCAGACGGCCAGTGTCCGTGATTGCAGCATTGGGCGCCGCGGCCCTGCTGCTGACCTCGTGCAGTCCTGCCACCACGGCGGACCCGACGACGGGTGTGCAAAGCGGCACGGGTTCCGCCACGGCGCCGACCCGGCCTGCGCAGGCCGCCGTCCCCGCCGGGCTCGAGGAGTTCTACACGCAGAAGCCGGACTGGTCCACATGCGGCCAGGGCCTCGAGTGCACCACCATCAAGGTGCCCATGGACTATTCCAAGCCCGACGGCGAGACCATGACCCTTGCCCTGAACCGGCGTGCGGGCCAGAAGGCGCAGGGCTCGCTGCTGGTCAACCCCGGCGGGCCCGGCGGATCCGGCATCGAGATCGTCAGGGATTCGATCCCCAGCCTCTTCGGGCAGGACCTGCAGCGCAGCTTCGACGTCATCGGGTTCGACCCGCGCGGAGTGGGTGCTTCGACGCCTGTCACGTGCGAGACGGCGAAGGAGCAGGATGCCAGCCGCCAGGAGCAGTACGACACCAGCACCGACGAGGGTTTGGCCATCATGCGCAAGTCCAGCGCCGAGTATGCCGCGCTGTGCGCCAAGCGCACCGGGCCGTCGCTCGGCTTCGTGGACACCGACTCCGCGGCACGGGACATGGACGTCATGCGCGCAGTCCTCGGTGACAAGCAGCTGAACTACCTCGGCTACTCGTACGGCACCTCGCTCGGCGCCCACTACGCGCAGCTCTTCCCGCAGAACGTCGGCCGGCTGGTGCTCGACGGCGCCATGGACCCCACGCTGACCAACGAGGAACTCACCATGGGCCAGGCCCTCGGCTTCGAGAACGAGATCCGCGCCTTCATGCAGGACTGCCTCGATTCCGGAAACTGCCCCTTCACCGGCACCCTGGAGGAGGCCCTGACGCAGCTGCGCGACCTGTTCGCCTCGGTGGAGCGCACCCCGATGCTGGCCAGCGACGGCCGCCGCGTGCCGATCATCGACTTCGTCAACGGGTTCATCGTCCCGCTCTACGCCAATTCCCTGTGGCCGGCCCTGACCGAGGGGCTGCGCAACGCGATTGCCGGGGACGTCGACGACATCCAGTTCTTTGCCGACATCACGGCCGGCCGCGAGGAGGACGGCAGCTACACCGGCAACAGCAACGCCGCGTTCACCGCGATCAACTGCCTGGACCACCCCATGAACCCAGACATCGCCGCGATGCGGGCCGACGAAAAGGCCCTTGTCGCCGCGGCCCCCACCATCGGCAAGTACCTGGCCTACGGGGCCGTGGGGTGCCAGGACTGGAAGTACCCGCCCAAGGGGAAGCCCGGCGAAATCAAGGCCGCCGGCGCCGCCCCGATCGTCGTGATCGGCACCACCGGCGACCCCGCAACCCCCTACCAGTGGGCGCAGGCCCTTGCCGCGCAGCTCGAGTCCGCCGTGATGGTGACCTTCCAAGGACACGGCCACACGGCCTACGGGCGCTCGAACAAGTGCATTTCCGACGCCGTGGAATCGTACTTCATCGACGGCACGGTTCCCGCCGACGGGCTCACCTGCTAGCCCCTCGGGACCGGGCACCAGGGGCGGGTCGGCACGTCGTTTTGACCGCTGCCGATTCGCTCCTATAAAGTGGTCACTTGTGGCGGTAAAACGCCACGGTGCCTCCTTAGCTCAGTTGGTAGAGCGTTTCACTCGTAATGAAAAGGTCGCCAGTTCGATTCTGGCAGGAGGCTCTGATTCACCCCCGGCTTTCCGGGGGTTTTTCATTTTAACGCCGCACCGGGCCCGACGCCCGCGCCCCGGCTTTCGGCGAGCGTGGCCGACGGTTGCAGCAGGCCGGTCCGGCCCGGGACAAAGGAGCCGCATGACAGACCTATCGATGCCGGAGCAGCACATCCCGCCCGCGTTGGCGCGGTTCCTGTCCCGTGCGCCGTTGCCGAAGGGGCTGCGCATCACCGGTTGCGTGCCCGATCCGCATCCGGAGGCCCGCGCCTATGCGGGTTGCAGCTTCCGGCTGGGTGGCGACCCGGGCACCAGGTTGAACGTGGTGTTCCGTTCCGCGAAGGTCACCCCCACCAAGGCCGGCCTGTTCGTCACGCTATGGCTGCGCGACGCGAAGGGCACCACCCGCCCCTACACCCCTGAGGACGACGTGGACGAGTTCTGGATTCTTGCCGAAACCGGCGGCGGAACCGGGTATTTCAAGTTTCCCGCCGGCGCGCTGGCCACGCACGGGATCCTGGGCACCGACGCTCAACCCGGCAAGCGCGGCTTCCGCCTCTACACCCCGTGGGACACCGACCTCAATGCCGGCGCCACCAAGGCCTGGGCCTGGCAACGCGGGTTCTTCACAGCGCCCAGCCGACAGGTGCCAAGCCGATAGGCTTTTTCCATGGAGAAACTTTCGCTGCAGTCCGAGAACCTTGAACTCGTCCCGCCGGTGGCCGGTGACATCGACGCGATCTTCGCCGCCTGCCAGGATCCCGAGACGCAGAACTGGGTGCCGATCCCGGTCCCCTACCTGCGCGAGCACGCTGTCGAGTACGCCACGACGCACACCGATACGACGTGGGACGCCGGAACCGAGTTCACCTGGACCATTCGCACCGCCGGCACCCTGGCCGGAGTGGTGGGCCTGTACCGCGTCGGCAACGGCTCGGCAGACCTGGGTTTCTGGATGGATCCCGCGTTCCGGGGCAAGGGTTTGCTGACCGAGGCATGCAACACCGTCCTGGAATTCGCCCTTGCACCGGCACCCGACGGCCTGGCGTTGGCCCGCATCGGCTGGAACGCCTACGCGGGGAACTTCGGTTCGGCGCGCGTGGCCCAGAAACTGGGGTTCCGCTTTGAGGGCACCGCCCGCCTGGGTGCGGCCCTGCGCGGGGAACTGCGCGACGACTGGGCCGGCAGCCTCCTGGCCACCGATGACCGCAGCGTGCAGCAGTGGTCGATCCTGGCCTGAGCATTCCCCTCCGCCGGACCACCCGGCCTTAAACGGCTGTGGGGACCCGGTTCAACGGGTCCCCACAGCCACTCGGTGTCCTCCCCGCCTCGGCAGGGAGGACACCCACGGGATTAGGCGAAGTCGCTCACGGCCGGGTCGGCGCTGATGCGGCCCTCGAGGCCACGGTCCAGGCCGTTGATCGCCGCAAGGTCCTCGGCATCCAGGCGGACCGCGAGGCCTTCGAAGTTCTCGACGATGCGCGACGGGGTGACGGACTTCGGGATCACCACGTTGCCGAGCTCCAGGTGCCAGGCGATGACGACCTGGGCCGTGCTGGCGTTGTGCTTTTCGGCGATGGAAACCAGAACCGGGTCGTTGAGCAGTTCGCTGCCCTGACCCAGCGGCGACCACGACTGGTGCTTGATGCCCTTGGACGCCTCGAACTCGCGCAGTTCGGCCTGCGGGAAGTACGGGTGGGTTTCCACCTGGTTGATGACCGGGAGCACGCCGGTGGCTTCCTCGAGTTCGGCGAGCGCCTCGATGGTGAAGTTGCAGACGCCGATCGACTTCACGCGGCCGGACTTCTGCAGCTCGATCAGCGCACGCCAGGTGTCAACGTACTTGCCCTGCTTGGGCTGCAGCCAGTGGATCAGGTACAGGTCCAGGTATTCAAGGCCCAGGCGCTCCATTGACGCATCGAACGCCGCAAGGGTTTCATCGAAGCCTTGGTCCGCGTTCCAGACCTTGGTGGTGATGAACATGTCCTCGCGCGGAACGTCGGTGGCGGCGAGGGCACGTCCCACGCCCTCCTCGTTGCCGTAGATCCTGGCGGTGTCGATGTGGCGGTAGCCGGCGTCGAAGGCCTGCTGGACGACGTCGGTGGCGACGGTGTCCTCGACCTTCCATACGCCGTAGCCAAGCTGCGGGATGCTGTTGCCGTCGTGGAATGTGAGCTCTGGGGAAACAAGGTTCGTCATGCCCTCATCCTGCCACCGCGAACCGTGGCCCGGGGCGCTTGCGCGTGTCGATCAGCGCTGGGCGAAATGCCGTTCCCGCGTTTCAAGGGCCGGCCGGGATCCCTCAGGGATTTCTCCGACACGGGGTGTAACACTCGGCCGGCTTCCGGACATAGAGGGAGCATGGACCACGTGACAATGCTTCCACGCCCCGGGCCGGCACCCGAAGAACGCTTCGCCGCCGTGCATGCCGCCTGCCACGACACCGTTTACCGGTACCTGGCACGACGGATCATTCCCGTCCACCTTGCCGAGGACCTCACCGGCGAGGTGTTCGTGATCGTCTGGGAGAAGGTGTTGGGCGGCGCCCAACCCGAAACGGCATACGTGGTGGCCATCGCCCGCAACCTGCTGCGCGGTGCCTACCGGGCTTCCGCCAAGGCGTCCCGGCTCAGCAAGGCCCTGGCCCATGAGCACATGCGCCCCACGGTGGAGAACCCTCAGGTGGCCCGGGCCCTGGCGAGCCTGAAGGAGCCCGCGCGGGAGCTCCTCTTGCTCACCTACTGGGATTCGTTCACGTCGGATGAGATTGCCGTCATCCTCAACAGCAGTCCCGGGGCCATCCGGGTCCGGCTGCACCGTGCGCGCAAGGCATTCGCCACGGCGCTGGCTGCCGATTCGGCTCCGCTTGCTTCCATGGGAAAGGTGGCACGACCATGACCACGCATTCGACCCGGCACCCTGTCGGGGAAGTCGATCCGCAGGCGGAGCTCCTGCTGCGCTCATCGGACCCGTTGCCCGGGGACCACGTCCGGGCGCTGGAACACAGCCGTTCACGCAGCGCCGCCATACCCTCCGGCACCTATGTCCCATCCATTTCCCAACAGGTCCTCTCCCTGGCCCCTGCGCCCGCGGGCAACGCCCGGGTTCCGGGCCGCTTGGCGCATGGAGCCCCGACGCGACGTCGCTGGGGCGTGTTCCTGGCCGTCGTCTCCTCGGCGGCAATCGTTGCGGTCATCGCGGTCCTCCTACCGTGGGGCAGTGGCCGGCTGCCGGTTGCCCCGCAGCCGGCAGCCCCCGCGACGGCTGTGGCCCCCTCCCCGTCCGACGGCGGGTTCAATCCCAACTACCCGGACCAGCGGGAAGCTTTCCGGGAATCCGGCGGCTACCGCATCACCGGCTGGTTGCGCCCCGCGCTTCCAACCGACCCCGCGGAGCTGCGTCGTACCGGCTGGCTGCTGAACGTCTACACCGTGGCGGGCAGCGACGAAACCATCGACACCGCCGACGGGCCATGGACCCCCATCGACCTCGGTGGCCGCGACACCTCCCTGCTGGCCCGGAACCAGGAAGCTGGCACCCTGGTGGTTGTCGCAAGCAGGCAGCCCGACCTGAAGCTGGTTGTCCCCGTCCCGGGGCCCTACGGGATCTTGGTCTCGGACCCCGTGAGGCTGGCCTCGGGGACCGTTGACGACGCCACGAGCCTGATGACCCTGGAGGGCGACTACCTGCAGATCCCGGATGTCCGGCTCAACGGCGCCCGGCTCTCCCAGTTCGCCGCCTTTGGGATGGCCCACACCTACACCGGGACACCCGGGGGGTCCACCACGGGGTTCAAGGCGTCGGGGTTCCATTCCTACACGGATCCGGAGGCCCGCTCGTGCATCGCCGCCGTGACGAAATCCGGAATCAAGATCCTGTCCTTCCCCGCGGGATCCACCGCCTCGGGATCCATCGAAGGCGAGCCGCTTCCCGATGAACCGATGGCCAGGCACTCCCTGCGGGTCATGCCGCAGGGCGCCCAGCTCTCCGAGGGGGATGGCGGCTCGACGTTCATCCTGGACACCGGGGCCACTCCGGCCACCACGTTCACGGCATGGCCGACGGCAGAGACCGGCACCTGCGGCGACCACAGCGGACAGATCGTGAAATTCAAGGACGACGGGCAGTAGTTGACGGGACCCACGGACAAGGGGTGGTTGGCCGGAAGGATCCGGCCAACCACCCCTCACGCTTTTGCGGTGTGCAGCACCTAGCGGTGCTTGGCCATTTCTGCCTCTGCGGCGGAGATGCCCTCTGCCACCAGGTCGGCGCGCATTGCCACGTTCTCCAGCCCGGCCGAGGCGTAGCCCCAGCGTTCACCGTCCATCCGCGACATCGCGGCGACCTGCGCGGTGGTGGCCAGGTCGTTTGCTGCCTTGGAGAGCATGCGGTGCACCGCGTAGAGCTCATGCGGAACGTTCTCGCCGGTGCTGGGGTTCTTAGCCTGGGCTTCGACGCAGAGCGCGCGGACCCGGGATTGCAGGTCGGCCAGGTGGTTGGCGATCAGGATCAGGGCGTTGTGCAGCTCATCGTCCTCGATCCCCTCAAGGACCTGGTGCACGCGGTCCAGCGACCGGCCGAAGCGGTCGTAGGCGCGTCGCCACACACCGTCGCCGAGCTCCTTGGCGTCACGGCGCGCATTGCGCGCGGTGGAGAACAGCCCCATCTGCGTGTTTACCCTTGCCTCTGCTCGGTCTCAAGGCCGTTCGCCTTGGCGGCCCGCGGGCCGCATTCGTCTGGAATATCCAGTCTAGAGGTACTGGCCGTACCCGCTGGCGCCGTCCGGGTGCTTTTTGTCCCCGGATTCCTCGGGGCCTTCCGCACCGTGCAGGCCGGCGGGTCCCATGCGTTCGGGCTCGCCTTGCTCGTTGATGATGATGCCCGGTGCAACCTGGGTGCCCGGTGGCAGCTGGCGCAGCGCCATGCGCTGGGCCAACTGCTGATTGGCAAGCTGCTGTGCCGCCATGGCTGCCTGCAATCCGTGGAAGACCCCCTCGAGCCAACCAACCAATTGGGCCTGGGCCACGCGCAGCTCCGCGGTGGTCGGTGTTTCGCCCTCCCCGAAGGGAAGGCGGATCCGGTGCAGTTCGGCGGCCAGTTCCGGGGACAGCCCCGCTTCGAGCTCGTGCACGGAGCGTTCGTGGATGTCCGCCATCCGGGCACGGGCCTGCTCGTCCAGGGGTGCGGAACGGACCTCGTCCAACAGCTGTTTGATCATCCCGCCGATGCGCATGAGTTTCGCTGGTTCACCCACGCCAACGATCTTCTGCCCGTCGTGTTCCGGCCCCACGGCGGAAACCGGTTTGGCTCCAGGAACGGGGCCGCCCACCGGTGCGTGCCCCAGTGGCGCGGGCCTGGCCTCCGGAGGGCCGCTGTGCTGGCCCGCGGCGAAACCGGGCACCGACGGCCACGGGGTGGAGCCGGGTGTCGGCGCGTTGGTTGCCTCTGGCTCTTCCTGGATCTGTGCGCTGTGCTCGGTCATGGCACCATCTTGCCACGGGCGGCCTACCGCCGGGAGGGCGAGCCCCCAGCGGTTTTCCCTTGCCGGTCCCTCCGGCTGGTGTCCCACGTGGGCCAACGGCGGGCCTTCGAACAGTGTTCGAAGGCCCGCCGTTGACCCACCATGCGGTTTGCCGACAACTACCGGGACTAGCAGCAGCGTCCCTGCGGGTTCTTGTCCTGCCAGTCGGCGTAGTCACGCCAGAACTCGCGTTCCCCCATGGGTTGCACACCGGGGTGGGTGCGCGCTTGGTGTTCGAGGTAGACACGGTACTTGTCGGCCCCCAGCACCCCCTCCAGGTAGCGCACGAGGGACCGGGCACCCCGCCAGGCGGCCGTGCAGGCGCGCGCCGCCACTGGGCGCCACGCGCCCGGAACCGATTCCCGGAGGGGGCCCATGGTCAGTGACCGCCCCGGATCACTTGGTGTTCGGCGGGAACGAGCTTCCAGGCTGCCTCGAGTTCCTTCTCCGCCGGCGAGGAAATGATGCCGCTCGGCGCGTAGATCTTCGAGGGCACCTCCGGATCCTCGGTGTTGGTGCCCGCGCCGTTGGGGTACGCCTTGATGGTGGCGATGATGGCCGTGACGATCACCGTCACCGAGAGCACCAGGAAGATCACCGAGAGCCAGCCCTGGACGCCGGTGTTGCGCACCACCGCCTCCATGGCCTCGACGTTCTTCGCGGACCCGAAGCTGGTTTCCCCGCGTTCCAGCGCCCCCTTGAACGCATTGTGCTGGGCGAAGTAGCCGACGGCCGGGACCGGCGAGAAGATCTTCAGGAACGATGCGTACACCGTCACGACCGTGGCGAAGGCCAGCGGCAGCACCACGATCCAGAGGTACTTGAAGTTGCCCCGCTTGGCCACGATCGTCATGACGACGGCCAGGGCGATGGCCGCCAGCAGCTGGTTGGAGATGCCGAAGAGCGGGAAGAACGTGTTGATGCCGCCCAGTGGGTCCGTGACGCCGAGGATCAGGATGTATCCCCAGCCGGCCACCATGATCGCGGTACAGGCCCAGGCACCCGGGCGCCACGAATTGTCCTTGAACTTCGGGATGAAGTTGCCGATGGTGTCCTGCAGCATGAAGCGCGCCACGCGGGTGCCGGCATCGACGGCGGTGAGGATGAACAGCGCCTCGAACATGATGGCGAAGTGGTACCAGAAGCTGGCCATGGCCGCGCCGCCGAACCACTGCTGCATGATGTGGGCGATGCCCACGGCCAGGGTCGGTGCGCCGCCGGTGCGGGAGACGACGCTTTCCTCCCCCACGCTTGCGGCGAGGTCGGTGAGCATGCCCGGGGTCAGGTTCACGCCGGTCAGGCCCAGCGAGTTCACGAAAGCCACGGCCCCTTCGACGGTTCCGCCGGTGGCGGCCGCGGAGGAGTTCATCGCGAAGTAGATGCCGCGGTCGATGGAGATCGCGGCCACCAGGGCCATGATGGCCACGAAGGATTCCATGAGCATTCCGCCGTAGCCCAGGAAGCGGGTCTGGCGTTCCTTTTCAACCATTTTCGGGGTGGTTCCAGAGGAAATGAGCGCGTGGAAGCCGGAGAGCGCACCGCAGGCGATGGTGACGAACAGGAATGGGAACAAGTGCCCCGCGACAACGGGCCCCTTGTCGGAGCCCGCGAACTCGGAGATGGCCGGAACTGCGATCTCCGGGCGGACCACGATGATGGCCACGGCCAGCAGGCCGATCACACCGATCTTCATGAAGGTGGAAAGGTAGTCGCGCGGGGCCAGCAGCAGCCACACCGGAAGCACGGCGGCGATGAAGCCGTAGATGATGATGAACCACGCCAACGTGGTCCGGTCCAGGTGGAAGAACTCGGAGCCCCACGCCGACTCGGCAACCCAGCGGCCCGATACGATCGCGAACATCAGCAGCGCGAAACCGATCACGGAGATCTCCATGACCTTGCCCGGGCGGATGAAACGCAGGTAGACACCCATGAACAGGGCGATCGGGATGGTCAGGCCCACCGAGTACACGCCCCAGGCGGATTCACCCAGCGCGTTGACCACCACGAGGGCCAGGATCGCCACGATGATGACCATGATGGCGAGGGTCGCGACAAGCGCCGCGGTGCCGCCGATGACGCCGAGCTCCTCGCGCGCCATCTGGCCCAGCGAACGCCCGCCGCGGCGCATCGAGAAGAACATGACAAGGTAGTCCTGGACTGCCCCGGCCAGGACCACGCCGATGATGATCCAGATGGTGCCCGGGAGGTAGCCCATCTGGGCGGCGAGGATCGGGCCGACCAGCGGGCCGGCGCCGGCGATCGCCGCGAAGTGGTGACCGAAGAGCACCCGGCGGTCGGTCGGCATGTAGTCCTTGCCGTTGTTCTTGTACTCGGCCGGGGTGGCACGGAAGTCGTTGGGCTTGGCAATCTTGCGCTCGATGAACTTGGCGTAGAAGCGGTAGGCGATCAGGTAGGTGCAGACCGCAGCGAAGACGAACCACATGGCGTTGATGGTCTCGCCCCTCGAGAATGCCAGCATCGACCACGCGACACCGCCCAGCAACCCGATGGCCACCCAGATAGCGATCTTGGCCGGCGTCCATTTTCTTGCTTCCGCCTCGATCGTTTCCGGGGCGACACCTGCCGGGGGCAATTCCGGCGCTGTGCTGCGATGCTGACTCATGGTTTTCCTCTCACGGGGTGCAAACGGGTGGGGCGCGAGTTGTGGACGCAGGGATCACGACTGTGTCGCAGGACACCTTGCGTTCACCACCCACCGTAGACCTCGAGGTAAACGCGGTCAGGCCTTCACGACGATTTTTCCGGTGTGATTCCCTGAATCGAAGTATTCGTGCGCCGAACGGACGTCATCGAACGTAAAACGGCGGTCAATGGCTAGGTCCAGGGCCCCCGAATCGAGCAACGGCAGCGTCCGGCGACGCACTTCCTCCACGATCCGCGCCTTCTGTTCCGCCGGCCTGGCGCGCAGTGTGGTCCCGATGATGCGCGCCCGCTTGGCCATCAGGGCACCCAGGTTCAGCTCCGCCTTGGCCCCGCCGATCAGCCCGATCACCACCAGGGTGCCGTCCACGGCGAGCGCCCGCACGTTCGATCCCAGGTACTTGGCGCCCACCACGTCCAGGATGACGTCGACACCGGCGCCCCCGGTAAGTTCGGCGGTGCGGACGGCGAAGTCCTCCTCGCGGTAGTTGATCCCGTGGTGCGCCCCGAGCTCCAGGCAATGGGTGATCTTCTCGGCGCTGGATGCCGTGACAAGCACCGTGGCACCGGCCGCGGCACAAAGCTGGATGGCCATCGAGCCGATCCCGCCGGCACCGCCGTGGATCAGCACCGTCTGCCCTTCACGCAGGTCCGCCTCGAGGAAGATGTTGGAGACCACCGTCGCGGCGACTTCCATGAACCCGGCGGCGTCGACCAGGTCGACGGAGTCCGGGATTTCAAGCACGTGTCCGGCGGGCACCGCCACATACTGTGCGTACCCTCCCCCGGCCAGCAGCGCGCAGACGCGCCTGCCGACGAGCGACACGTCGGTGCCGGGGCCGACGGCCTCGACGACGCCGGAGACTTCGAGGCCGGGGACGTCGCTGGCCCCCGGCGGAGGCGGGTAGACCCCGATACGCTGCTGCACGTCCGCCCGGTTCAGCCCGAAGGCCGCCACTTTCAGAAGCACCTCGCCGGCACCCGGGACGGGATCCGGGCGCTCGGTTTCCGCCATGACTTCCGTTCCGCCAGCACCCCGATATTCAATGGCACGCATCGCCGCCCGCTTTCCCTGGATCGTTTCCGTTTACCCCATGATCGCACCCGCCCGGGGCCGGGCGGGGTTCGCGATTTCGACACGCCTGCCGGGCCGCGCCGCAGGTGGTCCGCGGGTGAGGTGCGGCTGGCGTATACTTTTGGGGTCTGGATGGTTGTCCGAGCGGCCTAAGGAGCTGGTCTTGAAAACCAGTGTGCGGTAACCCCGTACCAAGAGTTCAAATCTCTTACCATCCGCCAAGCAGGAGAGGCAGTCCCCGTTCACGGGGACTGCCTCTCCTGCGTTTCCGGACCGCGGCGTTTGGCCGGACCCGGCTACGGTGCGAGGTTATTGCTCAGACGCACCAGCTCGCGGGCAATGTCCCGGGCGTCACCCAGGGTGCGGGCCGCGCCGTCGAGCGGAGCACCGGCCTGTGCGGCGATGGCGGTCCCCCACTGCACCGAGGAAAGCTGCAGGCCGAGCACGAAGATGGCACGGTGGGCCAGCCCGTGGGCGTCGACCAGCCGGTACGGCTCACCCACCACGTCGAGGCCCTGCCCCGGGATGGGTTCGCCTGCGGCGTTGCGCATGGTCAGCGGCGCGGCGAGCCCGTCGTCGAGCAGTTGGCGCAGCAGCGGCGAGGCGGTCTGCAACACCCTGTTGGCGGGCATCATGGCCTCGACCAGCACCGACGCGGTGTAGCCGGGCGAATCGACCCACGGGGACGAGGCAATGAAGGCGGAGGATGCGGGGTCGATCTCGAATTCAGGGTCCGGGCCGATGAATTCCACGATGGAGGCTCGCGCGAGCGCCGCCAGCTCCTCGATGCGCTGCACCGGCGGCCCGGAGGAGAGCCCCTCCACGAGGGGCTCAAACCAGCCCTGGACCTCGTGCAGGCGCGATTCGTCTGAGATCAGCCCCTCGGCGATCATGTTCTTGAGCTCCATGCGCCCGGCGTTCAACGTCCCGATGGCCATCTTCAGCGGGTCCTTCTCCCCGCCGGCGGAGGACAGTGCGTCGGCCTCCAGGTACTCCAGCACGGCGTTCTGGTACTCCTTCGCCGAGCCGAACCCGCGTTCGGCAAAGGGGTGACCGAGCCCCGGGACATCCAGGAAGCCCAGATCCGGGGCGTGCTCGGCCACCAGCTGCTGCGCCTCGGAGAGCCACACCTGCGCGCCGGCCTGGTGCTCGGCATCCAGCACCGACACGAGGCGGCTGAGGAATTCGTCCGGGTCGAGCCTGAAACGCCCGGGGGTCCTGGCGGCGGCCGTGCGGTAGTAGGCCAGCAGCACGTCGCGGTGCAGAAGCGGCCAGACGTGTGCCCCGAATTCCGCGGTGGCCTCCGGGTTCGTCACCCGTTGCTCCGCGATCCGCTGGATGATCACCTCGCTGTCGAAGTACTCCAGGCGGACCGAGCGCGGGATGAAGTCCTCGATGCAGGCCTTGGCCCGGTAGGGGGTACCGCGGCGCGAGGCGGCAACGATCTTGGGTTCGAAGCCGGACGCCCAGTACTCGAGCTCCTGGCCCGGCCCCCCGTTGACGGCGCGGAACTCGCCGCCGCGGCCCACCGTCAGTTCCACCATCACGTCGAAGAAGTTCAGGCCCAGGCCCCGGACGAGCGCGGTCTGCCCTGCCCGGATCTTCTCCCATGCAACGTCGCTCGGCACGTTCGGGCCCTGGTAGGTCAGAGCGATCTCGTCGGCTTCCTCGGAGATCGCCGACTGGGCAGGGTTCAGGTTCGCCGGGACGTGGCCGAGCGCCAGCACCACCGCGTCGGCGGTGAATTCCTCTGGCACGCCCGCGGGCTGCGGATGCGGGTAGGACTCGTCGACTCGCTGGGCCTGCAACACATAGCGGGCCTCCGTGCGTGCCAGGCTGCGGACTTCCGAACGTACGAAGCGGACCTCGGCGACGCGTTCAGCGTTACGCAGGGCCTCCGCTACCGACTCGAAGACATGGCGCAGGTAGCGCCCGTACAGGGCGCGCGGCGGGTAGGAGCCGCGTTCCAGGGCGGCGAGTTCCTGGGCCTCGACAGTGCTCAGCAGGGCCCCGTCGCCGCCGGAGGCCCGCCACTGCTCGAAGCTCAGCCCGGGGTCGTCCGGGTGGGTCCGCTCGGGGGCCACGGTGGGGAAGACCGACGGCGTATTCATCAGGAACAGCCGCGACTGCGCGGTGGACCAGACGCGTCCGGCGCCGGGTTCGAACTGGTCGAAAACCAGGACCCGGATCCGCCGGCCGAGGCCTTCGGCGTGCCGCAACTCGGCCGCAAGCCGTTCCAACACCGAGGTGCCACGTGGCCCGGCGCCGACTACTGCGATGGTGTACGGATCTGGTCCGGAATTCTGCTGCTCATTCACGGTTTTCAGCCTAGTCCCCCGCGGGTGTCCGGGTCACTTGGGCGCACCCGGCAAGATCGTCCCGGCATGAGAGACTTTGGCCATGAGTTCTTCATCGCCCCGCACCGCGCCGGATGCCACCCCGGCGGACACCTCCACCATGGTGGACCACGATGCCGCGGGAAGCGGCCCGGTACCGCCGCCCTCCCCGAACACCGAGGCACCTGCGGGCGAACCGGCCGACGCGCTGCAGTGGCTCGAGGAGATCGATTCCCCGCGGGCCATG
This sequence comes from Paeniglutamicibacter selenitireducens, assembly GCF_051550675.1. NCBI lineage: Bacteria > Bacillati > Actinomycetota > Actinomycetes > Micrococcales > Micrococcaceae > Paeniglutamicibacter > Paeniglutamicibacter selenitireducens. The sequence continues at coordinate 19,432 of NZ_JBPULF010000015.1, read as the reverse complement.
GACTGGGTGCTGGCGCAGAACGCACGGACCGAGGCCGAACTCTTCGACGCCGACTTCGAGGCCAACCGCAGCGCCATCCTGGAAGTCCTCGATGCCACGGACCGCATCCCCATGGTGACAAAGCGCGGCGGGCACTACTACAACTTCTGGCGCGACGCCGAGCACCCCAAGGGGCTCTGGCGGCGCACCACCTGGGATTCCTACCAGGAAGCGGACCCGCAGTGGGAGGTGCTGCTCGATGTCGACGCCCTGGCCGCCGCGGACGGCACCGACTGGGTGTTTTCCGGCGCCCAGATGCTGCGTCCCGCACCGGGCGCCCCCTACACCCGCGCCCTGCTCAAGCTCTCCCCCGATGGCGGCGACCAGGTCCGGGTGCGCGAGTTCGACATCGCCGCCGGCGGCTTCGTGCCCGGCGGCTTCGACCTTCCCGTCGCCAAGACCAACGTGTCGTGGATCGACGAGAACACGCTGTATGTGGCCACCGAGGTCGGCGAGGGCTCGCTGACGCGTTCCTCCTACGCCCGCACCGTCCGGAAGCTGTCCCGCTCCCAGGAGCTGGAGGAAGCTCCGGAGGTTTTCGCGATCGACGAGTCCCACGTCCTCGCCTTCGTTTCGCACGACCCCACCCCCGGGTTCGAGCGCGATGTGGCGCACGACGTGATCGACTTCTACAACTCCAAGACCTACCTGCGCCGCGGGGATTCCTGGGTCCACGTCGAGGTGCCCACGGATGTCGGGGTCTCCTTCCACCGGAACTGGGTGCTTTTCTCCCCGCAGACCACCTGGACCCGCGACGGCAAGACCCACGTGCCCGGCTCGCTCCTGCTCGCCGAGCTTGACGCGTTCATGGCCGGTACCGCATCCCTGCGCGAGGTCTTCGTGCCCACCGACAACACGTCGCTGCAGTCGATCGACTTCACCGCCAACTACCTGCTGCTCAATGTCCTGCAGGATGTTTCCTCGCAGATCCTTGTCTGCGACCCGGCCCTCGATTTCGCCCTGAGCCCGTTGGAGGCCGGGGCTCCGCTGCACAGCTTCAGCATCTCCGCCGTCGACGACCTGGACCCCGAGTGCGCCGACGATTACTGGCTCACCATCACCGGTTTCCTGACCCCCACGACGCTGGCCCGCGGCACCGTCGCCTCCGTAACCGCGCCTGCGGCGCCGCCGCAGCTCGTCAAGGCCGCCCCGGCCCGCTTCGACGCCACGGGCTTCGAGGTGTCACAGCATTTTGCGGTGTCCGACGACGGGACGCGGGTGCCGTATTTCCAGGTGTCCCCCACGGACCTGCCGCTCGACGGCCTGAACCCGGTCCTGGTAAACGGCTACGGCGGATTCCAGGCCAGCCTCACCCCCGCATACGTTGGTCCGCTCGGACCGGGCTGGCTGTCGCGCAGCACACCGGAGGGACGCCGCGCCAGCTACGTCGTGGCGAACATCCGCGGCGGCGGGGAATACGGCCCGCGCTGGCACCGGGCGGCACTCCGCGAAAACCGCCACCGGGCCTACGAGGACTTCGCCGCCGTTGCCCGCGACCTCGTGGCCCGCGGAGTGACCACCCCCAGCCACCTTGCCGCAACAGGCCGCTCGAATGGCGGGCTGCTCATGGGAAACATGATCACCGGCTACCCGGAGCTCTTCGGCGCGGTTTCTTGCGGCGTCCCGCTGCTGGACATGCGCCGGTACACCCGGCTGTCAGCGGGCCACTCGTGGATCGCGGAGTACGGGGACCCCGACGTGCCCGCCGATTGGGAGTTCATCCGGACTTTCTCCCCCTACCACCGGCTTGACGACGCATTGCCCGCCGGAACGCAGTACCCCGCTTCGCTCATTTGGAGCGCCACAAGCGATGACCGAGTGGGTCCTGTCCAGGCACGAAAGATGGCGGCCAAGATGATGGACCTGGGCGTCGCAAACGTCAGGTACCACGAGTCCCTCGATGGCGGGCACGCAGGGGCCTCCGACAATGCCGCTTCCGCGACCATGCTGGCCACCAGCTACGAGTTCCTGTGGCGAAACATCGGCTCTTAATCGGTCGATATTCCGCGGGAAATCCATGTTTTCTTCCCCCGGCCGGATCTCGTTTTGTAAGCAGCGCCAGCTTTGGGTAGTCTTGGGGAGCTGGAAACAGCAAATTGGACACGTGCCAGAGCGGCCGAATGGGCTTCACTGCTAATGAAGTGTCGGGGTTAAACTCGACCGGGGGTTCAAATCCCCCCGTGTCCGCCAAATGGCCCCCTACGCAAGTAGGGGGCCTTTTTGCGTCCTGGGCTTCGTTGCGGGACTACGGACTCATAGGCCAAAAAGAGTGCCTGCACCGGGTGTTTCACCGCGGCCTCTCCATCTCAAGACCCGGTTCAACAAGGCCCGTCGGCCCGGTCCAAGGGCCAAAGGGCGCGTTCCTCGCAGCATCAAAAACGCGTGTTTCCGGCCCTGACACCGGCCGGCAACACGCGTTTCCCGTCTGGGAGGCAAATCCCTGTGCGAAAGACCTACTTGTCTCCGTCGCCGAAGGCGTTGAGCAATGTACGAACCATCTCATCGGGGAGGCCGGTACAACGGGCGACAATCACGGTTGCCTCGTCAAGTTCCCCCATGCGCAGGTGGTCAAGGAACTCGGTCCGCTCGGGTTCCGCCAGGTCGTTGACGCTGAAGTGGACGGCTCCGTCGGGACCCTGCCCCTCGAAGCTGAAGTCCGCGATGTTTGCCGAAGATGAGCTCCCGCCTCCCAGTGGCGAGGAAACAAGCATGCGGAGGATCTCGCCCTGGTCCAACCCCGAGTGCTTGGCAATCAACGATGCCGCACCGGGCAGGTCGTGGTCGCGCACGAGCGACATGAACTGGTCGTATTCAGCCGGCGGCAGGTCTTCGCTGGCGAATTCCCGGGGGTCGCCGTCGACCAGGTAGGAAACCTTGAATTGTGTAGAGGTCTGTTCGGCTCCGCTTCCAAACTCCTGCGCCCAATCGCTGGGCACCACCCACGCGTCGTCGTCCCCGATGGCCGGGGCGCTGGGAATGGACAAGGCCTCCTGGGGTGAGACCTCGCTCGCCGGAGCTGACGCAGGGTTCTCCAACGAAGGGATCGAGGCAGCCGCGCTCGGGCCTTCGTTCTCCGCGACCGGATCGGCGCCACCATTCGCGGCGAGTTCGGCCTGGCGTTCGTCCTCGAGCTGCTTGGCAATCGTCAAGCCTTCAACGGGTTCCTTGCGGATTTGCGGGTAGCGCTCAAGGCTACGCACGGCGATGATGCTCGCCTTGTACCCATCCCCCGTCATGGCCTTGTAATTCTGAACGGCCGCCATGAAGTCGCCCTGCGCCAGCGACCTGTAAACGGCGCGATGCCCCTCACCGGTGAGTTTCAAGGCTGCGGATTCTGCGGTCTCAGGAGTGATCGCTGCTGAAACCTCGGCCGAGTTCTTGGCGCGCAGCCGCGACAACCACAGCCATCCAAGACCAAGGATGAGCAGCGGAACGACGACCCAAAGCAGAGTTTCCATGTCTCTAGACTACGACCCTGCAGGTTCAAGGGCTAAGCCGGCGACACTGCAAAGTACAGGACTTTAGCGCGACCGACAGGGCGACCAAACTGCCCACCATGGTTCCAGTCGATACATCCGATGTCTAGACTGGGTCTATGGCAGTCACAGACGCAGCGATCACGCGCATCAAAGAAATGATTCTTGGCGGAGAGCTTTCCCCCGGAGACCGTCTTCCCCCGGAAAAGGAGCTGTCGGAGCGTCTTGGGCTTTCCCGTTCGTCACTTCGCGAGGCGGTCAAGGCCCTCGAACTCATCCGGGTACTTGATGTACGACGTGGAGACGGAACCTATGTCACCAGCCTTGAACCGCACCTGCTCACCGAGGCCATGTCCTTCGTTGTTGAACTGCACCAAGACTCCTCGATCCTTGAGCTACTCGAAGTCCGACGGATCCTTGAACCCTCGGCGGCGGGCTTGGCTGCCCAGCGACGCAGCGAGGAACATCTCGCCAGGCTCGAGGAATCCGTGCATGCTGTCACGGCTGAAACCGACATCCAGGAACTGGTCACCCACGACTTGCTTTTCCACTCGATCATTGCCGAAGCCGCGGGAAACGCATACCTCGGGACCCTTCTGGAGGCGCTCTCCAGCAACACCGTTCGCGCCCGCATCTGGCGTGGGTTGACGCAGGACCATGCGGTCCAACGCACCCTTGACGAACACCAGGCGATCCTCTCCGCGATTCGCTCCGGCGACACCGACTTGGCCAAGGCACTTGTCACGGCGCATGTTTCCGGAGTGGAGACGTGGCTCAGGCAATCCACGGCCAGCTGACGCCGGTTGCTTGCGGGGGTTCGGCGACGACTTCCTGAAGACCCCGCTCCTGAAAACAGGAAAGCCCGGTTCCGCAACCTCGCCCTGCATGGGGCGGAGGCGGCGGAACCGGGCCTTTCAGCGAGCCGATCCATCGGGAAAGGGCTGAGGCACGTGACTATTCGTAGAGGTTGGCCTTGATCTTCGCGTCATCGATGTTCTTGGCGTCGTACCAGTAGAAACCGGTGTCGATGACCTTTTCCACGGACTCCCCCTTGATGGCCGCAGCAGCAGCCTTGACGGTCTCGTAGCCGATCCCGACGGGGTTCTGCGTCACGGCGCCGGCCATCAGACCAGAGCGAATGGCGTCCATCTGGGCCTTTCCGGAGTCGAAGCCGACGACCGTGATCTTGCCCTTCAGGCCGAGCTCCTCGATGGCCTTGACCACGCCGATCGCGGAGCCTTCGTTGGTGCCGTAGATGCCCTTGAGGTTCGGGTTGCCGTTGATGATGGTCTTGGCGAGGTTTGCCGACTCGAGCTGGTCGCCGCCGCCGTACTGGACGGTGACGATCTTGATCTCCGGGTTGTTCGCCGCCATGTACTCGGTGAACCCATCACGGCGGTCCTTGCCGGACGTGGAAGTCTGGTCGTGGGCGACCACCGCGATCTCGCCCTTGCCTCCGATGAGTTCGGCCATGTGCTTCGCGGCCTCGGCCGCCGCTGCCTTGTTGTCGGTGGACGCCGTCGCCACAGGAATCGTCGAATCAACGCCGGAGTCGAAGGCGATGACAGGGATGTTCTTGGCCTTGGCTTCGTCCAGGATCGGGGTGGCTGCCTGCGAGTCCAGTGCTGCGATGCCCAGCGCCGAGGGGCTCTTGGACATTGCGGTCGTCAGCATCTCGATCTGCTGGGCCACGTCCTTCTCCGTGTTCGGGCCCTCGAACGTGACCTCCACGCCGTACTCGGTGGCTGCCTGCTCGGCACCGGTCTTGACCGACTGCCAGAACTGGTGCTGGAAGCCCTTGGAAACAATCGCTACATAGGGCTTCTTTCCGTCACTGCCGCTTGCCGCACCGGCATCGGGCGTCGTTGCCGTATCGCAGGCGGACAAGGTGAGGGCCAACAGCGACGCTGCTGCCAGGCCAATGAGCTTCTTGCGGAACATGACATGTACTCCGTTTCGTGATGGGAAAATGCGGGTGTACTGCGAGTGGCGATGTTGAGCTTTTCCGCCCAGGCTTGCAGCGCGCAGGGCGGCAGGGCCGGAGGTGGAAGTTCGTGGTGGGGCAAGGAGGAAGAGGTCGGGCCTAGCCGCCGCTCTTGTCCTTGCGGCGAAGCATGTCCAGGTACACGGCGAGCAGGATGACGCTGCCGATGGCTACGGACTGCCATTCCTGCGGGACATTGATGATGCGCAGGCCGCTGGTGAGCACGGACATGATCAGCGCGCCGATCACGGTCCCCACGATCGAGCCCTTGCCGCCCTGGAGCGAGGTTCCCCCGATGACGACGGCCGCGATGGCCTGGAGCTCGTAGCCCGCACCCTGGCCCGGCTGCGCCGAGTTCAGTCGGGAGGCGATGACCACGCCGGCCAAGCCGGTGAAGGTGCCGGCGAGGGTGTAGATCCACATCTTCCAGCGTCGGACGTTGATGCCGGACAGCGCCGTTGCCTGCTCGTTGGAGCCGATCGAGTAGGTGTAGCGCCCGATCAGCGTCTTGGACAGCACGACCCCCGCGATGACGGCCGCGATGAAGAAGATGAAGACCGCGTTGGGGATGATCAGGCCCGGGATCGACTTGCCCAGCGCCAGCTGGCTGAATCCGGGGGTGTCGTTGAAGTAGATCGGCTTGGTGCCGGAGATAACCAGGGCAAGGCCCTGGGCGACCATCATCATGGCCAGCGTGGCGATGAACGGCGGGATGCGCAGGTAGGAGATGAGCACGCCGTTGATCAGGCCGATCACGGCCCCGGCCAGGACGCCGGCGATCACGCCGAAGGCGAGCGGAAGGCCCATGTAGGTCAACGTCACGCCGACCATGACCGAGGTCAGCGACATGCCGGTTCCCACCGAGAGGTCGATGCCGCCGGTGATGATCACGAAGGTGGCGCCGAGGGCCAGAAGACCGATGACCACCGTGGAGAGCAGGATGTCGGAGAGGTTCGACGGGGTCAGGAACAGCGGGTTCAGGATGCCGAAGAGGATGACCAGGACGATCAGCGAGCCGAAGGCCATCAGCTGCTGCATGCTGGCGCGGGCCCGGACCATGAGGTCCGATTCCTTGCGTTTCAGGGGCGGCTTGACCGACGGCGAGCGGCTGCCGTTCTCAACCGAGGTGGTGGTGCTCATGCTGTTTTTACTCCTCGTTCACTCTGCGTGGCAAGTTCCATGATTCGTTCCTGGGTGGCCTCTGCGTTTTTCAGGAAACCGGTGATTCGCCCCTCCGACATCACCGCGATGCGATGCGACATGCGCAAGACTTCCGGCAGTTCGGAGGAGATCATGATGATCGACTTGCCACTGGCTGCAAGTTCGTTGAGCAGGCGGTAGATCTCGTCCTTGGCGCCCACGTCGATGCCGCGGGTTGGTTCGTCGAAGATCAGCACGTCGCAGTCCTTGACCAGCCACTTGGCGATCACGATCTTTTGCTGGTTGCCGCCGGAGAGGTTCTTGGCGCTCTGGTGGATCGACGGTGTCTTGATCCGCAAGCGCTCGACCTGTTCCCCGGAGATGTACTTGAGCATGCGCCCGTTGATGAATCCGAACTTGCTGATCTCCTTCAGGGAGGAAAGCATGATGTTCTGTGCGACGTCGGCTTCCAGCATGAGTCCCAGGTGCTTGCGGTCCTCGGAGAGGTAGCCGATGCGCAGCTCGGCGGCCTTGGCGGGATTCGGGATGCTTACGGTCTGCCCGTTGAGGGCGATCGAGCCGGAGCTGATCTTGTCCGCCCCGACGATCGCCCTGGCGACTTCGGTGCGGCCGGCGCCCATGAGTCCGGCAAAGCCCAGGATTTCGCCCTTGGCAATGCTGAACGAGACGTCCTTCAGCAGCTCCTTGGTGGAGAGGTTCCGAACTTCCAGCCGGGTTTCCCCGCTTGCAGGAATGTTGGCCGGGCGGGCGGTTCCGGAGACCTCGCGTCCGACCATCAGCGAGATGACCTCCGGCATGGTGGTGGTCTCGGTGTCGAGGGTGTCCACATACTCGCCGTCGCGGATCACGGTGATGCGGTCGGAGATGACGTTGAGTTCGTCCATGCGGTGCGAGATGTAGATGGCACCGGTTTCCGGGGTGATGAACCGGCGGATGATCCGGTGCAAGGTCTCGACTTCGGCATCGTTGAGCGCTGCGGTGGGCTCGTCGAGGATCAGCAGCTTCGCGTCGAAGCTCAGCGCCTTGGCGATCTCGACCATCTGCTGCTTGGCCACTGTCAGTTCGGCAACCTGCTGGACCGGGTTGAGGTCCACTCCGATCCGCTCGAAAAGTTCGCGGGCCTGGCGGTTGAGCGCCGAGTCGTTGATGAACGGCCCCCGCATGGGTTCGCGTCCCAGGAAGATGTTCTGGGCGACCGTCAGGTCGCGCATCAGGTTGAATTCCTGGTGGATGATACTGACACCGAGCTCCTGTGCGTGCTTCGGGCCGCTGATGTCCACCGCGTTGCCGCCGATGCGGAAGGTTCCCGCATCCGGAACATAGATCCCGGACAGCAGCTTCATCAGCGTGGATTTTCCGGCGCCGTTCTCGCCGACCAACGCCAACACTTCTCCGGGGCGGACGTTGAGTTGCATATTCGCCAAGGCGCGAACGCCGGGGAAGCTCTTGTCGACCCCGTCGACCTCCAGCAAGTACTCGCTCATATCCATACCCTCCTAACATCGGATGTTTAGTAAAAAACTACTCGTGAATCAGATCACACGCAACCCAAAAACTGCAAACAATCGCATTTTCAATCAAATTCGAACTTGATTCATCCGATCTTTCATCGGAGGTTTGGGTAGACCCTCCGCGCGGTCCCGGCCCAGACCGACTCCTGTTCGGCCACGGAGAGCGTGCCCACCAGGGCTTCCAGCACCTCCAGGGTCGGCGCATAGCCGCCGGCAGGGACCGTCATCGGCCAGTCACCGCCGTACATCATGCGGTCCGGGCCGAAGGCCTCCAGTGCCACGTCGAAGGCCGGCCGCAGCGTCGAAACGTCGTAGCCCGCGTGCGGGAAGCGCAGGCCCGAGAGCTTCGTGAAAACCCGGGGCAGCTGCGCCAGCCGTGTGAGGGAATCCCGCCATGCGGCAAACGCCTCGGCACCGGAACCCAGCGGTGGTTTCGCGAGGTGGTCGATCACGATCCGCAGGTCGGGGTGCTCCATGGCCACGCGCAGCGTCTGGTCCAGATGCCGCGGGAAGGCGTCGGGGACATCCAACGGGATATCGTGCCTTGCCAACAGTTCAAGGGACGCCGAAACGTCCGGGCGTTCAAGGAAGTCAGCCCGCGGATCGTCGTGCACCAGGTGGCGCACCCCGCACAGCGGGCCCGACTCGCGCAATCTCCCGAGCTGGTCCTCGAGCGATTGCGGCGAGCAGAGATCCACCCAGCCGACGACGCCGAGCACCCAGTCGTGCCGGTCCGCGACGCCGAGCATGAACTCGGTGTCGGCCAGGGTGTCGGCGGCCTGCACCAGGATCGCGCCATCGACGGCACTCTTCCGCAGCTCCGCCTCCGCCATGGCCGGGGTGAAGTCCGCATACAACTCCCCCAGCTCGGGCGTGAGCCACGGGTACGCGTCGCGGTCGCCGAGCTGCCACAAATGCAGGTGCGCATCCAACCGCTCCATCATCGTCCACCTCGAGGGGAGCGACCAAGGGGGCCCTGCGCATTCGGGATCCGGCTACCGGATGGCCAGTGCGCCATCGAGCAACCCCCGTTCGACAAGTGCATCCCACAAGCCCTCGTCAACCGGGGCCTGGGCGCGGGCAGCATTCGCCCGCGCCTGCTCCGGGGTGGAGGCCCCGAGCATCACCGAGACGATGCTCGGGTGCCGCATCGCGAAATGCACGGCTGCGGTGGGCAGGTCCGTGCCGAATTCCCCGGCCACCGCAGCCAGCGCCCGTGCACGGCCAAGGATATGCGCGGGGGCCGGTTCGTAGTTGTAGTTCGCGTTCGCGGGAACCACCGGGGAAGCCAGCAACCCGGAGTTGTACACCCCCACGTTGACGATACCCACCGACCGTTCCATGCACAGGGGCAACAGTCCGGACGCGGCCGGCTGCTCCAGCAGCGTGTACCGCCCCGCGAGCATCACCAGGTCGAGATCGGCCCTCCGCACGCATTCCACCGCGGCTTCGGTGGAGTTCGTGCCCACGCCGATGGCCTGGATGAGGCCCTCCGCACGGAGCTTTTCAAGCACGGGCAGGCCCCGGGCGATGCCATCCTCGAGGTCGTAGGCATCGGGGTCGTGCAGGAAGGCGATGTCCAGGTAGTCGGTGCCGAGGCGTTGGAGCGTGGACTCGATGCTTGCGCGGATGCCGGCCTCCGAGGGGTCCCAACGCCTGCGGGTGGTGGCGGGAACCGAGAATCCCTCGCCATCAAGCTCCCCGGCAAAGCCGGCGTTGGGCTCCAGGACCCGCCCGACCTTGCTGGAGAGCACGAGGTCCTCCCGGACAACGTCGCCGACGAGCCACGCGCCGAGGCGGGACTCGGAAAGCCCCAGCCCGTAGTGCGGGGCGGTGTCGAAGTAGCGGGCGCCGGAATCGTAGGCCGCCTGCAGCGTTGCCTGCGCGGTGGCGTCTTCCATCGGCCGATAAAGGTTACCCAGGGCCGCGGCACCGAATCCGAGGCTTCGCCCGGAACCCGGGTCGCCGAACCCGAGGCCGATCAGGGATTCGCGCATCACCGCTGGTCCCCCGCCGGGTCCTGGGAAAACGACCAGACCATCGGGATCCCGCTGTCGTCTGCGGAGTAGTCGTCACCGACCTCGAGCAGTTCCGCCATCCGGGCCTGCCAGGCGATGTTGGCCGGGTGCTCGGCGAGCTCAAGGCGCATGGCCCGGTAGTCCTCGACCTGGACCAGATGGAACAGTTCGCGGCCGCTGCGCCAGATGCGCCAATCCTGCACCCCGGCGGTCTTGAGCGCCGCGTGCAGCCGAGGTGCAAGCGAGGCATGGATCCGGTCGTAGTCGGCCTCGCTGCCGGGCTTGAGACGGGTGTTCAGTGCGATGGTTTCCATCGGGCCTCAGGCCTCCGTTGTCGCGGTGTTGCCATTCATCGACGAGGCACCACTGAGTGCCAAATCACTTGCCCATTCAACACCATTGGGAAACTCGAAGTCGGCAAGCGTTTGCGCAATCATCTGCGTTCCGGCTCCGGGCACCTTCGGCGGCCAGTAGGCGCCGGAGTGGACGTTGATAGGCTCCACAAAATGTTCGTGCAGGTGGTCAACGAATTCGATGTAGCGGTCCTCGGCGGTTCCGGACACGGCAATGAAGTCGAACATGGAGAGGTGTTGAACCGCCTCGCACAATCCCACTCCTCCCGCGTGCGGGCAGACTCGGACTCTGAACTTTGCCGCAAGCAACAGGATCGCGATGTTTTCATTGACACCTGCCACGCGGGCGGCGTCGATCTGCAGCACCTGCAATGCGTCGGCCTGGAGGAACTGCTTGAAAAGCACCCGGTTCTGGCAGTGCTCGCCGGTGGCCACGGGGATTGGGTGGACGCCGCGGGCAATGGCCGCGTGCCCCATGATGTCATCGGGGCTGGTCGGCTCCTCGATCCAGGCGATGTCGAACTCGGCCAGGTGGCGCATCCACTCGATGGCCTCGGCGACATCCCAGCGCTGGTTGGCGTCGACTGCGATCTTGATGTCCGGGCCCACCACGGAGCGCGCTGTGCGCAGGCGCCGGATGTCGTCGTCCAGGTCGGCTCCGACCTTCAGTTTGATTTGGGTAAAGCCGTCGCGGACGGCCTCGGCGGCCAGACGGGCCAGCTTTTCATCGGAGTATCCAAGCCATCCCGGGGTGGTGGTGTATGCGGGGTAGCCGTTGGCCAGGAGTTCCTCGATGCGCGCCGCGCGCCCGGGGAGGGCTTTGCCGAGGATTTCCAACGCATCTTCGCGAGTCAGCGCGTCGGAAAGGTACCGGAAGTCAACAAGGTCAACGAGTTCCTCGGGGCTCATCGCTGCAAGCAATGCCCAGAGCGGCTTGCCTTCACGTTTGGCCTTAAGGTCCCAGAGGGCGTTGACCACAGCTCCGATCGCCATGTGCATGACGCCCTTTTCCGGGCCGAGCCAGCGCAGCTGCGAGTCGTGGACCATCCAACGCCACGTCGCGCCCATGTCGCCCAACAAATCCTCGACATTGCGTCCAACGAGGAATGGCGCCAAGGCTTGGATGGCGGTGGCCTGCACGTCGTTGCCGCGGCCGATGGTGAACACGAAGCCGTGTCCTTCCAATCCGTCACCGGCATCGGTTTCCAACACCACATATGCCGCCGAGTAGTCGGGGTCCGTGTTCATGGCGTCGGATCCGTCAAGATCCCGAGAAGTGGGGAATCGGACATCAGTGGTGCTCAAGGCCGTAATCATGCTCATGCTGTCCTCCAGGTGGTGGTTCCCGCGGTTTCGTGGGGGTGCCGCTTTCGCCCGGGCCAGCTGTACTGGTAGGCGAGATCGATTTCGTCTACCCCGAGAGTAGACATCGGATGTTTATGTTGTCAAAGGTTCTTTTTGGGCTAAAGTTGTGAATCAGCACACGCAAATCATCCGATGCTTGGAGTCAGAATGAAGTTTGCACGAATCGGCGAACCCGGAGCGGAACGCCCCATCGCGCTGGACAACGAGGGACGAGCCTTCGATATTTCCAGCACCACACCCGACATCGACGGGGATTTCCTCGCGGGAGACGGCATCGCCGCGGTCCGCGCGGGACTCGCCGCCGGAAGCTATCCGGCACTGGGTTGGAGCCTGGCCGAGGGCGACGGGTTCATCGCCGCACCCACGGGCGAACGCATCGGCGCCCCCGTCGCACGCCCCGGAAACATCGTTTGCATTGGCATGAACTACGCGGCCCACGCCCGTGAATCGGGCTCCGAACCGCCGACGATTCCCGTCGTGTTCCTCAAGCCGACGAACACTGTCGCGGGGCCGTTCGACCCGGCCCCGATCCCGCCGTCTGCCCAGAAGTACGACTGGGAGGTCGAACTGGGAATCGTCATTGGCGCCCCCGCCAAGTACCTGTCCTCCCCGGAAGCAGCCAAGGACGCCATCGCTGGCTTGCTGATCGCCAACGACCTCTCGGAGCGCGAGTACCAGATCCCCGGAGCGGCCGGACAGTGGACCAAGGGCAAGTCCCTGCCACAGTCCACCCCGCTTGGCCCGTTCCTGGTGCCGGCCGATGAAATCGACGGACACAACCTGGGCTGCCGTTCATGGATCAATGGGGAAATCCGCCAAGACTCGAGCACCGCGGACTTCATCTTCGACCTACCCACCGTGGTCCACCACCTGAGCCAGTACATGGCGCTGGAACCGGGCGACGTCATCCTGACCGGCACCCCGGAGGGCGTCGCCCTGTCGGGCCGTTTCCCGTATCTCACAGAGGGCGACATCGGTGAATTCGAAATCCAGCACCTTGGCCGCCAACGCCAGGTCTTCTTCCGAGAGCAGGTCAACGCATGAGCGAATCAACTTCCACCACCCTGACCCAGGACATGGCCGGCCTGCGTGCGATTGTCACCGGCGGGGCCTCGGGCATCGGCGCGGCGATTGCGGCGACCCTTGCCGACCGCGGAGCATCCGTTGCCGTGCTGGACATCAACACGGCAGCCGCCGATGCCCGCCATCTCCCCTTCACCTGTGACGTCGCGAATTCCGACTCCGTGAACGAGGCCGTCTCCGGGGCTGCCCTTGCCCTTGGCGGGATCGACATTGTCATCAACAACGCCGGAATCGGCGCCCAGGGCACCGTCGCCGACAACGACGACGACGAGTGGCTGCGCGTGCTGAACATCAACGTGGTCGGCATGGCCCGGGTATCCCGCGCCGCCCTGCCGCACCTGCGTGAATCCTCGGCCGCCGCCATCGTCAACACGTGCTCGATTGCGGCAACGGCCGGCCTCCCGCAGCGGGCACTGTATTCCGCGTCCAAGGGCGCAGTGTACTCGCTAACGCTGGCCATGGCCGCCGATCACGTGCGCGAGGGAATCCGAGTCAATGCTGTGAACCCCGGCACCGCCGACACCCCGTGGATCGGCCGGCTCATGGACGCGGCGGAAGACCCGGTTGCCGAACGGGCCGCGTTGAACGCACGGCAGCCCCACGGCCGGATGGTTGCCGCAGAAGAGGTTGCCGGTGCCGTCGCCTACTTGGCCAGCCCGCTCTCGGGCTCGACCAATGGCGTGGCTCTTGCCGTTGATGGCGGCATGCAGGGCCTTCGTTTGCGTCCGATCGGAAGCTAGCCCCACCGCTGAACGCGCTCGGCCCGCACCCCTTGTTCCCGCCAAAACGGCAGCTCAAGGGGTGCGGGCCGATTCCATGTGGCGGTTCGAGCCTGTTCAGTCGCAGGGAACAGCAGCCGCGTCAGACCACAAGGGGGACCGCATGGAACTCATCGACCAAATGGCCGGCGCGCTTATGGAACGCTATCGTCGTTGCATCGGAGCAATCACGTGTTCCCGGGCAACAAGTACAAAGTGAGGGTGTCATGAGCGAACGTTTTGCTGTGCTGAGCGCGAGTGAGGTCGATTCGATCATGCTCCAGTCCCTCCAGCCATACTTCACCAAGGAACTTCAGTGGGTTGGCGGAACTGTATGGGGTTATTCCGATCAGCCGGAGGCCTGGATTCAGCTCGGGTCCCAGAGAGGCGTTGACGGGACGGTGTTGGTGGCTGGCCAGTATCTTCCTGCCGCTCCGCCGGCACCGAACGCAGACTGGGAGGACGTCGTCGAATTCAGTGCCCGGGCCGGCACCGATTTCCCGGGCATCGTCACCGATGGGCTCATCGACCAAGACTCCCCCGGTGCCCCTCGTCGGCTGACCTCGGGACCGGGTGACTATCGCTTGCGCGTCCACGTGAGTGGGCGGGACAATCCGGGTGGGACCGGCCAGCGTGTGCTGGTGCATTCTTGGAAGCAAGCACCGAGCGCGCCGGAAACAGTGAGCCTGACCAGCGAGTTCGGCAAGCTGACCGATTTTGACCACCAGTGGGACTGAAACGGGAGGAGGCATGTCCAAGAAATCTCGCCTGGCCGGCGGCAGCGCAGTGGCCGTCGCAGCCTTGGGCATTGCATCAGTCGATATCGCGACTACGACCGCGCAGACAGCTCAAACGCCGCTGTGCCCACACGAGCAATCTGGCTTCGTGTGGGCAGAGCATTTAAGCGGTTCGAGCCTGTCCAACCGCCGGGGACGGCGTCCGGGTCAGACCACGAGCGGGACCGCGTGGATCTCATCGGCCAGATGGCCGGCGCGCTCGTGGATCCTCTTCACGGCCTCCGCGGACGGGGCTTCGGACTGGCAGAAGTCAGTTCCGCTGTCCGGGTCTGCCCACGCCTGCTTGAACTGCACGTTTTCCTCCGCCTGGATCGCGAGATCGGCCTCGTGCGCGGCCTTGAGATCCGCCTCGGACAAGCCCTTCATATTGTGGTGGGCGTCCATGAATTCAGCCATGACAACACTTCCACAGTGAAGATGAACGCAACAAATCGCTTGACGTTCGGCTCATTTAAGGCCATCCCAGACTCAGTTCCAGAGCAGGAACTACCCGGCCTGGGCCAGCACGAACGGCAGCACGCCCGGAGCCCCCGCCGAGCGCAGGACGCGTGCCGCCTCGGTCAAAGACCAGCGGCTGTCGGCCAGGTCGTCGATGAGCAAGATGGGCCCCGGCGCGCCGGCCAACCGTTCGGCCATCTCGGCCGGAACCACAAACTGGTCCCAGACCGCCGCGAGCCTGAATGCAGAGTTGCCACCCGAGTCCCCACGCGGTCCCCCACCCCGGTACTCCAGCTGGCCCAGGTACGGCAGGCGGCCGATCTCCGAGATCCCTTGCGCAAAAGAGCCCACCAGTTGGGGACGCTTCCGCGACGGCATCGACACCACGGCAACCGGGCGGGTCTCCCACTTCCACTCGCTCAGGACCTTGACGCACGCATCAAGCATGGGCTTGGCGATGGGTGCATCGGGCTCGTCACTGTTTTCCAACAGCGCGCGCAGGCGGCCGCCCCAGCCAAGGTCCGTGAGGCGCGCCAAGGCCCGTCCGTCATCTGCCTGGAGTTCGGCCTTGATCTTTCCCTTGAGCGGGACCCCAAGCTTCTCCATGCCTCCGGGATACATGCGCCGGGCTTCGAGCAGGGCACCGACCCTGCCTAGGGCCGTCTGCGCCGAGTCTCTGGCCGATTCCTGGATCTCGTCGCTGAACCACACCCCGGCGCAGTTGTCGCACTTGCCGCACGGCGCGGCCGCGGGGTCGTCGAGCGCCTTGGCCAGGAACTCCATGCGGCAGCCGCGTGTCATCTCGTAGTCGATCATGGCGTTTTGCTCGGCTACCCGGGCCGCGGCCACTCGCGTGTAACGCTCGGCGTCGTAGTACCACTGGTTCCCGGTGCGCATCCAGCCACCGGACACCCGCTCAACGGCGCCGTCCACGGCGAGAACCTTGAGCAGCAGCTCCAGCGGGGTCCTGCGGATGTTGACCCGCGATTCCAGCGCCGGAACCGACATCGGGCCTCCGGCCGCGCCGAGTTCCTGCAGGACGGCGTGGGCGCGTTCCTCATCCGGCATGGAGCTGGTGGCGAAGTAGCGCCAGATTTCGCGGTCCTCGGTGCCCGGCAGCAGCAGCACGTCGGCGTTGATGCTGCCACGGCCGGCGCGGCCCACCTGCTGGTAGTACGCCACGGGCGAGCTGGGCGCCCCGACGTGGACAACGAATCCCAGGTCCGGCTTGTCAAAGCCCATGCCCAGGGCGCTCGTGGCCACCAGCGCCTTGACCTCGTTGTTCTTCAGCGCCGTTTCCGCGCGGTGGCGTTCCTCGGTGTCGGTGCGCCCGGAGTAGGCCAGCACCTTGTGTCCGGCCTCGGAAAGCAAACGGGTGATGTCCTCCGCTGCGGAGACGGTCAGGGTGTAGATGATGCCCGAACCGTGGAAATCGTTCAGGTGGGTCAGCAACCAGGCGAACTGGGTGCGCGGCGAGGGAAGCCGCAGCACGCCCAGGCGCAGCGATTCGCGCGCGAGGGATCCTCGAAGGGTGAAGACGTCGGCCCCGCCAACGGCCAGCTGTTCCTGGATGTCATGGACGACGCGTTCATTGGCGGTGGCGGTCGTGGCCAACACCGGAACGGAATTCGGAAGTGCTGTGATCAGGTCCTTGATGCGCCGGTAGTCCGGGCGGAAGTCGTGCCCCCAGTCGGAAATGCAATGGGCTTCGTCGATCACCAGCAGGCCCATGCGCTCGACGAGCGCGGGGAGCTGGGTGTCGCGGAACACCGGGTTGTTCAGTCGCTCGGGCGACACCAGCAGCACATCAAGCTCGTCGTTGGCCAGCTTCTGCGCGATCTGTTCCCAGTCGAGGGCATTGGCGGAGTTGATCGCCTCGGCACGCACCCCGGCCCGCGATGCGGCAGCCACTTGGTCGCGCATCAGCGCCAGCAATGGCGAAACAATCAACGTGGGACCGGCTCCACGGGCCCTCAGCAACAGCGACGCCACGAAGTACACGGCCGACTTGCCCCAACCGGTGCGCTGCACCACCAAGGCCCGGTGTCCGCCCGCCACGAGCGCCTCGATGGCCTCAAACTGGCCCTCGTGGAAGTCGGCGTCGTCCCGGCCAACCAGGGACCGCAAGATGGCGGTCGCCTGGGAGCGCAGATCCGTTTCAATGCTGGGTGGGTAAGCGTCCATGCTCCCCAGTATCCCAGTGTCCGGAGACAGTTCGGAGCGCGCTTCCCCGCACAGCCAACATAGTCCTATGGTGCTACTCACCTTCACTACGAAGAATCCCCGCTTGCCGAGCCTAAACCGCTAAGCTCTTCACTGTGAGTGTGGAAATCGATCTTTCAGAGTCCTTCAAGGCCTACGACGTGCGCGGCATTGTCGGGGCCTCCATTACTGCCGAAGCTGTCGAGGCCATCGGCGCCGCCTTTGTCGACGTGCTGGGTCTCTCGGGCCGGGATGTCTTGGTTGGCGGCGACATGCGTCCCTCCTCCCCCGAATTCGCCGCGGCTTTCGCCCGGGGAGCCGCCTACCGCGGCGCCAACCCGAAGATGCTCGGTCTGATTTCCACCGATGAGCTCTACTTCGCGGCCGGGTCCCTGGATTGCGCCGGCGTGGTCTTCACCGCCAGCCACAACCCCGCGGCCTACAACGGCATCAAGATGGCCAAGGCAGGCGCGGTTCCGGTGTCCTCGGATACCGGGCTCTTCGACATCCGGGACCTGGCCCAGACGTACCTGGAGGAGGGCCTGCCGGTATCCTCCGAGGGCCCCGAGGGGTTCATCACCGAACTCGACGTGCTTGCCGGTTACTCCGAGTACCTGCGCTCGCTGGTCGACCTCACGGGAATCCGCCCACTGAAGGTCGTAGTCGACGCCGGCAACGGCATGGGCGGCCTCACCACGCCGGCCGTCCTGGGCGACGCCATCCTGCCAGGCCTCCCCCTGGAGATCATCGACCTCTACTTCGAGCTCGACGGGACCTTCCCGAACCACCCGGCCAACCCGCTTGAGCCGGAGAACCTGCGCGACCTGCAGGCCGCGGTCGTCAAGCACGGTGCCGACATCGGTCTTGCTTTCGACGGCGACGCCGACCGCTGCTTCGTGATCGACGAAAAGGGCGACCCGGTGTCCCCCTCGGCAATCACCGCACTCGTTGCCGTGCGCGAGATCGCCCGAGCCAAGGCGTCCGGCGAGGAAACGCCAGTGATCATCCACAACCTGATCACCTCGCGCGCCGTGCCGGAGGCAGTCACCGCAGCAGGCGGACGCCCTGTCGTCACCCGCGTGGGGCACTCCTTCATCAAGGCCGTCATGGCCGAGGAAGGAGCGGTCTTCGGGGGAGAGCATTCCGCCCACTACTACTTCCGGGACTTCTACAACGCCGACACCGGCATGCTCGCTGCCATGCACGTGCTCGCCGCGCTGGGCCAGCAGGACACCCCGCTGAGCGAATTCGCCGCCGAGTACGAGCCGTATGTCGCCTCCGGAGAAATCAACTCCGAGGTCGAGGACAAGGCCGGCGCCGTGGCCCGCGTTCTCGAGGAGTTCGCCAATGGGCACGACCTAAGCCCCGACCACAGCGGTTTCATCTGCCCGCCGTGCCACCCGGACTTGGCGAATCGCGAGACCGCGGTCAGCACCATGGACGGCACCACCGTGGCCGCCACCGACGGGTCGTTCTGGTTCAACCTGCGTCCGTCAAACACCGAACCCTTCCTCCGTTTCAACGGCGAGGCAGTGGACCGCAAGACCATGGAACTCGTCCGCGACGGGGTCCTGGCTATCGTAAGGAACAACGCATGAGCACCCCCGAAAACAAGATCGCTGAACTGGGCACCGCTGCACAGCTCGAACTGAACAAGGTGCTGGGCACCGCACTGGGCGTGGCCCGCGAACAGCTTGAGGAGCAGGGCGTCTTCCTGCCCTTCGCCATCGCCATCGAGCCCGCGGCCGAGGGCGCAGAGCAGGAATTGCGGCTGCTGGCCGTCCAGCCCACCGAGGACCCTGAAGATCCTGAGGCAGACATCGACGCCGAGGCCATGATGGCCGACCTCGTGCAGCTGCTCAACGACCAGCGTGATTCGTTCAACGCCGTCGCCTTCGTCTCCGACGTGACCCTGCTCGAAGAGGGCAAGGACGCGGTCCACGTGGTGGCGGAGCACCGCGACGGCGGCGCCGTCGCCATCGTGCAGCCGTACACCTCCCCGGACCCGGAAACCGGCGAATGGGACTTCTCCGAGCCGAGCGCCGAAGCCGGCGAGATCCAGGTCTGGGCCTAGGTTCCACCAGCTTCCGCGGGGTGGGGCGCCCCAACCCGGCCCGGGCGCGGGTGGGGGGCCACCCCCCGCCCCGCCGGCCCCCGCCCCGCCCGCCCCCCCCCCCCCCCCCACCCCCCCCCCCGCCCAGCCCCCCGCCGGCTTGGTGCGCACGGGCCGGGCCAACGGCACCCGGG
>NZ_JBPULF010000014.1:0-61768 GCF_051550675.1 Paeniglutamicibacter selenitireducens | reverse complement strand
CCCCGCTCCCCAGCGGGGGGGGGTGGGTGGGGGGGGGGGGGCCCCCCCCCCCCCCCCACCCACGTGCTTAAGTCGAGGGCCTATCGTCCGGGGCAAGTGCGCAACCATGGGTGCCGCGGGATCCGTTCCCGCGTGCCAACCACGCGGGAACGCGGGTCGGGTCCGAGGACGCCAACCCGCGCATCGCAGTGGCGACCCGGCTGGCGGCAGCGTGGCGCCACTCAAATGAGTGGCGCCACGTCCATGTTGGCCGTTGATGCCTGGGGCGCCTGAAACAAGCGTGGCACGCCTTGCGCCCCCCCAGGGACGGGCGTGTCAAGCTTCAATACGTTGGGTTTGGGACTCCGGAACTAGACCGTCGCCGCGATCCAGGCCTCTAGCGCGCGCTTGGCTGCGCCGGAATCGATGGCCTTTTCGGCCCTTGCCTTGGCGGCAAGCAACCTCTGTTGCAGACTACCGTCGGCGGAGGGATCCAACGCCACCAGGCCGGCTGCCGCATTGAGCACCACCGCGTCCCGGATGGGGCCGCCGGCCCCGTCGAGGATCTCCCGGACGACTTGCGCGTTGTGCGCGGAATCTCCCCCACGCAAATCCTCGAGGGATGCACGTGACATTCCGAGCTCCCGGGCATCAAGCATCGATTCGGTGACTTTGCCGTCCCGGACCTCCCACACGCGGTTGGGCGCCGTCGTCGTGAACTCGTCCAGCCCGTCCTCTCCGCGGAACACCAGGGCGCGAACGCCGCGTGCCGCCAAGACCCCAGCCATGAGCGGAGCCATGCGGAGGTCGGAGCAACCGATGGCGGATGCTGTCGGCTGCGAGGGGTTGGTCAGCGGACCCATGAAGTTGAAAGCCGTTGGTACGCCCAACTCCCGACGCGGCACCGCGGCATTGCGCATCGAGGGATGGAACACCTGGGCGAAGCAAAAAGTGATGTTGGCTGCGTCGAGAACGTCTTCGAGCCGATCGATGGGCATGTCGAGCCGCACCCCGAGTGCCTCCAGCACGTCCGCCGAACCGGCAGAAGAGGAAGCGGCGCGGTTGCCGTGTTTAACGATCTTTGCGCCCGCCCCGGCACAGACGAGGGAAGCCATGGTGGAAATGTTCACCGTGTTTTGCCTGTCACCGCCGGTCCCGACGATGTCGAGTCTGTCACCTTCTATTGTGAGCGGCCTCGCATTGGCCAGCATGGCTTCCACCAGGCCGGTTAGTTCGTCGACCGTTTCCCCCTTGGAGCGGAGCGCGACAAGGAAACCTGCCACCTGTGAATCGGTGGCATTGCCCGTCATCACCTCGCCCATGGCCCAGTACGCCTGGTCCCGATCCAGGTCGCCGCCGGCGATCAGGCTCGAGAGAATTGTTGGCCATGTGGGGAACTTTTGCTGCGCTCGAATCGTTGACACGCCTCTAGGTTATCTACGAATTGTAGAAAGTCTGAAATGTTAATCCCGCGTGTTTCCGCGGTTGTAGGCGTGCAGTGCCCAAAATTCGCGCCACGCGGGGGGCTATGCATTGGTGTCAGAGGCACTTTTATAGACATAATGGCTCTGTGACAACTGCGACTCATGCCCTAAATGCCCCGGCGCATCCTGCGCCGAACCGTCCCAACATGGTGTCGGTAGGAACTGTCGTCTGGCTTTCCAGCGAGCTCATGTTCTTTGCCGCGCTTTTCGCCATGTATTTCACACTCCGCGCTGCATCGCCGGAACTGTGGGCGACCGAAACCGCGAAACTCAACGTTCCGTTCGCACTTATTAATACGATCATCCTGGTCTCGAGCTCATTCTCCTGCCAGTTGGGTGTCTTCCGTGCCGAGGATCTTAAGCCTCGCCGCACCGGCGGACTGTTCAACTTGAAGGAATGGGGAATGGTCGAATGGTTCGTCCTGACCTTCATCCTCGGTGCCATCTTTGTTTCCGTTCAGGCCTACGAGTACACCGAACTGGTTGCTCACGGCATTGCGTTGAACTCCAACGCATACGGCTCCGTCTTCTACATGACCACCGGCTTCCACGGCTTGCACGTGGCCGGCGGCCTCATCGCCTTCCTTCTGATCATCGGCCGTGCGCTCATCGCACGAAAGTTCGGTCACTACGAAGCAACCGGTGCGATCGTGGTGTCCTACTACTGGCACTTCGTCGACGTCGTGTGGATCGCCCTGTTCATCATCATCTACTTCCTGAAGTAGCGCACTCCCAAAGTTGCCTACTTACGGCAGCTCCCAGTTCTAAGAAATAAGTGAGGAACCAGCAAGTGAAGGCTCTTTCGCAAAGGCGCCGCCATCCACTCGCCGCCGTCGCGCTGCTTTTGATGGGCCTGCTCATCACCGGAGGCCTGTATGTGGCCGCCGGCAGCGTCAACGAGGCCAAGGCAGCCACTGGATACACCGCTAGCGACATCGAACAAGGCAACAAGCTCTTCGTCGCCAACTGTGCCACCTGCCACGGCTTGAATGCAGAAGGATCCGCAGACGGTCCTTCGCTGATTGGTGTTGGCGCCGCTGCAGTCGACTTCCAGGTCGGTACCGGCCGTATGCCGATGCAGATGCAGGGCCCCCAGGCTCAGATCAAGCCGGTGCAGTTCGATGACGAACAGATCTCCCAGCTCGCCGCTTTCGTTGCAAGCTTGGGCGCCGGACCGTCCATCCCCACCGAGGAAGTTCTCGATACTTCCAAGGGCAACGCCGCTGAAGGCGGCACCGTATTCCGCGTGAACTGCGCAATGTGTCACAACGCCGCCGCAGCTGGTGGTGCCCTTACGCGTGGCAAGTTCGCTCCTTCCTTGGCTGGGGTTTCGGAAAAGCACATCTACGAGGCCATGATCACCGGCCCGCAGAACATGCCGGTCTTCAACGACTCGAACGTCACCCCCGAAGAGAAGCGCAACGTCATCACCTTCCTGAAGGAAATCGAAGCCCAGGGTTCGCCCGGTGGAGCCAAGCTTGGTTCGTTGGGTCCGGTCTCCGAGGGTCTCTTCATCTGGACCGCTGGTTTGGGCATCATCATCGCCTTCACCATCTGGCTCACTTCGCGTCCTTCCTAAGGCCGCAGACGGCTAGCGCCGTCGAAATCACTACGTACTAATGAATCTTGAGAAAAGGATGAGAGACAACATGGGCGACCATAGTCACGGCAGTCCGGACGATTCGGGCACCGTTGCTAAGGCTGGCACGGGAACCCTGGATAAGTTCCAGGATCCCGGCCTTCCGCCGCATCGGAAGCGCTTGGCAGATACCGACCCGCGAGCAGAGAAGCGAGCAGAGCGTCAGGTAGCGCTGCTCTTTATCATCTCGATCATCGGAACGCTGTCGTTCTTCATTGCTTACTTCGTTCTCGGACGTCCGGATAGCATCTCGGAAATCCGCGTACAGAACTCGATGCTCGGCCTTGGCACCACTTTCGCGATGCTGGGCATCGGTGTCGGCATCGTCCACTGGGCCAAGACCCTGATGCCGGACCACGAAGTCTCTGAAATGCGCCACGAGATCCGCCCCGAAGCGGATCGCCAGGATGCCGAAGAGATCATCAACCAGGTCATCGAAGAAACCGGCATCAAGCGTCGCCCGTTGATTCGCAACACCCTCATCGGTGCCATGGCCCTGGCCCCGGTTCCGGCGATCTTCATGTTCCGCGACCTCGAAGGTTCGGGCAAGACCGCCAACCAGTTGATCGAACAGCTGCGCCACACCATGTGGGACAAGGACGTTCGCCTGACCCGCGACCCGTCCGGCACCCCGATCAAGGCCTCCGACGTACAGATCGGTTCGGTCTTCCACGTCATCCCCGAGGGCCTGAACGAGTCCGAGGATCCGCTGAACGAGAAGGCCAAGGCCGTTGTTCTGCTGATGCGCCTGGACCCGGAGAAGATGAACATCTCCCCCGGCCGCGAGAACTGGCACGTAGACGGCATCGTCGCCTACTCCAAGATCTGCACCCACGTGGGTTGCCCGGTTGCCCTGTACGAGCAGCAGACGCACCACCTGCTGTGCCCGTGCCACCAGTCGACCTTCGACCTCACCAACGAGTGCAAGGTCGTCTTCGGTCCGGCAGGTCGCCCGTTGCCACAGCTGCCGATCACGGTTGACTCCAACGGCTTCCTCGTCGCCCAGAGCGACTTCCACGAGCCTGTTGGACCGAGCTACTGGGAGCGTGGAAAGAACTAATGAGCACCACTACTGAATACACCCCGAAGACCAAGACCGGCCGCATCGCCAACTTTGTCGACGAGCGCACCGGTGGCTCCGCCATGGTCAAGGAGTTCGGTCGCAAGATCTTCCCCGACCACTGGTCCTTCATGTTCGGCGAGGTGGCCCTGTACACCTTCGTCCTGCTGCTGATCTCGGGAACGTTCCTCACGTTCTTCTTCGATCCGTCGATGACCCACGTGATCTATGACGGTTCCTACAACCCGCTCAAGGGCATCGGCATGTCTGCCGCATACTCTTCGTCGTTGGACATCTCCTTCGACATCCGCGGCGGTCTGTTCATGCGCCAGGTCCACCACTGGTCGGCACTGCTCTTCGTTGCTGCCGTCTCGGTGCACATGCTCCGCGTGTTCTTCACCGGTGCATTCCGCAAGCCCCGCGAACTGAACTGGGTTGTCGGCGGCGTTCTGCTCATCCTGGCGATGGCTGCCGGCTTCACCGGCTACTCGCTCCCCGATGACCTGCTCTCCGGCAACGGCCTGCGCATCATCGACGGCGTCATGAAGTCGATCCCGGTTGTCGGCACGTACATCTCGTTCTTCCTCTTCGGTGGGGAATTCCCGGGTACGGCCGTCATCCCGCGTCTTTACTCGCTGCACATCATGATCGTGCCGGCAATCATCCTCCTGATGGTCGCACTGCACCTCTTCATGGTTGTCGTGCACAAGCACACCCAGTACCCCGGCCCGGGCCGCACCAATGACAACGTCGTAGGCTTCCCGGTTGGCCCGGTGTACGCGGCAAAGGCCGGCGGCTTCTTCTTCATCGTCTTCGGCATCGTTGCCTTCATCTCGGGCTTCTTCACGATCAACCCGATCTGGAACTACGGACCGTACGACCCGTCGCCGGTTTCCGCAGGTACCCAGCCTGACTGGTACATCGGTTGGGTTGACGGCGCCTTGCGCCTGATGCCCGGTGTGCTTGGCAACTTCTCCTTCGAGTGGAACATCCCGTTCCCCTGGGGCTCCAACACCCTGGTGCTGAACGTGTTGCTTCCGGCACTGGTTCCGGCCGGCATCATCTTCACCTTGATGTTCACCTGGCCGTGGATCGAACGCTGGATCACCAAGGACAACCGCGAACACCACCTGCTGGACCGTCCGCGCAACGCTCCGTTCCGTACGGCAGTCGGCGTTGCCGGCGTCATCTCCTACTGCGTGATGTGGGCTGCGGCTTCCTCCGACTTGATCGCAACGCACTTCCACGTGGCATTGAACGACGTGACGTACTGGCTGCGGACCCTGTTCGTGGTCGGCCCGATCATCGGATTCATCCTGGCCCGCCGCATCGCACTGTCGCTGCAGCGCAAGGACCGCGAGATCGTCCTGCACGGCCGCGAAGCCGGCATCATCGAAATGTCGCCTGAGGGCGGCTTCTCGGAGAAGCACGAAGAGCTCGACGTGTACAAGCAGTACCACCTGGCCACCTTCGAAGACCGCAAGGTCATTCCGGCCCAGCCGGACGCAGCAGGCCACATCTCCCGCAAAGAGAAGCGCCGTGGCGCACTGTCCAAGTTCTTCTTCGAGGATCGTGTCGCTCCGGTGACTCCGTCCGAGTTGGCTGCCGCAAAGGCTGCACACGGACATGCAGAGGTCGAGGGATCCGAACAGGATTCCATCGGTCACTAGGTTCCGGCAGGAACCAGCCCAAGCTGTGGGGCCCGTCTTCGGACGGGCCCCACAGCCGTTAACGGACAGTTCCCGTAAGCGTCGCAACCTTGCTGCGGCGGCCGGTGCAGCGCACGGCAGTTCACCCATGGCCACTCCCCCGCCCTGCTGGCTTCCCTGCCGAGCGATGTCGCCGAAGTGTCCTTTGGCCAATGACCATGCCCGGTGGCGGGACAGCCGGCACGCCGCCAAGCAGGAATCCGCCTGTTGCATCGAAAATGGGTATTTGCCACAGGCGGATGCGCTGGCGGGAAACCGTTGTGGCATTCTCCACAAATTGGCCGTCGCGCCAGGAGCCGCCGCGGCACTGCCGGCGGCTTTGATTGACTTCGCTCTTGGTGGGCAACCGGCTTCCCGACCGAGCGCCTCCAAACAGCAGGCATCTGTTGACCCGGGGAGCTCACCTCCACGCACGCGTTCTTTTCCCCGCCGGGCGCCGACATGCTGCCTCAGCGGTGTGAAGGAATGTATGTGGCATCGTGGCGACCGTGCCCGACTTCCCACTCGGCCAAGGTACTCTCGGAGCCGGTAGACACCGTGACCAGTTGGGTGGCGGGCTCCCACAGTGCGGTATGGGCTTGGTGCGCATGGTCGGACATGAGCACCAGCGATTCCCCGTCGCGGCGTGCGAGCCACACCGGGTGGTCTTCTACGGCTGCGAAGACGTCGGACGATGATCGACTCAACTCCACCGATCGGAAAACCTTGCGTCAACAATCCGATGCGCTCATGAAACAAACCATCTTCAGAACACGTTCCGAAGTCAGGTAGTGGCGGAACAGCCTGGGGACATCAGGTGCCGTCTATTGCAGCCATGGCCCCCTCGAGTTCCAGGCCGGCCCCACGGTCCTCTCTCGACCGTCTTAACTCCATCACCCGGGATCTCCCACGCGTCTGCATGCTCTAAAACGCCACTGAACGGCCGGCTAAGCGCCTTGAACGACTAAAGGGTGGTGTAGCGCGGCGTCCGGCTTCCCTGGCGCTGCAAGGGCACGAAGAGCTTGTAGCGATCCGATCGGTACAGCGACACCGAATAGTCGACCAGCCCATCCCCCACGAAGGCATACCTGGTGATCTTCAGCAAGGGGAAGCCCACTTCGACCTGAAGCAGGTCGGCGTTCACTGCGGTGGCGGCAGTGCTCTCGATCTGGTCTTCGCCCCATTCAAGGACCAGGCCGTAACGCTCGTGCAGCGACTGGTAGAGGGAAATGGGCGGCGGGTCGTTGAGGAAGCCAGGGACAAGGTCGCTGGGCATGAAGTTCTCATCGAGGCTCATCGGCTTGCCATCGGCGAGCAACAGGCGACGGAACCGTATGACCGGGGCGCCTTCGTCGATTTGCATGTGCCGTGAGAGGGTGCCGGTGGCGGGAACCTCGTCGAAGCGCAGCACATGCGCGTCGGGAACCATGCCGCGCCTGATCATTTCCTCGCTGTAGGAGTTCAGACGGACTTGCAGGTCCACCTTGGGGTGCGCGACAAAGGTTCCCACGCCGACGACCCGCTTGAGGACCTGGTCTTCGACAAGAGAATCTATCGCCTGTCGCAGCGTCTTCCGGGCCACGCCGAGCGTGGCGGCGAGCTCGCGCTCGGGAGGTAGCTTGAATCCGGGCTCGCACTCCGTCTTGGCGTGCGTGCGAAGGATCTCCCGGATCTGCCGGTACTTGCCAAGGGGTGAATCCTCAATGATGGCACCGAGAACCGGCGGCTGTGGCGCATAGGGTTTCACGTCTACTCCAAGTGTTTACGGCCCGAGAACTGCCTGCATCAATTCTCGCGCATGATGGGCAAGGTTTGTTAAAAGAAAGAGTCGGTGTCCCCCAATGGGGAACACCGACTCTTCAGAAACTGCGGTTACCGGGCGACACGATTAGTGTGCGTGGTCACCGCGGCTGTATTCGTAAACCCAGCCAACGAGACCAACGATGGTCACGCCTACACCGATGTACAAGACCCACCAGCCGACAGCCAAACCGGCGAAACCGGTAGCGGCACCGATTGCCAGGAACAGCGGCCACCAGCTCCACGGGGAGAAGAGGCCGATGGTTCCGGCGTTCTCGTGGATGTCGCCATCGACGCGGTCCTCGGGACGCGGGCCAACGCGGCGGGCGGTGTGCAGCAGGTACCAGCCGACCATCATCGACAGGCCGGCGAGCATGAACAGGCCGAGGAAACCGACAGGTTCTTCCCAGTTGACCATGATGCCGTAAACGATTCCTACCGGCGTGAAGAAGAAGATTCCGCCGAGGAAGAGCCAGGACTCAACTTTCATCGTTACTTGTCCTTCTGGTCAGCCGGGCCGAAGATCTTGGCCACTGCGTTCTCCGGGGTCGAGCGTGCGCTCAGTTCCGGGTGGTGCAGGTCAAGAGCCGGGCGCTCGGAACGAATGCGCGGGATGGAGTGGAAGTTGTGGCGCGGCGGCGGGCAAGAGGTTGCCCATTCCAGCGATGCACCGAAGCCCCACGGATCATCCACGAGAACCTTCTTGCCCTTGCGGTGGGTCGTCCAAACGTTCCAGAAGAACGGAATCATGGACATGCCGAGGATGAAGGAGAAGATCGTCGAGAACTGGTTCATGGTGGTGAAGCCATCTTCAGGCATGTAGTCGGCGTAACGACGCGGCATGCCGATGACACCCAGCCAGTGCTGGATGAGGAAGGTGCCGTGGAAGCCGATGAACAGAAGCCAGAAGTGGATCTTGCCCAGGCGCTCGTTGAGCATCTTGCCGGTCCACTTCGGCCACCAGAAGTAGAATCCGGCGAACATTGCGAACACCACGGTGCCGAAGACGACGTAGTGGAAGTGGGCAACCACGAAGTAGGTGTCCGAAACGTGGAAGTCCAGCGGCGGAGCCGAGAGGATGATGCCGGTCAGGCCACCGAAGAGGAAGGTCACCATGAAGCCGATGCTCCAGAGCATCGGGGTTTCGAAGGTGATCGATCCGCGCCAGAGGGTGCCGATCCAGTTGAAGAACTTCACACCGGTCGGTACGGCGATGAGCATGGTCATGAAGCCGAAGAACGGGAGCATGACGGAGCCGGTGACGTACATGTGGTGCGCCCAAACCGCCACGGAGAGTGCCGCGATGGAGATGGTTGCAAAGATCAGGCCCTTGTAGCCGAAGATCGGCTTGCGGCTGAAGACCGGGAAGATTTCCGACACGATGCCGAAGAACGGCAGCGCGATGATGTAGACCTCGGGGTGGCCGAAGAACCAGAAGAGGTGCTGCCAGAGAACCGGCCCGCCTGCTTCGGGGTCAAAGACGTGCGCCCCGAACCTGCGGTCCGCACCCAGTGCGAACAGCGCAGCTGCCAGCGGCGGGAAGGCCATCAGGATCAAGATGCCCGTGATCAGCGTGTTCCAGGTGAAGATCGACATACGCCACATGGTCATGGCCGGTGCGCGCAGGCAGATGATCGTGGTGATGAAGTTGACGGCGCCGAGGATCGTGCCGAAGCCCGAAAGTGCCAGGCCGAAGACCCAGAGGTCGCCACCCACGCCGGGGCTGAAGGTCGTGTTCGACAGCGGTGCGTAAGCGAACCAGCCGAAGGAAGCAGCACCCTGCGGGGTCAGGTAACCCGAGACGGCAATGATCGAGCCGAAGCAGAAGAACCAGAAGGCCAGCGCGTTCAAACGCGGGAAGGCCACGTCGGGGGCGCCGATCTGGAGCGGCATCATCACGTTTGCGAAGCCGGCGAAAAGCGGCGTTGCGAACATCAGCAGCATGACGGTGCCATGCATTGTAAACAGCTGGTTGTACTGTTCCTTGGTCTGCAGGATCTGCATACCCGGTTCAAACAGCTCGGCACGGATGACAAGCGCCATCACACCGCCGATGCAGAAGAAGATGAACGACATGATCAGGTACATGTACCCGATGGTCTTGTGGTCCGTGGAGGTGATCCAGTTGACGAAAAGACGTCCCTTGGAGACCGGGACCACGCGCGGTGCGAGGCTCTTCGCCCCGTCGGTTGCGTACTCGTAGGTAGTCACGGTGGATTACTCCCCTTCCGTCGCGTGGCCGACGGCCTGGTTAACCGTGCCCGGCTGGCGGTCGTATTCCTCGCCCAAGTGGCCGTCCTTCAAGGTGGCCAGGTGCGCCTGGAATTCGGCTTCGGAAACTACCTTGACGTTGAAGAGCATCTCAGAGTGGTACTCACCGCAGAGCTCTGCACACTTGCCGTCGAAGTCACCTTCGACCTGAGGCGTCAGGTAGATGTAGTTGGTCTTGCCCGGAATCATGTCGAGCTTCTGCAAGAACGCAGGGACCCAGAACGAGTGGATGACGTCGCGGCTGTTCAGCTCGAGCGTGACGGTCTTTCCAACCGGCAGGTACAAGGTCGGCAGGGTTTCGCGAATGCCTTCTTCACCGGTGAGGTGCGCCTGGACGGTTGCGTCGTACTTCTCCTGGCCCTTGTAGGTGTAGTTGTAGTCCCATGCCCACTGCTTGGCACGGACATCAACCACGAGCTCGGAGTCGACCTTGGTGTTGATCGACTTTTCTGCCTGGTCTGAGAACGTGAAGAACGTCAAGACCAAGACCAACGGCACGGCCGTGTAGAAAATTTCGATTGGCAAGTTGTAGCTAAGCTGGCGCGGGTAGCCAGTATCGCCCTTGCGGCGGCGGTAAGCGATGATGCACCAAAGCATCAGGCCCCACGTTAAAATGCCGATGACAAGCGCTGCAATCCACGAGTTGACCCAGAGATCCTGGATCATACCGGTGTGGTTGGTGGTGTCACGTTCGACGTTTGGGAGCCAACCTCGCTGGGCTTCCGCTGAACATCCCGTCAACAACAACGCGCCAGCGCCAGCAATAGCCAAGACTTTGGCTCTGCCTTTGCGGCGGCTGCTGGTTCGGTCTTGCGAACTCACAGACGGCCCTTCCTCTTTGTTGGTGCTGAATGAGTCTTCGACGCTCAGCGGCCGGACTCAAGTGAATCAACGCTGATGAGGTCGAAGAAAACCATAGTTTTACTACTTATCGTAGAGCTTACCCTCTCGGGCGCCCGAATGCCGACCAAAACACCGCCCACGCGTGAAGATGTCTCAACGCGTGGGCGGTGTATTTGGTTCCGACTTAGTGGAAAGAATCTCCACAGGCGCAAGAGCCGCCGGCGCTCGGGTTGTCGATGGTGAAGCCCTGCTTGGCAATGGTGTCTTCGAAGTCGATCGAAGCCCCTGCCAGGTAAGGGACGCTCATCTTGTCCACGACAACTTCTACGCCGTCGTACTCGTTGACCGCGTCGCCCTCGAGCAGGCGCTCGTCGAAGTAGAGCTGGTAGATCAGGCCCGAGCATCCCCCTGGCTGAACGGCGACGCGCAAGCGGAGATCCGTGCGGCCTTCCTGTTCAAGCAGTGAACGGACCTTGTCTGCAGCGACGTCCGAGAGCTTGACCTCGTGGGTCGGCAGCTCGGTGGCGTCGGCGGTGGTTTCGTTGGGTGCAGCTGTCATGCTTGATCCTCCATTTACTGCTCAACTTGGGCGACGCCTCAAGCGTGGCCCCTCATCTTCTATGGTACGTCGATGCCGCAAGCGATGTCGCGGCGGCCCCTGTGACTTAGAGCCCGTGGTTGTTCAAGCGTGCCAAGAGCATCGCCTCGGCCAAAATTGCATGACGGAAATCACCCAAATGAAGCGACTCGTTTGCCGAGTGGGCGCGCGAATCAGGGTCCTCGACGCCGGTGACAAGGATCTGCGCCTTCGGGAAGACTTCAAGCAGGTCCGAGATGAACGGGATGGATCCGCCGATGCCGGTTTCCACGGCCGGAACGCCCCAGGCCTCGCCCAATGCCCAGAGGCTGGCCTGTGCGGCCGGAGCGGAGGTGTCGGTGGAGAATGCCTGGCCCGCCTCGTCGGATTCGAAGCTGACCTGTGCACCTCGCACGTCCTGGGCCATGATGTGGGCCCGGACTGCTTCGACCGCTTCCTGCGGGTTCTGCCCCGGGGCAAGCCGCAGGCTCAGTTTGAAGCGCGTCGAGGGGATCATCGTGTTCGAGGAAACCGCAACGGTCGGGATGTCCATGCCGATGATCGACAGGGCAGGCTTGTGCCAGAGGCGGTCGGAAATCTTCCCGCTTCCGGCAAGCACGACGGAGTCCAGCACCGAGGAATCCGCGCGGAAGTCCTCCTCGGGGTACTCGACTTCGGCCGACTCGTTGGCAACCAGGCCGGCGATGGCCACGTTGCCTTCGGCGTCGTGGAAGGTGGAGATCAGGCGGGCGGCAATCGTGGGGGCATCAAGGACCGGTCCCCCGAACATGCCCGAGTGTACGGCGTGGTCCAGGACGCGTACCTCAACTACTCCCCCGGCCATGCCACGCAGCGAGGTGGTCAGGGCGGGGACCCCGACCTTCCAGTTGCTCGAGTCGGCAACCACGATCACGTCGGCGGCCAGGCGGTCCCGGTGGGTCTCGAGGAACCGGCGGAAGCTTGGCGATCCCGCCTCTTCCTCTCCCTCCAGGAAGAATGTGACACCCAGCCCGAATTCCTCGACCTTGGCCAGGACCGCACGCAGCGCGGCGATGTGGACCATGATCCCGGCCTTGTCATCGGCCGCGCCACGGCCGAAGAGCCGTCCGTCGATCTCGGTGGCTTCGAACGGCTTGGTGTTCCAGAGGGCCTCGTCGCCCGGGGGCTGCACGTCGTGGTGTGCGTAGAGCAGGATCGTCGGCTTGCCGTCGCGGGCGGGGCGGTTGGCGACGATGGCGGGTCCGCCCATGGCGCCGGACTCGGTGGGCACGCGCAGGATGTCGACCTGCTCCATGCCGGCATCGCGCACCAGCTGCGCCACGGCCTCGGCGCTGCGGTCCAGCTGGTTTGCGTCGAAGGATTCCCAGGCGATCCCGGGGATCGCCACAAGGTTGCTCAGCTCGGAAACGATTCGGCCGAAGTCGCTGTCGATGTGCGAGCCCAGTGCGTCGCGATCGACACCGAACGACGCCGAATCGGAGGTGTTCTTGGTAGTCATACCCGAAAGCCTACAACCGCCCCGTGTCACACGTGGGGCAGGCAGGCCGCGCGCGGGTAGACTGTACGGGTGTTTGGACGCAAGAAAGATCAGGCAGCTTCCGTAGAAGCGCCCACAGAAGAGACCATCAAGCCCGTCGGCAAGAACGCCCCGACTCCCAAGCGTAAGGCCCAGGAAGCAAGCCGCCAGCGGCCGCTGGTTCCCACGGACCGCAAGCTTGCGCGTGAAGCGGAGCGCGCCCAGCGCCTCGAGGCACAGAACCGCATGCGCCTGGCCAACGAAACGGGCGACGAGAGGTTCATGGCCGCGCGCGACCGTGGCGACCAGAAGCGCTTCGCCCGCGACTTCGTGGACCGCCGCTTCATGATCGGCGAGTTCCTGATGTTCGCCGTCTTCGGCTTCCTGATCATCTCATTGACCATGTCCAAGTTCCTGCAGGTTCAGGTGTACGTCACCTTTGCGCTGTGGATCCTCGTCGCCTTGGTGTTCGTCGACTCGTTCATCATGTCGCGCGGCCTGAAGAAGGGCCTCGTGGCCCGCTACGGCACCGTTGAGCGCGGCGTCGTCTGGTACGGCGTCATGCGCGGCATGCAGTTCCGCAAACTGCGCCTCCCCAAGCCCCAGGTACGCCGCGGCGACGACCCGCGCTAGACGCACCAGCGTTCAACAATCCACACCAGGTGTGTGGTGCACCGGAAACGGCGCACCACACACCTTTTTCATGGCCGTTTGGCGGGGACAAGACAAGGATCCGGCCAGGTGGACGCGTCGTGGACGCAGCGACCCCGCCGGACCCGTTGGCTTTAGCCTTGCGTCAGCCTACGCATGGTGGCGCAGGCTGATGCCCTTGGCAACCGCCTTGGCCAGCGTCTTGTTGATGCTGCGTGCCCACAACGGTCCTTCGTAGAGGAACGCGGTGTAACCCTGCACCAGGTCGGCTCCGGCCTGCAGGCGCTCGATGACGTCCTCGCCGGTGGTCACGCCGCCGACGGAAATGATTGCCATGCCCGCCGGGACCTTGGCGCGCAGCACCTTCAGGACCTCCAGCGAGCGTGCCTTAAGCGGTGCACCGCTCAAGCCGCCGGCGCCGATCTCCGCCACCTTGAAGGCATCCGCGGTCAGGCCCTCGCGGGAGATCGTGGTGTTAGTCGCGATGATGCCGTCAAGCTTCAGTTCCTGGGCCAGGGTCGCGACGTCGGCGATGTCCTCGTCGGTCAAGTCAGGGGCGATCTTCACGAGCAGCGGGATGTGTCGCCCGGCCACGCGGTCGGCCTCGGCACCGACGGCGCTCAGCAGTGGGCGCAGGGACTCGACGCTCTGCAGCAGGCGCAGGCCGGGAGTGTTCGGCGAGGACACGTTGACCACCAGGTAGTCGGCGTTCGGTGCAAGTTCGCGCGTGGAAACCAGGTAATCCTCCACCGCATCCTCGAGTTCGACGACCTTGGTCTTGCCGATGTTGATGCCGATGACGGGTCGGTGTGCCCCGAAGCGGCGGTTCAGCAGCGAGCGGGCGTCACGGGTGCGCGGGGCCACGGCGTGGGCACCGTCGTTGTTGAAGCCCATGCGGTTGATGACGGCTTTGTCCTCAACCAGGCGGAAAAGCCGGGGCTGTTCATTCCCGGGCTGCGCTGCACCCGTGATGGTTCCGACCTCGATGTGGCCGAAGCCCAGGTCGGCAAGGGACGTGATGCCGGCGCCTTCCTTGTCGAATCCCGCGGCCAGGCCGAAGGGCGACGGGAAGTCGATGCCCATGACGGTTCGGCGCAGGGAGGCATCCGGGGAGCAGACCATGCGGGCCAGGCCGGAAAGCCCGACCTTTTCGGCACGGCGGATGGCGTTGAAGGCAAAGTGGTGGGCCTTTTCGGGGTCCATGCCCGAGAAAAGCACACGGAAAATCGTGGGATAGATGCGCATGCTCTCCAGTCTTCCCCCTGCGGTCCGTCCAAACAACTTCAACCCGGTTATGCTCATCACATGTCGCATGCGTCTTCACAAACCTCGAGGAATCCCGAAGCCCCTGAGTACGACTTGGCCGCCACATGGCCCGATTACTGCGAAACGACGCTTCCGGGCCAGTGGCTCCCGGACATCCTGGGCACGGGATTCTCCTACACCACCTTGCCGATGGGCACCGATGAAGAGGGCGAGCTTTGCGCCACGCTGGTGCGCTACCGGCCCCAAGAGCACCCCCGGCACCTCGTGGCGCCCAAAGGCTGGATGGGCCGGCTGAGCGACCAGCTGGCCCCACTGAGGGAAGACCTCAAGCGCTTCCTGACGGACAGGAAGGCGGATCGCACCACTTCCAAGGGCTTCGTGCTGGCCATCCACGGGTGGAGCGACTACTACTACAACACGGAACTGGCCGTCTACTGGGCCTCGCGCGGCTACTCCTTCTACGCTTTGGACCTGCGCCGCTACGGCAGGAGCATGAGGGCACACCACCAAAACCCCGGGTTCGCCAACAACCTCGAGGAGTACGACGCGGACCTTGCCGCCGCCCTCGCCGCGATCCGCGACCTGGAGGGCGGCGGGGCACCCGGGATCTGCGTGGCACACTCCACCGGCGGGTTGATTGCGAGCCTGTGGGTCAACCGCAACCCCGGGGCGTTCTCCGCGTTGATCCTCAACAGCCCGTGGTTGGAAACCCAAGGCAGCTACCTGGTGCGGTACGCAACGCAGGGGGTGTTCGAGCCGATCGCCAGGGTCAGGCCGCGCGCCAAGCTGCACCTGCCCGAGTTCGACCACTACTGGCGTTCACTCAGCCGTCTCTCCCACGGGTCGTGGGACCTGCATCCGGTGTGGCGGCCGCCGGTTTCCTTCCCGGCCACCGCCGGATGGATCACCGCGATCCTTGCCGGGCACCGCGAGGTCGCCCGCGGTCTTGACGTTAAGATCCCGATCCTCGTGCTGACCTCACGCTCCACCCACCTGGGCACGAGCTTCGACGAATCAATGCTGCACACCGATTCGGTCATCGAGGTGCAGGTGGTCCGTGAACGCAGCCTGGGCCTGGGCTCGGAGGTCACCAATGCCATCATCGACGGGTCGATGCACGACGTGTTCACCTCGCTGCCGGCCCCGCGCGCCGCCGCCTACGCCGCCATCGACCGCTGGGCCGCCGGCTACCTTCCGGGCGGAGCGAACGCGGGGTAACGTGGGACGGGGCTCAGGCCCCTGCCTCCGGCTTGTCCACGGCTCCCCCGTAACGGCGGTCGCGGCGTGCGTACTGCTCCACGGCCGACCACAGCGTCGCGCGGTTCACGTCCGGCCACAGCTCGTCGATGAAGACCATTTCGGCGTACGCCGACTGCCAGAGCATGAAGTTCGAGGTGCGTTGCTCGCCGCTGGTGCGCATGAACAGGTCCACGTCCGGCAGCTCGGGCTCGTCGAGGTACTTCGCGACGGTCTTCTCGCTGACCTGGGACGGCTTCAGGCGCCCGGCCTGGACCTCAGCGGCGATGGCCTGCACGGCGTCGGCGATCTCGGCCCGGCCCCCGTAGTTCACGCACATGGTCAGCTGGCAGGTCTCGTTCCCGGCCGTCACTTCCTCGGCGGCCTTGAGCTCGTTGATGACCGACTTCCACAGGCGCGGTTCACGGCCCGCCCAGCGGATCCGCACGCCCCACTCGTTGAGGGTGTCGCGTTGGCGGCGCAGCACGTCGCGGGAGAACCCCATGAGGAAGCGGACCTCCTCGGGGCTTCGCTTCCAGTTCTCGGTGGAGAACGCATACACGGAGACGTGCTTGATGCCCATCTCGATGGCACCGGCCATCACGTCCAGCAGCGCCGCCTCCCCCGCGCGGTGGCCCTCGGTGCGTGGCAGCCCGCGCTGGTTGGCCCAGCGGCCGTTGCCGTCCATCACGATCGCCACGTGCTGCGGCACGAACTCGGCGGGGATCTGCGGCATGGCAAAGCCCTCCGGGTGCGGTGCCGGGTGGCTGCGTCCGGGGTTCCCGGTGATCTGGGTGGGTTTTCTCATCTTCTCTCCACGAGCTTGAGGGACTTGACGACACGTTCGAGGTGCCACTGCAGGTAACTTGTCACGATGCCGGCGGCCTGTGTCCGGGCCGCGACGTCGCTGGCGTTCACGGTGTCCCAGTCCCCGGCCAGCAGCGCCGCCAGCAGCTCGACGGTCTTGGGCGACGGGGACAGCGACCCCGGGGGCCGGCAGTCGTGGCAGACCACGCCGCCGAGCGGGATGTTGATGGCCTGGTGAGGGCCAACGGCGCCGCAACGCACGCAATGCGTGAAGCTCGGCGCCCAGCCGGCGGTGGCCAGGGCCCGCAACAGGTAGGAGTCCAGCACGCTTCCGGGTTCCAGGCCGCCGCGGGCCAGCGCCGCGATGGCCCCGTGCAGCAACCGGTACTGCGGCGCTATCGACTCCGCCTCCGAGTCGGTGAGACGCTCGGCGGTCTCCACCATGGCGTGGGCCGCGGTATAGGCGGCGTAGTCGGCCACCAGCGCCTGGCCGTAGGGGTTGCGCAGCTGCGCCTGGATGATGGTGTGCAGCGACTTTCCCTCGACGATCTGCGCATCGACCTCCATGAAGGGCTCAAGGGTCGCCCCCATCTTGGAGCTGGTGCGCCGGACGCCCTTCGCTGCGGCGCGAATCACGCCGCGCTCGGGGCTGAGCAGCGTGATGATGCGGTCCGCCTCGCCGAGTTTCTGGGTGCGCAGGATGATCCCGCGCGTGCGGTAGCTCCTGGCGGCAAATCCTGATCGTGACACGCTACCCATCATCTCAAACAAAAGCGCGGGTCCGGTGCATCAACCCGATGCACCGGACCCGCGCACGCCCCCGGGGGGCGGGTTGCTACTTGGTGTCGCGCACCGCGCGGTTCACCGCGGAGATGACGGCCTTCAGCGAGGACATGGTGGTGTTGGTGTCCACGCCGACGCCCCAGAGCACGCGCTCGCCCACGGCGCACTCGACGTAGGCCGCTGCCGCGGCGTTGCCGCCCTCGGAGAGGGCATGCTCGGTGAAGTCCAGCACCCGGACGTCGACTCCCTCGGCGGAGAGGATGTTCACCAGGGCGTTGATCGGGCCGTTGCCGCTGGCCGAGCGGCGGTGCGGGACGCCGTCGATGACCAGCGTGGTGGTCAGTTCGAACCGGCCGTCCTCGGCGGTGTCGGCGGTGGCCGAGCCGAGCTTGAAGCGGCCCCACGGCTCGTGGTCCGAGCCCTCGGTGACCGGCAGGTACTCGTCCTGGAAAACGTTCCAGATCGCGGCGGCGGAGATCTCCCCGCCCTCCCCGTCGGTCTTGCGCTGGATGACGCCGGAGAACTCGATCTGCGCGCGGCGCGGCAAATCCAGCGAGTGCTCGCTCTTGAGCAGGTAGGCGACGCCGCCCTTGCCGGACTGCGAGTTCACGCGGATCACTGCCTCGTAGGAGCGGCCGATGTCCTTCGGGTCCACGGGCAGGTACGGCACGGCCCACTCGATCTCGTCGACGGTCTTGCCCGCGGCGGTGGCGTCGGCCTCCATGGCCTCGAAGCCCTTCTTGATGGCGTCCTGGTGGGAGCCGGAGAAGGCGGTGAAGACCAGGTCGCCGCCGTACGGGGAGCGTTCCGGGACGGGCAGCTGGTTGCAGTATTCGACGGTGCGGCGGATTTCGTCCATGTCGGAGAAGTCGATCTGCGGGTCGATGCCCTGGCCGAACAGGTTCATGCCCAGGGTCACGAGGTCGACGTTGCCGGTGCGTTCGCCGTTGCCGAAGAGGCAGCCCTCGATGCGGTCCGCGCCGGCCAGGTAACCGAGCTCGGCGGCCGCGACGCCGGTGCCGCGGTCGTTGTGCGGGTGCAGGGAGAGGACTATCGAGTCGCGGTTCTCCAGGTTGCGGTGCATCCACTCGATCGAGTCGGCGTACACGTTGGGGGTCGCCATCTCCACTGTCGCCGGCAGGTTGAGGATCATCTTGTTCTCGGGGCTGGCCTCGAGGACCTCGGCCACAGCGTCGGAGATGCGCTTGGCGAACTCCAGCTCGGTTCCGGTGAAGGATTCCGGGGAGTACTCGTAGGTGATCTTGGTGCCAACCAGCTGCTCCTCGTACTTCTTGCACAGGCGCGCGCCGGTCAGCGCGATGTCCATGATGCCGTCCTGGTCCTGGTTGAACACGACGCGGCGCTGCAGCACGGAGGTGGAGTTGTAGAGGTGGACGATCGCCTGCTTGGCCCCGACGAGCGATTCGTAGGTGCGCTCGATCAGGTGTTCGCGGGCCTGGGTGAGCACCTGGATGGTGACGTCGTCCGGGATGCCGCGTTCGATCAGCTGGCGCACGAAGTCGAAGTCGGTCTGCGAGGCGGACGGGAAGCCGACCTCGATCTCCTTGAAACCCATCTTCACAAGCAGGTCGAACATCTTGTGCTTGCGCTCGGGGCTCATCGGGTCGATCAGCGCCTGGTTTCCGTCGCGGAGGTCCACCGCGCACCAGCGCGGAGCCTGGGTGATGTACTTGTCCGGCCAGGTGCGGTCCGGCAGGGAGATGTTGATCTGGTCCTGGAACGGCACGTATTTGTGGATCGGCATTCCGGAGGGCTTTTGCATGTTCTGCATTTCACTGGGCCTTTTCTATGTGGTGTGAGAAAGGGGGCCGGGACGTTGGTTGACTCCGCAGCGAGGGGTCGGCCGAAGGACGCTTAGAGTCCTGTCTGGGTCTCGCCGCGGCGGCTTAGTAGTAGTAGTCCGAAATGCATTTCTCCAAGATAGCACCGCGCCCGCACCGGCCGTGATTTGTTGAACAAACTGTGTCACATGGTGGACATCTTCCGTGCCGTGCGCGCCCGGAGCGGTTCCGCCAGGGCCCCGAACCCGAGCTCACGGCCGAGGATGTTCACGGCGGCCCGGTGCCCCGAGCGCAGCGCGGCAGTCACCGTCGCCGGGTCCTCGCCCCAGGTGGCCTCGCCCGCGAGGTGCAGCACGCCGGCGACCGGCGTGGCCAACAGGTCGTGGTCCTCGGGCAGCGAGCCCGGTTTCAGGTATGCGTAGGATCCGCGGGAGTGGGGGTCGTCCTGCCAGTTCGTGACAAGGACGTGCTCGGGCTGCCCGACCTTCTCCCCGTAGATGCCGCGCAGGGCATCGAGCACCGATTCCGCGATGCGGTCCGCGCCCCACCCGCGGGTTTCGACGGCGCTGGGCCCGGCGGCGAAGGTCAGCAGGGTCGGCACCCCGTGCACTTCCGTGAGGTCGTACCACGAATGCCACCACCTGCCGGCCTCGCCCTGCTGCCGGATCGCGTAGACGCCCTCGTCCCAGAACCTGGCGGGGAAGCGCAGGAACACCTTTTCGAAGTTGTTCATCCCGAACCCCTCGATCGCGTTGGCGTGGGCCTCGGGCAGGGTGGGGGAAAACTTGAACTCGCCGGATTTCAGGATCCCGACCGGAACCGTGACGACCGCCCGGGCAGCGGCGAATTCCTTCTGCCCGGCGGTCACGAGCACCCCGGCGGGCGACCACTCGACGCGCGTGACAACGTGCCCGAGCCTGATGTCCAGCCCGGCGGACAGGTGTTCGGCAAGTTCGCCGAAGCCGTCGGGGAAGACGACCTCGTCGCCCTGGACCGAATCGTCGTCCAGTCCGTGTGCATCGAGGTGTCCGGCCGGCACCCCGTACTGTTCCTCGGAGCGGTGGTGGAGGAATTCCCTCACGCGTTCGGCACGAGCCGTGTCCCAGTCCAGCGCGGCGAGGGCTTCCTCGATGGCGTCCGCGTACGTGCTGCCGGGCACCGATGCGTCGATCGCGGCGGCCAGGCGAATGTCGGCCTCGCCGATGTCCGCCCCGAACGCCAGGCTCTCCTGCTCGCCCAGCCGCTCCCCCGCCGGATCGTAGTAGGCGATCGGACGGCCGTGCGACTGGTAGCTCCCGACGGTGAATTCGACGGTGCGCATGCCGAGCTTGTCGACAAGTTCGGCCAGCGGGTTTCCGTCGATGCCGTGGATCCACGAGGCGCCGCGGTCGGTGGTGTGGCCGTCGGCGCGCTCGGTGTAGGTGCGCCCGCCGATCCGCCCGCGTGCTTCCAGCACCAGGACGCGCTGCCCGGCCTGTGCCAGCAGGCGCGCCGCGGTGAGGCCGGAGACGCCGGCTCCGATGACTATCACATCGTGGTTTTCCATGCGGCAACTGTAACAACGGGGCCGAGGGCACCACCAAGCCGGGGCCGGAATGTTGCTTCGGTTGCGCGCAGTGCCCCGGTGCGCGGCGCCGGGGACGCCGAAGGCCCCGGGGAGCAGTCGCGCTGCGCCCCGGGGCCTTCGGCGGTGGAAGCCGGGGCCCGGGCTAGAAGCCCAGCTTGCCCAGCTGCTTGGGATCGCGCTGCCATTCCTTGGCGATCTTCACGTGCAGGTCAAGGTACACGCGGGTGCCCAGCAGCGCCTCGATGCCCTTGCGCGAGCGGGTCCCGACGTCGCGCAGGCGCGCTCCGCCCTTGCCGATGATGATGGCCTTCTGGCTGGGGCGTTCCACGTAGAGGTTCACCCGAACATCCAGCAGCGGGTTGTCCTCCGGGCGGCCTTCGCGCGGCACCATTTCCTCGACGACGACGGCCAGCGAGTGCGGCAGCTCGTCGCGCACGCCCTCCAGGGCGGCCTCGCGGATCAGCTCGGAGACCATCTTGGCCTCCGGCTCGTCGGTCAGCTCGCCGTCCGGGTACAGCGGCGGGGAGAGCGGCATCTGCGCCACGAGCACGTCGGCGACGTCCTTGACCTGGAAGTCCTTGGTCGCGGAGACCGGCACCACGGCGGCCCAGCCGCCCTCGCCGAGCGTCTCCACGCCCAGCTGCGCGACGGCCAGCAGCTGCTGCATGAGCGCCGCCTTGTCCACGGTGTCGGCCTTGGTGACTATCGCGACGATCGGCTTGCGCTGCAGCTGCGCCAGCTGGGTGGCGATGAAGCGGTCGCCCGGGCCGATCTTCTCGTTGGCCGGCAGGCAGAAGCCTATGGCGTCGACCTCGGAGAGCGTTTCCGCGACAAGGTCGTTCAGGCGCTGGCCCAGCAGCGTGCGCGGGCGGTGCAGGCCCGGGGTGTCCACGAGCACCAGCTGGGCGTCCTCGCGGTGCACGATCCCGCGGATGGTGTGGCGGGTGGTCTGCGGCTTCGCGGAAGTGATGGCGACCTTCTGGCCCACCAGGGCGTTGGTCAGCGTCGACTTGCCCGCGTTGGGGCGGCCCACGAAGGAGGTGAACCCGGCGCGGAAGTCGGCCGGCCAGCCGCCCTCCGGCATCATGGCGGGGGTGGGGGTGTTCCGGGTCATGCTTGCTCCTTGTGATGCGGTGCATCGTTCACGGCGGGTTGTTCGCCGGTTGTCGTTTGTTCTTCCACCTTGCGCACCAGGATCTTCCCGATGCGGTTGCGCCGCCCGCTGAGCGAGACGACCTCCAGTTCCAGGCCGTGGACCTCGGCGTGCGAGCCGAGCACCGGCACGCTGCCCAGCCCCTTGGCCAGCAGCCCGCCGACGGAATCGACCTCGTCCTCGTCGATGTCGATGTCGAACAGCTCGCCGAGTTCGTCGATCGAGGTGCGCGCTGTGACGGTGTAGCCGCCGTCGCCCGTCTCCTCGATCTCGTGGCGCTGCCTGTCGTATTCATCATCGATCTCCCCGACGATTTCCTCAATGAGGTCCTCGAGGGTCACCAGGCCGGCGGTTCCGCCGTACTCGTCGATCACGATGGCCATGTGCGTGGATTCGCGCTGCAGCTCCGGCAGCAGTTCGCCGACGAGCTTGGATTCGGGCACGTAGCGGGTGGGCCGGGCCAGTTCCTCGACCAGCGCCGCGGAACCGGGCTCCTTGTGCAGCTTGTAGGCCACGTCCTTGAGGTAGACGATGCCGAAGATGTCGTCGGCGTCCTCCCCGATCACCGGCACGCGCGAGCAGCCGGAGTTCAGGAACAGCTCCATGGCCGCGTTCAGGCCCTGGCCCTTGTCGATGGTCTTCATCTCCGTGCGCGGCACCATGACCGAGCGCACGTAGGTGTCCTCGAGGTCGATCACGGAGTTGATGATCTCCGCGGCGTCGTCCTCCAGGCCGTCGCCCTCCGAGGCGCGGTCCACCAGGTCGCGCAGGCGCTCCTTGGAGAGGAAGCCCTCGTCCTCGGCCACCGCATGCGGGGCGATGGCCTGGCCGATGCCCACCAGCCAGGACGGGATGGGGCCAAGCACCAGGCGCAGGAAACGGATCAGCGGCGCGGTGCGGCGCACCACCGCGTCGGCGTGGGTGCGGCCGTAGCGGCGCGGGGAGACCCCGACCAGCACGAACCCGACACCGGCCATGGTGATGGTGGCCAGCAGCCCGGCAAGCCAGACGTTGCCGAGCCGGTCGTGGTAGAGGATGCCCACCGCCACGGCGGAGGCCGTTTCGAACCAGATGCGCCAGAAGCGCACGGCGTGCGTGTGGCTGGTGGTGTCGTCGAGGATCCGGCTCAGGTGGCTTGCGGAGGATTCGCTGCGCAGCACCTCTGCCTGCTGCCGCGAGAGGTAGAGGTACGCGGACTCGGCCGCGGTGAGGATTGCCGCACAGACAATGAAGAGCAGTGCACAGAGCGCGAGGATGGTCGCGGTCACTAGTTCATCGTCTCCCGGGGTGCCGGGCGGCCCAGGAATCCTTCAAGCAGCTGGCGCTGCAGGGCGAACATGATGTCCTTTTCCTCGGGTTCGGCATGGTCGAAGCCCAGCAGGTGCAGCATGCCGTGGGTGGTGAGCAGCAGGATCTCGTCCTCCACGCTGTGGCCGCCGGCCGCGGCCTGGGTGGTGGCGACCTGCGGGCAGATCACGATGTCCCCGAGCATTCCGGCCTCGGTGGGCGATCCGGCACGGCCCGGGCGCAATTCGTCCATGGGGAAGCTCATGACATCGGTGGGGCCCTCGATGTCCATCCACTCGACGTGCAGCGCGCTCATCGGCTCCTCGTCCATCAAGATGATCGAGACCTCGGTTTCCGGGTGCACGTGCAGCGCGGAGAGGATGTGGCGTCCCAACGCGCTGATCCGTTCGAGGTCGGCGTCGACCTCGGACTCGTTGTTGACCTCTACGCTCATGATGCGTTCTCCTGGTTGGCGGGATCGTGTCCCTGGGGGTTGCCGTGTTGCTTGCGCGGAGCCTGGCCGGTGCCGGCGCCCGCCTGTGCGCGGCGCCGTGCCCGGGCGGCCGAGCGGTTGAAGTTGGGGTCTTGGCGCACCGTCCAGCGTTCGTAGGCGCCGACGATGGCGCCCACCAGCCGGTGGCGGACCACGTCGGAGGCGTCGAGTTCGCAGAAGGCGATGTCATCGACCCCCTCGAGGATCTCGGTGACCACGCGCAGCCCGCTCTTGGCGCCGCCGGGCAGGTCGACCTGGGTGATGTCGCCGGTGACAACGATCTTGGAGCCGAAGCCCAGCCGGGTGAGGAACATCTTCATCTGCTCGGGCGTGGTGTTCTGCGCCTCGTCGAGGATGATGAATGCGTCGTTGAGCGTGCGCCCGCGCATGTAGGCCAGCGGGGCGACCTCGATGGTGCCGGCGGCCAGCAGGCGCGGGATCGAGTCGGGTTCGAGCATGTCGTGCAGCGCGTCGTAGAGCGGGCGCAGGTACGGGTCGATCTTGTCCGTGAGCGTGCCGGGCAGGAAGCCGAGCTTCTCCCCCGCCTCGACGGCCGGGCGGGTCAGGATGATGCGGCTGACCTCCTTGGCCTGCAGCGCCGCGACGGCCTTGGCCATCGCCAGGTAGGTCTTGCCGGTGCCGGCGGGGCCGATGCCGAAGATCACGGTGTTCTCGTCGATCGCATCGACGTAGGACTTCTGGTTCACGGTCTTGGGCCGGATCGCCTTGCCCCGGCCGGAGAGGATCTTCAGTCCCAGCACCGACTGCGCGTCGGCGGCGCCGGAGCCTTCCAGCATGCGGATGAGCTGTTCGATGGTCTGCGCGGAAATCCGGGTCCCGTTGGCGGCGAGCGAGCGCGCCTCGGTGATGACGCGCAGGGCGCGGTGGGCGGCGGCCGGTTCCCCGGTGACCCGCAGGTCGTTGCCGCGTGCGTGGAGCTCGACGCCCGGATAGGCGCCGCCGAGCACGCGCAGGAGCTCGTCGTGTGCACCCAGGGTGGCGACCATGTGGTCGGAACTCTCGAAGCTGACCAGCGCATCGGTTTCCCGTGGCTGCCCTGATTGGCTCATCTCTGGATCCATACGACTGTTGCCGCCTCCGCATTCCGGGTGGGCTACTCGGGCCCGCGGTCCTTCCGCGGCCCATGGTCCCAGCACCCCGTCCATCCTATCCTGCCCTTGTGGCAGCGGCCATTGGGTGCACGAGGTGCCTGCGCCGCAGGGTCCCCCCGAACATCTCAATCGCGCAACAGTCGTTTCGAAACCGGGATCGGGACACCCGCTGCGGCGAATTCTGTGCAAGGCTGGATGACGTCGATTCGGCTCCCCCGACGCGGCAGCACGCACGTTTTCAGTTCTTTTCCTCCCAGAAAGCCACGATTTTCGATGTCCCGTTCCCGTAGCACCGCCCGTTCCCGCATTGCGGTGCTGACGCTCACCGCGTTGCTCGGGACCACGGCATCCTGCGGGATCGGAACCGGAACGGAGCAGATCTCGATGCCGGCCGCCAAGGCCGACATCCACGCGGTGGCCCCGCTGCCGGCGGTGCAGATGGAGGCCCTGGGCACCGACCGGAGGGTGCCGGTGTACTGGCTTTCCGAGTCCGAGGGGACAGTGCTCCTCTACAGGGAATTCGAGCAGGACTCCGGGACCGGGGAC
Source organism: Paeniglutamicibacter selenitireducens (assembly GCF_051550675.1). Lineage (NCBI taxonomy): Bacteria > Bacillati > Actinomycetota > Actinomycetes > Micrococcales > Micrococcaceae > Paeniglutamicibacter > Paeniglutamicibacter selenitireducens. Next base: position 36,208 of record NZ_JBPULF010000014.1, on the reverse strand, counting down.
CCGATCACCGTCGCGGTGCGCACGATGCTTTCCTCGAAACCCCACGACGACGACTACTTCGGCCTGTGGCGCCCCAGCCCCGAGATCGGCACCTCGGTGAGCCCGCAAAACCTGATCACCATCGACCTGGACCGCAAGGCCTTCGGCGCGTCGCTGGACCCCGGGCTGGCGGAACGCTCGATCGCGCAGCTTGTCTACACCGCCACGGCAGCCGCAGCCAACGCCGGAATCCTGACCGACGGGTTCGAACCGAGCGTGCGGATCCAGGTCGACGGGTCCAGCGACTACCTCGCTTTCGACCAGGTCCCGCTGGACCAGACCTTCACCCGGGATGCCGCACTTGCCGCGCCCCTGTGGGTCATCGATCCGCAGGCCGGAAGCACCGTGCCCGCCGGGGAAGTCGACTTCCGCGGCCTGAGCGCCAGCTTCCCCGGAGGGGAGTTCTGGGAGATCCGCCAGCATACCCAGGCGCACCCGCTGAAGACCAAGGGCAGGTCGACGGAGGTCGTGGCCTCCGGCCGGCTTCCGGAGGGCGACGGGTCCCGGAACACCAACGAGTTCACCTTCAGCCAGGACCTCGGGCCTGGCGAATACACGTTCGCCGTGTGGGGCATCGACTCGGCCACCGACCACCGGGTGTCCCTGGAGTCCAAGGACTTCACCGTCAAGTAGTGGCACGTAGAACCAAGCCGGCGGCGGGGCCCTGCCACCGGTAATGCACGAATCCCTGGCTGGTTGCCCCGTTTCGCGGGGCAACCAGCCAGGGATTCGTCGTTTGGTCACCGATGTTGCGGGATCCTCCGCGCGGAACCCGCGGCCTCAGAGCTGCCCGAGCAGGTGCCTGACCAGTACCAGTGCCGCGGGGCCGGCGGTCGAGGCGCGCAGCACGTGGCTGCCCAGCAGCGCCACCTTGGCGCCGGCGGCCAGGAACTGGTCGATCTCGCGGTCGGAGATCCCGCCCTCCGGGCCCACCACCAGGTGCACCTCGGCGCGCGGGACGGGACCCGACGCCAGCACCCCGGCGTGCTCCGCGGCCCACTCGACCACCACGTCGGCCACCGACGCGGTGCCGCGTTCATGAAGCACCAGGACGAGCACCGGCGTCCCGGATTCCGCCGCGGCGGCCATGGACTTGGCCAGGGCCGCGGTGGAGAGCATCGGGAAGACCTCCGGCAGGAAGGTGCGGCGGGACTGCTTCAGCGCGCTGAGCACCGTCGACTCCCACTTGCCCAGGGCCTTGGCGGCCTTTGCCTCGTTCCAGCGCACCACCGCGCGCTCGGACTGCCACGGGCGCACCGCGTCGATTCCGAGCTCGACCGCCGACTCGACGGCCTGCAGGTCGCGGTCGCCCTTGGCCAGCGCCTGCACCAGGGTGATGCGCACCGGCGGGAGCACCTCGTGCGCCACGGAAACCACCGTGGCGCGCAGCGAGGACTTGTCGGTGTCAAGCACCTCGACGCCGGCCCGCACGCCGGTGCCGTCGACAAGGTCGATCGTCTCACCGGTGCGCACGCGCTTGACGTTCACCGCATGGTGGGCCTCGGGCCCCTCAAGGGTGAGGACGGAACCGACGGCCGGGTCGCCGAGGGTTCCTCGCTCCATGACGAAGCACTGGTTGCTCATGAGCCCAGGTTGCCGAGCTTGCCGCGCAGCCGGGAGAACATCCCGCCGCTGTTTTCCATGCGGCCCTCGGCGAATTCCTCGCCGCGCAGCTTGGCCAGCTGTTCGAGAAGCTCCCGCTGCGCCGCATCCACCTTGGTGGGGGTCTCGACGTGCAGGTGCACGATGATGTCGCCGCGCTTGCCGCCGCGCAGGCGCGGGACGCCGTAGCCGGCCAGGCGCACGGTGTCGCCGGACTGGGCACCGGATTCGACCTCGATCACCTGGGTGCCGTCGAAGGTCTCCAGCTTCAGGTCCGCACCGAGCGCCGCGGCGGTCATCGGCACGTTCATGCGTGCGTGAAGGTCCACTCCCTCGCGTTCGAAGACCTTGTGGCGGCGCACCTCGATCTCCACGTAGAGGTCGCCGTTCGGGCCGCCGCCGGGGCCGGCCTCGCCCTGGCCGGCCAGGTGGATGCGGGTGCCGCTGGCGACGCCCGCGGGGACCTTGAGCTGCTTGGAGATGCGTTCGCGGATCCGGCCCTGGCCGTTGCAGTCGATGCAGGGGTCGGGGATGGTGGTGCCGAAGCCGCGGCAGGCCGCGCAGGTCTCCACGGTCATCATCTGGCCCAGGAAGGAGCGGACCGGGCGCTGGACCTGGCCCGCACCGTTGCAGATGGTGCAGGTGACGGGCGAGGTGCCCGGGCGGCAGCAGGTGCCTTCGCAGGTCGGGCAGGTGACGGCGGTTTCCATGTCCAGCGGGTAAACAGTTCCGGCCACCGCGTCGGCCAGGTCGATGGTGGCGGTGATCAGTGCGTCGCGGCCGCGCTGCGTGCGGGAAGCCGGGCCCTGGGACTGGCCCCCGCCGCCGAAGAACTGCTCGAAGATGTCCCCGAACCCGCCGCCGAAGCCGCCCGAGCCGAACCCGGTCTGGCCGGTGCCGTTCTCGTTGCCGGTGGCGTCGTAGTTGGCGCGCTTGTCTGCGTCCGCGAGCACCTCGTAGGCGTGGGTGACCTGCTTGAACTGCTCGGCGGCATCCTCGCCCGGGTTGACGTCCGGGTGCAGCTTGCGGGCCAGCTTGCGGTAGGCCTTCTTGATTTCCTCGCCCGTGGCGTCCTTGCTGACGCCCAGAACTTCGTAGTGAGTGCTCACAGTGCTCGCTGTGTCCTTTCGTACTTCAAAAAATTGACAATGGCCCGGCGGTCAGCTGGCCAGGATTCGGGAAAGATATCTGGCGACGGCGCGCACCGCGGCCATCGAGGTGGGGTAGTTCATCCGGGTGGGGCCCAGCACGCCGATCATCGACTGCTCCCCGGGGCCGTAGCCGGTGGCCACGACGGAGGCCTCGGTCAGCGCCCCGTACTGGTTCTCGGTGCCGATGCCGACGGCGATGCCGTGGGAGTCCTGTTCGAGCTCGGAGAACAGGCGCAGCAGCACGACCTGCTCCTCCAGCACCTCGAGCACAGGGGTGATGCTCAGCGGGAAGTCGCGGTTCGCCCGGGCCAAGTTGGCCGTCCCGGCCATGACCATGCGGTCCACGGTGTTGTTGCGCGCCAGGGCGGCCAGCACCTCGGCAATGGAGCGCGCCGCCGGCAACATGCGCGGTTCGACAAGGTCGGTGGCGCCGCCGCAGAGCTTGGCAACGTCGGCGATCGGGCGGCTGCCCAGCACGCCGAGGAACACCGCGCGCAGGCGCTGTAATTCATCCTCGCCGGTTTCGGCAGGGAGCAGGATGACCCGCTGTTCGACCTTGCCGCTGGAGGCGATGAGCACCACCAGGGTCTGGCCGGCGCCGAGGCCCACGAGCTCGATGTGCCGGACCGTGGCGTTGGAGTAGTGCGGCACCTGGATCAGGGCCACCTGTTGGGTGATGTTGGCCAGCAGCCTGACGGTGTTCTCCAGGACCTCGTTGAGGTCGTGCGAGCCCTCGATCAGGGCGGCGATGGCGCGCCGTTCGGCCGGGGAGAGCGGTTTGATGTCGCCGATCTGGTCGACGAAGTGGCGGTAGCCCTTCTCGGTGGGGATGCGGCCCGAGGAGGTGTGCGGGGCCACGATGAACCCCTCTTCCTCGAGGGAAGCCATGTCGTTGCGGATCGTCGCCGCGGAGACGCCGAGGTTGTGCCGTTCCAGCAGGGCGCGGGACCCGACGGGTTCGCGTGACTGGACGTAGTCCTCGACGATGGCCCGGAGGACCTCGAGCCTGCGTGGTTCGGTCATGATCCCCTCCCGAGTGCCGGTTTGATGTGGTCGAGGACGTCTCGTGGTGCCTGGGCCGCACATCCGCCGCCGGTTAGCACTCGACACGTCCAAGTGCTAAGTCTAATACCTTCGGCCGGGTTGTTAGCATGGTTTGTTCAAACACCATGGTGCCGCGTTCACCACACCGCACCGCCGCAGCACACGGACCCACGCACCGGAAGGTGAAACCATGACCAACTACACGTGGGGCGCCCAGGACATCAGCGCCCCCGCACGACGCCAGCTTCGCAAGGTCCCGCTGAGCCTGGGGCTGCTGCTCGAGGACGTCGAGAGCGGCTGGGTGGGCGAAGTGGTCCGCATGGAGAAGTCCGGCGGCATGCGTGTCATGGCGCTTGAGGACCGCAAGGGCAGGACCAAATCCTTCCGCACCGGTTTCGGATTCCTGCTCGAGGGGGAACCCGTGGAAATCACCGAACCCGTGGCGGTCCCGGCCGCGGCCGCCGGCACGGCGCGCAGTGCCTCCGGATCCCGGATGGTGGAGAACCTGCGGGCGCGCACCGCCCGGGCCAGCCGCATTTGGGTCGAGGGAAAGCACGACGCGCAGCTGGTGGAAAAGGTCTGGGGCCACGACCTGCGGGTCGAGGGCATCGTCGTCGAACCGCTGCACGGCGTCGACGACCTGGCCGCCGCCATCCGCGACTTCTCCCCCGGCCCGCAGCGCAAGCTCGGAATCCTGGTCGACCACCTTGTCGCCGGGACCAAGGAGGCAAAGATTGCCGCCGAGGCCATGCGGGTTCCCGGCGCCGCCGGCAACGTGCTGATCGTCGGCCACCCGTACGTCGACGTCTGGCAGGCGGTCCGCCCCACGGTACTGGGCATCAAGGCCTGGCCCGTGGTTCCCCGCGGGACGGACTGGAAGACCGGCATCCTCAAGGGGCTGGGCTGGCCGTACCGGGAGCAGATCGACGTCGCCCAGGGATGGGAGCGCATCCTGGGCCAGGTGCGCAGCTATGCGGACCTGGAGCCGTCGCTCCTGGGCCGCGTCGAGGAAGTCATCGACTTCCTCACGGCGGGCGACCCCGGCCACGTCTAGCACGCCAGCGGCAGGGCGCGACGCGCCCGAAGGGCACCTGTCGGGTCTCGTGAGAATGGTCACTCGCCGCGTCGGTTGAAGCACGTGGGAAGCCCGTTGACGGTGCCCGGGCCCCGAAAAGCACGTGGCACACGCCCCCGGCTCGCCCACGGCGGCTCCCGGGTGCCGTGATGGACGCGGATCAGCGATAAACTGTCCATCGATCAAGCAACAGCAACGAAGAGGACACCAGCAGTGGTCAACGAGGCACGAAAGTCACCCGGCTCAGGCGAAGGCCAGCCGGACCGATTCGAAGGTTCCTCGGACGCACCGCTGCCACTGACGCCGTCCGAGGACCGCCAGTGGGCCACCATTGCACACTTCGGCGCGATCCTGGGGTGCATACCCTCGGCCATCATCTACTACGTGTACCGTACCCGCGGACCGTTCACCGCCCAGGAATCCAAGGAAGCGCTGAACTTCACCTTCCCGCTCACAGTCCTGGCCATCGTCCTGAACCTGCTTTCGTTGCTCCCCGCGATCGGCTGGATCTTCGCGGTCCTGGTCGTGGCCACCTGGATCTTCCTCACCGTCAGCGGCGTCAAGGCCGGCATCAACGCGAACAAGTCGCGCCCCTACCGCTACCCGTTGAACCTGCGGATTTTCAAGTAGGAAACGTCACGGGCCCCCTCACACCGAGGGGGCCCGTTTCCATATCCGGACACCGTCCGAGCACGAAGGGAGCCGCAGCCATGGCAGACCCCCCGGTACCGGTGGATTGGGCTTCGCTGCTCACCGCGTTGCTCGTTGACAGCGCCGTGCAATGGCTTCCGGCCCTGGCGGTCTTCCGCTTGTCACAGCCCTCGGCATGGCCCCTGTCCTTGGTGTGCCTCGGGGCGGCCCTGGTATTGAACCTTGTGCTCTATTCCCGGGGAACGAGCCTGGGGATGGCGCTGTGCGGGTTCCGCCTGCGACGGCGCGACGGCAGGCGTCCCGGTTTCAAGGCCGGATCCGTCCTGGTGGGCCTGGGCGTGCTGGCCGTTGCCGTCTTTGCGGTCATGGCGCTTCTCGAGTACAACTCCTCTTCCCCGCTCACCGCAGAGCTGCGAGGCTACCCCATACGCGCCGAGCGCACGCACCGCCGGCGGTTCCTCGAGGCGGCCGACACCTACTGGCGTCGCTGGTCGGGCTAACGCGGGCGCAAGCGCGCACCCGTGTCCCGACGCCACCTGTGCCTTAACGCGACGATGGGTGCGGCGCCGGGAAAACCCCAACACCACACCCATCCAATCCGTCCGGAGACCGATTCGTCTAGAAATCCAGCAGCCGCCGCAGCACGGCGTCGGCCAGGAGCCTGCCCTGCAACGTCAGGACGATCCGCTTGGCAAACGCTGCCTCGGGGACAACAAGTCCGTCGGCAATCAACCCGGCAATGGCCGTTCGGCCTTCCGGCTTCAACTCCGAGGTGTCCATGCCGTCGACGATGCGGGTCAACAACATGGCCCGTTCAAGGTAGCGTGCATCCTCGTCCGGGGTTTCGCGTCCCGCCGCGGGCGAGGTGCCGGCGTCGATGCGCTGCTGGTAGGCGGCAGGGTGCTTGACGTTCCACCAGCGCAACCCACCCACGTGCGAGTGGGCCCCGGGGCCGGCTCCCCACCAGTCCCCTCCCCGCCAGTAGGCAAGGTTGTGCAGGCACCGGCTGTCCTCGTCCTTGGACCAGTTGCTGACCTCGTACCACTTGTAGCCGGCAGCCGCGAACAGCTCGTCGGCCAGCAGGTACTTGTCGGCGTGGTCGTCGTCGTCGATGTTGGCCACCTCGCCGCGGCGGATCTGCCCGGCAAGCCGGGTACCCTCCTCGATGATGAGCGCATAGGCGGAAATGTGGTCCGGTTCGTAGCTGAGCGCGGTGTCGACGCTGGTGCGCCAGTCCTCGATCGACTCCCCAGGTGTTCCGTAGATCAGGTCCACGCTCACTTGCAGGCCCGCGTCCTTGGCCCACTGGACCGCCAGGCCGACCCGTTCGGGGTTGTGCGTGCGGTCGAGGGTCTTCAGCACGTGTGGCACCGCTGACTGCATGCCGATCGAGACGCGGGTGAACCCGCCCTCGGCGAGCACGCGCAGCGACTCGGGCGTGATCGAGTCCGGGTTCGCCTCGGTGGTGACTTCGGCGCCGGGAGCCAGCACCCACTGGGTGCGGATTTCCCGCAGCACACGCACCAGGTCCTCGGCGGGCAGCAGCGTCGGGGTTCCGCCACCGAAGAAGACGGTTGAAACCTCGCGGCGCGGCACTCCGGACTCATCCAGGACCCGCGCACCAAAGGCGATCTCCGAGGAGACTGCCTCCGCGTACGTGTCCTGGCTGGAACCGGAGCCCAGCTCGTGCGCCGTGTAGGTGTTGAAGTCGCAGTATCCGCAGCGCACGGCGCAAAACGGAATGTGGACGTAGACGGAAAACGTCCGGTCCCCGGCACCGCCGGCGCAGGTTGCGGGAAGCAACCCGTCCGATGGTGCCGGATCCCCGAGGGGCAAAGCAGAGGGCATTCTTACTTCTTCTTGGGCTCGTCGGATGACAGGGCTGCGATGAATGCTTCCTGCGGGACCTCGACGCGGCCGACCATTTTCATGCGCTTCTTGCCTTCCTTCTGCTTTTCCAGCAGCTTGCGCTTGCGGCTGATGTCGCCGCCGTAGCACTTGGCAAGCACGTCCTTGCGGATCGCGCGGATGGTTTCGCGGGCGATGATGCGCGAGCCGATGGCTGCCTGGATCGGCACCTCGAACTGCTGGCGGTTGATCAGCTCGCGCAGCTTCACCGTCATCATGGTGCCGTAGGCGTAGGCCTTGTCGCGGTGGGTGATGGCGGAGAAGGCATCTACCTGCTCGCCCTGGAGCAGGATGTCGACCTTGACCAGGTCCGAGACCTGCTCGCCGTCGGCCTTCCAGTCCAGCGATGCGTAGCCGCGGGTCTTGGACTTCAGCACGTCGAAGAAGTCGAAGACGATCTCGGCCAGCGGAATCCAGTAGCGGATCTCCACGCGTTCCTCGGAGAGGTAGTCCATGCCGCGCATGACGCCGCGACGGGACTGGCACAGCTCCATGATGGCGCCGACGAATTCGTTCGGTGCCAGGATGGTGGCGGCAACCATCGGTTCGTGGACCTCGAGGATCTTCCCGTCGGGGAACTCGCTCGGGTTCGTCACCGTGATCATCTTCTTGTCTTCGCCCATGACCTCGTACACCACGTTCGGTGCCGTGGAGATCAGGTCGAGGCCGAATTCCGCCTCGAGGCGCTGGCGGGTGATTTCCAGGTGGAGCAGGCCGAGGAAGCCCACGCGGAAGCCGAAGCCCAGGGCGACGGAGGTTTCCGGAACGTAGGTGAGTGCGGCGTCGTTGAGCTGGAGCTTGTCCAGTGCGTCACGCAGCGCCGGGTAGTCCGAGCCGTCGATCGGGTACAGACCCGAGAACACCATGGGCTTGGGGTCCTCGTAGCCGCCCAGGGACTTCTCGGCGGGCTTGGCGAAGTTGGTGACGGTGTCGCCCACCTTCGACTGGCGCACGTCCTTCACACCGGTGATCAAGTAACCGACCTCGCCGACGCCAAGTCCCTTGGAAGGGACAGGTTCCGGGGAGGAAACGCCGATTTCCAGGAGGTCGTAGGTGGTGCCGGTGGACATCATCTGGACCTTTTCGCGCGGCGAAAGCTTGCCGTCGACAACGCGGACGTAGGTCACCACGCCGCGGTAGGTGTCGTAGACGGAGTCGAAAATCATGGCACGTGCCGGCGCATCGGCGTCGCCGACGGGCGCGGGCAGGTCACGGACGACCTTGTCCAGCAGCGCTTCGACGCCGGCACCGGTCTTGCCCGAGACCTGCAGGATGTCCTCGGGATCGCAACCGATGAGCTTGGAGATCTCGGCTGCATACTTCTCCGGCTGCGCAGCCGGGAGGTCGATCTTGTTCAGCACAGGAATGATCGTCAGGTCGTTTTCCATGGCCAGGTAGAGGTTGGCCAGCGTCTGGGCCTCGATGCCCTGGGCGGCGTCCACCAGCAGGATGGCACCCTCGCAAGCCGCAAGGGACCGTGAGACTTCGTAGGTGAAGTCCACGTGGCCCGGGGTGTCGATCATGTTCAGTGCGTAGGACTGGCCGTCGACCTCCCACGGCATGCGTACGGCCTGGGACTTGATGGTGATGCCGCGCTCGCGTTCAATGTCCATCCGGTCCAGGTACTGGGCCTTCATATCGCGTGAGGAGACGACTCCGGTGAGCTGCAACATGCGGTCGGCCAGGGTCGACTTGCCGTGGTCGATGTGGGCGATGATGCAGAAGTTTCTGATGATCGCCGGATCAGTCGCGGCAGGCACCGGTGCGGTGCGGGCCATGGGTGACACGTAAGGGACCTCGCTAATAAGGGAGTGGAAAAGTAAGTTGGCAGCGAATTGCTTCGCAAAGGCCATTCTCCCATGCCGCAGCGCCGGTGTCGCACATCCGGTGAACGGTGTTGCTGCTGGTAGTTTGGCCAGATGAAGTTCAACGCCAACAAATTCTTCGGGTTTCTCGGTCGGGTCCTCGACGGGTTCCTGAAATCCCAGGACGACGCCAAGGCAAAAAGCGGTGCGAAGCCCTCGCCCACTCGGACGAGAAACACCGGGTCGGGGACGAAAGTCGCACCCAAGCCCAAATCCCCCGCCGGAGCCAACAGGCACCAGGCATCCCGCCCGTCGCACACCGGGACCTCCGGCGTTTCCGGCTGGGAAGACGGCGGCTACCCCGGAGACTTCCACGGGGCAATCAAACCCGCCTACAACCCGGTTGCCAACGGCGAACAGGATCCGGGGGAAATCGTATGGGCCTGGGTCCCCTACGAAGAGGACTACAGCCAGGGCAAGGACCGCCCGATTCTGCTGGTGGGCCGCGATGGGAAGTACCTGTTGGCGCTCATGCTCACCTCGAAGGACCACAACAACGCCGGTCACAGCGACCGGGGCTACGTGGATATCGGAGCCGGCCCATGGGATAAGCAGGGACGCCCCAGCGAAATCAAGGTGGACCGCGTGATACGACTTAAGCCGTCGGGCATCAGGCGCGAGGGGGCCGTCTTGGAGAAGCGCCTCTTCTCGCGTGTCGCGGCCCGGATCGAGTCCTAGAAGCCGTCGGATTCCGGGGAAATGACTGGTTGAAGTGCCGTTTCCGGCGCCCAACGACTGTGGCGTTTGGAAAAACTTGACCCGCATCACGTCCGGGATTCGCCAAATGAATCGTGACATGGGTGCGAACCTGCTAGTATTACTTCTTGTGTGTCCGCGCAGGTCGACGGGCACTTCTCCCGGGTCGCCATAGGTATCCCCACGCCGCTCAGTCGATGGCCCGGAAGATATCCCTCACCGACCATATAAGCGATGAGCAAGAGAGTTTAATACAGTGGCAAATATCAAGTCCCAGAAGAAGCGCATTCTCACCAACGAGAAGGCACGCCAGCGTAACGCTGCAATCAAGTCCGAGCTGAAGACCGCAATCCGTGCAGTAAACACTGCCGTTGTGGCCGAGGACAAGACCGCAGCCGATACCGCTCTGGTAGCTGCAAGCCGCAAGATCGACAAGGCTGTCACCAAGGGTGTGCTGCACAAGAACAACGCAGCAAACCACAAGTCGGCCATCTCCAAGAAGGTTAACGCCCTCTAAGGATTGCTTCACTGCATTGACAAGGCCCCCTCCCTTTCGGGAGGGGGCCTTGTCGTTGTCCCCACCCCAGCAGGAAATGGACTCGACCGCCAGGGACGGGCCAGGGGACATACGGCTCCAATCCGAGGAATCTTTCCTGCGGCGTTCCCGGCCGGATGTAACACGCGGCCATTGATCGGAAGCTCGTGGGCAGCGTCCGTGGAGGCCACTGCACGGCTGCCCGCAGGGTCGGGGATCAGGCGTCGCGTGGCGATCCCCGCCAACGTTGCCGACCTCGGAGGGCTCCCGCGGCCCTGAGCCCTGGTGAACCAGGGCCCGATCGAGACTACCGCCGAGCGGCCAAGGCGATCTGCGTGACAGCACGTTCCACCGCGTACTCCGGGTCGCGCGAGGCGCCCTTCACCTGCGCGTCCGCCTCGGCGACAAGCCTGATGCAACGTGCAAGGTCGTGGGCGCTCCAGTAGCGTGCCTGCTCCTGGGCTTGCTGAACCTGCCACGGCGGCATACCCAGCTCGCTGGCGAGCTGGCCAGAGGACTTCCGGGCCCCCGCCACCTTGGCAACCTGGCGCAGCTTCATGGCGAGCGTCGCCACGATCGGGACCGGATCGGTGCCCGTGGCCAGCGCGTGACGCAGTGTGGACAGCGCGACATCGGCGCGACCCATCATTGCCGCGTCGGCAACCTTGAAGCCCGTGGCCTCGACCCGGCCACCGTAGTACTTGTCGACCACGTCCTGGTCCACGGCACCCGTGGTGTCCTGCAGCAGTTGCGAACATGCCGCTGCCAGTTCGGACAGGTCGCTGCCGAGGGCAGCAACCAGGGCACGGGCACCTTCGGAACTCAACCGCCGCTTGGCGGCCTTGAATTCCTGGGAGACGAAGTCGATCTTCTCCGCGTCCTTCTTCAGCGGCTGGCAGTCGACGAGCACGGCCCCTGCGGCCTTAAGCGCGTCGAGCAGCTTCTTTCCGCGCACTCCCCCGCTGTGGTGCAGCACAAGTGTGGTCTCGGGTGCCGGGGCCTTGGCATACGCGAGCGCGTCGAGCAGGAAATCCTCGTTCATGGCAGCCAGCTGGCGCACCTCGATGAGTTTGGTCTCGCTGAACAGGGAGGGGCTGGACGCCAGCAGCAGTTCGCCGCGCTCGTACGAGTTGGCATCGAAGCGCGTGAGCTCGACTTCGCCTCCGGCACGCAGTTCAGCCCGCACTTTTTCGAAGGAACGCGAGGCAAGCAGATCCTCGGGACCCAGCAGCAAGATGATGGGAGCCGGGGAGACGTCCCGCCAGGATATCCCGGCACTCTTAGATGTTCCTCGTGCCGCAGCCATGACCGAACCCTTACGTAGTGAATGGAGAACCCCATAAATACTATCCGCATTGCCGGCCCGGGGAATTTCCCGTTCCCGGTGCCCACGGGCTACTGCCCGGGGCTCAGCGATTCCAGCGACGCCACCTGGAGCCCGCCGTTCGCCCAGCCGATCACGAGCGTTCCGTGCTCGTCGGTGCGCAGGCCCGGAACACCACGCTCACGTAGGGCGGCCGTGATCCTCGGGCTGGGGTGCCCGTAGGTGTTCTCGCGACCCACGCTGATCAACGCCACCGCCGGACGCACCGCATCGATGATGTCCGTTCCGCCGTTGGCGGCACCGTGGTGCGCGATCTTCAGGATGTCGGCCTGCTGCACGTCGCCCGACGCAAGCAGCGCAGCCATGGGGGTTTCCTGCATATCCCCGGTTGCCAGCATCGAGACGCCCCTGGTGCTCCCCGGCACCTCGATCTCGACACGCACCACCAGCGAGGCGTCGTTCTCATCGAGAAGGACATCGCCGCGGTGCGGGGCAAGCACGCGCCAACTGAGGGTCCCGGCGCGTCCGGTGTCGCCGGCGGCCAGTTGCGTCCCCCGCAGTCCGTTGACGGCAGGCGGTTGCGCTGGGTCATCCAGTACCGAGTAGAAGAGCTCCCCCACCTGCCTGCCCTTTCCGGCGCCGGCGATCCCTCCGTCGTGGTCAGCATGCCGGTGGGTGATGAACAGGGCAGCGATCTTCCGGACTTCAAGCCGCCGCAGGCAGGCATCGATGTCCGGAGGCTCCCGCCCGGTGTCGATGACGACAGCCCCCGCCGGGCCGGCGTTCAGGACCAGGCCGTCCCCCTGGCCCACGTCGCAGGCGGCCACCAGCCAGGGGACGGCGGGTGCCGGAACCAGGGCCGTCACCGGAAGCGTCAGGCCCAGCAGCAGCCCGGCTGCCAGGCCCTGCAACCCCGAGGGGATTCGCGACCTCCAACTTCCCGTGCGTCCCGGTGCAAGCCCCACCGAGAGGAACACGGCGCCGAACAGCGCCCACGCCAGGACGATTCCGAGTATCCCCGCGGGCCACGGCCTGAGCGCACCGGGCAACCCGGCAACCCACAGCCCGGCCATCCCGACGGCGGTCGCCGGAAGCCCGGCGGCCCAGACCAGCAACGCACCCAGCGGCGCCCACAGCATGCCCGCCACGACACCCAGGGTTCCGGTGACGGTGATCCACGGAATCAGCGGCGCCACGAGCAGGTTTGCCGGCACCGAATACAGGGAGAACGTCGGGCTGAGGGCCACCAGCACGGGCAGGCAGGCAACCTGCGCCGCGACGGCGATGGCCGTTCCCTCGGCAAGGAACCGTGGCAGCCAGCGACCGAGCTTCGCGGCGAGCCTGCGCCCGACGAGCACGATGCCGGCGGTTGCGAGCACGGACAGCTGGAAGCCGGCTTCACCGGCCAGGTACGGGTCGACGGCCAGCAGGAGGACCACGGCGAGGCAGAGCGCGGAAAATGCGTTGCGGCCGCGGGAGGAATGCACGGAGCATGCGGCGATGGCACCCATCACGGCGGCGCGGAGCACGCTGGGCTCGTAGCCGACAAGCAGCACGAACCCGTACAAGGCCGCCAGCCCGGCCAGAAGCGTGGCTGCCCTCGGTAAGCCGGCGAGCCGGCACAGGGCGACGACGGCGCCAAGCACCATGGCGCAGTTCGCGCCGCTGACGGCGCCCAGGTGCGAAAGGCCCGCCGCCTTCATGGCCTCGGAGAGTTCCTCCCCCTGGCCCCCGCGGTCGCCGTAGACCATCGCGGGTAGCAGTGCACGGCCCGGTTCGGGCAGCGCCTGCGCCTGCTGACGGAAACCGCTGCGCATCTGCTCGGCCAGCCCTGGTGCGCGCTCGGCATCCAGGACCGTGAGCGGGGCGAGGGCCGTAAGCCGGAAGCCGTTGCGTTGCCCGGGAGGTGCCGAGGAGATGCGCGCCAGCACCTCCACCCGGGTCCCGCGTCCGGGCGTCGTGCCTTCGGGGGCGAACGCCCCGGCGAATCCCAGCAGCACGCGGGAGTCTGCGGCACTCCACGCGCCACCGACAAGCACCGACTCGACGTGGCCGTCGGCCTGGTGGCGGAGGGTTCCCTGGGCGCCCCCGGAGAACCTGTCGGCCACCAAGGTGGTCCGCGCCGAGCTTTCCACCTCCACGCGCACCCGCACGACGGACCCCTCGTCGGCGGCCCGGCGAAGGGCTTCGGGCGCCGTGGCGGACCCGCCAAGCAGGAGCTGGGCGAACACCAGGCCGGCGGCCGCGCAGAGCAGCGTCGGTGCAGCGAAGACCGGTGTGGTTTCGCCGCCGAAGCGCGCATGCCGGGGCCGCAGCAGCAACAACACGCCGAGCCCGGAGAGCCCGAGTGCCGCCAAGGCCGCCACCCCCTGCTGCGCTCCGGTCAGGCGGACCCCGCCCAGCGCGGCGCCCCACGCCCCGGCCAGGGCCCACAGGCCGCGCAGGTCGAGCCGGAGCCCTTCCACGTCCTCCGTTGCGTCCCCGGACACGGCGGCGTGGCGGTTCGCCAGACTCCGAAGCAGCGTGCCGGGCACATGGCGCCACCGCGGCACGCCCCGGGCGCGCCCGCTCACCTGAACTCGACCTTCGTACGCAGCGAGGCAAGCATCGCCGGTCCGATGCCGCTGACCGCGTCGAGCTCCGCCAGGTTCTTGAAGGGGCCGTTCGACTCCCGGAACTCGATGATGCGGCCGGCCAGCGCCGGCCCGATGCCGGGCAGTTCCTCGAGCTCGACGCCCGTGGCCTTGTTGATGTCCAGCAGGCCGCCGGCGCTCGCTCCCCCGCCGCTTCCGCCTGCGCTGTTTCCGCCGACCGGTGTCCGTGTGGCCGCGTCGCTGCGCTCGCCCCGGACGGGAATGCGCAACTGTGTCCCGTCGGCGATCTCCGCGGCCAGGTTCACGGACTCGGGTGCCGCGTCCTTGCGCAGGCCCCCGGCCCGTTTGACGGCATCAAGCGCCCGCGACCCCGGCCGCAACTCGTACACCCCCGGCTTCCTGACCGCGCCGATGACGTGGACGACGATGCCGGCCCCCGGGTCCGCGGCGCCGTCCGGAGGCGACGTGGGGGCGCCGGGTTCCTGCGCCCCTACCTTGCCTTCCGGGGTCCTGCCCTCCACGGCCTTGCCCCCGCCGGGTGTCTGGCCCGCGCCGGTGGACAGCGGCAGGGACTGGATCTGCTGCGGCCCGCCGGGCGGCGGGTTGAAGAGGATGGAGACCGAGATCCAGGCCAGCGCCCCGACCACCAGGACGACGACGGAGGAGCGGCCGACCAGCACGCGCAGTCGCCCCGGTGCCGGCGCAGGCTGCCGGACGGGTTCGGGCCCCTGTGCGCGATCGGCCCAATCGTGTCTGCCCATGCCACAAGTCCAACGCACAACCGCGACCCCGGGCCGGTCGCCGGCGCCGGGTGTGGAGAAGTGTTTCCGGCGGCACACAGGACCGGGGACCTGCCGGATTCCTGCTGTCGTTGACACGGCCCCCGCGCGGTCCTACCGTCGGTCGTGGAAGGCAGGAAACCGCACCGGGAGGGACGAGTGCAACGCCGCATGACATCGCATGAGCGGGTGGTGCTGTGGGTGGCTGTCCTCGCCTCCTTCGTCGCCTTCCTCGACGGGTCGATCGTCAACGTCGCACTACCGGCGATAGCCGCCGACCTCGGCGGCGGCCTGGTGCTGCAGCAATGGGTGCTCGACGGGTACCTGCTGACGCTCGGTTCGCTGATCCTCCTGGCGGGTTCCCTCTCCGATGCGCACGGCCGCGTGCGGGTGCTGCGGGCCGGCCTGCTGCTCTTCGGTGCGGCGTCCCTGCTGTGCGCCGCGGCACCGAACGGCCCGGTACTTGTTGCCGCGCGGTTGTTCCAGGGCGCGGCTGCGGCGCTGCTGGTTCCCGGTTCGCTGGCACTGATCACCGATTCCTTCGCGCCGGAACCCCGCGCCCGCGCCATCGGACTGTGGACGGGGTGGACCGGAACCGCGTTCATCCTGGGCCCGGTGCTCGGCGGGGTGCTGGTGGACACCATCGGCTGGCGCTGGGTCTTTGGCATCAACGTGGTGCCGATCGCCGCGACGATGCTGCTGCTGGGCCGGCTGCACGAGCCCGCGCGCACCTCACCCGCCACGCCCATCGACCTGGCGGGCGCCCTGCTGGCGGCGACCGGCCTGGCGGGCACCGTCTACGCGCTGGTCATGCAGGAAACCCTGGGCTGGGCCAGCTGGCTGGTCTGGCTGCCGTTCACGGCCGGGCTGGCAGCGCTGGCCGGCTTCATCCGATGGCAGGCACGCGCCGCACACCCCATGATGCCGCTGGGGCTGTTCGGGATCCGGAACTTCGGCGTCGGGAACCTGGCCACCGCCGCCATCTACGCCGGGCTGTCCCTGGGGTTGTTCATCATACCGATCTTCCTGCAGGAGGCCGCCGGCTACCCGGCGCTTGCCGCGGGCCTGGCGACGCTGCCGCTGACCATCCTGTCCCTGTGCTTCTCCGCGCTCTTCGGCACCCTCGCCGGGAAGCACGGGCCGCGCCTGTTCATGGGCCTCGGCCCGTTCCTGGGTGGGTCCGGCTTCCTGCTGATGCTCACTTCGCGGGAGCCGCTGGACTACTGGTGGCAGGTCCTGCCGGGGGTGCTGCTCTTCGGGCTGGGCCTGTCCGTGACAGTCGCCCCGCTCACCGCCGCGGTGCTCGGGGCCGTCCCGGCGGACCGCGCAGGGATCGGCTCGGCCATCAACAACGCCGTGGCGCGGGTGGCGGGGCTGCTCTCCGTGGCTGCCACGGGCACGATCGTCGGCGGGGTGCTTGACTATGCCGCGTTCCACAGGGTCCTGCTGGTCACGGCCCTGCTGTTGTGGGCCGGGGCGGCGGTTTCCGCGATCGGCATCCGGAACCCCGGCGAACCCGGCCCACGCGTGGCACCGGAGGCCTCGGCGGCCTGCCACGACCGCAACATCAACGGAGGGCCCAAGCCCTGAGGGCACCGCTCCGGCCACTGGCCGGCCTGCCTATCGTTCCGGCCCGCCTATCGTTCCGGTCCGGCCGGTGGTTCCCGGTGCTGTTCGTTTCCGGGCTCGTTTCCGGCTTCGGCGCCGGCGCGTGGCCGCTGGTCGCGGCGCGCGGAGGAGGGGCGGGATTTGCCGTCGGCAGGTCCCGGCGGCCAGGGCGCGTTCCCGCCGCCGATGGCCACGGCCAGCACCCCGGCCCCCGTGTGGGCGCCGAGCACCGCCGGGACCGGCACAGCAAGCACCTCGAAGCGCGTGGCCCCGGCGAGTTCGTGCACGATCTCCTCGGCGGCGGCCTCGTTGCCGAAGTAGTGCACGGCCAGGCGCGCCTCGGGGCCGCGGGCCTCTGCCTCCCGGCGGGCTATGGCCACCAGCCGTGCCACGGTGCGCGACTGCGTGCGCACCTTTTCGTGGGCGACGATGTGGCCGTCGCTCACGCCCAGGATCGGCTTGACGTTCAACAGGGTGCCCAGCATGGAGGCAACGGTGCCGATCCGCCCGCCGCGGCGCAGCTGCTCCAGGGAGGGTACCGCAAA
Source organism: Paeniglutamicibacter selenitireducens (assembly GCF_051550675.1). Lineage (NCBI taxonomy): Bacteria > Bacillati > Actinomycetota > Actinomycetes > Micrococcales > Micrococcaceae > Paeniglutamicibacter > Paeniglutamicibacter selenitireducens. Next base: position 18,792 of record NZ_JBPULF010000014.1, on the reverse strand, counting down.
GAAGACGTGGTTTTCCGCGGCGCGGCCGGCGAGCTGCGCCAGCTCCGGGGCCCCGGCGCCGGCTGCCGCGGCCTCCACGGCAGCCATGACGGCGAACCCCTGGGCCAGGGCGACGGTCAGCGAGTCGACGACGGTGACGGGCACCGGGGACTGGGCAGCGGCCAGCCGGGCGGCATCGACGGTTCCGGAGAGGGCCCCGGAGAGGTGGATGGAGACGATGTGCCTGACCCCGGCGTCGGCAAGTTCGCGGTAGGCGCGCAGCAACTGCCCGGGAGCCGGGCGCGAGGTGCGCACGGACTTGCCCATGGCCAGGCCCAGGGCGAGCTCGTGCGGGACGTCGTCGGTCCCCTCGGAGTAGATCTGGTGGTCGATCATCACCGGCATGGGCACCACCCGCAGGTAGCGCCCATGCCGGGCGACCCATGGTTCGGGCAGCGCCGCGGCAGAGTCGGTGACGATCCCGACGGGGACGGATCCGCGCCCTGGCGCGCCCTCGGGTCCGGGGCGGTCGAGGCGCTGGCGCAGCCTGCCCACCCAACCGCCGGTGCGGGTGTGCCGCGGCGGTCGGGCGGGCAGCTGGTCGGGATCCATAGGGTTAGGTTACAGCCCCTGACTAGGAGGCGGGAACCACGTTCACCAGCTTCGGCGCACGCACGATCACCTTGTTGATGGCCGCGCCGTCCAGGTACCGGATGACCTGCTCGTTGGCCAGGGCCAGCGCCTCGAGCTCCTCGGCGGTGATGTCCACGGGCACCTCCAGGCGGGCGCGGACCTTGCCCTTGATCTGCACCACGGCGGTGACGCTGTCCTCGACCAGCAGCGACTCGTCGACGGCCGGCCATCCGGCGTTGGCGACGGCCGGCTCGTGGCCCAGGGCCGCCCACATGTCCTCGGCCGTGTACGGGGCGAAGAGCGAGAGGATGATCGCGGTGGCCTCGGCGGCCTCGCGGACTGCGGGGTCGCCGGCGCCGGCGCCGGAGTCGATGGTCTTGCGGGTCGCGTTGACCAGCTCCATGGCCTTGGCGATGACGACGTTGAACTTGCCGCCCTCGAGCAGTGCCGTGGCTTCGTGCACCGTCTTGTGGGTGACGTGGCGCAGCGCCTTGTCACCCGTTGCGGCGTCGGCACCCGGTGCGCTGGTGACGTCCTGGGCCACGCGCCAGGCGCGGGCCAGGAACTTCTGCGAGCCGCCCGGGGACACGTCGGCCCAGTCCACGTCGTCTTCCGGCGGGGAGGCGAAGATCATGGTCAGGCGCACGGCGTCCACGCCGAACTTGTCCAGCTGCTCGCCCAGGTCCACGCCGTTGCCCAGCGACTTGCTCATGGCCTTGCCGCCGTTGAGCACCTGGCCCTGGTTCAGCAGCGCGGCGAACGGCTCGGTGACGTCGATCAGGCCCAGGTCGAAGATGACCTTGGTGAAGAAGCGCGAGTAGAGCAGGTGCAGGATCGCGTGCTCCACGCCGCCGACGTACTGGCCGACCGGCATCCAGTTGCGCACGGCCTCCGGGTCGAACGGTCCCTCGGTGTACTTCGGGGAGACGAAGCGCAGGAAGTACCAGGAGGAGTCCACGAAGGTGTCCATGGTGTCGGTGTCGCGCTTGGCTGCGGCGCCGCACGTGGGGCAGGAAACATTGACCCAGTCGCTGGCGGCCGCCAGCGGGCTGGTGCCCTTGGGGGCCAGGTCCTCGCCGCGCAGGTCATCCGGCAGGCGGACCGGCAGCTGGTCGTCGGGAACTGGGACCTCGCCGCAGTGCTCGCAGTGGATGATCGGGATCGGGGTGCCCCAGAAGCGCTGGCGGGACAGCAGCCAGTCGCGCAGGCGGAAGTTCACGAACTTCTCGCCGGTGCCGGCAGCCTCGACGATCTCGATGGCGCGGGCGATGCCCTCGGCCTTCGGCAGGCCGTCAAGCTCGCCGGAGTTCACGAGGGTTCCCCCGCCGGCCGCGGCAACGCCGGTCTCCGCCGGGTCCTCGGCGCCGGTCTCAACGACCACGCGCACCGGCAGGCCGAAGGCACGGGCGAAGTCGAGGTCGCGCTGGTCGTGCGCGGGCACGGCCATGATGGCGCCGGTGCCGTACTCGGCCAGCACGTAGTCCGCGGCCCAAACCGGCAGCTTCTCCCCGTTGAGCGGGTTGATGGCGTAGCGGCCGGTGAAGACACCGGTCTTTTCGCGCTCGGTGGCCTGGCGTTCGATCTCGCTTAGCGCCTTGACCTGCTCCTGGTAGGCCTCGAGGGCCTCGCGGTGCTCCTCGGTGACGAGCTCGTTGGCCAGCTCCGCATCGGCGGCGATGACGAAGAACGTGGCGCCGTGCAGGGTGTCCGGGCGGGTGGTGAAGACCGTGGTCTTGTGCGCTTCCTGCGCGTCGGTCGCCTCGATGACGAAGTCCACGTGGGCGCCCTCGGAGCGGCCGATCCAGTTCTTCTGCATGGCCAGCACGCGCTCGGGCCAGTGGCCCTTGAGGTCTTCCATGTCATCGAGCAGGCGGTCCGCGTAGTCGGTGATCTTGAAGTACCACTGGTTCAGCGACTTCTTGGTCACCTGGGTGCCGCAACGCTCGCAGGCGCCGTTGACGACCTGCTCGTTGGCCAGCACCGTCTGGTCCTTCGGGCACCAGTTCACCGGGTGGTTCTTGCGGTAGGCAAGGCCCTTTTCGTAGAAGCGGGTGAACAGCCACTGGGTCCAGCGGTAGTACTCCGGATCCGAGGTGTGCAGGCGGCGGTCCCAGTCGGCGGAAATCGCGTAGCGCTTGAAGCTGGCCGCCTGGGTGTCGATGTTGGCATAGGTCCACTCGGCGGGGTGGGCGTTGCGCTTGATGGCGGCGTTCTCGGCCGGCAGGCCGAAGGAGTCCCAGCCGATCGGGTGCATGACGTCGAAGCCGCGCTGGCGCCAGTAGCGCGAGACGACGTCGCCCATGGCGAAGGCCTCGGCGTGGCCCATGTGCAGGTCGCCGGAGGGGTACGGGAACATGTCCAACACGTAGCGGCGTTCGGCGCTGCCGTCGTCCTTCGGGGTGAAGACACCTAGGTCGTCCCACACCGGGGCCCACTTGGCTTCCATCTCCTGGAAGTTGTAGGCCGCTGCGGTGGACTCGTTGTCCGCGGTTTCTGTGCCGGTGGGCTGGGTGCTCACTATCGTGTTTCGCCTTCTCGTAATCGTGCGCGTATGTTGGAACGTTCCCGGTGGCCGGGCCGCCTGTGCGCCGGGGAGAAAGACCCCGTGACACACAAAAGCCCCTTGCATGCAAGGGGCGGCCGCATGGGGGTGAAAACCATGCGGCTAGGTTAGCAGGAGCTCAACGTTCATGTTCTGCATTCTACCCCAAGGCCCGGGCATTGCCCCACTTCATCGCGGGGGTCAACGCCCGGGCACCGGATACCGGTCCGGGGGTGCGGTTGCGGGCAGTCCTAGCGGACGTCCTCGTCAACCCAGTCGAACGTGCGGGTGACGGCCTTCTGCCACAGGCGCATCTGGCGTTCGCGCTCGGCGTCGTCCATGTTCGGCTCCCAGCGCTTGTCCTCGGACCAGTTGGACCGCAGCTCGCCGAGGTCGTTCCAGAATCCGACGGCCAGGCCCGCGGCGTAGGCAGCGCCCAGTGCCGTGGTCTCGGTGACCTTCGGGCGGATGACCGGGACGCCGAGCAGGTCCGCCTGGAACTGCATCAGCTGGTCGTTGGCGACCATGCCGCCGTCGACCTTCAGCTCGGTCAGCGGGACGCCGGAGTCGGCGTTGACGGCATCGAGCACCTCGCGGGTCTGGAACGCTGTGGATTCCAGGGCGGCGCGGGCGATGTGGTTCTTGTTCGCGTACCGGGTCAGACCGACGATTGCGCCGCGGGCGTCGGAGCGCCAGTACGGGGCAAAGAGGCCGGAGAACGCCGGGACGATGTACACGCCGCCGTTGTCCTCGACGCTTGCGGCAAGCTGTTCGATCTCCGGGGCGGTGGAGATCATGCCGATGTTGTCGCGCAGCCACTGCACCAGAGATCCCGCCACGGCGATCGAGCCCTCGAGCGCGTAGACCGGTGCCGCGTCGCCGAGCTTGTAGCCCAGCGTGGTCAGCAGCCCGTTCTTGGAGCGCACGATCTCCTCGCCGGTGTTGAAGATCAGGAAGCAGCCGGTGCCGTAGGTGTTCTTCGCCTCGCCGGCGTTGAACGCGGCCTGGCCGAAGGTCGCTGCCTGCTGGTCGCCGAGGATGCCCGAGATCGGGACCTCGCGCAGCAGCTGCGAGGAGTGCACCTGGCCGTAGACCTCGGAGGAGGACTTGATGGCCGGGAGCATGCTGCGCGGCACGCCGAAGTCGGCGAGGATCGCGTCGTCCCAGGCCAGCGTCTCCAGGTCCATGAACATGGTACGCGAGGCGTTGGTGACATCGGTGATGTGCACGCCGCCGTCGGTGCCGCCGGTCAGGTTCCAGGTGACCCAGGTGTCGGTGTTGCCGAAGAGCAGGTCGCCGGCTTCCGCGGCCTCGCGTGCGCCGTCGACGTGGTCGAGGATCCACTTGACCTTGGTGCCGGAGAAGTACGGTGCCAGCGGCAGGCCCACGCGCTCCTTGTAGCGTTCGACGCCGCCGTCGGCGGCGAGCTCCTCGACGATGTACTGGGTGCGGGTGTCCTGCCAGACGATGGCGTTGTAGACCGGGACGCCGGTGTTCTTGTTCCAGACCACCGTGGTTTCGCGCTGGTTGGTGATGCCGACGGCCGCGATGTCGTGGCGGGTGAGGTTCCCGGCGGCCAGGGCCACCGCGATGACCTCCCGCACGTTGTCCCAGATCTCGGTGGCGTCGTGCTCGACCCAGCCGGCCTGCGGGAAGATCTGCTCGTGTTCCATCTGGCCGGTGGAAACGATGCTGCCTGCGTGGTCGAAGACGATGGCGCGGGAGCTGGTGGTGCCCTGGTCAATGGCGATGACGTACTTGGACATGCTGTGGGGGTCCTTTCGGTGGTTGGCCCGCATGGCGGGCCCTGTGGTGGGTGCCGGGCCTGGGGACGTCCTCGTTCTTGGCCCGGCGAAGGTGGTGCCGTGGGGGCGCTGCTCCGGCGCGGTGCCGGTGGCGGGGTGCCGGAGCAGCGGGGTGTTTCTGCCGGTCGTGTCCGGCTTTAGTACAGTGCTGCCGCGCCCAGGCCGCCGATGAGGCCGCCGATCAGCGGACCGACCACCGGTACCCAGGAGTAGGACCAGTCGCTGCCGCCCTTGCCCTTGATCGGGAGCAGTGCGTGAACGATGCGCGGACCGAGGTCACGGGCAGGGTTGATGGCGTACCCGGTCGGGCCGCCGAGCGAGGCGCCAATGCCGACGACAAGCAGTGCAACGGCCAGAGGGCCAAGGCCGTGGGGCGTCTTGCCCAGTCCGGCAATGACGAACACCAGGACGAAGGTGCCGATGATCTCGGTGACGAGGTTCCAGCCGTAGTTGCGGATGGCGGGACCCGTGGAGAACACGGCCAGCTTCAGCGAGGCATCTTCCTCGGCATCGAAGTGCTGCTTGTAGGTCAAGTAGCAGAGGACCGCGCCCAACATTGCGCCGATCATCTGTGCCCCGAAGTAGGCCATTGCGTTGACTACGGTCTTGTCGACGCCCGGAGCGAACTCCGCGATGTCTCCGTTGACCCAAAGTCCGACGGTCACGGCCGGGTTGAGGTGGGCTCCGGAAGCGGCGGCAACCCAAACGCCGGCGAATACGGCAAGGCCCCAACCGAAGTTGATCATCAACGTGCCGCCACCCAGGCCCTTGGACTTGGCAAGGAGCACGTTGGCGACGACACCTCCGCCCATCAGGAGCAAAAGCATGGTGCCGAGCATCTCGGCGGTAAAGATGTGCATTGTCATGGGTTCAGCCTCTTTCGTGTGTGAGTGAAATGCGTACAGCGAACTACATACAACAACTTTCCGGTGACGCGGACTCCCCCAAGGGCCAGGCTGCGTCATGGAATACGCCACCTACCGCCATGAGATTAATCACAGTGCATTTTGGGCACACTTTACCCACGTCTGAAAACGTGGGTAAAGGGGTAGGTGGAAACTAAAAGGGCAGGTGAGGTACGGGTGACGGGCGCCTAGGCGCCTGCGGGGGCAAAGCGCACCCCGTGTTCCTGTTCCAGCACCCGCGTGCATTCGGCGACCTGGGCATCGACTTCGGCGGAGTCCCAGCCGAGTGCCGGTGCGAGGATCCCGGCGCAAGCGGCCATGAGATCCGGGGTGACCAGGCCGCGGAAGGCCAGGGAGGTGCGGCGGATGAAGAGGTCGACGAGGGTGCCGATCTGCTCGTGGTCGGCCAGGTATCCCAACTCAGCCGCCGAAAGTTCGGAGCATTCGACCAACACGGGATCGTTCGGGCCGATGGCATCGAGCACGGTGTCCGCGCGGCTGCCGTAACGTTCGAGCAGGACCTCGAGGCGCTCTCGGGGTGCCCGCTCGCTACGTGCGGCCAGCCAGGCGTTCTTTTCCTGTGAGCTCTTGGGGTAGTTCTTGCCGCCGCCGATGGCCAGGCCGCGAGTGCTGCGCACCTCGCTGACACCGAGTTCCGCGAGGACCTTGCCGCCGAGGTTTTCGGCCAAGGCGCGGAACGTGGTCCATTTGCCGCCGACCAGCGACAGCATGACCGAGCTGTCCTGGAGCTCCGTGCGCTCGACGCGGTAATCGCGGGAGACGAAGCCTGGGGCCGTATCGTCGTGGCGCGGCAGCGGGCGGACGCCGGAGAACTTGTAGACGATCTCGTTCTCCGTGACGCGGATGCGCGGGAAGACGTGGTGGACCAGGTCGAAGAAGTACTGGACCTCGGCGTCGGTGCAGCGCGCCGGGACGCTCATGTCGGCATCGATGTCGGTGGTCCCCACCAACACGCGGTCACCCATCGGGTAGATCAGCACGATGCGGCCATCGCTGTGCTCGAAGAAGATCTCGCGGCCGCCGGTTGCCGCAAGGAGCTCGGGGTGGTCAAGGACGATGTGGCTGCCCTTGGTGCCGCCCATGAACGTGCTGGGGCTGCCGATGGACTGGTTGGTCAGGTCGACCCAGGCGCCGGTAGCGTTCACGATGACCTGTGCGTCGAAATCGAATTCCTCGCCTGTCAGCTCGTCGCGCAGGCGCGCGCCCTGGGCGCCGTGGCCCACGAGCGATACGTAGTTGCTGGCACGTGCATTGGGGTTGGCGTGCAGGCCGTCGCGCAGCACGTCGAGGGTGAGTCGCTCGGGGTTGTGCACCGAGGCATCGAAGTAGGTTGCCGTGTACTTCACGTCGTCGCGCAGCTGCGGCAGCTCGGCCAGCGAGGCCTTGGCCCCGCGGAACTTGTGCCACGGGGTGTTGCGCTTGGAGGCCCCGGCCCCGGCAAACAGGTCGTAGAGCACCAGGCCGGCCTTGATCAGCACCGCACCGCGCTCGGTGGGCTTGCCGCTGCGGTGTGTCAGGAAGCGGATGGGGGCAGAGAGGATGCCGGAGAACGTGGAGAAGATCGGGATCGTCGTCTGCAGCGGCTTGACGTAGTGCGGGGCGATTTCCAGCAGCGAATTGCGTTCCTGCACGGATTCGTGGACCAGGCGGAACTCGCCGTTCTCGAGATAGCGGATGCCGCCGTGGATCATGTGCGAGGAAGCGCCGGAGGCTCCCTGGCAGTAGTCTCCCCGTTCGACAAGGGCGACGTCGACGCCCTGCATGGCGAGGTAGCGGAACGTGGCGACACCGTTGATGCCCCCACCCACTATCAGGACCTTGGCTCCCGGGCGTTCGCGCAGGGCGGCGAGTTGTGAACGATGTGGGGTTGCGGCTTCCACTGTGAGGCCCTTCCATGGTGCTGTACTGCTTGGCTCAAACTACATAGAACCCGGGAACAAGGAGGTTCACACCCCGGGATTCCACTCTTGCACCGAAACCGAACGAGCAACAGAGCAGAGCCTCCCCGGATGATTGCCAGCGGGCTCTGGGAGCCGCATTGCACCGGATACGAGCTAGTCTGGTCAGTGCAGAACCATCCCGTCAACCCCAATGCACATATGTGCACGAAAGGCCGTTTCAGCCGATGAAACAGCACCTAACCAGTGACTTTCCGCCCTTGCCGGGTGCACAAAACGTGCACGGGAAGCAACAGGCCCAGCACCCGGGGCCGACAGTGCCCCGGGAACGCGATGCCCTGCGCGCCGCCCAGCTCTACTACCTGCAGCACTTGACCATGGAGTCGATCGCCCGCGAGCTCGGCGTCTCCCGTTCCACCGTCTCCCGGTTGCTTGGCATGGCCCGGCGCACCGGACTGGTGAACATCGAGATCAACGCCACCGGTGACCGAACGCCTGTGCTGGTGCGTGAACTCGAGCGTGCCTACGGGCTCCAGGTGTTCGTGGTACCGACCGACGGATCGCTGAGCGACAGCGAGGTCCTGGAGCGCGTCTCCTCGCACGCCGCCCACGTGCTGAGCACCCTGATCTCCTCAGGCATGACGGTGGGGGTGGCGTGGGGTTCCACGGTGCAGGCGCTGTCCACGTCGCTGACCCGCAAGCCGACCCACGACACCGTGATTGTCCAGCTCAACGGGGCGGCCAACCCGCAGACCACGGGCCTGACCTACGCATCCGACATCCTGCAGCGCTTCGGCGCGGCCTTCACCGCACGCGTGGAGCAGTTCCCCGTCCCGGCCTTCTTCGACCGGGCATCGACCCGCGAGGCAATGTGGCGCGAGGGGTCGGTGCAGCGCGTGCTGAAGATCCAGCGCAACATGACCCTGGCTGTCTTCAGCCTGGGCGCCACTGCGGCAGCCGTGCCATCGCAGGTCTACCGGGGCGGCTACCTGACCCACGAAGAGGACCGGGCCTTGCGCGAACGGGGCGTGGTGGGCGATGTCGCCACGATGTTCTTCGATGCCAACGGCAGCGACGAAGGCATCGAAATCAATGAGCGCGCCACAGGGCCGAGCCTGCAAACATTGCGCGAGGTGCCGCGGCGGCTCTGCGTCGTCTCCGGACGCGGCAAACTCCCGGCTTTGCGCGGGGCACTTGCCGGTGGCCTGGTCACAGACCTGGTCCTCGACGAAGGTACAGCGCTGGAACTGCTGAACTCCCCCGGTCCGCAGGGCACCTAAACGCGCGTCATGCCCGGCAGGCGGCCACCACCAGGCATGACGCGCGTTTCCGGACCCCCGGGGCGGGCCCGGAAACGGCGGTGCCGGTTTGGGTACGCAGAATCCATGTGCGCCCAAACCGGCACCGTGGTTCCGGCCTGGCGGCCGGCCTTGCTGTTGTTGAAGGGAAGCCTACTGGCCTGCGCCGGCGGCCCCGTCCACACCGGCAGGATTGCTCGGCTCCGCCGCCCCTTGGTCCGAGCCGACTTCCGGCGCTGGGGTTTCTGCCGGTCCCGGGTCCGTGGCCGGGGTTGGGTCGATTTCGGGAGCGGGTGCCGTGGGCGCGGTTTCGCTGGCTCCGCCCGTTCCCTGCCCTGCGTCCTGGGAATCTCCGGTCGCCTCGTCACCCGAGGTTCCTTCCTCATCCCGGGTGCCGTTTCCCGTTCCGGCGTTGTCACTGCGTTGCCTCGTCTGCTCCGAGGACTCATCCGCGGGCCCTGTCGGTTTCTCGGCGTTGTCTTCCGAGGATTTCTCCCCCGTGAGCACCCGCCCCAGGGTCGTGGACTTCTGCTTGCTCGCCGTGGACTCGATACCCGTTGTCGATGAGACCAAGCTGGAGATCGGCTGCTGGGTACCGAACTCGACGGCGGTGATGCCAATCATCGCGATGGCGAACGCGCCTGCACTAACCGACCCGATCTTGATCCAGGCCTTGGGAGTGAGCTTCCTTCGAGTGCGTGCCTGCTTGGGATCGGTAGCTTCGGCGGCCTTGTACGAAGCGCTGGCATCCACTGCGTCGCCCGAATTGGTTGCACCGGAATCGGTGCGCCCTGCAGTGGTTCCGGGCCGATTCCGGCCGGGAATCCTCACCTTTGCCACGTCGGCTGCGGATTTGAGGGTGCGGGAATACAGGGCGCCACCCACCGTTGCGACGACGGACCCGAGGGCGGCGCCCAGCAACGTCCCGGCAACCCCGAGAAACGAACCCACCAGTGCCGCCGTTACGGCCGCCATGGCAGAGCCGATGGTCTGGGTTCCGCTGAGTCCCAACATTGGTTTTGGCTTGTCGCCGGTAGAAGAATTGTCAGCCATGTTCACACGTGTTTCAGTCAGGGAATGTTACGAATGGGTAACGCTACCAGCCGATCCTACAAGCCAGCCCGGACACGAAGTGGACTGTGAGTCGATTCACGCCCCCGGAAATTCACGCATTTTCATCCAGCCAGGTGACCATTGGATACCCAGTTCACGAACCGCCGGCCGCAGCTTGAGTCCGGCGCTTCTTTTGGCACTCGTCAGGTGGCAACGATGGAGTTGCCCCATTTTCTCCTCCAGATGTATTTAATTGATCGCATGTCCGAGCTAGACCTTCACCCTCAGACCTGGCGCCATCCTCGTCATTTTCACGCACCTCACCCCAACGCTGCGCTGGGGATGCCGGCCCCACCAATTCAGGGGTGGTGGACGGAGATTTGCCAGGTGTTCCCCACGTAGCACCCTGTCAGTGTTCAGGGGGGGTATCCCAAGGGAGCCAGCCGTCATGGCCCCCGGCCCGCCCGTGGAGGATCCTCGGGCGGGTGACAGGGAAACCGGGCGGAACGCCAACGTCCTCAGTGTCGGACACCTTGGCGTCGGCAGGGAACCCCGGATGCCGCATGCCTGGAGACCGACCTTGCCGCTAGGCTTGGAAACATGCCAGCCGAAGTATTCAGCCCACAGCGCCCCAGCCTGCACAGCGTCCTCGAGGTGCACGGATCCCAAGTCCACTGCTGGACCTACCCGGCGCGGGAAACCAGCCGAGGGGTGATCCTCGCGGTTCACGGCTTCCGGGGTGACCACCACGGGCTCGTCCGGATGATTGAAGAGCTGCCCGAATACACCGTGGTTGTCCCGGACTTGCCGGGCTTCGGTGTTTCCACGCCTTTCACTGCAGAGCCGGGCAGGAAGGCGCCCACGCACGATGTCGCCGGCTACGCCCAAGTCATCCACGCGCTGCGCGGGGACCTGGACCTCGGCCCCGAAACAATCCTCCTGGGCCACTCGTTCGGCAGCATCGTCGCCTCGGCATACCTGGCGAGGCACCCGGATGCGTTCTCCCGGCTGGTGCTCATCAATCCGATCTGCGAGCCCGCGCTCGAGGGCGACCAGGCATTCATGTCCCGTGTTGCCTCCCTGTACTATCGGGCCGGGGCCGCGTTGCCGGCGAAACTCGGTGAAGGGTTGCTTCGCTCGCGTTTGATCACCGATGTGACAAGCCTGGCGATGCTGAAGTCCAAGGACCCGTCGATGCGTGCCTACGTCTTTGACCAGCACCGCCGCTACTTCTCCGGATTCACCTCGCGGACGACATTGCGCGAAGCGTATGCGGCTTCGATCACCGAGACGGTGCGCGACTATGCAGCGCGCATCCAGCAACCCACGTTGCTGGTGGTCGGCGAGCAGGACGAACTGGGGTCCGTCCCGGGGCAAAAGGCCCTGGCTCGCAGCTTCCCGCGTGGCTACATGCGGGTGATTCCCGGGGTTGGACACCTGGTCCACTACGAAAAGGCCCCCGAGGCGGGAAGCTTGATCAACGACTTCCTCGCGTCGCAGCACCCCTACGTTCCCAAGCCCGTGCCGCGCGTGCTTCACGGGAGCAACCCGGCCGCGTAGCACACCGCGCCCGGCCCCCTCGATCCCGCAAGGGGGCCGGGGTCGGCTGAGGCTAGAGGATCCCGTCGGGGTCCACCCGAATCGCGAGGATCGGCTCCTTCGCAGCGCTGAAACTCGCCCGCAGGCTCCGCAGCTTCCTGGTGACCTTCGACCCCAAGGCATAGGGGTAGAAGAGCAGCCAGCGATGTTCGCCCTCTTCCTCCAGCACCGGCCCGTGCAGTCGCACGTCTTCCCCTAAACCCAGGGCCGCCACGAACTTGTCGGCGGTCGCCGCCGGGCCCTTGACCAGGGCCGTGCGCACGGCCGGGGGCAGGCCCAGCGCACGGCGCTCCCCCAATTCGGCGTCCGCGTAGGCCCCTGCGTCGAACCGGACCAAGGCGCGCATCGGCTCGCTGGGTTCCCCGGCCACCACCACCGTTCCCCCGCCGGGCTGGCCCGGCGCCCCCTGGTGGCCCCGGGCCAGCTGCGCGGCACCCATCCACCGGTTGAGCACCTCCTCGCCGGTGCGCAGTCCCTCGCGGGCCATCATCCTGTCCCCGTCCAGCAGCAGGACCGCCGCGTAGCCGTGCTCGGCCACGGGTTCGGCGCCGGGTGTTGCGACGATCAGCGCCGGGGCGTCGGGTACATGGTGCAGCGGCTTGGCGCCGGTGGCCGCCACCACGTTGACGTTGGGGAAGGCACGCCCGAGTTCTTCCACTGTCCGGTCTGCGCCGATGCTTGCCGCACGCAGCCGCATGAAGCCGCACTCGGAGCATGACCAGCCCGCGGCGACCTGCCCGCACCAGCCGCAGGAGGGTGAAGCGTGGGAGTCGCCCAAGGCCAGCGGGCCGGTGCACGTGGTGCAGCGCGCCGATGTCCTGCAGCGTTCGCAGCGCAGGGCCGGCATGAAGCCGGTGCGCGCTACCTGTACCAGTACCGGGCCCCGCTCCAGCGCCAGCTTGGCCTCGCGCCAGGCCGCGGCCGGCAGACGGGCAGCGTGCAGCAGCGGATCGCGGTTCTGCTCGAACTCGTCGGAGGCGGCAATCACGCGCGGCGCGTGTGCTCGCAGCAGTGCGCGGTTTGCCCGCAATTCCACGGCCCAGTTGCTGCGGACCAGGCGCTGGGCCTCTGCGCTGCGTCCGGGGGCGGCGACGAGCAGGGCCGCCTTCTCGATCTCGCTGCGCAGCAGGAGCACTTCGCGGGCGTGGTGGTAAGGGGCCCGCGGTTCGGCATGCGAGGTGTCCGCGTCGTCCCACAAGATAGCCAGGCCCAGGTCCTTCACCGGGGCGAAGGCCGCGTTGCGTGTACCGACCACCAGGGTGGCCTCGCCGCGGGCCACCCGCAGGAAGCTCCTGTAGCGCGGGGTCTGCCCGTCCTCGGCGCTGAGCCGCACGTAGTTTCCAGCACCCAGGCGTTCGTCGAGCAGCGCGCACAGACGGGCCAGGTCCCGGGCGTCGGGCACCACGATCAGCGCGCCGCGCCCCGACTCCTTGGCGGCAAGCGCTGCCTCCAGCAGCAGGGCGGGCCAGTGCCCCGGGCGGTTGGGCACGGCGCTGAGCACCGCGCGCGGGGATTCGCCCGCGGCGAGCCCCGCCGCAAATTCCACCCCGCCCTCGTACTCGGCGAGCAGCGGACTGTGCAGGGTCCCGTACGCGCGACGGGTTTCGGCGTGTTGCCCGGCGACACGCCGTCCTCCGGCATCGGCGAGGGCCTCCCGGATGTCGTCTTCGGGTGGCTTTTGCCCGGGCCCGCTTTCAGCGGTCTCCCCGTTTTCCGGTTCGCCGTCCTCCCGGGTCTGCGCCGCAGCGGCCCGGGGTTCCTTCTCCACCCGCGCCATGCGTGGGGGAACCGCCGAGCGCAGGACGTCCCACAATGTCCCTGCGTAGCGTTCGGCCACGGCGCGCGCCGTGGCAAGGACCGGCGGGCTGAGCACCACCTCGGGTGAGACCACCGCCCCGAGGGGCTGCAGCTTCACACCGGCCTCGCCGTGTTCCAGCCGTTCGGCCAGGAACCCGGCGAGTTCCTGGCCGCCGAATCGCACCTTGACCCGGACTCCGGGTTGCGCCGCCTCGTCGAGTTCCGCGGGGACCAGGTAGTCGAAGGGGCGGTCGAGGTGCGGCAGCGCGGAGTCGATGATCACCCGGGCCACGGGCAGGTGGCCAGCGGTCCGCGGCGTTCCCGGCAGCTGGGAGCCCAGGTCGAAGCCGGCCAGCAGCGATGGCTGAAGTGGTTCGTTCACGGTGCCGGCGCGTTCCCTTCGGCTCGTCCTGTGTAAATCTGTGTCATCGGTGTAATTGGCGTGCGCATCAATCCGGGCCGGGCACGCGTGCCGCCCCGCCGCGAGCCGACGCCCACCAGCATTCTGGCACGGCATGCCGCCACTTGGGCAAACGGCGCGGCGAAGCCCGCCTGCCGGCCGGGCCAACAGCGAGGCCCCCGCGGCGCCGCCCGGTGGGCTGGCGGCACGGGGGCCGGCGTCTGTGCAAGCGCCGGGGCGCCCGCGCAGCGGGGTTCGGGGGGCTCTATGCGCCGAAGTACGCCTTGAGCGCATCCACGCGGTCCAGGGCTTCCCAGGTGAACGCGGCTTCCTCGCGGCCGAAGTGGCCGTGGGCGGCGGTCTTCTGGTAGATCGGGCGCTTCAGGTCCAGGTCCTCGATGATGCCCAGCGGACGCAGGTCGAAGACCTCGTTGATCGCCGCGGTGATCTTCGCCGGGTCCACGTTCTCGGTGCCGAAGGTCTCCACGTAGAGGCCCACCGGACGCGCCACGCCGATCGCGTAGGCGACCTGGACCTCGACGCGGCGCGCCAGGCCTGCTGCCACGACGTTCTTCGCGACCCAGCGCATGGCGTAGGCGGCGGAGCGGTCGACCTTCGAGGGGTCCTTGCCGGAGAAGGCGCCGCCACCGTGGCGGGCGAATCCGCCGTAGGTGTCGACGATGATCTTGCGGCCGGTCAGGCCGGCATCGCCCACGGGGCCGCCAATGATGAAGGGGCCCGACGGGTTCAGGATGATGCGGGTGTTGGAGGTGTCAAGCGGCGCGTTTGCCAGCACCGGGTTCACCACGTGCTCCAGCAGGCCTTCCTTGAGGTCCTCCAGGGAGAACTCGGCGGCGTGCTGGGAGGAGACCACGACGGTCTCGACGGACACCGGGACGTCCCCGTCGTAGCCGACCGTGACCTGGGTCTTGCCGTCGGGGCGCAGCAGGTCCAAGAGGCCGGACTTGCGTACGTCGGTGAGCCGCTCGGAGAGGCGGTGGGCCAGGTGGATCGGGGTGGGCATGAGCGTCTCGGTCTCGTTCGACGCGTAGCCGAACATCAGGCCCTGGTCGCCGGCACCCTGTGCGTCGCGTGGGTCGACGGCGGTGCCCTCGCGGACCTCGAGGGAGTTGAAGACGCCGTCGGAAATCTCCTGGGACTGCTGGCCGATCGACACCGACACGCCGCAGCGCGCGCCGTCGAACCCGTTGGCCGAGGAATCGTAGCCGATGTCCAGGATGGTGCGGCGCACGATCTCCGGGATCTCGACGTAGCCGTCGGTCGTCACCTCGCCGGCCACGTGCACCAATCCGGTGGTGGTCAGGGTCTCCACGGCAACGCGGGAGTTGGGGTCCTGTGCCAGCATGGCGTCGAGGATGGCGTCGGAGATCTGGTCACAGATCTTGTCCGGGTGGCCCTCCGTAACCGATTCGGAGGTGAAGAGGCGCAGCTGCGGGGTTTCTAAAGTCACCCAGCTACTCTACCGTCAAGTTGGCGTCCGGTCAGATTCCTGCGTCCTGCCCGTGAACCGCTTGTGACGCACCGGCAGCGTCGGTGTGACGCCGCGTGACGAACGATGACGGCGTGCGCCGGAGGTGCTTGGACCTACCCTGCTTGGACACCCAGTGCCGTGGCGACCGCCTGGATGACCGCGGTCGCGACGGCGTCCTTGGAACCCGCGGCATGGATGGGCTCGGCACCACGTGCGGAGAGGATCGTGACGGAGTTCTCATCGGTGCCGAAGGTGAGGTTCTCCCCCACCTCGTTGACCACCAGCAGCTCGCAGCCCTTGCGGGCCAGCTTCGCGGCGCCGTATTCCAGCACGCTGTGCTCGGCGTCCCCGGTTTCCGCCGCGAAGCCAACCACCAGGTCCGGCAACTCGGTGGCGGGGCCCTGCGCCGCCCGGTCCGCGACAAGTTCGGCGAGGATGTCGGGGTTGCGCACCAGGGTGATGACGGGATCCGCGTGCTCATCGGACTTCTTGATCTTGGCGCCCACGTATTCGGCGGGGCGGAAGTCGGCGACGGCTGCGCTCATGATCAGCACGTCGGCGCCGCGCGCTGCCTCGTTCACCGCGGCCTGCAACTGCCGCGCCGTGGAAGCGGTGCTCAGCTCGACGCCCGCGGGCGCCGGCTGGTCCAGGTGTGCCGCCACGAATCGGACGCTCGCGCCCGCGGCCATCGCGGCCTTGGCCAGCGCGATGCCCTGGCGCCCTGAGGAACGGTTGCCCAGGTAGCGCACCGGGTCAAGCGGTTCGCGGGTGCCTCCGGCGGAGATCGCCACGATCCTGCCCGCCAGCGGCTTGTCCCCCGCCGGGGAATCGACATCTGCCAAGTAGGGCCGCAGCAGCGCGTAGATGTCCTCGGGTTCGGGAAGCCGCCCGGGGCCGGAGTCCTTGCCGGTGAGCCTGCCGACCGCCGGGTCGATGACGTGGACGCCGCGCGCACGCAGCGTCGCGACGTTGGCGACTGTCGCGGGGTGCTCCCACATCTCGGTGTGCATCGCCGGGGCCATCACCACGGGCGCCCCGGTGGCCAGCAGCGTGCCGGTGAGCAGGTCGTTGGCCATCCCCGCGGCGGCACGCGCCAGCACGTCGGCCGTGGCGGGGACGATGACCACGAGGTCCGCCTGCTGGCCGAGCCGCACGTGGTTGACGGTGTCGACGGCCTCGAACACCCCGGTGCGCACGGGGTTGCCGCTGAGCGCCTCCCAGGTAGCGATGCCCACGAACTGCAGGGAGGACTCGGTGGGTATCACATCCACGTGGTGGCCGGCCTCCTTAAACAGCCGTAGCAGCAAAGCTGCCTTGTAGGCGGCGATCCCTGCGGATACACCAAGAACAATGCGCTTCACTGCTACCACCGATACTCTCGTTCGGAGCCGGCCGCTTCCGGGCCCAGGCTCCCTGTGTTCAAAAAAGCCTGGGAGACCCGGGTAATTACTCTGCTGCTTCTTCGATCTTCGAGACGTTGAGCATGCCCTCGTTGATTTCGCGCAGTGCGATCGACAGCGGCTTCTCGTTGAGGCGGGTGTCGACCAGCGGGCCGACGTACTCGAAGAGGCCCTCGTGCAGCTGCGCGTAGTAGGCGTTGATCTGGCGTGCGCGCTTGGCGGAGTTGATCACCAGGGCGTACTTCGAATCGGTGGTGGTCAGCAGCGAGTCGATGGACGGGCTGATGATGCCTTCAAGGTTCGTGGTCAACGAAGCCTCCAAATAACTAGTCGGTGGGTCAATCGGGGTGCGAGCGGGGTTTGCGCGCCGCGAAGGCGCGCAAGGATCCCACCGGCAAAAAAGCTTTAGTGCTCGTGCGGGGTCAAACCCATGTGGGTAACCAGCTCGTTGGCCGCCCGCGAAATCTCGTCATTGACGATGGTCACGTCAAATTCGGATTCGGCAGCGAGTTCCAGTTTAGCGGTTTCCAGCCGTCGCTGCTGCTCTTCCGGCGATTCGGTGCCGCGCCCGATGAGCCGGCGGACCAATTCGTCCCAGCTTGGCGGGGCCAGGAACACGAATTTCGCCTCGGGCAGGTTCTCCTTGACCTGCCGTGCACCCTGGAGGTCGATCTCCAGCAGCACGTGCTTGCCTGCGGCTACGGCCTCTTCCACTTTGGTGCGGATCGTGCCGTAGCTGTTCTGCCCGTGCACGACCGCCCATTCCAGCATTTCCCCGTCCTTGACCAGTTCCGCAAACTTTTCCGGTCCGACGAAGAAGTAGTGCACACCATCCGTCTCACCCGGGCGCGGGTCGCGCGTGGTTGCGGAGACCGAGAGCCATACCTCCGGGTAGTTGTCTCGAATGTAGGTCGAGATCGTCCCCTTGCCAACGGCCGTGGGGCCGGCAAGTACTGTGACCGAAGGATGGGCACTAAGCGTCATGGTGTGCTTCATTACTCTTTCGTTTTGGGAGGCGATTGCTGGAAATGTTCCACCAATGCGATGCGCTGTTTGCGCCCCAGTCCGCGCAAGCGCCGGCTGGGTGAGATCCCTAGTCTATCGATAAGGGTGTGGGCCCGGATTTCCCCGACCCCGGGCACCGACTCCAGGAGGTCCATCACGCGCAGACGCCCGATGGCCTCGTCGTCCGGAACAAGATCCAGTACCTCGGTGATGCTGAGCTTTCCGGCGCCGAATTGGTTCTTGATGTCGGCCCGACGTGTGCGCGCTGCAAGCGCCTTCGCCCGTGCCCGAATACGATCCTCGTCCGAGAGTTCTCGCAATACCATGCTCTTGCCGCCATTCCATCTGTAGGGTTCAGCACTAGGGCTTTGCGCCCTGAACCGAAGATAGCCAAACTTGGTGCCCGATGCAATGGGTATTTGCGCGGTGGCTACCACGAATGCAAGAAGGCGTCAAAACCTTGAATTGCACGCCATTTCTGGCGATGCGGCTGTAAGCAAGATCATGCCGTTCGTGTCGATTGCGCGCCCACCTGCGCGAACGCGGAATTCTCGTGAAAACCAGGGGAATGCGTGCCCGATGAAGGGAAAGTCCCGGAAATTCGCGTCCCTCGGGCGTGTCGGCCGCTGGATCCGCAATTGCCGATTTTGTCGCGAAAGTCCCAGTCGGCGCACGGTTTATGCCTTCCCGTGAGCAACATCGCACCGAAACCTCCGGCGGGCCGGGGTCTGGCAAATTGCTGTAGGAATCCGGAGGACACGCGTCATGTTGGCTCGACGCTGTCCGCGAGTGAGCGATTTCACGGGGAAACCTCCCTCCCGGGGGCACTTCGCCCGGCACATCGGGGTCCGCAAGACCCCCTGGCCCCGACTCCGCTTGGCAACAGCACGGTTCCTGGTGGTGGTTCCTTAAGGCGGACGTGGGGGGGGGGGGGTGGGGGGGGGGGGGGGGGGGGGCCCCCCCCC
>NZ_JBPULF010000013.1:0-109042 GCF_051550675.1 Paeniglutamicibacter selenitireducens | reverse complement strand
CAGACAGCTCCCGGTTCGGCGCTCATTTGATTCATAAGAATCGATCGGCGTTTCTTCCGGGGTGATGTTTATAATTTATTGTTTAGCCGTTACAATGTCAAATCGAATTCTCTGTCGATTCACTTGCAACTACTAAACGTTCATCTTTTCAACGAATCAACGTTGTAAAAACTGGCTTGTCTTTGCGGCTGGAAGCGTTTCGCTTGCCGCGGCGACTTAGAAAACAATACACACGTTTCAGTCCCCCGGCAAATCGCCGGTTGCTGCCGCCGGCGCCGGGGTGAGTCCCGGAATCATACGGGATTTCGGGACTTCACAGCCCCGAAACAGGAAGAACCGGTTCAGGTGCGTGCCGTGAATCACAGCACCAGCCCGAACCGGTTCCACAGTCGCTCCGCTGATGCGGCGCGCCGAAGCCCTAATCAGTCAACTTCAACAACAGCCAGGTTCTTCTTGCCCCGTCGCACCAAAAGGTAACGGCCATGTAGCAGTTCATCGCGGCTGACTACTGCGTCCAGCTCCGAGTACTTCACGTTGTTGACGTAGGCGCCGCCTTCGCCAACCGTTCGGCGGGCAGCCGACTTCGATTCGGAGAGACCCGAAGCCACCAAGACCGAAACGATGTCCAGCTCTTCGCCGTCGACGGTCGTGCTCTTCAGTTCGCCGGTTGCGGCGCGCAACGTCGCTTCATCCATGTCGCGCAGTTCGCCCTGCCCAAAGAGTGCCGCGGAAGCCGCAATCACCTTGTCGGTTGCCTCGACACCGTGGACCAACGAGGTCACGAGGTAGGCAAGTTCCTTCTGGGCCTTGCGGGCAAACGGGCGCTCTGCCGTTTCCTGCTCCAAGGCCTCGATCTCCGCGCGGCTCAGGAAGGTGAAGACCTTCAAGCGCGAGGCGACGTCGGCATCGGCGGTGTTGAGCCAGAACTGGTAGAAGGTGTACGGGCTACACATCTCGGCATCCAGCCAGATCGCGTTGCCCTCGGACTTGCCGAACTTGGTTCCGTCCGAGTTGGTGATCAACGGGGTTCCGTACGCGTACGCACTCTTGCCCTCGACCTTGCGGATCAGGTCCGTGCCGCTGGTGAGGTTGCCCCACTGGTCCGAACCGCCGGTCTGCAGGGTGCAGCCGTAAAGCTTGTGCAACTGCAGGTAGTCGTAGCCCTGCAGCACCTGGTAGCTGAACTCGGTGTAGCTGATGCCCTCGTCCGAGTTCAGGCGGGCCGCAACGGTCTCCTTCTTGATCATGGTGCCGACGCGGAAGTACTTGCCGACCTCGCGCAGGAAGTCGATCGCGCTCAGCGGGGCGGTCCAGTCCAGGTTGTTGACCATGCGGGCTGCGTTCTCGCCCTCGAAGGAAAGGAAGCGCGCGACCTGGGCCTGCAACTTGCCCACCCACTCGGCCACGGTTTCCTTCGTGTTCAGGACACGTTCGGCTGTCTGGCGCGGGTCCCCGATCAGGCCCGTGGACCCGCCCACCAGGCCGAGGGGCTTGTGGCCGGCCAGCTGCAGGCGGCGCATGTTCAGCAGCTGGACCAGGTTGCCCAGGTGCAGAGACGGGGCCGTGGGGTCGAAACCGCAGTAATAGGTAATGCTCTCCTCGGAGAGGACCTTCTCCAGCTCGGTCTCATCGGTGGAAACGTGGACCAGGCCACGCCACTTCAGTTCCTGCCAGATGTTTTCAAAGGACGGATCATTACTTTGTCCCGCCAGTGCGGGATTCTGCTCGTTTTCAGACACCCTACTAAATTAGCAGTCTCCGGCGATCTTTTCCCTTAGGTGTCGATCCCGGCGGGGATCGGTCCCTCGGAAAGGATGCGCAGGCGCTGGGTCGTGCGGGTCATCGCAACATACAGGTCGCCAACGCTTCCCTCGACCTCGTCTACCAGTTCCTGTGGCTCCAGGACAACGACGACGTCGAACTCCAGGCCCTTGGATTCTCGTGCCCCCAGCACCACGATGTCCTGGCTCAGGCCGCCGGAGCCGGTGCCCACGCGGCGGCCGAACTGCTCGACAACCGACGCGCGCACCGCGCGGAGCCTGGATTCGGGAACGATCACGGCCAACAGGCCGCCGTCGGCGATACCCACCTCGCCGGGCAGGACCTCGCGCAGCTTCTCCAGCAGCGTGCCCTCCGGCAACCGGTCCACGATCGGCGGCCATTCGCCCTCGCGCACGGCCTTGGGGGTGGAGATGGTCAATCCGGCGGCGTGCGCCACGCGGGTCGCGGCCTCTGCGATCTGCGTCGGGGTGCGGTAGTTGACAGTCAGCTCCTCCAGCGTGAACCGCTCGGCCACGAACGGGCGCATGGCCTGCTCCCAGCTGCTGGCACCCGACGCCGAGGAGGTCTGGGCGATGTCGCCGACCACGGTGAAGGACTTCAGCGGGCAGCGGCGCATCAGCAGGCGCCACTGCATCGGGGAGAGCTCCTGCGCCTCGTCGACCACCACGTGCCCGTAGGCCCAGTTGCGGTCGGCCATGGCGCGCTCGGCGGCGGTCTGGCGGACCTCGGTCTCCTGGTTCATGGCGGCAAGGTCCTCGGCCTCGACGAGCCCGTCGATGCCCGCGTTGAAGAGCATCTCGTTGACGTTGCGCAGCGTTGCCTCGGCGTTCTCGACATCGCGCTTCAGCTGCGCCTCGGCTCCGGCGTCCTTGTTGCCCACCGCGTGGAACTCGCCCAGCAGCTCGGCGGCCTCGTCCAGCAGCGGCACGTCGGCCTCGGTCCACGGGGAGCCCGGGGCGCGGTGCAGGGCCCGGCGCTCGGCCTCGCCCAGTTGCGGCGCCGCGGCGGCCAGCAGGTGGGGCTTCGCGAAGAGCTCCTCCAGCAGCGACTGCGGGGTCAGCGGCATCCAGCACAGGTTCAGCGCGATCCGCACGTCGCGCGATTCGCGCACCTCCTGCACCAGGTAGCTGCGGTCCACGGCGTTGCCGTTGCCCGAGGATTCCTCGAGCTTCTGCTGCAGCTGCTCGGCGAGTTCGCGCACCAGGATCTTCACGAAGATGTCGCGGGCCTCGTTGTGCGGCTTGTGGGCGGCGCGGGCCCGTTCGCGGGCGTGGCGCACCTGGCCGCGGGTCAGCGTCAGCCGGGTGCCCTCGACCACGACGCGGCGGTCCTCGGCCAGCAGCCGCTGGCGGTTGGCCACGGCCTTGGCCACGACCTTGGCCATGATCTGCTTTCCCTTGACGCGGGCCGTCTCGCGGTGGTGTTCGGGGATGGCGCGCAGCCCCGGGTACAGCTCGCCCAGCGAGGACATGACGACGCCTGTCTCACCCAGGGAGGGCAGCACGCGTTCGATGTAGCGCATGAAGGAGGTCGACGGGCCCACCAGCAGCACGCCGGCGCTCTTGAGCCGCTCGCGGTGCTCGTAGAGCAGGAAGGCCGCGCGGTGCAGCGCCACGGCGGTCTTGCCGGTGCCCGGCCCGCCCTGGACCACCAGCACGCCGGCCAGCGGCGCACGGATGATGCGGTCCTGCTCGGCCTGGATGGTGCCGACGATGTCCCCCATGCGGCCGGTGCGCTTCTGCGTCAGGGCCGCCATCAGCGCGCCCTCGCCCTGGTGGGTGTCCTCCTCGCCGAAGAGCTCGGTGTCCAGCACCTCGTCGTCGAGGCCAAGCACCGTGCGCCCGCGCAGCATCAGGTGGCGGCGGCGGCGCACGCCCTGCCGGTGCAGGGCGGTGGCCTGGTAGAAGGCGGCGGCCTCGGGGGCGCGCCAGTCCACCATCAGGCGGGTGAGCTCGTTGTCGGTCATGCCGATGCGGCCGATGTAGCGCGGGGCGCCCGGCTCCTCGCCGGCACGGTTCACGCCCTCGTCGAGGTCGAGGCGGCCGAAGACCAGCCGGTCCTCCACGGCGTTCAGCTGGGCCAGCCGGTCCTCGTAGAGCGCCGCGAAGGAGTCGCGCTCCGACACGTTCTGCAAGGTGCCCTGCGCCCCGGCCGCCCGGGTGCGGGCCAGCTGCTCCTGCTTCTCGGCGCGCAACTCATCGAGCCGGCCGTAGAGCTTGGCAACGTACTCGCGCTCCGCTTCAAGCTCCCGGTGAACGGTCGTGGACTCTGGCATTCAGCACTCCTGGTGGAACGGATTCGTGGACAGACAAGTGTACTCTCTTGCGCGGCGGCCGCGGGACGGCCGCCGCGAACCGCGGGAAGCCCGCGGTACCGCGGCGCCTAGACCAGCTGGAGGGAATGCACGGCGTGGCCCTCGAGGCGCTCGCGCCCGCCGAGGCCGTCGAGCTCGAGGACGACGCCCACGCCGACGACCTTCGCACCGGCCGTCTCCAGCAGGCGCACCGCGGAGCCGACGGTGCCGCCGGTGGCCAGCACGTCGTCGAGGATCAGCACGCGGGTGCCCGGTGCCACGTCGTCGCGGTGGATCTCCAGGACGCCGCTGCCGTACTCCAGGGTGTACTCGTCGCGGAAGACCTCGCGCGGCAGCTTTCCGGCCTTGCGCACCGTGATCATCCCGGTCCCCGTGGCGTAGGCGCCTGCGGCGGCCAGCACGAAGCCGCGGGCCTCGAGCCCCGCGATGACGTCGAACTGCCCGCGGAAGGGCTCGATCACCGCCTCCACGATGCGGCGCAGCCCCTGCGGGTCCGCGAAGACCGGGGTGAGGTCCTTGAAGGAGATGCCCGCGGAGGGGTAGTCGGGAACGATCTCGCTCAGTCGGTCAAGCATGTCGGCGATGGTTTCAGGCTCTGGATTCACCCGTACAGTCTAGTGCCGTTTGGGCCGGGCGCCGACGCGGCGCCGCCCGGCGGTACGGGGAGACGCTGGGTTCCCCCGGCAGCCAGTACCTGTACGGGTAGGCCTCCGTGCCCCCGGCGCCCGAGACACCGGTGCGCGGTCCGCTGGCATGGGCCGGCGCGATGGTGGCGAGGTTCACGAGCCCGAGGGTCGGCCCGGGGCCGCGCGCGGTGCCCCGCAGGTAGCCCGCGCCGTTCTCGCGCAGGTTCAGCCCCAGCCCCTGGGCCAGGCGCGCCGGTCCGGAAAGCAGCAGGTGCGCCGGGGCGCCGGACGTGCCGGGTTTGCCGCGCCGGGCGCGAACCGTGTCCTCCCCCTCGAGCACTTCCGCCGCCCGCAGCAGCACCGCCGAGGCGGTGCCCTCCGGCCCGCAGACGACGTTGGCGCAGTGGTGCATGCCGTAGGTGAAGTAGACGTAGGCGGTGCCCGGCGGTCCGAAGAGCGCAGCGTTGCGCTTGGTCATGCCCCGGTAGGCGTGCGACCCGGGGTCGTCGGAGCCGTTGTAGGCCTCCACCTCGGTGAGCCTGGCACGCACCAGGTGCCCGTCGATGAACGTGGAGACCTCGGCGCCGAGCAGGTGCGGGGCCAGCAACGTGGAGGGCAGCCGCAGCAGTGCCTCCCACTCCCCCGGGCCGCTGCCCGCCGCCTTGCCGTTCATCTGGCCGTTCACGCTGCCCGGAGCGTGCCCCGGGTCCTTCCGCGGCACCCGTCCACCGGGCTTCCCGCTAGCTCCGGGCCTTGGGCTTGACGATCCACGGCTCGAGCTCCGGCAGCGCGGCGCCGTCGGCACCGGCGGTGGCCTGGACGGGGCCCAGCGGCTCGCGGCCGGCCAGCCAGGCGGCCAGGTCGAATGCCGTGCCACTGAGCACCGTGGCGTGCTCGCCGGTACCCAGCACGATGCGCTGGGCACCGTGCGGCTGCAGGATGTAGCGGCGGGATTCGGGAACGCGGCCCTCGAGCGCCTCGAAGAGGTGGGCGCAGAATTCGGGTTCCCAGTCGGCGACCGAGCGGGCCAGGCCCAGGTCCGAGGTGTGGATGACCAGCTCGCGCCACACGGCATGGGCGAGGTCTTCGACGCCGCCGCCGTCCTGGAAGCCCGTCGGCAGGGCCCAGTCCCCCGCTCCGATGCCGCGGATGCCGGCCTCCAGCGCGTCGAGGGACCCCGCGACACGTTCCAGCAGCGCGTCGTGGCGCATCAGGGCTGTCAGTTCGATGGCCTCGTTGCGCCCGGCAACCCCGCCGTCGTACATGGCCAAGGGTTCCCGGGACCCGGCGGTTTCCAGCTGGCGCACGGCGGCGCGGCTGAACCCGTCGATGTGGGCCAGCAGGTGGGCGCGGTTCCAGCCGGGCAGGACGCTTGGTGCTGCGGACGCCGCGGCGTCCACGGTGGAGAGCGTGGTGCGCAGCGTCGAAAGTGCGGCAAGGATCCGGGCGCTCAGGTCCCGGTGCGAAAGCTCAGTCATGCCGATCAGCATAGCCGCAGCGGCGGGGTGAAATCACGGAAGGCGGGGCCCGGATGGACCGGTCCCCGCCTTCCGCACGCCGTGCCTGCCGGCGTCTAGCCCGCGAACCCGCGAACCGGCACGAGCGCGGCCTTGAGCGCCTCGAGCTGGGCGGCGACGGCCGACGGGGCGGTGCCGCCCTGGGCCGAGCGGGAGTTCAGCGACCCCTCGGTGGAGAGCACCGAGCGGACCTCCGGGGTGAGGTGCACGGAGATGCCGGCGTAGTCCTCGTCGGTGAGGTCCCACAGTTCCACATCCCGGGACTCGGCGAGCTTCACCGCGGCGCCGGAGAGCTCGTGGGCCTCGCGGAACGGCACGCCCTGGCGGACCAGCCATTCGGCGATGTCCGTGGCCAGCGCGAAGCCCAGCGGCGCGAGCTCGGCAAGGCGCGGGGTGTTGAACTTCAGGGTGGCGATCATGCCGGAGACCGCCGGCAGCAGCAGTTCCAGGGTGTCGGTGGCGTCGAAGACCGGCTCCTTGTCCTCCTGCAAGTCCCGGTTGTAGGCCAGCGGCAGGGCCTTGAGCGTGGCCAGCAGGCCCGTCAGGTTGCCGATCAGGCGCCCGGCCTTGCCGCGGGCCAGTTCGGCGACGTCGGGGTTCTTCTTCTGCGGCATGATCGAGGAGCCGGTGGAGAAGGCGTCGTCCAGGGTGACGAAGGAGAATTCCTTGGTGGCCCACAGGATGATTTCCTCCGACACGCGGGAGAGGTCCACGCCGATCATGGCGGCGATCCACGCGTATTCGGCGAAGACGTCGCGGGCGGCGGTGCCGTCGATCGAGTTCCAGGCCGCGGAGTCGAAGCCCAGGTCCGCGGCCACCGCGTTGGGGTCCAGGCCCAGCGAGGAACCGGCGAGCGCGCCGGAACCGTACGGGGAGACCGCGGCGCGGGCGTCCCAGTCGGCGAGGCGCTGGAGGTCGCGCAGCAGCGGCCAGGCGTGGGCCAGCAGGTGGTGCGAGAGCAGGATCGGCTGGGCGTGCTGCAGGTGCGTGCGCCCGGGCATGGCGGCGTTGGGGTGGGCCTCGGCCTGCTCGACGAGCGCGTCGATGGTTGCCAGCACGCCGCGGGCGATGATGCGGGCGTGGTCGCGCAGGAACATGCGCCCCAGGGTCGCGATCTGGTCGTTGCGCGAGCGTCCGGCACGCAGCTTGCCGCCCAGCGCGGTCCCGGCGCGCTCGATCAATCCGCGCTCCAGGGAGCCGTGGACGTCCTCGTCGGCCTCGGAGGCCACGTAGGCGCCGGAAACGACGTCCGCCTCGAGGGAGTCAAGCGCCGCGATCATTCCCGCGAGCTCCCCGGCGTCGAGAAGGCCCGCGGTGTGCAGCACGCGGGCGTGGGCGCGGGATCCGGCGATGTCGTAGCGGGCCAGGCGCCAGTCGAAATGGGTCGACTTGCTCAGTGCAGCAAGCGCGTCGGCCGGTCCGCCGGCAAAACGCCCGCCCCAGAGTGCGCCTTCGTTGGTTGACGATCCCATATCTTGTCCTTCCGAGCACCCCCGGGTGCCGGTTCGCTAGCTGTCCAAAACCACTGTCCATCCTAGTCCAGCGCGTGTGAGCCAGATCTAGTTTGAAGCATTTTCCTAATACTTATGCATCAGTCTACATAAATATTCAAGCTCGTGCGTACGCGGCGATTGCGGGGGCGCATGCCGGTACGCTGTCCACATGACCGAAACGAACGCCGACGGTGCCGTCATCGAGGAACACGCCAAGGCATGAAACAACACACACGTCTGCTGGCTGCCCTGGCGATGGGCAGCGCGGCCGCCCTGTGCCTTGCCTCCTGCACATACCTGGGGGTCGAGGGTTCGCCGGCGCACTCCTCCCCCGCCACGGCGCCATCCGCGGCCGCCGGCCCCGCAGCTCCGGGGCTGGAGTCCGCCGGCAAGGACCTGCTGGCCGATGCAATCGATGCCCTGCTGGCGGCCGAGAAGGTCACGGTGTCGGCCCGGGGCACCATGGACGGCGTGCCCTTCAGCTACGAGGCCTCCGGCGACTACGACCTGCTCGGGACACAGCACTTCGAAATGCGCGACGGCAGGGGCCACGTCGAATGGCTCGCCGCCGAGGCCGGAAATGCCTACTACGTGAAAGCCAACAAGTGGCACGGCGACATGATCGAACCCACCGACCACCTCGACTACCTCGACGCCCTGCGGGAGGACCGCTGGCTGAAGCTGCCCGGCTCCGAGGTCGCCTCGATGGTCCTGGTCTCCGACGAGATCGACGACCTCTCCGATTTCCTTGAGGACTCCTCCTTCAACGAGCAGATGAAGTACCAGGGACTCCTCGAGCTGGATGGCGTTCCCGCCCACAGATTCAGCTCCCCGGAGGCTACGCTGTGGCTCAGCGACGACCCGTCACCGTTGCCCCTGAGCCTGGAAACCGTCGGCTACGAGCCATACACCCGCATGACAAGCACCTACACGGGCTGGAACGAGGCCGTCCACCACGAGATGCCGGCCGAGGGCGACTACGCAACGGTTTCCGAATTCACCTCCCGCACGGCCTAACCGGACCCGGCCGCACGCGCTCGCCGCGGGCGGCCGTGCCGTCATGAACTGTGAAATGGCTGGGGAACTGGCGACGGCCGTTGACCTCGGGCGTATGGTGTTGCTTATCAGGAGATTTCGACCACTGACAGGAGCACCGAAATGCAAATCGACATCGTGCAGGGCGACATCACGACTCTCAAGGTTGATGCCATCGTCAATGCTGCGAACACCTCGCTTCTGGGCGGCGGCGGCGTTGACGGTGCGATCCATGCTGCGGCCGGCCCCGAGCTCCTGGCGGAGTGCCGCAAGCTCCGGGCGACGACGTATCCCGACGGGCTTCCCTCCGGGTTGGCGGTGGCCACGGGCGCCGGCAACCTGCCCGCACGGTGGGTCATACACACCCCGGGCCCCAACCGGCACGTCGGGCAGACCAGCACCCGCGTGCTGGCCGACTGCTTCACCAACAGCCTGTACGCCGCGTCCCGCCGGGGAGCCACGAGCATCGCGTTCCCGGCCATCGGGGCGGGCGCCTACGGGTGGGACCCGGAGGACGTCGCGTCGGTCGCCGCGGGGGCCATCAAGAGCTGGTTCGAGACCTACAAGCATGTGACCTCGATCCACCGCGTGGTCCTTGTCGCCTACAACACCGATGTCGAGGCCGCCTTCCACCGGGCGTTCGACATCCCGCGCACGGAAAGCGAGCTGGTCCACGACCACTGACCGTTCACGGCCCAAAGCACCCACGGCGTTGTTCCCCACCATCCGCGGGGAACAACGCCGTGGTTCGTGCCGCCGGGTCCGTGCCGTGCACGTCGGTGCGTACCGGCCCCGTTGCACGCAGGTCGCGGGCGCCGGAGGACCCTCGGGGTCCCCTTGTTGCTTCAGTTGCTACTTCCCTTGCAGGTGCCGGGCGGCGGCCTGCATCTCGACCTGCCAGCCGAGCGTCCTGGCGGAAATCATGCGGGTGTGTTCCTCCGGATCGAACCCGGCAAAACCGCTTTCCATGACCCGCAGGCGGACACCTCCGGAATTGATGCGCTCCACCCAGAACTCGATCAGCGTGTTGGGCACCGGGTCGTCCCAGTCGTCTCCCCCCAAGGAGCGAAAGGCCGCGTACCGTGGCGGGTCCAGGGTGACCGTCTCGAATTCGAAGCGCCCGTAGATCGCGTCGTGCACGACCGAGAACGCCCCGTTCCTCTCGATCCGGTGCTTGCCGATTTCCCCGCCGTTGATGAACCATCCGGGCTCCCGGATCAGGTCCCACACCGCCGGGGCTCCTGCCTCGATGTCTGCGGATGCCTCAATCGCATCCTGGATTCGTACTTCCACGAGTTCACCCCTCAAAGAACCAACCCCCTGTGCAACTCGATAGTGGCACCTGGGGCGGCTCTTCTCAAGGTTTGTTCGCGACCAACCACCCGGTCGGCCGCGCCGGCCCCCGCTACTGCGGATCCGCGAGCGCCAGGAACCGCGCGGCGACCTCGGCCCCGCCGTCCACGTCCCGGGTCACCAGCATGACGGTGTCGTCGCCCGCAATGCACCCCAGGATCTGGGGCATCGTCGAATGGTCGATCGACAGCGCCAGGAAGTTCGCGGCGCCCGGCGGGGTGCGCAGGACCACGATGTTTCCCGAGGCCTCCGCTGTGACAAGGAGTTCGGCGCACTGCTTGGCCAGCTTGGCGTCATGCACCTCCTGGCTGACGCCGGCGCGCGGGCTGCGGTCCCCGCCTTCCTGGCGCATGGCGTAAACGAGCCCGCCGTCCGCACCGCGCACCCGCACGGCTCCGAGTTCGACGAGGTCGCGGGACAGGGTTGCCTGGGTGACAGCCATGCCCTCGGCCGCGAGCAGCGCCACGAGCTCTGCCTGCGAGCGGACGGTGCTGGTGGAGAGGATGGAGCTCACCCGCGCCTGGCGGGCGATCTTGGTGGTCGGCTGGAAGGATGCGCTCGAGTTCATCGGGTCCCGCCCACCCCTGGGACCTCGACCAGGTTGGACTTGGCCATCAGCCAGGCCATGACGGCCTTCTGCGCGTGCACGCGGTTCTCTGCCTCGTCGAAGACGACGGACTGCGGGCCGTCGATGACCTCGGCGGCGATCTCGTAGCCGCGGTAGGCCGGCAGGCAGTGCAGCACGATGGCGTCCTCGGCGGCCTGCGCCATGGCCGCGGCGTCCACCGCGTAGTCGCGGAAGAGTTCCATGCGCTGCGCCTTCTCGTCCTCCTGGCCCATGGACACCCAGGTGTCGGTGGCCACCACGTCGGCGCCGGCCAGTGCTGCCGCGGCGTCCGTGGTCACGAGCACCGAGCCACCGGTCTCCGCGGCGCGGGCCTCGGCCGCGGCGATGATCCCGGCGGAAGGCAGGTAGCCCTCGGGGCCGGCGATGCGCACGTGCATGCCGGCGGTGACACCGGCCAGCAGGTAGGAGTTGGCCATGTTGTTGGCCGAATCCCCGAGGTAGGCCATGGACAGCCCGGCCAGCGTACCCTTGTGCTCGCGGACAGTGAGCAGGTCCGCCAGCAGCTGGCACGGGTGGTAGTCGTCCGAAAGCGCGTTGATGACCGGGACGCTGGAGTTCTCCGCCATTTCCTCCAGGCCGGCCTGGGCGTAGGTGCGCCACACGATGGTGGAGACCATGCGCTCGAGGACCTTGGCCGAGTCGGAGATCGATTCCTTGTGGCCCAACTGGGACTCGGCCGAGTTGATGATCAGCGGGGAGCCGCCGAGCTCGGCGATGCCGGCGGCGAAGGAGACGCGGGTGCGCGTGGAGGTCTTGTCGAAGAACACGGCAACGGTCTGCGGGCCGGCGTAGGGCTTGTAGCCGTACTTGTCCTTCTTCATGGCCACGGCCAGGTCGAGGACCTCGGCTTGCTCGGCCTGCGTCAGGTCGAGGTCTGTCAGGAAGTGGCGAACGGTGGTGGTCATGGTCTTACTCCTGGGTGCTGGAAACGGCAGCGGCGTAGAGCGCCGGCAGGGCCGCGACGAAGGTGTCGAGTTGTTCGGTGGTGACGATCAGCGGCGGGGCCAGGCGCAGGGTGTGCGGCCCCGGGGCATTGATGATGAACCCGGCATCGAGCGCGGCCTTGACGACTCCCGGGGCGACGTCCGCCGCGAGGTCCAGGCCGATCAGCAGGCCGCGGCCGCGGACTTCCGTGACGAAGTCGAGTGCGGCGAGCTTGCCGCGCACCTCCTCGCCCACCGCTGTCGCGTGCGCCAGGAGGTCTTGGGACTCGATGACGTGCAACGTGGCCAGGGCCGCGGCGGTGGCCACGGGGTTCCCGCCGAACGTGGTGCCGTGCTGCCCGGGGGTGAGCAGCACGGTGTTCGCCTCGCCGAAGACGACCATGGCGCCGATCGGGAAGCCGCCACCCAGGCCCTTGGCCAGGGTCATGGCGTCGGGCAGCACTCCGGCGGATGCGAACCAGGCACCGGTGCGCCCGATCCCGGTCTGCACCTCGTCGAAGATGAGCAGTGCGCCGGCCTCGGCGGTGATGTCGCGCGCGGCCCGCAGGTACTCCGCACCCAGGTCGATGACCCCGGCCTCGCCCTGGACCGGCTCGATGAACACGGCGGCCGTTGAGTCATCGACGGCCGCGCGCAGCGCCTCGATGTCCCCTGCCGGGACCCACTGGACGCCGCCGGGCAGCGGCTCGAAGGGTTCGCGGTAGGCGGCCTTCCAGGTCAGTGCGAGTGCGCCCATGCTGCGCCCGTGGAAGCCATGTTCCAGGGCGACGATCTTGGTGCGTGGGGCTTCGGGCGTGCCGGCGTTGCGGCGGGCCAGCTTGAAGGCCGCCTCGTTGGCCTCGGTGCCCGAGTTGCTGAAGAAGACCTTGGAGCCGGCCGGGGCGTCGGCGAGCTGCAGCAGCTTCTCCGCCAGCGCGATCTGCGTGGGGCTGGTGAAGAAGTTGGAGATGTGCCCCAGGGTGGCCAGCTGCGAGGAGATCACCGAGGTGAGCAGCGGGTGGGCGTGGCCCAGCGCGTTGACGGCGATCCCGGCGAGCAGGTCCAGGTACTCCTTGCCGTCGGCGTCCCAGACCAGGCAGCCGGCCCCGCGCACCAGTACCTGCGCCGGGGTCCCGAAGACCCCCAGCAGCGAGGTGTTGTAGCGGTCCAGCAGCTCGCTGCCGGCCAGGGTGTTCAGGTCGCCGACTTCCTCGGCCATGATCTCGTTCATGCTGCGTCCTTGGGGATGACTTGGGTGCCGACGCCGGCGGAGGTGAAGACCTCCAGCAGCATCGAGTGCGGTTGGCGGCCGTCGACGATGTGGGCGCGTTCCACGCCCTCGTCCACTGCCTTGAGGCAGGCGGCCATCTTCGGGATCATTCCGGATTCCAGGCTCGGGAGCAGCGCGCGCAGCTCCTCGGTGTCCAGGGAGGTGATCAGCGAGGACTTGTCTGGCCAGGCGGCGTAGAGGCCCTCGACGTCGGTGAGGATGACCATCTTGGAGGCCCCCAGCGCGCTGGCCAGGGCCGCCGCGGCGGTGTCCGCGTTGACGTTGAGCACCTGGCCGGTGGGCTCGTCGCGGTCGTCGACCTCCGGGGCCACCGTGGAGACCACGGGGATCTTGCCGGCGGCCAGCAGGTCCAGGATCTGGTCCGGCTTCACGCCGGTGACCTCCCCGACAAGGCCCAGGTCCACGTGCTTGCCGTCGACGTAGGTCCCGGTGCGCATGGCGCGCAGCAGGGCGCCGTCCTCTCCGGAAAGGCCCACGGCGTAGGGTCCGTGCGAGTTGATCAGGCCGATGAGTTCGCGCTGCACCTGGCCGGTGAGCACCATGCGGACCACGTCCATGGTTTCCGGGGTGGTCACCCGCAACCCGCCCTTGAACTCGGATTCGATGCCCAGCCGGGTGAGCATGGCGTTGATCTGCGGGCCGCCGCCGTGCACCACCACGGGGTTGATGCCCACGTGGCGCAGGAAGACGATGTCCTCGGCGAAGGCGCGGCGCAGGTCCTCGTTGATCATGGCGTTGCCGCCGTACTTGATGACCATGGTGGTCCCGGCGAAGCGCTGGATCCAGGGCAGCGCCTCGATCAGGGCCTCGGCCTTGCGTTGCGCCACGTCCATGGCGGCGCGCTGGTTGTCACTCATCTGGGGGGTCCTCACTGGGGCGTTGGGGCGGGCTGGCCGCACCGGGGACGGCTAGCTGCTGTAGGCCGAGTTCTCGTGGACGTACTCGTGGGTCAGGTCGTTGGTCCAGAGGCTGGCCTCGGCGGTGCCGGCGTTCAGGTCGATCTCCACGAGCACCTCGCGGCCCGTGAGGTCCACCAGGTTGCGGTCATCGCCCACGCCGCCGTTGCGGCAGACCTGGACGCCGTTGATGGCGACGTTCAACTCGTCGGCCTCGAAGGCGGCCTTCGTGGTGCCCACCGCGGAGAGCACGCGCCCCCAGTTGGGGTCCTGGCCGAAGATCGCTGTCTTGAAGAGGTTCGAGCGCGAGACGGTGCGCGAGACCTCGACGGCGTCGTCCTCGCTTGCCGCGTTGAAGGTGCGGATGGTGATGTTGTGGGCGGCGCCCTCGGCATCCCCGATCAGCTGCTTGGCCAGGTCAACGCAGAGTCCGGTCAGCCCGGCGGAGAACTCGGCAAGGTCCGGGACGGTGCCCGAGGCGCCCGAGGACATGAGGATCACCGTGTCGTTGGTGGACATGCAGCCGTCGGAGTCGGCGCGGTCGAAGCTGACCCGGGTCGCCTCGCGCAGGGCGGCGTCCAGCTGTGCTGGGTCCAGCACGGCGTCGGTGGTGATGACCACGAGCATCGTGGCCAGGCCCGGGGCGAGCATTCCGGCGCCCTTGGCCATGCCGCCGATGGTGTAGCCGTTGCCCGCGAAGCCGGCCTGCTTGTTCACGGTGTCGGTGGTCATGATGGCGGTGGCCGCCGCCGCTCCGCCGTCGAACTCGTTGCCGGTGCCCAGTGCCGCTGCCGCGGCGTCGACTCCGGGAAGGATCTTGTTCATCGGCAGCTGCTCGCCGATCAGGCCGGTGGAGCACACCAGCACGTCGCCGCTGGAGACGCCGAGCACGCCCGCGGCGTGCTCCGCAGTGGCGTGGGTGTTGGCGAAGCCCTCGGGACCGGTGCAGGCGTTCGCGCCACCTGAGTTCAGGACCACGGCGTCGGCGCGGCCGTCGGTGATGGCCTGGCGCGACCAGTGCACGGGGGCGGCAGCCACCCTGTTGGAGGTGAAGACCGCTGCCGCGTTGAAGTCCGGCCCGAGGTTCCTGACGATCGCCAGGTCGGGGTTGCCAGAGGCCTTCAGTCCCGCGGTGACCCCGGAGGCGGCGAAGCCGGCCGGTGCGGTGATTCCCAGGGGTGCGTTGTTCACGGTGCTACTCCTTCAAGACCCAGTCCTGCGGTTTCGTTCAGGCCAAGTGCGATGTTCATGGATTGGACGGCACCGCCGGCGGTGCCCTTGGTGAGGTTGTCGATGACCGCCGAGACGATCACGCGGTTGGCGTGCGGGTCGAAGGCGAGCTGGATCTGCGCGTGGTTCGAGCCGATGACCGAGGAGGTCGCCGGCCACTGGCCCTCGGGCAGCACGTGCACAAACGGCTCGTCGCGGTAGGCCGCTTCCCAGGCGGCGCGCAGGGTGGCCTCGTCGACGCCGGGCTTCACCTTGGCGGTGGCGGTGGTCAGGATGCCGCGTGGCATGGGGGCAAGGGTGGGTGTGAAGGACACGGTGACCGGGACGCCAGCGGCCCGGGACAGGCCCTGTTCCATTTCCGGGGTGTGCCGGTGGGACCCGCCGACGCCGTAGGGGTTCATCGAGCCCATGACCTCGGAGCCGATGAGGTTGACCTTGGGGCTCTTGCCGGCCCCGGAGGTTCCGGAGGCGGAGACGATTACGACGTCGTCAGGTTCCAGCAGGTTCGCGGCGAAGCCGGGGACCAGGGCCAGCTGGACGGAGGTCGGGTAGCAGCCCGGGACGGCGATCCGCTTGGCCCCGACAAGCTTGGCGCGGGCGCCGGGAAGCTCGGGCAGTCCGTAGGGCCAGGTCCCGGCGTGGGCGGAACCGTAGAACTTCTCCCAGGCCTCCGGGGATTCCAGGCGGTGGTCGGCACCGGCGTCGATGACCAGGGTGTCGGCCGGAAGCTGCGCGGCAATTTCGGCGCTTGCACCGTGCGGCAGGGCCAGGAAGACCACGTCGTGTCCGCTGAGTTGCTCGACGGTGGTTTCAACAAGCACGCGGTTCGCGAGCGTGTGCAGGTGCGGGGCGAGTTCCCCCAGCCGCTGGCCCGCGTTGGAGTGCGCGGTGATCGCGCCGATGGTCACGTCGGGGTGGTTGGAAAGCAGGCGCAGGACCTCGCCGCCCGCATACCCGCTGGCTCCGGATACAGCTACTGAAATCGTCATGGTGAAACCCTACTACGAATTTATGCACGATAGCTAATAATTATTCACAGTGTGGAGGCCGGGCGTCATCCTGCTTCAAGCCGTGGGGAACGTCAGGGCCAAGCCTATAGGGTGGCACCAAGACATCCCGTCACCCAAGGAGTTCACCCATGAGTCACCATGCAATTGTCGCCCCCGAGGCAGGCGGCCCCGAAGTCCTTGGGTACGTCGCGACGGCAAAGCCCGCCCCCGGCCCCGGCCAGTTGCTGGTGAAGGTTGCAGCAACCGGGGTGAACTTCATCGAGACCTACCAGCGCGCGGGCATCTACAAGGTCGGCTACCCGTTCACCCCGGGTTCGGAATGCTCCGGCACCGTCGAGGCCGTCGGCGAGGGCGTCGACGGCTTCGCCCCGGGCGACCGCGTGGCAACGGCCGAGGGAACCGCGGTCTACGCCGACTACACGCTCCTCGACGCGGACAAGGCACTCCCGGTCCCCGACGGCGTCCCCCTCGAGGAAGCCGCAGCCTTGCCCCTGCAGGGAATGACGGCACACTACCTGATCAATTCCAGCTACGACGTAAAGCCCGGGGACACCGTGCTGACCTACGCCGGGGCCGGCGGCGTGGGCCTGCTGCTGATCCAGCTGCTGAAACTGCGCGGCGCCACAGTCATCACCACGACCTCGACCGACGACAAGGCCGCGCTGGCCCGGGCGGCGGGGGCGGACCACGTGCTGGCCTACGACGAGGTGCCGGCGAAGGTCCTCGAGATCACGCAAGGCCGCGGCGTGGAGGTCGTCTACGACGGCATCGGCAAGGATACCTTCGAGAACTCCCTGGCCTCGCTGAAGACCCGCGGCATGCTCGTGCTTTTCGGCGGGGCCTCCGGGCAGGTGCCGCCCTTCGACCTGCAGCGCCTGAACGCCCACGGGTCGCTGAGCGTCACCCGGCCCAAGCTGTCGGACTTCCTGCTGACCCCCGAGGAACGCCGCTGGCGGTCGAACGAGGTGTTCGAGCTGGTGGCGCAGGGCAAACTCAAGGTCCGGGTCGGGGCCAGCTTCCCGCTCGCGGAAGCCGGCGCCGCACACGCGGCCCTGGAATCGCGCGCCACCACCGGAAAGGTGATCCTGGTCCCCTGATCCGCACCCAGACGCAGCGTCATCGAGGGCGGTTGGGGTCACGCCCCAAGCATCCCCAACAATGTCCCACCCGAATGGGCAAACGCTGCGTTCAAGAAAATCAATAAGTCACCAATCTTGCGTTAGGTTCTTGACGACAAGCGGGTTGCTCGCCCACGCTTCTAGGCATGAGTGCAGATCCACACACCCGCGCAGCAAACCAGAACCCCGGGTCGCAGTCGGCCCTCCGCGAGTCCAACGAACAGCGCGTCCTGGCCACGCTGCGGAACCAGGGAACACTCACCCAAGCGGCACTTGCACGCTCGACCGGCCTGTCGACGGCAACAATCTCCAACATCGTCAAGGCCCTGGTGTCCTCAGGCCGCGTCTCCACCACGCCGACCACCAGTTCCGGGCGCCGCGCGCTCGGGGTCACGGTGCTCGACGAGGCGGACGTGGCGGTGGGGATCGACTTCGGCCGCAGCCACGTCCGGGTGGTCCTCGCCCGCCCAGGCTTCAGGCTCGTCGACGAGGAGCACGCAGCGCTCGAGGTAGGCCACCGCGCGGAAACCAGCATCGAGACGGCCGCCCGGATCCTTGAATCCCTGTGCGAGCGCACCGGCACCGCCCGCAGCCAGCTCATCGGCGCGGGCATCGGCATCCCCGGGCCCATCGACCACCGCACCAACATGGTGGTCCGCGGCGCGATCCTTCCGGAGTGGGTGGACATCGACATCGAAGCCCGCCTGCGCCAGGCCCTTGACCTGCCGGTTTTCATCGACAACGACTCAAACCTTGGCGCACTGGCCCAAATTACCTGGGGCGAGCACCAGGAATGCGCCCACCTCTGCTTCCTGAAAATCGGCAGTGGAATCGGAACCGGGTTGATCCTCAACGGCGCGCCGTACTACGGCAGCCTCGGCATCACGGGCGAAATCGGGCATTCGACGATCTTCGACCGGGGCCTGATCTGCCGCTGCGGCAACCGCGGCTGCCTGGAAACCGTGGCCTCCACCGGGATCATGGTCGAGCTGCTCAGCCGCACCGAGGGCTCGCCCGTGGGCATCGAGGGCATCATCGAACGGGCCCGTTCCGGCGACCCCGCCACGTTGCGGGTCATCGACGACCTGGGGGCCGCCGTCGGCCACGCGCTGGCCAACGTCGCCAACCTCATCAACCCCGAGGTCTTCGTCCTGGGCGGACCGCTGGCCCCGCTGGGCGACCTGCTGCTCACGCCGATCCGCCGCGGACTGCAGCGGCACGCCATACCCGTCATCGGGGAAAACACCACGCTGTGCATGTCGCTGCTGGGCGACCGCGCCGAGGCACTGGGAGCGGCCGCGCTCGTGCTCCGGCGGGCCGCGACGCTCCCCCAGCCGGCCCCGGAACCGATGCACAGGTAACAATTTGCGTTAAGTAGTTGACTGCATATGTGACTAGGGTCACTATGGTCGAAGTTGCAAACATGCAATTCGACATGATCAAACATTTTCAAACATCCGTGGAGGTAGTTATGCGTCGTCGTCTCACGCTGGTTGCAGCGGCAGCAACATTGGGGTTGGCCCTGGCCGGCTGTGGCGGTGCCTCGGACACGCCTTCCGGATCGGCAGCCCCGCCGAGCGAAGCCACAGGCAAGGTCGGCGTGTTCACCTGGTGGGCCGACGGCTCCGAGAAGGTCGGCCTCGACGCACTCGTCGGGGTCTTCACCAAGGACTACCCGAACCTGACCTTCGACAACCTGGCCGTCGCCGGCGGAGCCGGCTCCCAGGCCAAGAGCGTGCTTGCCGCCCAGCTCAAGGCCGGCAACCCGCCGGATTCGTTCCAGGCCCACGCCGGTGCCGAATTGCAGGACTACATCGATGCCGAGCAGCTCGAGGACCTGACAAGCTTCTACGCCGACAACAAGCTGGCCGACCAGTTCCCCAAGGACCTCGTGGACCGCCTCACCGTCGACGGCAAGATCTACTCGGTCCCCTCCAACATCCACCGCTCCAACGTGGTGTGGGCCAACGTCGAGGTCCTGAAGAACGCCGGGCTGGACCCGGAAAAGCCCGCCGAGAACCTCGACGCGTGGTTCGCCGACATGGACAAGATCAAGGCCACGGGCAAGACCCCGCTGGCGGTGGGCGGCTCCTGGACCCAGGTCCAGCTCTTTGAGAACGTGCTGCTCTCCAGCCTCGGCGTCGACGGCTACAACGGCCTGTGGGACGGCACGACGGACTGGAAGGGCGCGGATGTCACCAAGGCCATCGAGGCCTATAAGAAGGCCCTCGGCTACACCAACTCCGACCGCGACTCGCTGAGCGACTGGGCGCCTGCCACGCAGCTCGTACAGGACGGCGCCGCCGCCTACAACCTCATGGGCGACTGGGCCGAAGCCAAGTTCGCGCAGGACGGCGACAAGGCCGGGGTCGACTACACCTACTTCCCGATGCCCGGAACCCAGGGCGTCTTCAACTTCCTGGCCGACTCCTTCACCCTCCCGGTGGGTGCCCCGAACCCGGACGGCGCCAAGGCATGGCTGACCACCGTAGGCTCGCCCGAGGGCCAGAGTGCCTTCAACAAGGCCAAGGGTTCGATCCCCGCCAACACCACGGCCAAGACCGACGACTTCTCCGACTACCAGAAGAGCGCCATCAAGGACTTCTCCCAGGACAAGATCGTCTCCTCCCTCGCCCACGGCGCCGCGGTCCCGGTTGCCTGGCTCAACGACCTGAGCACCGCGGTCAGCAAGTTCGGCGGCGACGGCAACGTTGCAACCCTGCAGGAATCGGCAGCCGCCACCGCGGAAAAGTTCGCCAAGTAAACACATCCACCACCCACGTGGGGCGGTAGCAGCCGACACGGCACGCAACCGCCCCCACGCGTCTTGGCTCCACATCCTTGAGGGAGGATACACATGTTCAGGCGTGTCAGGCACTGGGGTCCGGGGCTTCTGCTCCTGACCCCCACCATCATCCTGGTCGGCGTCTTCGTGTACTGGCTCATCGCCGAGAACTTCCGCGTCAGCCTGACCAACCAGCACACGGCCAAGCCCAGCAACAAGTACGTCGGGTTCGAGAACTACACCAACCTGCTGGCCGACCCGAACTTCCAGCACTCGCTCTCCAACCTCCTCATCCTCACCGTCGTCTTCCTCTCCGGAACCCTGCTCTTCGGCTTCCTCTGGGCCTGGCTCCTGGACAAGCCGGCCAAGGGCGAGGGGTTCTTCCGCGCCGTGTACCTCTTCCCGATGGCCGTCTCCTTCATCGCTTCCGGCGTCGTCTGGCGCTGGCTGCTCTCCAGCCTGCAGACCGACCAGCCCGGCGGCGAGCGCGCCACCGGGCTGAACCGGTTGTTGGACTCGGTGGGGCTGGGCTTCCTGCAAAACGACTGGTGGTCGAACCCCACCTGGGGCATCGCGGCGATCGCCGTCCCGGCCATCTGGCAGTTGTCGGGCTACGTCATGGCGCTGTTCCTCGCCGGCTTCCGCGGCATCCCCGAGGAGCTGCGCGAGGCCGCGCGGATCGACGGCTGCAGCGAGTGGAAGCTCTACCGCCACGTCATCTTCCCGCAGCTGAGCCCCGTCATGCTCTCGGCGGTCATCATCATCGGCCACATGTCGCTGAAGCTCTTCGACCTGATCCGCGCCATAGTCCCGGATGCCAACACCTACGACGTGCAGGTCCCGGCCACCATGATGTGGGTCAAGTACATCGGCAGCGACTACGCCGACGCCGCGGCGATCGGCATGATCCTGCTGGTGCTCGTGGCGCTCGTGGTCATCCCCTACCTCATGTACACCTCGCGAGCGGAGAAGCGCTGATGGCAACCCCGACCATCGACCGGGCCATCCCCGGCGGCACCGACACCGTCCCCGCGGGAACGGCGCACCACGGCAGGCGCCGGATCAACCGCACCCTGAAGTACGCGCTGCTGCTCTTCTTCGTCGTCGTCATCCTGATCCCCGCCTATGTCCTGGTCATCACCAGCTTCAAGGGGACCTCCGACGCAGACCCCTCGCGCGCCTGGCTGTTGCCGCAGGAGTGGGAAACCGCCGGCTGGGCCAAGGCCTGGACCACGCTGGCCCCGGCGCTCGGCCGCACCTTCCTGATGGTCATCCCCGCCGCCCTGGTGTCGGCGACACTCGGGTCGGTGAACGGCTACGTGCTCTCCAAGTGGCGCTTCCCGGGGGCGAACGTGGTGTTCACGCTGATCCTCTTCGGCATGTTCATCCCCTACCAGGCCGTGATGATCCCGCTGACCCAGCTGATGAGCGACCTGGGGGTCCCGCAGGGCATCCCGTCGCTGATGCTGCTGCACATCGTCTACGGGCTGCCCATCTGCACGCTGATCTTCCGGAACTACTACGAGTCGGTGCCCAGCGAACTGATCGAGGCGGCCCGCATGGACGGCGCCGGGATCATCCGCACCTACGCCTCGGTGATCCTGCCGGTCTCCGCCCCCGGCTTCGTGGTGGTGCTGATCTGGCAGTTCACCTCGGCGTGGAACGACTACCTTTTCGCGTCGTTCTTCTCCTCCGGACGCAACGGGCCGGTGACGATCGCACTGAGCTTCCTGGCCGGCGGCCAGCTCACCGACTACGCGGCGTCGATGGCCGGGGCCCTGATCGCCTCGGTGCCCACGCTGGTGGTCTACATCCTGCTGGGCAAGTACTTCGTCGGCGGCCTGATGAGCGGCTCGGTCAAGGGCTGATCCCGGCAGGGTCCGGGCCCGTCCGGCCTGTCCGGCCTGTCCGGGCCGGGCGGGATCCTCAGCGCGGCGCCCAGACGATGCTGCCGACCAGGT
Source organism: Paeniglutamicibacter selenitireducens (assembly GCF_051550675.1). Lineage (NCBI taxonomy): Bacteria > Bacillati > Actinomycetota > Actinomycetes > Micrococcales > Micrococcaceae > Paeniglutamicibacter > Paeniglutamicibacter selenitireducens. The sequence goes on along the minus strand of NZ_JBPULF010000013.1, from coordinate 87,080 downwards.
GCTCGGGGAGCATGTGCCCCAGCCGGTCCGCCATCCCCGGGCCCAGCTCCGCGCAGCCGGTCCCGGGGCTGCGCAGCAACAGGTGGCGTGCGGGCCCGTCGACGACGGGGATCCCGCCGCTGCCTGCGATGCCCTCGCCGGCAGCCTTCGCCACCGCCTCCTTCAGCGCCCACCAGCGGGCCCTGCGGATCCTCCGCTCCGGCCCCGGCAGCGCGGCGAGCTGCGCGACCTCCCCCGGCGCGTAGGCGTAGGCGTCGAAGGCGCCGTCGACGGGTTCCGGGGCGAACACCGGATCGCCGAGGTCCACCAGGTCCACCCCGATGCGCCATGTCGCGGGAGCCAGGCCCAGCAACATCCAGCCCGCGGTGCGCGCATAGGAGACGGCGAAGGAGAGCCCGGACCTCGGCACCACGATCCTCGGCACCCCGTGCAGGGACGAGGCGCAGGCGGGGCAGTGCTGGGCAAGCACCAGTTCCCCGGGATGCACCGGGGATTCCCCGGTCCTACCCAGCAGCCCTGCCGCCAGCACCCGCGCCAGCACGCGGCCCGCCGTGAAATCCTCACGGGGGCGGCCGGCTCGGTACCCGCCGGCGCGCTCGACCTCGCCGTCGGAGAGCCGCACCTCCGGGTGACGGGCTGCCTCAGCCAGCGGGGCGGCGGCCCAGCGCGGCCAGTCGGCCGGAGCCGGCCCTGCCTTGTCCTCCCGGTGGCCCATGCCCCTGCCTCTTCCGTCCCGTGCCGTCCGTGCCTGGAATCGCCCCGGCCTGGAATCGCCCGTGCCCGGAACCTCCCGCCCGGTGTCTGCCGGCGCCGGGGTTCACGGGCTCTTTCTGTGCCAAGGTTATCCCGCGCGCCGGCCGGGCGCTCCGCGCGCCCGTACCGTGCCGCTCCACCGGCCCGGATTTGTGACGCCCGGCGTCCCGAAACACCTTGTCCGCACGCACTTGGACACCTTCCGTTAACCTTTCATCGCTACGGTGATCCCGTACATGCCGGCCGTGCGGTGGCAGCCACCTGACCGGTGTGCCTCCCTGCCACGGCGCCGGGCCCCATGCCCCGGACCCCCGCACGGGAGGACCGGGCACCGCTTCAGGAAAGCCACAGTGGAACAAAGCCCCAGCACTTCCCTCCGGGAGGCCACCGGCCCCGGGTTCCTGCCGCAGTACCCCGGCAGCGAGCTGGCCCCGGAACCGCGCACCCTCATGGACATCCTCGAGGCCAGCGCCGCGGCCCACCCCGACGCACCGGCCCTCGACGACGGCGAGCGCCCGCTCACCTACGCCGAACTCCTGCTGGCGGTCGGCGAGGCGGCACACCGCCTGCGCGCAGCCGGGCTCGGTGCCGGGGACCGCATCGGCATCCGCATCCCCTCGGGCACCCGCGGGCTGTACATCGGCATCCTCGCGACCCTGTCCATCGGCGCCGCCTACGTACCGGTCGACGCCGACGACCCGGAGGAACGCGCCAGGCTTGTCTTTTCCGAGGCCGGGGTCGCCGCGGTGCTCGGGGCCCGGGGCGCCATCGACTCCCTGCGCGAGGGCCCGCACCCCGGACCCGCCCGCGCCGCGGCGCCGGGCGACGACGCCTGGGTCATCTTCACCTCCGGATCCACCGGCACCCCCAAGGGCGTGGCCATCACCCACCGCTCCGCGGCGGCCTTCGTCGACGCCGAATCCCGGATCTTCCTCGCCGCCGGGCCGCTGGGGCCAGGGGACCGCGTGCTGGCGGGCCTCTCCGTCGCCTTCGACGCCTCCTGCGAGGAAATGTGGCTGGCCTGGGCCCACGCGGCCTGCCTGGTGCCCGCCCCGCGCGCGCTGGTTCGCTCGGGCATGGACCTGGGTCCCTGGCTGGTGACCCGCGGCGTCACGGTGGTCTCCACGGTGCCCACGCTCGCCGCGCTCTGGCCCGCGGAGGCGCTGGAGAACGTGCGCCTGCTGATCTTCGGCGGGGAGGCCTGCCCGCCGGAGCTTGCGGCCCGCCTGGCGGTGACCGGGCGCGAGGTCTGGAACACCTACGGGCCCACCGAGGCCACCGTCGTGGCCTGCGCCTCCCGCATGGACGGGAGCGGCCCGGTGCGGATCGGGCTGCCGCTGGAGGGCTGGGACCTGGCAGTCGTGGATGCCGAAGGCGTACCGGTGGCCCCCGGGCAGAGCGGGGAGCTGATCATCGGCGGTGTCGGGCTCGGCCGCTACCTGGACCCCGGGAAGGACGCCGAAAAGTACGCGCCCTTCGAGTCGCTGGGCTGGCAGCGGGCCTACCGCTCGGGCGACCTGGTGCAGGCCGACCCGGAAGGGCTCATCTTCCTGGGCCGGCTCGACGAGCAGGTCAAGCTCGGGGGCCGGCGCATCGAGCTGGGCGAGATCGACGCCGCGCTGCAGTCCCTGCCCGGGGTCTCCGGAGCCGCGGCGGCGGTGAAGACCACGGCCGCCGGAAACCAGGTCCTCGTCGGGTACCTGGCCGCCGACCCCACCTACGACACACCCGCGGCCCGCGAACGGCTCGCCGGCATGCTCCCGGCCCCGCTCATCCCGCTGCTGGCCGTGGTGGACACGCTGCCCACCAAGACCAGCGGCAAGGTGGACCGCCACGCCCTGCCCTGGCCGCTGGCCGGGGCCGCCGAGACCGAGGGCGAACTGCCGGAGCTCGGCGAAGACGCCCGCTGGGTCATCGAACGCTGGACCGGCGTGTTGGGAACCCCCGTCACCTCCCTTGACGCGGATTTCTTCGCCTCCGGCGGCGGCTCGCTGGCCGCCGCGCAGCTGGTCTCCGCCCTGCGCGAGCGCCACCGCACGGTCGCCGTTGCGGACATCTACTCCCACCCGCGCCTCGGGTCGCTGATCGAGGCCCTGGGTGCGGGCTCCGACGAACCCGTCGAGGTCCGCGCCGTGGCGCGCACCACCCGCAAGGCCCAGGTCTTCCAGACGCTGATGGGCGTGCCCACTTTCATCCTGGTGGGCATGCGCTGGCTCGTGTACCTGGCGGCGGGCAACAACGTGCTCGGCGCCCTGGGCGTGTTCACCGAGGCGCCACGGCTTTCCTGGTGGGCGGTCGGCGCCCTGTGGCTGCTCTTCGCCTCCTCCCCCGGGCGCATGCTCATCTCCGTGGCCGCGGCCCGCACGCTGCTGCGCAACCTGGAACCCGGCAGCTACCCGCGTTCGGGCAAGGTCCACCTGCGGCTGTGGATGGCCCAGCAGGTGGCCGACCTGGCGGACCCCGTCTCGCTGGGCAGCGCCCACTGGATCCAGTGGTACGCCCGCGCCCTGGGCGCCACGGTCGGCACCGGGGTGCAGCTGCACTCGATCCCGCCGGTCACCGGGCTGCTGAGCGTCGGGCACGGCGCCAGCATCGAACCCGAGGTGGACCTCACCGGATACTGGATCGACGGCGACCGGGTCCACGTCGGTTCCGTCGAGGTCGGTGCCGGGGCCATCGTCGGGGCGCGCAGCACCCTGATGCCCGGCTCCGTGCTCGCCGAGGGTGTGGTGCTGGCCGCGGGCTCGGCCCTGGCCGGGTCCACCAAGGCGCACTCCGCCTACTCGGGCTCCCCGGCCACCCGCACGGGCAAGGCCAAGCCGCAGTGGCCCGCCGAGGCCGGGGCCCGCGGCGCCGGACGCGGACGCCGCGCCGTGTATGCGCTGGCCTCCGCGGCCCTCGGCGCGCTGCCGCTGCTCTCGATCGCCGGTGCCGTGTGCGTGGCGGCCCTGTTGCTGCGCGGCCAGGAATCCCTGCACGACTCCCCGGCCCGGCTCGCGCTGGCAGTCCCCGCCGCCGCGCTCACCTGGTTCTTGCTGAACATGCTGCTGGTGCTCGCCGCCACCCGGCTGCTGGGCCTGGGCCTGCGCGAGGGCTGGCACCGGGTCGACAGCCGGACCGGCTGGCAGGTCTGGGCCACCGAACGCCTGCTGGACATGGCGCGCGACCTGCTCTTCCCCCTCTATGCCTCGCTCTTCACCCCCGTGTGGCTGCGCCTGCTCGGTGCCAAGGTCGGGCGCAACGTGGAGGCCTCCACGGTGCTGCTGATCCCCAAGATGACGACGATCGCCTCCGGCGCATTCCTGGCCGACGACACCATGGTCGCCACCTACGAACTCGGCGGCGGCTGGATGAAGGTCGGACGGGCGAAGATCGGCAAGCGCGCCTTCCTGGGCAACTCCGGCATCGCCGGGGCCGGGCGCCGGGTGCCGCGCAACGGCCTGGTCGCGGTGCTTTCCGCCACCCCGGCCAAGGCGAAGGCCGGGACCTCCTGGCTGGGCAGCCCGCCGGTGCGCCTGCGCCGCACCGCGGTGGCCGCGGACGACTCGGTGACCTACGCCCCGCCGCTGCGCCTGAAGGTGGCCCGCGCCCTGTGGGAGCTGTGCCGGTTCGTGCCGGTCGTCGTCACGGTGGGCGTTGCCGCACTGGTGCTGGTGCTGCTTGACGTGCTGGCCGCCGGCTACGGCTACCTCGTCGCGGCGCTGCTCAGCGGCGCCGTGATGCTGGCCGCCGGGGCCGTCGCCGCGGCCTCGGCGGTCGCCGCCAAGTGGCTGCTGGTCGGGCCCATCCGGCCAGGCGAGCACGCGCTGTGGAGCTCGTTCATCTGGCGCAACGAGGTCGTCGACACGTTCATCGAGATGGTCTGCGCCCCGTGGTTCGCCCACGCTGCCGCCGGCTCCCCCGCCCTGGTCTGGTGGCTGCGGGCGCTGGGCGCACGGATCGGCCACGGCGTGTGGTGCGAAAGCTACTGGCTCCCCGAGGCCGACCTCGTCACCCTCGGCGACGGCGCCACCGTCAACCGCGGCACGGTCGTCCAGACCCACCTCTTCCACGACCGGGTCATGGCCATTGATACGGTGGAACTCTCCGCGGGATCCACCCTGGGCCCGCACGGGGTCATCCTGCCGGCCGCCTCGCTGGCCGCGGGAGCCACCGTCGGCCCGGGGTCGCTGGTGATGCGCGGAGACTCAGTGCCCCCGTCGAGCTACTGGATGGGAAACCCCGTCCAACCCTGGAGTCCCCCGCAGCCATGAGCCACACCCCGCCACACCGCACCGACGGGCCCGACGCCTCGCCGTCCACGTCCCTCCCGGCCGCGCCCTTCCTGCCCGACGCGTACGTGCCCCGCTCCGGCAGCGCCGCCTACCGGGTGCTGCACTACGACCTCGACCTGGACTGCCGGCTCGGAGGCAACCGGCTGGACGGGCGCGCGGTGATCACCGCCGTGGCCACTGCCAAGCTGCAGCGCCTCGACCTGGACCTCTCCGGGCTGCGGGCCTCGCGCTGCCAGCTCAACGGCGCCAAGGTCTCCAGGTTCACGCAGAAAGCCGGCAAGCTGGAACTGCAGCTGCCCTCCCCCGTGCCCGCCGGCGAGCAATTCACCGTGGAGGTGCGCTACGGCGGGAACCCCGGCCCGCGCCGGGGCGCCTGGGGCGAGGTCGGCTGGGAGGAGCTCACCGACGGGGTACTCGTGGCGGGCCAACCCAACGGGGCCGCCACCTGGTTCCCCTGCAACGACCACCCCAGCCAGAAGGCCACCTACAGCATCCGCATCGCCACGGACGCCGGTTACCGCCCGGTGGCCAACGGGCGCCTTGTCGAGCGGCAGCGCCGGGCCACCCGGGAGGCCTGGACCTACGAGGTCGACGAGCCCATGGCCAGCTACCTGGCGACCCTGCAGATCGGGCGCTACGAACTCCGGGCACTGGAGGGCACGGGGGCCGCCGAGGGCGGGCGGCACGCCGAGGCGCCGCACGCGGTCCCCCAGTGGATTGCCGCGAGCCCGGCGCAGCAGCGGACAGCCGCCGCGGCGCTGGCCGACCAGCCGCGGATGATCGAGACGTTCACCGACGCCTTCGGCCCCTACCCGTTCGCCGAGTACACCGTGGTGGTCGCCGAGGACGACCTGGAGATCCCGCTGGAGGCGCACGGCATCTGCATCCTGGGCAAAAACCACCTGGCCCCGGGTTGGGAGCAGCAGCGGCTGATCGCCCACGAGCTCTCGCACCAGTGGTTCGGCAACTCGTTGACCGCCGGCGCGTGGCGGGACATCTGGCTGCACGAGGGCTTCGCCTGCTACGCGGAGTGGATCTGGTCCGAGGCGTCGGGTTCGCTCGGCGCCGACGAGCGCGCCCGCGGGGCCTGGTCGATGCTCGCGGCCCTGCCACAGGACCTGGCGGTCGGGAACCCCGGGCCCGCCGACATGTTCGATGACCGGGTCTACAAGCGCGGAGCCCTGGCCCTGCACGCCCTGCGCCTGGCGTCAGGGGACCGGGCCTTTTTCGCGATGCTGCGCTCGTGGAGCGCCGCGGGGCGGCACGGGACCGTCACGGCCGCGGGTTTCCTCGGCCACCTCGACGCCCACCTGTCCCTGGGCCTGCCCGCCGCCGCGTTCATGGCTCCCTGGCTCCTGCAGGAGGCCCTGCCGCCGTTCCCGGAGGCCGGGCCGCTGCGCGGCTGAGGGGCTGCCACGCAGCGGTCTGTTGCGTGCCGGTCCATGTCAGACCCCTCACGGGCACCCTGCGTTCACCCGCCGTTCACCCGGCCTCTGTAGCTTCGAGGCATGCAAATGCTTGATCTGGCCGCCCACGGCTACTCCGTCCGCGACGACGACGATGACGACCCGGTGCTGCTCACCGCCTCCGGCGAACCCGTCGACACCTGGCGCGAGGACTACCCGTACCCCAAGCGCATGGACCGCACCCGGTATGACATGGAGAAGCGGCTGCTGCAGATCGAGCTGCTGAAGCTCCAGGTCTGGATCAAGGCCACCGGCCGCCGGCTCGTGGTGCTCTTCGAGGGCCGCGACGCCGCCGGCAAGGGCGGGACCATCAAGCGCTTCACCGAGCACCTGAACCCGCGCGGGGCACGCACCGTCGCACTGGGCAAGCCCAGTGAAAGCGAAACCACCCAGTGGTACTTCCAGCGCTACATCGCCCACCTGCCGGCGGCCGGGGAGATCGTGCTCTTCGACCGCTCCTGGTACAACCGCTCCGGCGTCGAGCGCGTCATGGAATTCTGCACCCGGGAACAGTTCGACCGCTTCATGCACCAGGCCCCGGCCTTCGAGCAGCAGCTCGTCGACGACGGGATCACCCTGGTGAAGTTCTGGTTCTCGGTCTCCCGCCGCGAACAGCTCACCCGCTTCACGATCCGCCAGATCGACCCGGTGCGGCAGTGGAAGCTCTCCCCCACCGACCTGGCCTCGCTGGACAAGTGGGACGCCTACACGGCGGCCAAGGAGGAAACCTTCCGCAGCACCGACACCGGATGGGCGCCGTGGACCGTGGTGAAGTCCAACGACAAGAAGCGCGCCCGCCTCGAGGCCATGCGCCACGTGCTGAGCCTCTTCGACTACGAGGGCAAGGACCACGAGCTGGTCGGGACCCCGGACCCGCACATCGTCGGCCCGGCCTCCGCCGTCATCGCCGACGGCGAGGAGTTCTAGGGGATCTCTGGCTGCCCCCTTCATCCCGGCGCATAATCAAGGCACGGGGCCGTGCCCCGCATGGAACCTACGGGACGGGATCGGGCAGATGGACAGGGACGCCTTGCGCAGCGTGCAGCAACCGCTCAAGCAGCTCTACCGGGAGCGTCCGGAAGCCGGAACCATCCTGTTGAAGGCCAGCGGGACCCTGGGCGGGGAGGGCCTGTCCTGCTCCGTGCAGACGGGCCGTGCCCTGGTGGAGGCGGGCCTGCACCCTGCGACAGGCGGCGACGGCTCGCTGGCCTGCTCCGGGGACCTGCTGCTGCAAGCGCTGGTGGCCTGTGCCGGGGTCACCCTGGCCGCGGTGGCCACCAACCGCGCGATCGAGGTCTCCGGCACGGTGCGGGCCGAGGGCGACCTGGATGTGCGCGGCACCCTGGGCCTTGATCCCGATGCGCCGGTGGGCTTCCGGGCCATCCGGCTCTCCTTCGAGCTGCGGACCGGCGCCGGCGAACAAGAGGTCGCGGACCTTGTCGCGACAACGGAGAAGTACTGCGTGGTCCTGCAGACGCTGCGGGCCGGCCTGCACGTCGAAGTGGCTTCCACCGCCACCACCGTGGACTGAGTACGGTCGCGGGCCGGCGCACCTGCAAATTACGTACGAGCGACGCGAATTGATGCCCGTTGCCACTGTTCCGGTTGCACCGTTGTGGGAACCAGTGCCCGGGCCCTGCGGCGCAAGGCCTCACCACGACGGATGGCAAGCGCGAATGACAGGGCGGCCTCATGGCGATGGTCCATGGCAGCGCACCGCGGCAGCGCATGGTGTGGTTTGTCGAGGCAATCCCTTCGGCGGCCTCTTGCGGTTGCTGGACGCGGACATATACTGGTTCCACTTGGGCCCCAAAGACTTAGCAAGCTACCTACTTCAACGTTGTTTGGAGGGCAGAGTCTTATGCGAAAAACGATGCTCAGGCTTGTCGCCGCATCCTTGGCCACACTGCTCATCACCTCTGCTTCACCCGGGCTGGCTGCCGATTCGATCGCCAAGCGCGCCTTGAAACCCGAACGGGTCTTCAGGTTCGATCCTCCCGCGCAGGACCAGGCGATCCAGGCATTCGACCATGGCGCCGGCAAGGATGTCTACATCGCCCAGCAGGTCGGCCAGGATACCAGGGTCTCCAGGTGCACCCGCACGCCGGCGGGAACCTGCACCCAGAGGGACAGCGTCATGCTGAAGGGGTACGGGCACGGCGAATCGCTCGAGGTCTACACGAAAAACGGCCGGACCTACCTGTGGATCGGGAGCACTTCCAACGGGGTCCCGCCGTACTACTTCTCACGGACAATCTCGCTGATCCAGTACAAGAAGGCACCCGCGGGCTCGCGCAAGGCGAGCTACCACAGGGTGGGCATGCTGAAGAACCTGGCGGCGATCGTCCCGGGCAAGTCCGGCAACGCCTACCGGAGCAACGTGGCACTGGCCGACGGGGACGACCGGCTGGCCATCAGCATCACGGTCGGGTCCTCCCACCACTACGCCGTGTACAAGACCGCAGCCCTGACCGGGCGCATGTTGAAGGCACCCGGACAGAAGCTGGCGATCTCCAAGGCCAAGGACCTGATGGTGTCCCGCTTCAAGGAACCGGCACGCCCGCACGGTTCGTTCCAGGGTTTCGACATCAAGGGCGTGGGAACCAACAAGAAGTTCCTCTACGTCTTCGGCGGCCCCGCGGGAAAATCGCCAACGATCTACCGCTACGCCTACACGAACAGCGGGAAGATCAAGCACGACCGGACCTACATCATCAAGGGCCAGTATCTCGGCGACCTCGAATCCGAGGGCATCAAGGTCGAAGCAGACCCGACCCGGGGCGGAAAGGTCCACGTGATGCACAGCCTGAACCCGACCATCCGAGACAGCAACGGGCGCAAGATCTTCCGGGTGTACAGGTTCAGGGAATGACGTTCCGCCGTGGGCCTTAACGCCGGAGACCGGCCGCTCCCCCGTGTTCGGGAGGGCGGCCGGCCCCGGTGTTCAGTGCGAGTCAGCGCTGCACGGCGGCGAAACGCTCGGCGGCCAGGGCCACTGCGGCGGCACGCGCCTCGGAGGCCTCGTCTGCGGTCAGCGTGCGGTCGCCGGCGCGGAAACGCAGGCCGAAGGCCAGCGACTTCTTGCCGTCCTCGATGCCGGTGCCGGAGTACACGTCGAAGAGCGCAATGTCCTCGAGCAGTTCGCCGGCGCCCTCGCGCAGGGTCTCCAGCACGTCGGCGGCCACCACGTGGGCGTCGACCACCAGGGCGACGTCCTGCGTGGAGATCGGGAAGGTGGAGATCTCCTTGGCCACGATCACGTCGGCGGATGCCTCGAAGAGGATGTCCGCGTCGATCTCCATGGCGACGGTGCGCTCGGGCAGGTCGAGCTCGGCCAGCAGCTTCGGGTGCAGCTCGCCGGCGTAGCCCACCGGGGTGCCGCTGCGCAGCGCGAGCGCCGCGGTGCGTCCCGGGTGGAACGCCTGGTGGGCGCCCTGGGAGACAACGACCTCCACGCCAAGCACGTCGGAGACCAGCTTGGCGACATCAAGCGCGTCGGCCCAGTCGTAGACGCGCGGGACGTGGGCCGCCGCGACGGGCGAATCGTGCCCGGTAAGCACGGCGGCGATGTGCATCGGCTGGTGCGGCAGGCCGCCGTACAGCGCGTCGAGCTCCGCGTCGGAGGGCTTGATGCCCAGCGGCGGGATGGTCTCGGTGCCCGTCTTTTCGCCCGGCAGGAACACCAGGCCGGCCTCGTACAGGGCCAGGTCGCGGAACCCGCGGCCGTGGTTGCGGCGGGCGATGCCCAGCAGGCCCGGCAGGATCGAGGTGCGCATGGAGCCGAACTCGCTCGAGAGCGGGTTGGAGAGCTTGACCGCGGGGACCTCGCCGGCCACCGGCGCGCCGAACGTGTTGTTCTGCGTTGCGGAGACGAACGGGTAGGACAGCACCTCGGTCAGGCCAGCATCGGCCAGCGCGGCCATGACGCGGCGGCGCTGGGACTGGGTGCGGGTCAGGCCGCGGCCCGGAGGGGCCGTGGGAAGCGTCGCCGGGATCAGGTGGTAGCCCACCAGGCGGGCGATTTCCTCGGTCAGGTCCTGCTTGGTGGCAAGGTCCGGGCGCCATGACGGCGCGGTGACCCGGTAGCCGCCCTCGACGGACTCGACCTGAGCGCCGATTTCCGTCAGGGCCCAGGTGATCTGGTCCTCGGTGTACTCGACGCCGATCAGCTGCGAGGCGAAGTGCGCCGGCAGGTCGATCACGACGCCGGCAGGTGCGGTTCCCACATCGGTGATGAGCGTGGTGGCGGTGCCGCCGGCCAGCTCCACCAGCAGGTCCACGGCACGCTGCGCGGCAACGTCTGCAATCTCCCAGTCGACGCCGCGCTCGAAGCGCTTCGAGGCTTCGGAGGGCAGCTTGTGGCGGCGGCGCGAGCGGGCGATCGAGATCGGCTCGAAGTGCGCGGCCTCGATCAGCACGTTGGCGGTGGTCTCGGAGACCTCGGTGGCCCCCCCGCCCATGACGCCGGCGATGCCGATGGCACCCGAGCCGTCGGTGATCAGCAGGTCCTCGACGTGCAGCTTGCGCTCCTTGCCGTCCAGGGTCTGCAGGGTCTCCCCCGGGTTCGCACGGCGCACCGTGATGCCGCCGGTGAGCTTGTCGACGTCGTAGAAGTGCAGCGGCTGCCCCAGCTCCAGCATGACGTAGTTGGAGATGTCGACGACCAGCGAGATCGAGCGCATGCCCGCGAGGTTCAGGCGGCTGGCCATCCACGGCGGGGTCGGCAGCGAGGCGTCGACGCCGGTGACGCTGCGGGTGACGAAGCGGTCGCAGCCGTCCTTGCCGTAGATCCCCGCGGTGTCCGCCAGGGTGACCGGGTGGCCGGGCCCCGTTGCCGCGTCAACGACCACCAGCGAGGCCGGGTCGGTGTAGGCGGTGCCCGTGGCGTGCGCGAACTCGCGGGCCACGCCGCGGATCGAGAACGCGTAGGAGCGGTCCGGGGTGACGTTGATTTCCGCGGCCTGGTCGTAGAGGCCCAGCAGCTCCATCGCGTCGGTCCCGATCTCCGGGTCCAGGCCCAGGCGGGAGAGCACGATGATGCCGTCGTGGTCGTCCCCGATGCCCAGCTCGCGGGAGGAGGCGATCATGCCGGCCGAGAGGTGGCCGTAGGTCTTGCGGGCGCTGATCCTGAAGTCTCCGGGCAGCACGGCGCCGGGCAGCGTGACGACGACCTTGTCGCCCTCCACGAAGTTGTGCGCGCCGCAGATGATGCCCTGCACGCCGGAGGGGTCGATGCCCTCGTGGGTCAGGGTCTGCGGCTGGCCCTCGGGGACCACGCGGACCTGGCACCAGTTGATGGTCTTGCCGTTGGACTGCTCCTCCTTGACCAGGGAGAGCACCTGCCCCACGACGATCGGGCCGGAGAGCTCGTCGGCGGGACGGTGCACGTCCTCTTCCTCGAGGCCCACCTTGACCAGTTCCGCCATGACGTCTTCGGCCGTTGCATCGGCCGGAACCTGCGCGAACTCGCGCAGCCATGAAAGTGGAATACGCATGTCTTAGATCTCCATCCCGAAGTGCTCGCTGAAGCGGATATCGCCCTCGATCATGTCGCGCATGTCGGGGACCTCGTTGCGGAACATCAGCGTGCGCTCGATGCCCATGCCGAAGGCAAAGCCGGAGTATTCCTCCGGGTCGATGCCCGCGGCGCGCAGGACGTTGGGGTTGACCATGCCGCAGCCGCCCCACTCGATCCAGCGGGGGCCGCCCTTTGCGCCGGGGTGCCAGATGTCCAGTTCGGCCGAGGGCTCGGTGAACGGGAAGTAGTTGGGGCGCAGGCGGATGGAGGCGTCCTCGCCGAACATCTGCCGGGCGAAGTGCTCAAGGGTGCCGCGCAGGTCGGCCATGGTCAGGCCCTTGTCGATGGCCAGGCCCTCGAACTGGTGGAAGACCGGGGTGTGCGTGGCGTCGAGCTCGTCGGTGCGGTACACGCGGCCCGGGCACAGCACGTAGATCGGCACCTCGCGCTCGAGCATGGAGCGGACCTGCACCGGGGAGGTGTGGGTGCGCAGCACCAGGTGCGAGTCCACCGGGTCGATGAAGAAGGTGTCCTGCATTTCTCGTGCCGGGTGGTCCGGGGCGAAGTTCAGTGCGTCGAAGTTGAACCACTCGGACTCGACCTCGGGGCCCTCGGCGATTTCCCAGCCCATGCCCACGAAGATGTCGGACACGCGGTCCTGCAGCGTGGAGAGCGGGTGGCGTGCACCGGCGCGGCGGCGGCGCGGGGCGGCGGTGACGTCGACGGTCTCCTCGACGAGGATGCGTGCTGCGTCCTCTTCCTCGAGGACCGCGGTGCGTTCGGCGAGCGCCTTGTTGACGCGACCGCGCGAGGCACCCATGAGCTTGCCGGCGACGGCCTTCTCGCTCTTGTCCAGGCGGCCGATCTCGCGGTTGGCCAGCGACAGCGGGGACTTCTCGCCGGTGTGGGCCAGGCGCGCCGTCTTCAGCTCGTCCAGGTTTGTCGCAGCGGCAAAGGCTGCAAGTGCCGCTTGCACCGCAATGTCGATGCCAGCCTCGTCGGTGGGATGCGGGACGACCGGTGCATGGCCGTCGATGACGGCCGCTTCCGGACTCGTGGGTTCAGACATGGGGTTCTTTGGCCCTTTTCACTGTTGTTTGCGTCTCTGGTTTTCTCTGTCCATTCTAGGTGCTCGAATGCACGGGCACTGAATCGCGGCGCCCGTGCGTCGGCGGCGCGGGTCGTGGACATCGCCTCGAGCTGTAGGCAATAGTGGTTCCCATGTCTCGTGTTGCAAAAACCTGTGCCCTGCCCGCCGCCGCCTTCCTGATGCTTGGCTCCCTGAGCGCGTGCTCGGCCCCGCCCTCCCCCGATGCCGCTGCCGCCCTCCTGGCCACGGGGATCGGGTCCCTGGAGCTCTCCGGGGTTCCGCTCACCGGGCCCGGATCCGAGACCGCAGCGGCCGATCTCGGCCAGGCGCTGGCACCCATGGGGTCCGTCCCCCGCACGGTGTCGCTGGAGTCGGTGGCCGTCGACGAGGGCTCCGCGGACCCGAAGACCGCCACTGCCACATTGAGCACCGTGTGGGACCTGGATGCGACGGACACCGACTGGGCGTACAAGACCACCGCGACGCTGGAGCTGGACGAGTCCGCCAAGGCCTGGAAGGTCCGTTACGACCCCGCCATCGCAGTGCCCGGATTGGCCGCGGGCCAATATGTGGCACGAAAGACCGTGGCCGCGGTCCGCGGCGACATCCTGGGCAACCAGGGCCAGACCCTTGTCACGGAGCGCCCGGTCATCAACGTGGGCATCAACAAGGAAGGCCTCGAGGAGTCCAAGTGGGCATCCTCCGCCAAGGCACTTGCCAAGCTGGTGGAGATCGATGCGGACGACTACGCCAAGCGCGTCGAGGCCGCGGGCCCCCGGGCCTTCGTCCAGGCCATCACCCTGCGCGACGATGAGGATCTGGAGATCACCCGGGCCCAGTTCGAGGCTGTCCCCGGCGCCCTGGTCCAGTCGACGTCCCTCCCCCTGGCCCCCACGCGTTCCTTCGCCCGCCCGATCCTCGGCTCCGTCGGCGAGGCCACCGCGGAGATGGTCACGGAGTCCAACGGCCAGCTCAAGGCCGGGGACGTGGTCGGGCTCTCGGGCCTGCAGAAGGACTACCAGGAGACGCTCGCCGGTGTACCCGGCTACACCATCGGAACCTACGACGCGCAACGGAAACAGGTCTCCACGCTGCTTGAATCGGAGCCCGTCGACGGGGCCGACGTCAAAACAACGCTGGACCGGGACACCCAGACGCTGGCGGAGTCGCTGCTGGTGGATGCGGCAAGCGACAGCGCCCTCGTCGCGGTGCGGCCCTCCGACGGCGCCATCCTTGCCGCGGCCAGCGGTCCCGCCGCCAACGCGCAAAACACGGCGCTGCTGGGCAAGTACGCGCCGGGCTCCACGTTCAAGGTGGTCACGGCCCTTGCCATGCTGCGCTCCGGCGACACCCCCCAGACGACCGTCGACTGCCCCGCCACGATGAGCGTGGACGGCAAGAGCTTCAAGAACTACGACGGCTACCCCGCGGCGGCCATCGGCAAGATCCCGCTCTCCGAGGCCCTGGCCCAGTCCTGCAACACCGTCTTCCTCCAGGGCGCCCAGGACGTCAAGGCGCCTGCCCTCGCGGAAGCCGCCGCCTCGCTGGGACTCAATCTCGAGGCCGCGACCGGGGCCGCATCATTCCTCGGGTCGGTCCCGGAGGACTCCACGGGCACCGAGCTGGCCGCCAACGGGATCGGCCAGGGCGTGGTCCAGGCCTCGCCGCTGGGCATGGCCACCGTGGCGGCCTCGGTGGCCCGTGGCGCCACCGTGAGCCCGCACCTGGTGGAATCGCCCAAGCCTGACGCTGGCCCCGAGCCGAAGACGCCACTGGGCTCACAGGAGGCCAAGGAACTCGCCTCCATGATGGCGGAGGTCGTCGACCACGGGACGCTCAAGGAGCTGAAGAAGATCCCGGGCAAGCCGCTCATCGGCAAGAGCGGCACCGCCGAGTACGATTCCGAGCGCAACGCCCATGCCTGGACCATCGTGGCCCAGGGCGACCTGGCCGTCGCGGTCTTCGTGGCCGACGGCAGCGGCGGGTCCCAAACGGCGGGCCCCGTCGTCGCCAAGTTCCTGGAAGGGCTGCAGTAGGCCGGGGTTCGGCAGACCCGGTTCCGGGCTCCGGACCCAAGACAAAAGGGACGAACGCTCCGGTGCGTTCGTCCCTTTGTGTCATGCCTGCCGATCGATGCCCCGGGCTTCCCGCGGCACAGGATCGGCTGGGTGCTGCTTAGGCGTGGTCGGTGTGCGCCGCTGCCTCTTCCGGCTTGCGCATCATGGCCACGGCAACAACGGCACCCACGAGTGCCAGGCCGCCGAAGAGCAGCGAAAGGTAGATCGCGCTGTGGTCGGCTTCCTTGGCGGTCGCGGTCAGCGGTCCGGTGGCGCTGCGCATGTCGAAGGTGACGGTGTTGCCCTCGATGACGGCGCCCGCGCTGGCCTCGGTGACCTCGCCCGGGAAGGTGACGACCATGTTAGCCTCGGTGATCGCGGCGTTGTCGTTGCCGCCCAGCCCCTGGCCCGTGAAGTAGTACAGTCCGTCACGGAACTCGATCTCGACCTTCGGGCCGAGCTGGCCGGAAAGATCGCCGATCTCGGTCAGCGACTTGTCGGTAGCGGTGAAGCTGAAGCCCTGGAAACCGTCCTTGTCGTAGGCCGCGCGCTCGACTCCCTCGGGGAAGTTCTTGAACAGTGCTTCCTCGGAGCCGCCGAGCTGCTGGAGGGCATCGCTGAAGTTGCGGCCGCCCAGGGCGCTCTTGTCCACGGCAACGACCATACCCAGCGTCGCCTTCTCCGGGCTGGAAACGGCGAGATCCACATCCATCTTCACGCAACCGGTCAAGCTCAGTACCAATGCCACCATGACACCAATGACGGATACGATCTTCTTCATAAGTTCTCCTCGATGTGGGGGCACGATCTGAAAGCTGTTCCCCCGATTGAGTTCCAACTCTAGCGGTTGGAGCCGTGCGCCAAACAATTCCGGCCAACGGTCCCACCTGCGCTCTTGCCGCTCGCGGGCCTCTGGCTACACTGGTGCCCATGGGCAAGTGGGAAAGTCTCCGGGCGTGGCTGAACTGGCTGAACCTCAGCACGCCGAGCGGCCTGGCACTTGCCCGTTGCACCGGATGCCGGATCGAACCCGGCCAACGAGGTCTCATCCATGCACTGGACTACCGGCCACGGTTGCCCGTTGCCGGTGCCTTCACGGTAGGCAACGTGGTCTTCTTTCGCAAGGACTTCCGCACACCCGCCCAGCACCCAGAGCTGCTGGACCACGAATCGGTGCACGCCACCCAGTACGCGCTGTGCCTGGGGCTGCCCTTCATTCCGTTGTACTTCCTGGCCGCCTGCTACTCGTGGCTTCGCACCGGGGACCCCGCCTC
The DNA here is from genome assembly GCF_051550675.1 of Paeniglutamicibacter selenitireducens. Taxonomy (NCBI): domain Bacteria; kingdom Bacillati; phylum Actinomycetota; class Actinomycetes; order Micrococcales; family Micrococcaceae; genus Paeniglutamicibacter; species Paeniglutamicibacter selenitireducens. Next base: position 70,648 of record NZ_JBPULF010000013.1, on the reverse strand, counting down.
CCGCAACCTTTTCGAGCGGCGGGCCGACCTGCGGGCCGGCGGGTACGTGGAGCACCCACCCACCAGGATCATGCCGCGGATTTCCGCCGGCCTGGCCCGCGCAGCATCCCGCCCGAAGCCTGCCTCCAACCCTTCAAGGAGAACCCACGCATGAGCACGACGAACAGCATCACGGTCTTCGGGTCGGCCACGGCCGGCGCAGTGCCGGACACCATGGCCGTCACCTTGGGCGTCGAGGCACGCCACGACCGGGCCGAGGGCGCCTACTCCCTGGCAGCGTCGCGGGCCGGTGACCTGGTGGCGACGCTCCAAGACGCGGCACCGGGTGCCAGGCTGTCGACCACCGGCATCGGGCTGCGTGCCCGCACTGTGTGGCGCAACGACGAGAACGTCCTGGCCGGCTACGAGGCCGACACCACGCTGAGGCTCGCGCAGGTGGACATCGCCCGGGTCTCAGGCGTGCTCGGCGCCGCGGTGGCCGCAGGCGGTGACGCCCTGCGCATCCACTCGGTGCAGGCGGAGGTTTCCGATCCCTCGCTCGCCTGGTCCGCGGCACGCGATTCGGCCTTCGCCGAGGCCCGGGCCAAGGCCGAGCAGCTGGCAGCGCTGGCCGGATGCACCTTGGGCAAGGCGCTGCGGGTCAAGGAAGTGACCCAGGACGGCGCGCTGCCGGTGCTTCGGGTCAAGGCCGCCGACATGGCCGCAGCCTCGATGCCTGTGGCAGCCGGCGAACAGGAACTCACCGCGACCCTCGAGGTGCGCTGGGAACTCCTGGAGCGAGGCTGATCCGGCCGGCGGCGTGGGTCGCCGGCCGCATTTCTAGGATTCCCGGCCGGCGCTGAAAACAGGCTCGGGTTCCGTGCCTAGCGCCAGGACGGCGATGTCCGCCACGGCACGCGCGTGCTCCTCGATCCCGGGGTCCCCTGCTTCCAGCCACGGAACGTGGATGAATCCTCCACGTGTCCCCGGGGTCTCCCGGAGTCGGTGCATCAGCGCGTAGAAGACCTGGTTGCACACGAAGGTGCCGGCGGAATAGGAGATCTCCGCACGCACCGCACCGCCCCCGGCCTCCAGGGCACGCAGCGCTCCCTTAAGCGGCAGCGTGGAGAAGTAGGCGTCCGCTCCCCCGGGCAGCACGGGGCGGTCGATCGGCTGCTCTCCGGCATTGTCCGGGATCCTGGCATCAACGTGGTTGATGGCCACCTTCTCCAGGCCCAGGGCGTCCCGGCCGGCCGCCAGCCCGAGGCTGATGACGACCTCCGGTCCGTGCCCGTCGACCAATTCGCCAAGCCTCTCGGGTGCCAGCGCGAAGACGCACGGCAGCTCCGCGGCCTTGGCCGGGATCGACCGCGCGGCAAGGATCCGCGCCGCGCGGAACGCAATCTCCCGGGACGGGTTGAACCCGTCCCCGCCGAAGGGTTCGAACCCGGTCAGCAGGATCACCGGGTGGCCCCGGCCTGGACCTCGGCCAGCACCGCGCGCACGATGGGCAGGTCCGCCGGGATCCAGGCGAGCGATTCCAGTGCGGGGCCTTCCAGCTCCACCCATTCAAGAAGGTCGTGGTCCTCGAGGGCCTGCGGGGTGCCGTCGGTGATTTCGGCGAACCACACCCGCATGGCGGCCTGCCCGTTCAGTTCCCAGCCCTGCTCGAGCGGGCCGAAGACCTCGCTGCCCAGGCGCACCTCGACGCCGAGTTCCTCGCGGATCTCCCGGTGCACCGCATCGCGGCAATCTTCCCCGGACTCCAGCTTCCCGCCGGGGAACTCCCACATTCCCGCAACGGCCGCGGGGGCGGTGCGCCGTGCGCAGAGCAGCCGGGTGGGCCGCTCCAGCGAGTCGAGGATTGCGGCGGCGACGATTTGCTTCATGCCCATGGCTAGCGCGCGGCGCTCTCGCCGGCGGCGGCGGGGAGGGTCCCCGCGTAGATGTCCGGTTCGATGTAGATGACGCACTTGAGGGCCACCGCGTCGCGGATCCTGCCCTCGATCGCGTCGATCTCGGCGGCGATCTGCTCGCCGCTCGAGTGCTCGGCGACGGAGACCTTCGCTGCCACCAGGATTTCCTCCGGGCCCAGGTGCAGGGTCTTGAGGTGGATCAGCGTGGCGCCGTCACGGGTGATGGCGCCGCCGATGGCCGCGACGTGTTCTGCCGTCGCGGACTCGCCCAGCAGCAGGGACTTGGTTTCCATGGCCAGGACGATCGCGATGAGCACCAGCAGCAGGCCGATGCACGCGGTGCCGAGTGCGTCGAAGACGCCGTTGCCCGTGATCAGGGTCAAGCTGACGCCGAAGAGAGCCAGCACCAGGCCGACGAGCGCTCCGAAATCCTCAAGCAGGATCACCGGAAGCTCCGGGGCCTTGGCGGTGCGGATGAACTTCGACCAGGACTGCTTGCCGCGCACGTGGTTCGACTCGATGATCGCGGTGCGGAAGGACAGCGACTCGGCGACGATGGCACCGACCAGCACGGCCAGCGGCACCCACCACCACTTGCCCTCGATGCCGTGCGGGTGGAGGAACTTCTGCCACGCCTCGTAGAGGGCGAACAGGCCGCCGACACTGAAGAGGACGATCGAAACGATGAACGAGTAGACGTAGCGTTCGCGTCCGTAGCCGAAGGGGTGCTGGGCGTCCGCCTCACGGCGGGCCTTCTTCCCGCCCACCAGCAGCAGCACCTGGTTTCCCGAGTCCGCAACCGAGTGGATCGCTTCGGCGAGCATCGACGACGATGCGGTGACCGCCCACGCGATGAACTTGAACACCGCAATGGTGAGGTTCGCCGCCAACGCGGCAACTACCGCTTTTGTTCCTCCGGAGGCCGCCATGGACCTGCCCCTTTCGTTCGTGCGCATGGCCCGACGATGGCCGGACCCTGAATTCGGTTCCAACGTTATCGCGTGCCGGGGCCGCTTCATGCATCACGGGGCTCCCGGGCGCCAGCGTGGCGCCCGGGGTTCGAGGGAGGCGGGTCTGCGGGGGTGCGCCCCTGCGGCTAGCTCCGGCGTTGCGCGCGTGCGGAGGCGTAGAGGCAGACCGTGGCCGCGGTGCTGACGTTCAGCGATTCGGCGATGCCGTAGAGGGGCACTGCCACGCGGTGGTCGGCACGGGAGAGCTCGTCCTCGTTGAGCCCCTGGCCCTCGTTGCCGAAGAGCCAGGCGGTCGGGTCCTCCAGGAGCGGGTCGCCCTCGGCCGATTCGAACGATCCGCCGGTGCGGCGGGCGGCGCTGGCGTCCTGCAGGGCGTCGAGGTCCGCGGCCCCGTACCCGTCGGCTGCGAGGATGGTGCTGCCCTGGCCCTTGAGCGCGGCTACGGCATCAGAGAGCGAGACGTTGGAGACGATCGGCAGGTGGAACAGGGAGCCCACGGTGGACCGCACGGCCTTGGGGTTGTAGATGTCCACGCTGCCGCCGGTGACAATCACGGCGTCGGCGCCGGCGGCGTCGGCGGCACGCAGGATGGTTCCGGCGTTCCCCGGGTCCTGCACGCGGCACAGGACTGCGACGAGGCGCGGTTTGGTGGCCAGCACGTCCGCGAGCTCGACCTCGGGAATCGCGCACACGGCCACGATGCCCTGGGGGGTGACGGTGTCGGCCATCGCTGCAAGCACTTCGGGACTTACCAGGCGGGCACGCACGCCGGGGGCCTTGGCAACCATCTCCTCGAATTCCGGGTAGCGGTCCAGGCAGTCGTCGGTGGCGAAGATGGAGCGCACCACGGCGTCCTTGCCTTCTGCCTGGCGGGCGATGTGCGTCTTCATGGCCTCGCGGACGGCCTGCGGGCCCTCGGCCAGGAACTCCCCGCTGCGGGCACGACCGGTGCGCGTCGCCAGTCTCGCGACCTCGCGCACCTTCTCGGCGCGCACGTTGGTCATGGTTTCTTCGTTCTCTGCGGGGTGATTCATGACTACGACTTTACCGGGGATACGACAATGGGACGGAATCGCGAGGATTCCGTCCCATCATCTTGAAGCACTATAGGCTCAAGGACTAGGCGTCCTTGATCTGCTGGCGGGCTTCGCCACCTGCAGGTTCGAAGCCTGCGGCCTTGGCATCTTCGATGCCCTTGAACCAGAACTCAGCAACAGTCTGCTCGTACCAGGTCGAACCCGGTACGTGGTACTTGTTGGACTGAGCGTTGCCCTTGACGATGAAGCCGGCCGGAGCCGCTTCGCCATCGACAACCTTGTAAGCACCGGCTGCCACTGCCTTTTCGGCGGGGGTGGAGCCTTCAACGACAGTAGCCTTGGCAGCGGCCTGGGGGGCCTTTGCCTTAGGTGCGGCTGCTACTGCCTCAGATGCTTTTGGGGCGTTGACGTCAGCCGGGAGGGCATCCTTTGCAATCTGGACCAGCGTGGCGAAAGCCTTGGAGTCCGACACGGCCAGTTCGGCCAGCATGCGGCGGTCGACCTCGACCGATGCGGCCTTCAGTCCCTGGATCATGCGGTTGTAGGTCATGCCGTTGGCGCGGGATGCAGCGTTGATGCGCTGGATCCAGAGGCGACGGAAGTCGCCCTTGCGCTTGCGACGGTCGTTGAAGCTGTAAACGAACGAGTGGAGCAGCTGCTCCTTGGCCTTGCGGTACAGGCGCGAACGCTGACCGCGGTAGCCCTTGGCGCGTTCAAGAATGACGCGACGCTTCTTATGGGCGTTTACTGCCCGCTTCACACGTGCCACGTGTGTACTCCTTTGGTTCTGTTCCACCTGGCCTCAAATATTGGGCCAGGCAAAATGCTTTAAGTGGTCGGGATTCCCAGCAGGGATTCCCCAGACGGACTGGTGTTAGAGACCGAGCATCCGCTTGATGGTCTTGACGTCCGCCTTGGCGACCAGCTGGTCCGAGGCCAGGCGACGGGTGATGCGGGAGGACTTGTGCTCCAGGTAGTGACGGCGGTTAGCCTGCTGGCGCTTGAGCTTGCCGCTACCGGTGAGCTTGAAGCGCTTCTTGGCGCCACTATGGGTCTTGAACTTCGGCATATCCGCCGTTCTCCTTACTTGCTCCCGGGGTCCTTTCGGGCCGGGGATCTTGCGCACTCCCGCGTTTGAGGGAATCCGTTGTTCTAGGTTTGCTCTTGCGAGCGTGCCCCGCTCGGAGCGACCTTACTTGGTCGTCCCGGGCTTGGCGGCGCGGGTTGCGGGCTTGGGACCCGGCTTGCCCGCAGGCTTGGGTGCAGCCACCGGCTTCGGCATGGCCATCGGCTTCGGTGCTGCTACGGGCTTGGCCACAACAGGCTTCGGTGCCGAAGCTGCTGCTGCCGGACGGGCCGCGGCTGCCGGACGAGCCGGGGCCTTGGTCGCCGGGCGGGCGGTGTCGCGTGCCGGTGCTGCCTTGGCCGGGGCCTTGGCTGCAGCCGGTGCAGTCCTGACCGGGGCTGCCTTCGGGGCGAGCTTTGCTGCGGCCTCTTCGGCTGCGGCTTCGGCACGGACCTTGGCAAGCTTTTCCATGATGTCGGATTCGATGACATCTGCCACGGATCCGCCCAGGTCGCCCTGTGGTTCCGAGGTGTCGATCCGGTTCTTGGCGTCGGCTGCCTTGGCCTTGTCGTTTTCGCGCTGTTCCAAGCGGCGGGCTTCGGCCTTGGCTTCTGCCTTGTTCTTGAGCGGTCCAACAACCATGACCATGTTGCGGCCATCGATGCGGGGGCTCGACTCGACTGCGCCGACCTCTGCAACTGCTGCTGCAAACTTCTCCAGCAGACGGATACCCATCTCCGGGCGCTGCTGCTCACGACCACGGAACTGGATCATGGCCTTGACCTTGTCGCCTGCTCCGAGGAAGCGCAGCGCGTGGCCGACCTTGGTTTCGTAGTCGTGGGTGTCGATCTTCAGGCGGAAACGGATTTCCTTGAGGACCGTGTTGGTCTGGTTCTTGCGCGCTTCGCGCGCCTTGACCGCTGCCTCGTACTTGTACTTTCCGAAGTCCATCAGTTTGCACACGGGAGGCTTTGCGGTGGGCGCAACCTCAACGAGATCAAGATCGGACTCCACGGCAAGACGAAGAGCATCCTCAATACGGACAATGCCAACCTGTTCACCGGCTGGGCCGACGAGCCGCACCTCTGGGACGCGGATTCGATCATTAATGCGTGGATCGCTGATGTGTAGCTCCTGAGTAGTTCGTAGTTTCAGGCCACCGCGGCAAAAGGAAAGGCCCTCGGCTGCGGGTGCAGGCGAAGGCCTCGAAATTCGATGGATGATTTCTCATCTTGACCCGCCACGCGAAGCGGCAGGTACCGAATGTACCCGGCCGCCTGATTCGGCTGCTGCGGGTGGGAGTGGCCTCCACTTGCTTACTGGATCCAGGCTGATTGGTCACATTCACCGCTTGGGTGGCGCTTCCAAATACACAGATTCAGTCGGTCTATGGAAAGCTTAGCATCATGAGTACTCCTGAAACCAATCCGGACGCCACCAACGAGATTCGCGACATCGCCGAAGTGGCAGCCGTTGAAATCATCACCACCGCCGCCGTCCACCTGATGAGCGCCGCCGCAGTCAAGTGCGGGCTGGCCGCCGGCGAAGACGCGGAAGAACTGAAAGACCTCGACGAGGCACGCAAGTTGATCACCGCACTGGCCGGCCTTGTCGTCTCCGCAGCACCGGAGATCGGCTCGCAGCACGCAGGGCCGTTGCGCGACGGACTGCGCTCGCTGCAGCTGGCCTTCCGCGAGGCTTCGTTCATCCAGGACGAGCCGGGCAAGGGCCCGGGCGAAAAGCTCACCGGCCCGGTGAACTAGCACCCCCCGCCACCAAGACGAGTGCGGTCCCGTTTCACTTTCACAAGTGAAACGGGACCGCACTTTTTTGTTCGTTTCGAGTCGGTCCGGCCAGGCCGGAACCGCTACGCCTCGCCGACGAGCGTGCGCACCCGCGCACGGCGGCGGCGGCGCACCTGCTGCGCCACGAGCGCCGCGACGCTTACTGCCGCACCGATGGAGCCCACGGCGATGAAGGCCGCGGAGAAGCCCAGGGCGTCGACCGTTGCCCCGGTGATCGGGGAACCCAGCGCGGTGCCGCTGGTCAGCGCGGAGCCGTACCAGCCCATGGCCTCGCCGCGGCGTTTCTCCGCGACGAGGTCGGTGAGCCATTCGGAGGCCGCGGAGAGCACCGGGGCGCAGAGCATTCCCGGCGGGATCGAGAGCAGCGCAAGCGTCCAGGTGTCGTTGGCGAAGGCCATCGGCACCGTCAGCACGGCCATGGCCAGCAGCAGCACGATCGGCGAGATGCGTCGGCTGAGGCTGCCGTAGATGAGGCCGCCGACCAGCGAGGCGCCGCACCAGAAGAAGAACACGATGCCGAGCTGGCCGGAGCTGTTCTTCTCGTCAAGCAGCGCGAGCATTCCGACCTCGGTGCCGGAAAGCACCAGGCCGGCGCCGGAGGCCGCGATGAAGACGGCCAGCACGGAGGCGCTGACCCAGCCAAACTTGTTGCGGAAGGCCTTGCCGCGGGCCTTGACGCGGGCCTGGGTCGACTTGCTTCCGGCCAGGATCAGTTCGCCCTCGACATTCGCCAGCCCGCCCGGGCCCGAGGCGATCAGCGATGCCTCGGCAGCCAGACGCTCCTCGTGCGGGTTCGCCTTCTTGGCGACGGCGCCGGGCTGGTCGCTGCGGGTGGGCGGGTTCAGGATCATCAGCACCAGGCCGCTGAGCGAGGCCGCGACGGCGATGCCGATCATGCCGATGGTGGTGTTCAGGCTGGTGGCCACGATGCCCGCGGTGGCGGGCCCCACGATGAAGACCAGCTCGGTGCCCATGGCATCGAGCGCGAACGCCGAACGGCGGGTCTCCCCCGTGGTCATCACGCCCAGCGCGGTGCGCACCACGGAGAAGACGGGCAGCGCGAACAGCCCGCCGAGGAACACCAGCGGCAGCACCCACATGAACTCGACCTGCGGAACGATGCTCCACACCGCGGCCTCCACGAGGATCGAGGGCAGCAGCGCCCGGCGCAGGCCGTAGCTGTCCACCACGCGGCCGCGCCAGGGCGCGCCCAGGGCGATGCCGATGGTCATCAGCGCCACGACAAGCCCGGCGGACCCCCAGTCGCGATCGAGCTCGTTGACCAGGTGGAGCAGCAGCAGCATGCCGGCGGCGGCGTGCGGCAGCCGGGCGACCATGCCGACCAGCAGCAGCGAGGCCACCCCGGGCTGCCGGAGCAGTTCGCCGTAGCGACCGAATTTCATGCCCCGGGGCCCTGCTGCGTCGGGAGGCCGGCCTTGAGGGCTACTTCCAGCGAGTCGACGTTCTCGGCGAACTCCGGGATCGCGGCAAGCGCCGAGTGGATGCGCGAGACGCACGCGCGTGCGTTCGCCTCGTCAACGCCGGGTCGGAAGGTGAACTCGAGGCGCAGCTCCGGCCCCGATCCCCCGCCGGGCACGCTGGCGCCCTGCGAGGTGCGGCTGCCCACCCCGTGGCCGGGGGCGATGTGGATGGAGGCCAGCACCTCCTCGGTGCCAGCCTGCGCGGCGACGATGGCGGCGAGCTCCTCGCTGAGGTAGCTGGGGGTCCATTCCTGTTGCCGGGCCAGCGCCCACATGCCGGGGCGGCGCAGCACAAAGGTGTAGTCGGCACCGGGGTCCAGGACCAGCATCTGGGCTTCCTCTGCCACTGCGGAAAGCGCAGCGCGCGGGGCGTAGACGGCCACCGGGCGCGCCTCGTCGTGCCAGGCCTGCAGGCGCTCGACGCTGCTGAAGACCGGCAGCGCGGTGCGGCCGTCGGGCGCGTTGAGCGTCACCAGGGCCATGTCGGCTTCCTTGTCCTCGGCAAAGCCGTGTTCGCCGAGGCCGCCTTCGGCCAGCTGGGCCACCACGGCGATGTAGATGCGCGCCTGGGCCAGCGCCGCGTGGACGCCCTGTTCGCTGCCGGTTCCGGCGACCAGTGCCTCGAGCGCCGCCTGGAGCCCCGCGTCGATGAGCCCGTTGTCGTTGTCGAAGTTGTGCAGGGGGTTCCCCTCCCCGCTGAGGTCGCGGCCTTCCCAACTTTGCCCGGCGGAGTCTGCGGGCGACCCTGCACGGGCCAGCGCCGCGGCAATGTGTCCGGGCAGGTGTCGGGGGCTTTCGGGTGCCCCGTGGGAAGAAGGTGAATTCGCGCTCATACCGAAATGCTATCGTGCGCCACGCACCGGGGCCGGCCACCATTTGCATGGTGACCGGCCCCGATGCCCTGCCGGGGCGCCGAACCGGGCACCACGCGGGCGGTGGGCGGTGTGGCGCAACTCGCCCGTTGGCGCCGGGCGGGCGGATGATGCGGGTGGATGTCAGCGGCGGCCCGCGACGTCCAGTGCCTCCGGCATGGTGAATTTGCCCGCGTAGAGGGCCTTGCCCACGATGGCCCCCTCGACGCCGAGCGGGACCAGCTCGCGCAGCACGCGGAGGTCCTCCAGGCTGGAGATGCCGCCGGAGGCGATGACGGGCTTGGAGGTGCGCGCGCACATCTCGCGCAGCAGTTCCACGTTCGGGCCGCGCAACGTTCCGTCCTTGGTCACGTCGGTGACGACGTAGCGGGCGCACCCGGCATCCTCGAGGCGTGCCAGGACCTCCCAGATGTCGCCGCCTTCCTTGGTCCAGCCGCGGCCGGCCAGCGTGGTGCCGCGCACGTCAAGGCCAACGGCGATCTTCTCGCCGTGACGGGCGATGGCGCGGGCCGTCCACTCGGGGTTTTCCAGGGCCGCGGTGCCCAGGTTCACGCGGGTGGCGCCGAATTCCAGGGCGCGCTCGAGCGACTCGTCGTCGCGGATGCCGCCGGAGAGCTCGACCTTGATGGTCAGCTCCTCGGAGACGCGGCGCAGGATCTCGGTGTTGTGGCCGCGGCCGAAGGCGGCGTCGAGGTCCACCAGGTGCACCCACTCGGCGCCGGCGTTCTGCCAGGCCAATGCGGCCTCAAGCGGGTCGCCGTAGCCTGTTTCGGAGCCGGCTTCGCCCTGGACCAGGCGCACCGCCTGGCCGTCGGCCACGTCGACGGCCGGGAGCAGTTCGAGGATGGGTTCTTGCGTGTTGGTCATGATCGATCCTTAGGTTTGTGCGGGCCACCGGCCCTGCAGCCACCACGCGGGCGGCGGCGTGCGGGTTCTCAGAAGGTCAGGAGGTATCCGGCGAGCAGCGCCATGCCGGCCAGGACCCAGCAGGCAATGATCCAGGACAGGTGCGCCCGCTGCTGGCGCAGGGACAGCGCACCGCCGGCCAGCAGCCCGGCCAGCGCCATGAGCAGGATGGTCCACATCTAGAGCGTCTCCAACCAGTTGCGCAGCAGCTGGGCGCCGGCTTCGCCGGACTTCTCCGGGTGGAACTGCAGCGCGCACAGCGGGCCGTTCTCCACGCCGGCCACGAACGGGACCCCGTGCTCGGACCAGGTCACCTGCGGCGGAACCATCTTGGGCTGCGCCACGTCGAAGTTCCATTCCTGCACGGCATAGGAGTGCACGAAGTAGAAGCGCTCGTTCTCGATGCCCTTGAAGAGCTTGCTTCCTTCCGGCGGCGTGACGGTGTTCCATCCCATGTGCGGGACCACCGGCGCCTTGAGCAGTTCCACGGTGCCTGGCCATTCGCCGATGCCCGGGGTGCGCACGCCGTGTTCCACGCCCTCCTCGAAGAAGACCTGGTGCCCGACGCAGATGCCCAGCACCGGGCGGCCGCCGGCGATGCGGCGGCCGATCCAGCGGATGGCCCCGACCTCGTTGAGCTGCTGCATGACAGCTGCGTAGGCACCGACACCAGGAACGAAGAGTCCGTCGCATTCCAGGATGTCCTCGGGCTTGGCCGAGAGCGTCACCTCTGCCCCTGCGGCCTCAAGGGCGCGTACGGCGGAACGGACGTTGCCGGACCCGTAGTCGAGGACCGTGACCTTCTTGCGCTCACCCATTTACAGCGCACCCTTGGTGGACGGGATGGCATTGCCGATGCGGGCGTCGGGTTCCACTGCCTCGCGCAGCGCGCGGGCAAAGGCCTTGAACTGCGCCTCGACGATGTGGTGCGGATCCCGCCCGCCGATCACCGTCATGTGCAGGCAGATCTGGGCATGCAGGGTCAGCGCCTCGAAGATGTGGCGCGTCAGCGACCCGGTGAAGTGGCCGCCGATCAGGTGGTATTCCTGGCCCGCCGGCTCCCCGCTGTGCACCAGGTAGGGGCGCCCGGAGATGTCGACGACGGCGTTTGCCAGCGCCTCGTCCAGCGGGACAGTGGCTTCGCCGAAGCGGCGGATTCCGGCCTTGTCGCCGAGTGCGGTACGCAGGACCTCGCCGATGGTGATGGCGACGTCCTCAACGGTGTGGTGGACGTCGATGTGGGTGTCGCCGGTGGCACGCACCGTCAGGTCGATCAGCGAATGCTTGGAGAGTGCGGTCAGCATGTGGTCGTAGAACGGGACACTGGTGCTGATTTCGGAGCGGCCGGTGCCGTCCAAATCGAGTTCGACAAAAACGGAGGACTCGCTGGTGGTGCGTTCGAGGCGAGCGCGACGACCCGTGAGTTTTTCGGCAGACATGCACATTCCTTTTGATCAGGCGTTTAGACGAGGATGTGAAGCGCAGGGCCGTGGACGTCGTGGCGTCCGGCGCAGCCCTGCACCTATGAGTTTAGCGTTAGTGCCCGTGGGAACCCTGGGCGAGCAGTTCTTCCAGGCGCACGAGGAAGGCCGTGGTTTCTGCTTCCGTGCCTGCCGTGACGCGCAGGTGCCCGGGGATGCCGACATCGCGGATGATGACCCCTGCTTCCAGTAGTCCCTCCCAGATGTGGCGGGGGTTCTCCAGCCCTCCGAAGAACACGAAGTTCGAGTCGGAGGAGGCCGGGTGCAGCCCCATGCGGGTCAGTTCGTTGACGATGCGGTCGCGCTGGGACTTGATGTCCTCGACGTTGGCCAGCAACGCGTCGACGTGCTTGAGCGCGGCGTTTGCCGTTGCCTGGGTGACCGCCGAAAGGTGGTACGGCAGGCGCACCAGGCGGATCGCGTCGGTGACTTCCGGAGCCGCGGCCAGGTACCCGAGCCTGGCACCGGCCAGCGCGAAAGCCTTGGACATGGTGCGCGAGACGATCAGGCGCTCGCGGCCCGGCAGCAGCGACAACGCGGACGGGGTGCCGTTGTGCGCGAACTCGGCATAGGCCTCGTCAACGATCACGATGGCTTTGCTGGCGGCACCGGCCTCGTAGACCGCTTCGACGACATCCAGCCCCAGGGCTGTGCCCGTCGGGTTGTTGGGTGAGCAGAGGAAGACGATGTTGGGGGCCGCGGTGCGCACTTGTTCCGCAGCGTCGGCCGCGGTGAGCGCGTAGCCCTCGGAGCGGACGCCAGCGATGTAGGCAGTGTCGGTTCCGCTGGCCAGCAACGGGTACATCGAATAGGTGGGAGGGAATCCCATGACCGATCGGCCCGGTCCACCGAATGCCTGCAGGACCTGCTGCAGCACTTCGTTGGAGCCGTTGGCTGCCCAGATGTTTTCGGCGGCCAAGTCGTGGCCGAGGTAGGCGGCCAGGCGTTCACGCAGTTCGGTGAATTCGCGGTCTGGGTATCGGTTGAGCCCCAGCGCAGCGGCGGAAACCTCTTCGACGATCGCGCGATGAACGGCCACGGGCAGCGGATGCGTGTTTTCGTTGACGTTCAACTGGATCGGAACGTCGATTTGCGGTGCACCATAAGGTTCGAGACCTTGGAGATTTTCTCGCAGGGGCAGTTTTGCCAGGCGATTTAGCCGTTCATTCACCCCCTAAGTCTAGGGGCGTGCTCCGAGGCATCAGAATCAGCCGCGTGGAACGAGGTAACAAACGGTTCTCAATATGGCGCGGGCCGCGCCGCCGCCCGGAGGTGGAGGTTACGGCGCAGAGGGAACGAAGATCTCGGTTCCTGGGAAGAGGACGTTGCCCTCGAGGTTGTTGATTTCGGCGATCTGCCGGATGGCTTCACGGGGTTCCAGCTGCGGGGCGAACTCGCGTGCCAGCCCCCACAGGGTGTCGCCCTCGATGACGGTGACGCTGACGGCTTCGACGCCGAGCGGAACATCGGCCGATGCCTTGGCCGGCGACAGGAAGAGGCCGAGCAGCATGAGCACACCCACGGTGGCGAAGAAGATCGGCATGGCGATCAGGACGAATTTCCCCCGGCGCGTCAGCCGCAGCGGAGCCTCTTGCGGTGCGCAGTAGGAGATGGGGTCTGGAACGAGGTGGAGCGGGGCCGAGAAAGCAGTGCTTGCCATGTCTTTGCCTTTCCTAGGAGTGCGACGGGCCGGTGCGAGCGGGCCACGAGTCGAACAAGCTTCTATTCTTCGAACACATCTTTCGAACATGTGTTCGTAGTTCGTAAATCATTTCTAGCACTTTTCAACGACACGTGTCCAGATCGGTTCGAACAAATCTTTGAAAGCACCGTGTTCGTCCACTAACATGAGTGATGTGGAACGGTGAATTCACTTCACCACTCCGCACCGACAAATTGCGGAACGCGCGGGCCAACCGCCGACGATCGGGATGAGGCACACAGAATGACGACCGAACAAAGAACCCCCCGGCGTGACGCGAAGAGCTTGACCATCCGCCAGAAAAAGGTCCTTGAAACCATCCAGCGGTCCGTCAGCGCCCACGGCTACCCGCCGTCCATGCGGGAAATCGGCGACGCCGTCGGCCTGGCCAGCCTCTCGAGCGTGACCCACCAATTGAGCCAGCTCGAGAAGCTCGGCTACATCCGCCGCGATCCTCGACGCCCGCGCGCCATGGAGATCCTGCTGCCGTTGCAGCTGAAAACCGATTCGAAGCTTGAAGCCGATTCCGGGCAGGCCGAGCTCAAGGCGGCCAACGGCATGAACGTCTCCGAGCTGACGACCTCCGCCGACACCGCCATGGTTCCACTGGTGGGACGCATCGCCGCCGGCGCCCCGATCCTTGCCGACCAGGCTGTGGAAGACGTGTTTGCCTTGCCGCGCCAGCTCGTGGGCCACGGCGAACTCTTCATGCTGAAGGTCAGCGGCGACTCGATGATCGATGCCGCAATCTGCGACGGCGACTGGGTGGTCGTGCGACGCCAGCAGACCGCTGTCAACGGCGACATCGTCGCGGCGCTGCTCGACGACGAGGCAACCGTGAAGACCTTCCGGCAGCGTGATGGCCACACCTGGCTGCTGCCGCAGAACTCCCGCTACGAACCGATCCTCGGAGACGCGGCAACCGTCATGGGCAAGGTCGTATCGGTCATGCGTTCCATCTAGGAACACCGCAGTACGACAAACGGGTCTGGGGCCGGTCAACACGACCGGCCCCAGACCCGTTTAACGCCGCTTCCGCCCGGATCCCGGGCGGAAGCCTCAGCCCTCGCTGAGCCGCTCGAGAGCCGCCAGAACCGTAGGCTTGTCAGGCGTCGCCCACAGCGGCGGCAGTGAAGCCCGCAGGAAGGCTCCGTAGCGTTCCGTTGCAAGACGGGAATCCAGGACGGCCACGACGCCGCGGTCGTTGACCGAACGGATCAGTCGCCCCGCGCCCTGGGCGAGCCTGACTGCAGCATGGCTTGCCGCCACGGCCATGAACCCGTTGCCGCCGTGCTTTGCGACATCGCGGCTGCGCGCCGAGGACAAAGGGTCGTCGGGCCTCGGGAACGGAATCTTGTCGATGATCACCAGGCGGCATGCGTTGCCCGGCACGTCGACGCCCTGCCACAGTGTCATGGTGCCGAAGAGGCAGGTGTCGGGTTCGGCCGAGAACTGGTCGACAAGGGCCTTCATGCTCGATTCGCCCTGGCACAGGATCGGGACGTCAAGCCTGGCCCGCAGGATCTCTGTCGCTTCCTCCGCGGCGCGTCTCGAGGTGAAGAGCACCAAGGCCCCTCCGCCGGAGGCCTTGATCAGATCCTCGATCTCGCCGATCATCTCCTGCGACATCTGGCGCCCGGGCTTGGGAAGGTGCTTGGCCACATACAGGATGCCCTGTTTGGGGTAGTCGAAGGGGCTTCCCACATCGACGCCGTTCCAGGTGGGTGCGCCGTCGCCGACCAGGCCCAGCGCGCCCGCCACGGGTTCGAAGGCCGCGCCGATGGCCAGCGTCGCACTGGTCAGGATGACGGTGCGGCCGTCGAAGAGCCCCTCGCGCAGTTTGCCTGCAACGGACAGGGGCGCGACGTTCAACGTGGGCTGGCTCGATTCGTCCGGCTGGACATAGCCCTCCCCCGGGCTGAAGTGCCCCGGGCGGGAGGCCCAGATGACTTCCCGTTCCTCGGTCATCTCAAGCATCTTGGTGCACTGCTCCACCAGGTACATGACCTGCGAGCGGGCCATCTGCCGCCCGCCGTCCGCCGGCGCGTTGGCCTCGGGCTTCGAATCGGAAAGCACCACGCGTGCGGCCTCGGCGATTTGGTTGATCGCCGCTGCCTGTTCCTCATTCAGGCCCCGGGCCATCAGTCCCGTGGGGACACCCTCGAGGCTGCGCTGCAGGGCCTTTGCTCCCTGGTTCAGTGCGTCCACGCTCACGGCACAGTGCTTGCGCGCCGCCGAGGCGGCGGTCTGCACCATGTTGACCGAAAGCGGGCGGGTCACCGAACTCGTCACCCGGTCCTGCAGCTCGTGGGCCTCGTCGATGATGACCGTGTCGAAGTCCGGGAGCACCGCCAGCCCCTCGAACGCCGAGACGGCCAGCATCGCGTGGTTGGTGATGATCACATCGGATTCCGCGGCGCGTGCCCGGGCCATCTCGCTGAAGCACTCGGCGGCCATCGGGCACTTCTGGGAGCCGAGGCAGTCCATGGCGCTGACCGAGACCTGGCGCCAGGCCTTGTCGCTGACGCCGGGCGTCAGGTCGTCGCGGTCTCCGGTGTCCGTGCGCTCGGCCCACTGGCGAAGGCGCACGATTTCCTGCCCGAGCGCGGAGGACGGACCGTCCGAGTAGCCGCCGGCGGCCGGAGCCTCGGATTCCATCGAGAAGAGGGTGCCCTCGTCGTCGTCCGGGTAGCCGCCGCCGAGCTTGTACTGGCACACGTAGTTGGAGCGGCCCTTGACCAGGGCCACCTCCATCTCGCGGGGCAAGTCGTTCTTCAGGGACTTCAGCAGCCTGGGCACATCGCGTCCCACGATCTGGGCCTGAAGCGCCAGCGTCGCGGTCGAGATGACCACGGGCTTTTCCGAGTCCAGAGCGTGTGCGAGGGCGGGAACCAGGTAAGCCATCGACTTGCCCGTTCCCGTCCCCGCCTGCACCAGAAGGTGCTCGCCGGTTTCCATGGCGCGCACGACCTGTTTCGCCATCTCGTGCTGGCCCGGCCTGCTTTGCCCGCCCATCGCGGACACGGCAGAGTCCAGCAGGGCGATGACTTCTGATTCCTCAGCCATGAATACTGAATTGCTCCACTTCCGCGGCCAGGCCCTCGCGGACCTTGACCATCATGCGTGTCCCGTTTTCGGTGTGTTCGATGGCCAGGATCTCGGCCTCGGCTCCGTGGAGCTTGTTGACCACGTCGCCGCGGTCGTAGGGGATCATCAGTTCCATCTGGACGCCGGGGCGCGGAATCGAGGCGCTGACCTTCTGCAGCAGTTCCTCGATGCCGTCGCCGGTGCGTGCCGAGACGATCACGTGGTTCGGCTCCCGCTGGCGCAGCCGCTCCACGACGAAGGGATCGGCCACGTCGGCCTTGTTCAACACGATGATCTCGGGGATGTTTCGTGCGTCGACCTCGTTGAGTACGGTACGCACGGCCTGGATCTGGCCTTCCGGATCGGGGTGCGCCGCGTCGACAACGTGCAGGATCAGGTCCGAGTCTGCAATTTCCTCCAGCGTGGAGCGGAACGCCTCCACGAGCTGCGTCGGGAGCGACTTCACGAAGCCGACAGTGTCGGTGAGCGTGTAGTTCAGTCCGTCGCTGGTCTCCGCCTGGCGAACCGTGGGGTCAAGTGTCGCGAAGAGCGCGTTTTCCACCAGCACGCCGGCCTGCGTGAGCCGGTTGAGCAGCGAGGACTTGCCGGCGTTGGTGTACCCGACGATGGCGACCGAGGGGACCTCGTTGCGCTTGCGGTTGGCTCGCTTGGCCTCCCGGGCCGGGAGCATGCCCTTGATCTCCTTGCGGAGCTTGGCCATGCGGTCGCGGATGCGGCGGCGGTCGAGCTCGATCTTGGTTTCGCCCGGGCCTCGGGAACCAATGCCTCCGCCGGCAGCGCCGACGCGGCCACCGGCCTGGCGGGACATGGAGTCGCCCCAGCCGCGAAGTCGCGGCAGGAGGTACTCAAGCTGCGCCAGTTCCACCTGGGCGCGGCCCTCGTGGCTCTTGGCGTGCTGGGCGAAGATGTCGAGGATCAGTGCGGTCCTGTCGATGACCTTGACCTTGACGACGTCCTCGAGCGCGCGGCGCTGCGACGGGGCAAGCTCGGAGTCGATGATGACTGTGTCGGCACCCGTGGCGGCAACGATCTCGCGCAGTTCCGCGGCCTTGCCCGAGCCAAGGAAGGTTCCCGGGTCCGGCTTTGAGCGGCGCTGGACAATGCCGTCGAGCACTTCGGAACCGGCCGTCTCGGCCAACGCAGCGAGTTCACGCAGGGAGTTCTCGGCGTCCTGGGCGGTGCCTTCGTTCCAGATGCCCGCCAACACGACGCGCTCGAGGCGCAGCTGCCGGTACTCGACCTCGGTGACGTCCTCGAGTTCGGTGGAGAGCCCCGCGACGCGGCGCAGTGCGCGGCGTTCGGCGAGGTCCTCCTGGGCGCCGTCGAACGACGAATGTTCCCGGGTCAGGTTACTCAGCGCCTGGGCGCGGCCGGAGAATATTCCCTCGTGTTCGGGCGCCCCGAAATGCGTGCTCTTGTCGGCGACCGAATGGTCGCTGGCAAGAATCCGTTCAATGGCGGCCTGGATCTGCGCCTCGTCCATGTCTTTGTCGTGTGGACCGGAATGCTGTGAGTTGGTCATGTTCCCCTTTGCGTGCTGTATTCCAGAATAGTGCCCTGCGCCGACAGATGCGCCGAATTGGTGTGCATGATCATCATGAGAAGCCATGTGTTGTCCTTCGATGGATTTCTTGGGGGATCCACCGCGCGCCGGGTCAGTGAAGTCTGCGGGAGCCACATGTCCGGAAGGTTGGGTCCGGCGGTGCGTTCAGTTGGCGCAGCGTGGCTTGGGCAGACGGGGAATCATGACTTTTCGGCGCGCGGCAGGTCCCCGGATTCTTCGGCCGCAGCGGCCGTCCGGTGATTGGGAAATGCGCTGTGTGCGTCTTACAGAAAAGTCATAGGGAAAACTCTATCACTTCACCGCGACGACCCGCCTTAACGCAAATCACACTGCCGGCGTCTCGATACGGGCCCGAAATGCGGCTTGCGGTTTGGGGTTGCGACCCCCGGGCGGTTAACCTGCCAACATGAGCTCGGATCACTATTTCAGCGCGCAACCATCCAAACCGGAGAAGCGCCGCACCATCAGCGTCGAACTGGGTGGTGCAACCCGCAAGGTGGAAACCTCCGGCGGAATCTTCAGCCCGGACAGGATCGACAAGGGGACGGCAGTGCTCCTGGAGTCGGTTCCGGACCCGGCGGCCACCGGAAACCTGTTGGACATCGGCTGCGGCTGGGGCCCCATCACGTTGACCATGGCATTGGCCTCCCCCGGGGCAACGATCCACGCGGTGGACGTCAACGAACGCAGCATCGCCCTGACCCGCGACAACGCCCACTCGCTGGGACTGGGCAATGTCAAGGTCTCGCTGCCCGAGGAAGTCGACGCAGGCATCGCCTTCGACACCATCTGGTCGAATCCCCCGATCCGCATCGGCAAGGAGGCGCTCCACGAACTGCTCCTGCTCTGGCTGCCGCGGCTGGCACCGGGTGGAACCGCATGGCTCGTGGTCCAGAAGAACCTGGGCGCCGACTCCCTGCAAAAGTGGATCGGAACCGTGATGCCCGCGACCTGGGAGGTCGAGCGCACGTCCACGGACAAGGCTTTCCGCACCATCCGGGTCCACCGCCCCCAGGACGCATAGGCCCGGGAACGCAACCCCCTGCGCACGGCGATGAGGGCGTTGAACACCATGGTGTTCAACGCCCTCATCGCGTTTCGGGAACTAGTCCTCGGAAATCGTGCCGCGGGAAACAAGCACTGCCGCCCCGCTGAGGAACACGTGTTCCGCTCCCCCGACCCCCGGGGCAAAACGAATTCCCAGGGTTCCTCCGGGCACAGCAACGTCCCAGTCCAGAACGTCCTGGGCCTGGGCCCAGTGCCGGGTGGCGACCGCAGCAGCGCAGGCACCTGTGCCGCAGGAAAGCGTCTCGCCGACGCCTCGCTCGTGCACGCGCATCCGCAGGCTGCCGCGCCCACCCTCAAGCAGCGGTTCCGCCGGGAGCACGTATTCCACGTTCGTTCCGTGCGGCGGCAACGGGTCGACCACGGGGATGGTGAAGAGTTCGAGTCCATCGAGTTCGGCCCGGCTTGCCACGGCCACGATGGTGTGCGGGTTTCCCATGCTGACCGAGACGGCGGCACGGGGAACCGGCAACCCCTCGGTTTGCACCACGGAATCCAGCCCGGACTTGGCGGCCGCCTCCGGGTGGATGAACTCCCAGGGACCCATGTCCACCGAGTACCCATCGGCAAGGCGGGTCACGATCTTCAAGCCGGCACGGGTGCCGATGGACAGCTCGGCCCCCACCGGCAAGTCAACGAGTTTCTCGTTCACCAGGAAGTGGACGAAAACGCGGACGCCGTTGCCGCACATTTCGGACACCGATCCGTCGCCGTTGCGGTAGTCCATGAACCAGCGGGCCTCGGGATGGGCCGCAAGGATCTCCCGGCCTTCTTGCACGTGCTCGGAGGGCACCGCACGGATCAATCCGTCGCCCCCGATGCCTCGATGGCGGTCACAGATGGCCGCGACCTGTTCCGGCCCGAGGTGGTGGATGTTCTCCGGGTCGGAGATGAGCACGAAGTCGTTTCCTGTGCCGTGCCCCTTTGCGTAACTCAGTGGGCCCGCGACGGCCAGTAGCGACTCGCCTGGGATGGACTGTGGTTCGGTGGCGCTCATGGGTTCAAGGATACGGGCAGCCCAACGCACCCGCCCATTTTGCTACGTCGGCTACCGGACCCTTAGGACGCGTGGATTGTTGCCTGCACGTCGTCGAGCAAGGTCGGGCTGAGCGGATTGAACCACCGCACGCGCTCGTCCGCGTTGAACCAGGTGACCTGCCTGCGGGCGAACTGCCGGGTGGCAATGACCGTCTTCTCCGCTGCCTGGACCTCGCTCATGGTGCCGTCCAGCACAGCCAGGAATTGTGCGTAGCCGATAGCCCGGGATGCGGTTTTTCCCTCGCGCAGGCCCGCTGCATCCAACCGACGGACCTCTTCCAGCAGTCCCTGCTCCTGCATGCCCGCCACGCGCATTTCCAGCCGTTGGTGCAGGAGCCCGCGATCCACGTTCAAACCGATCTGTACCGCCGGCGCATGGTACTTGCGTTCCGGCATGAAGGAGCTGAACGGTTTTCCGCTGATCTCGAAAACCTCGAGGGCGCGGATCATCCGCCGCTCATCGAGGTTGCGTGCGGCTGAGGCCGGGTCCACCTCTGCGAGGCGCCTGGCCAGCGGCCCGGGACCGTGTTCGCCAACCTCAAGCTCAAGTCGGCGGCGGACCGCGGCGTCGGTGGGCGGGAAATCAATTTCGTCGAGGGCCGCACGCACATACAGGCCCGATCCGCCGACCAGGATGGGCACCGCTCCCCTGGAGCGGATCTCGTCGAAGGCACGGCGTGCCTCCGACTGGAAGCGGGCGACGCTGGCTTCTTCCCGGACATCCATGATGTCCAGCATGTGGTGCGGGACCCCGCCCCGTTCACCCACCGGGAGCTTGGCCGTGCCGATGTCCATGCCCCGGTAGAACTGCAGGGCGTCGGCGTTGACGATTTCCCCGCCCAGTTCCCGGGCGAGGGCAATCGAGAGATCCGATTTGCCCGTCCCGGTTGGTCCAACCACGGCGATTGCCGGGAGTGTCGTGTTCACGCGTTACTTTCTGGTTGGCAGAAGCGGCATGCCAAGGGAAACTCCCTTGGAGCCACCCGAAGCGGGGGTAGGTGCACCGCAGGAATCGGCCTGTGCACGGTCCCAGGCATCGCCGGCACGGGAGCGGCGCACGGAGTATTCCTCCAGGCCTGCAGGGTCGGAAACGAGGTGGAAGGCCGCAGCTTCGGTAATGGGAAGAGTGACGAGGTCACCGGGACGCGGGGTTTCACCGCCTGCTGGAATCGAGAAGTGCACGAGCCGTTGGTCGGTTGATCGCCCGCTGAGGCGATGGGTTTCCGAGGCCTTCTTGCCGGACTGGGCAGTGACCATAACTTCGACGGTTCGACCCACCTGCTTGGCGTTTTCTTCCGCGCAGATCCGGTCCTGGAGTGCAGTCAGTCGTTCATAGCGTTCCTGGACCACCGACTTGGGAAGCTGCTTTTCCAGTTCCGCGGCGGGAGTTCCGGGTCGCTTGGAGTACTGGAAGGTGAAGGCGCTGGCGAAGCGCGAGGCTTCAACGACATCCAGGGTTGCCTGGAAGTCCTCCTCCGATTCCCCGGGGAACCCGACGATGATGTCGGTGGTGATCGCGGCGTGCGGAATGTGCTCCCGAACCTTCTCGAGGATGCCAAGGAACTTCTTGGACCGGTACGAGCGCCGCATGTCCTTGAGCACCTTGTCTGAGCCGGACTGCAGCGGCATGTGAAGTTGCGGCATCACGTTCGGGGTTTCGGCCATGGCCTCGATGACGTCATCGGTGAAAGCAGCGGGGTGCGGACTGGTGAAACGGACTCGTTCGAGTCCTTCGATCCGACCACAGGCGCGCAGCAGCTTTCCGAAGGCCAGCCTGTCCCCGAACTCCACGCCGTATGAATTCACGTTTTGTCCCAGCAGCGTCACTTCGATGACCCCGTCGGCGACGAGGGCTTCGATCTCGGCGAGGATCTCCCCCGGCCGGCGATCGCGTTCCTTGCCGCGCAGGGACGGCACGATGCAAAATGTGCAGGTGTTGTTGCAGCCCACGGAAATCGAGACCCAGCCCGAGTGCACCGAGTCCCGCTTGGTCGGCAACGTGGACGGGAAGACCTCGAGGGATTCGAGGATTTCCAGCTGCGCCTTGCTGTTGTGGCGGGCGCGGTCCAGCAGGGCCGGCAGCGAACCGACGTTGTGGGTTCCGAAGACGACATCCACCCACGGGGCCTTGCGAAGGATCGTCTCGCGGTCTTTTTGTGCCAGGCAGCCGCCGACGGCGATCTGCATGTCCGGGCGTTTCTCCTTGACCTGCGCCAGCAGTCCGAGGTTCCCGTAGAGCTTGTTGTCCGCGTTCTCACGCACCGCGCAGGTATTGAACACCACGACGTCCGCGGTGTCGCCATCAGCCTGGTGCGGGACGAGTCCCGTCGTTTCCAGCAGGCCGGAGAGCCGCTCCGAATCGTGTACGTTCATCTGGCAGCCGTAGGTTCGCACCTCGTAGGTGCGCACCTGCTCGCCCGGTTCCCTTGCGGTGGAAGTAGAAATGCTCACAGTCACCCTCCAAGGTTACCCAAACTTCACCGGCGGACCTGGAGCGCACGACCCTAGTAGGAATCCTGCCCGAACTGCTCTTCCCAGGCCTCGTTGACGATGCGAAATGCCAACGACGGGGAATACCCCTTCCGGGCCAGCATGCCGACCAACCTGCGGACGCTCTTGTCCTTGTCAACGCCCATGGAGGGTGCCCGCAGTTTTCGTTCCACGAGGTCCCTGGCCGTTGCCGCTTCGGAGTCGTCGTCGAGTTGCTCCAGGGCGTTCTCCGCCATGTCCCCTTCGATCCCCTTGTCGCGTAGTTCGCGCCTGATGGCCGAACGGGCAAGGCCGCGGCTGCGGGCTCGCGAACGCACCCAGCTTTCGGCGAAGGAGCTGTCGTCCACCAGCTGGATCTCCTCGAAGCGGTCGAGCAGCTCCTCCGCGATGCGTGGCGGGATTTCCTTTTCCAGCAGCTTCTTCAGCAGCTGCGACCGGCTCTTTGAGGACGCGGTGAGCTGGCGCAGCAGAATGGCGCGCCCTTTGGATGCGTATTGCTCGTCGCTGAGCTCCACTGGTCCAGCGGCGGGCTTCTCCCGTCTGGTGGCCGACGACCGCGAGGTGCCGTAGCGGGCACCTCGGCCGCCGCGTGATCCGGATGCGCTTCGCGCCCCGGGGCTCTTGCTGCGTCCGGCGTAGGCCCGGCGTTCGCCGAACTCCTTCTTCGGTTCCGGCGGGCCCGGAGCAAGCTCGGCAGGCGGCGCCTCGAACGCCGCGGACGACTGCGCCCATTGCGGCATGTCGTCGGGGCTTCCCCACTCGGAATTGCCGTCGGCCGGAAACGACCAGAGCGGTCGTTCGGAACCCTGCGGGGTGCCGGACGAACCGCCCTGGTGCTGCTTGGAACTCACGAAACTAGGAATCCTTGACGATGCGCAACGCATCTTCCCCGCCGTCGCCGGCGCCCTGGCCGATACCCAGCTTTTCGAGGATCTGGCGTTCGAGTTCGTTGGCGAGGTCCGGGTTGTCACGCAGGAACTTGCGCGCATTCTCCTTGCCCTGGCCCAGTTGGTCGCCGTCGTAGGTGAACCACGCGCCGGACTTCTTGACGAAGCCCTGCTCGACGCCGATATCGATGAGGCTTCCCTCCCGGGAGATGCCCGCGCCGTAAATGATGTCAAACTCGGCCTGCTTGAAGGGCGGGGCCATCTTGTTCTTGACGATCTTGGCGCGCGTGCGGTTGCCGACCGGGTTGGTGCCTTCCTTCAAGGTTTCGATGCGTCGGACGTCGATGCGGACCGATGCGTAGAACTTGAGCGCCTTGCCGCCGGTGGTGGTTTCGGGGCTGCCGAACATCACGCCGATCTTTTCACGCAGCTGGTTGATGAAGATTGCGGTGGTGCGGGTCTGGCTCAGCCGGCCCGTGATCTTGCGCAGCGCCTGGCTCATCAGGCGGGCCTGGAGGCCCACGTGGCTGTCGCCCATTTCGCCTTCGATTTCGGCGCGGGGAACCAGTGCCGCCACGGAGTCAATCACGATGATGTCGATGGAACCGGAGCCCACGAGCATGTCCATGATTTCAAGGGCCTGTTCACCGGTGTCCGGCTGGGAAACCAGCAGGGCATCGGTGTCCACGCCAAGCTTCTTGGCGTATTCGGGGTCCAGGGCGTGTTCGGCGTCGATGAACGCGGCGATGCCGCCGAGCCTCTGCGCGCTGGCTACGGCGTGCAGGGCGACGGTGGTCTTACCCGAGGATTCCGGGCCGTAGATCTCCACGACGCGGCCGCGGGGAAGCCCTCCGATACCCAGCGCGATATCCAATGCGACGGAGCCGGTGGGAATGGCTTCGATGGGCGCACGGGTGTCGTCGCCCAGGCGCATGACGGATCCCTTGCCGAATTGCTTGTCAATCTGCGCAAGTGCCGCTTCGAGGGCCTTCTCGCGATTGTTGCCTGCTGCGGCCATCATTCACCTCGGTTGTTGGGGCCATATTGGCCAATACTCTTTGTCTGTCCACGAGCGTACGACCGCTGGCCGACACTTTGGCATTCAGGTGTTCAAGCTGTGGAAATCCTGAGTCGCTGACCCCACGAACTTTCTCCTTGAAGAATACACTCTTCCGAACAGATATTCGAACGTCCGGGGCGGGTGTCGGGGTAGTTCCTAGCTTTCCTTGGGAACGATGTCCTTGCCGAGGCGCCGCTCGGGTGGAACGTCCTGCATGTTGCAGACCGCCAGCCACACGGCCTTGGGCGGGGTCCCCCGGCTCAAGGCGTCCTCGGCGGTGACCCCGCCGACCTCGGCCAGCACCAGGCTGGAGGCCAGCACGCGGGAGTAGCCCTCGCCAAATTCGTCGTCCATCAGACGCCAGAAATCACTCAATCGCACTTTGCAATTGTGCCATGCCGCGCCGACCCCACGCCGGGCACCCGTCTTTAAGCCGGTTGGCCTCCGGCCCCCGCCCGAAAGCGGGGCCCGGAGGCCAACCTGATCTCCCCTGGGGTACACACCCACCCGGGGACTGAAATTGTTTGCTAGTGGCTTGGTGCCAGGCGCTTGCCGAGGTCCCCTGCGAATTCGCTGGTGAGATCCACGGGAACGGTATCCGGGATGGTGATGCCTTCGGCGATGGCCACGCGGTCGCTGACTTCGCGAAGCATCAGCGAAAGCGGGACCTCCAGTGCGCTGCAGATCGAGGAGAGCAGTTCGGAAGAAGCTTCCTTCTGGCCGCGTTCGACCTCGGACAGGTAACCGAGGGAAACACGGGCGCTATGGGAAACTTCACGCAGGGTACGACCCTGGCGCTGACGAACGTCGCGGAGGACGTCACCGATTTCGTGTCGAAGGACTACCATCTTGCGCTCCTCTTTTTCGCGGCGGACCTCGCTCTGTAGGCCCACATCACGCCAACGGACCACACCGTTTACCGATACTGGTTGCTTGACCATGTGCATTGCCTTTGTTCTCCGGTCCTATTGCCTTTGTGGGGCGATCGGTGCAGGCACTTGATGTGCCCGTCATGGGTTACAACTACGGGTAATCGTAGTTTGTTCCCACGACCCCCACCCTATCCAGAGCCGGGGTCGATTTTCCACAACATTGTTTAATGGGTCAACAACTATGTCACAAACCGCATTGATAGCTACATTGCCCCATCAACCTGTGCGGTAACTGAGCGAATCGTGGAAATGAGCAGGGTTATCGCCGCGTCGGTGGCTGCGGACCGGATCCCGGCCCGGTCCCCCTGGAACCGGTACTCCACCGAACCACTGCCTCCGGGGTGGGCATAGCCCAGGAAAACCGTGCCGACGGCCTTGCCGTCGTGGGCGTCCGGGCCGGCAACCCCGGTGGCGGACACGGCGATGTCGCTGTGGCAGCAGTCCCTGGCCCCGACCGCCATCTGGCGGGCCACCTCTGCGTCCACCGACCCCGCGGACGCCAGTAGCGCCCGGTCAACGGACAACACGTTGGCCTTGACCTCGCTGCTGTAGCTGACGACCCCGCCGAGCAGGACCGCGGAGGCTCCGGGCACCTCCGCCAGCGTCGCGGCGATCATTCCAGCCGTGAGCGACTCCGCCGTGGCAAGGCTCAGGCCGGCCGCAATCGCGTCGGCGATGGCCTCGCGGGCCAGCGGGTTGGCCGCCGGTTCGGGGGTCCGTTCATCCATGGTGCGTCCCCGCTTCCGCTCAGGCCCTGGCGCCGTGTTCGCGCAGGTAGCGAGCGCGGAGCTGCGCAGCCTTCACCACGTAGTCGACACCCGTCACCAGGGTGACGGCCAGGGCAATGAGCATCACGACCAGGGCGACGACGCCCAGCCACGCCACGGTGTGGGTCAGCGGCAGCAGGTAGAGCAGGATGGCCACGGCCTGCAGCACTGTCTTGAGCTTGCCGCCCTTAGAGGCGGCCATGACGCCGTAGCGGATGACGCCGAAGCGCATCAGCGTGATGCCCCATTCACGTACCAGGATCGCGCCGGTGATCCACCAGGACAGCTCCCCCAGCACGGAGAACAGCACCAGGGCCGAGCCGGTCAGCAGTTTGTCCGCGATCGGGTCGGCGATCTTGCCGAAGTTCGTGATCAACCCGCGGCTGCGCGCCAGGTCCCCGTCGAGCTTGTCGGTGTAGATGGCCAGCGCGAAGAGCCCGAAGGCCGTCCAGCGCAGGGCCCCATACTGCTGGTGGTCCGCCAGCAGGGCCCAAATGAAGAACGGGACCATGACGATGCGCAACGTGGTCAGCACGTTGGCGATGTTCAGGTTCGAAACGGGCTTCTGGGTTGGGTTTTCCGGTGAATCAGTCACGCTTCCAGACTACCTTCCGGTCAGGTTCCAGGCGTCCTCGGACCCCTCGTCGTCGGCTCCGTCGTGGTAGTCGACGGCCTGCTCGTAGCCGTCAAGGTCCTCGGCCACCAGGTCGGTGCCGTAGTGGTTCGCGTTGGCGTTCTCCGCCAGCGCCGCCTCTTGGGCCGAGGCGACGACCTCCTCCGCGGGGGTCTCGTCCCCGCGCATCGCGGCAAGCACCGCGGGCAGGTCGTCGGGCTTGACCAGCACGTCGCGGGCCTTGGAGCCCTCGGAGGGGCCCACGACGCCGCGGGACTCGAGAAGGTCCATCAGGCGGCCGGCCTTCGCGAAGCCGACGCGCAGCTTGCGCTGGAGCATCGAGGTGGAGCCGAACTGCGTGGTGACGACCAGTTCGGTGGCCTGCAGCAGCAGCTCCAGGTCGTCCCCGATGTCGTCGTCGATCTGCTTCTTGGGCGCCTCGGCGGCGACGTCGTTGCGGTACTCGGCCTTCAGCTGCCCCTTCACGTGCTCGACGACCGCGTGGATCTCCGATTCGGTGACCCAGGCGCCCTGCACGCGCATCGGCTTGGAGGTGCCCATGGGCAGGAAGAGCGCGTCGCCCTGGCCCAGCAGCTTCTCGGCGCCGGGCTGGTCGAGCACCACGCGGGAGTCGGTGACCGAGGAGGTCGCGAACGCCATGCGGGAGGGCACGTTGGCCTTGATCAGGCCGGTGACAACGTCCACGGACGGGCGCTGGGTGGCGAGCACCAGGTGGATGCCCGCGGCGCGGGCCAGCTGGGTGATGCGCACGATCGAGTCCTCGACGTCGCGCGGGGCGACCATCATGAGGTCGGCGAGCTCGTCGACGATGACCAGCAAATACGGGTAGGGCTTCAGGACCCGCTTGGAGCCCTCGGGCACCACGACCTTGCCGGCCTTCACGGCCTTGTTGAAGTCGTCGACATGCTTGAAGCCGAAGTTGGCGAGGTCGTCGTAGCGGGTGTCCATCTCCTTCACCACCCACTGCAGCGCCTCGGCGGCCTTCTTGGGGTTGGTGATGATCGGGGTGATCAGGTGCGGGACGCCCTCGTAGGCGGTGAGTTCCACGCGCTTGGGGTCGACCATGACCATGCGGACCTCGTCCGGGGTGGCGCGCATCAGGATCGAGGTGATCATCGAGTTCACGAACGAGGACTTGCCGGCGCCGGTGGCGCCTGCCACCAGCAGGTGCGGCATCTTGGCGAGGTTGGCGACGACGAAGCCGCCCTCCACGTCCTTGCCCACGCCCATGACCATGGGGTGCTCCGTCTTGCGGGCGTTGTGGCTGCGCAGCACGTCGCCGAGCACCACGATTTCCTTGTCCGCGTTGGGGATCTCGATGCCGATGGCGGACTTGCCCGGGATCGGGGAGAGGATGCGCACGTCGGAGGAGGCCACCGCGTAGGAGATGTTCTTGGACAGCGCCGTGACGCGCTCCACCTTGGTGCCGGGCGCGAGCTCGATCTCGTACCGGGTGACGGTGGGGCCGCGGGAGAACCCCGTGACCTGCGCGTCGACCTTGAACTGGGTGAGCGTGTCGGTGAGCGCGGCGACCACCGCGTCGTTGGCCTCGGAGCGTTCCTTGGACGGCGGGCCGGCCGGCAGGAAGTCGGAGGAGGGCAGCGTGTAGGTGACGTCGCCGGAGAGCTGGAGCTGCTCGGTGCGCGCCGGGATCGGCGGCAGCGGGGCGGCGGCGGGGCGCGAGGGCACCTGCGGCACGGCGGAGGTCTGTGCCTCCGCGGAGTCGAAGTTCGTCAGGTCGATGGCGCTCATCGCCTGGGTGTCGGCCTCGGGCTCGGTGCCCAGGCCGACCTGCTCCATGATCGCGGCCATCTCCAGCTCGGCCTTGGTGGGCCGGCGCACGCCCGGGCGCACCGCCGGTTCGCGGTACTCCTCCCCCACCGATTCGTCGTACAGGTCCACCGACGGGTCCTGGGCCAGCCCCGGGTGGTGGTCGTCGGTGATGACGGCCGTGTCGTAGGCGCCCTCGCCGGAATTCCCCAGCAGGTCTGCCGTGGCGTCCTGCGGGTTTTCCTCGCGGTCCCTGCCGAAGAGCCGGGTCTTCTTGCGCGGCTTCTTGGCGGCGGGCGCTTCGTCGTAGAGGTAGGACTGGTCGTGCTCGGGGGCGTCGAGCTGGACGCCGCGGCGGGCTGGGGCCTGCTCCGGGTCCTGGCCCATGAGCCTGTCGTAGCCCTCGCGGATGCGCTCGGGCACCTGCTTGACGGGGGTGGCGGTGAGGATCAGCAGGCTCAGCAGCGCGAGCGCGATCATGGCTGCCATGGTGCCGCCGGCCTTGATGAGCCCCACCAGCGGGGCGGTGGCCAGGGCGCCGAGCACGCCGCCGGCGGCCCAGAGTTCGTCGAAGGGCGCGTTGAGCGCCGGGGTGCCGCCCACCACGTGGGCGATGCCGGAACCGGCAACGCTCAGCAGGGCCAGGCCGATGCCCACGCGGTTGTTGGCACGGTGTTCCTCCGGCCAGCGGAAGAGCCGGATGGCGCCGATGAGCAGGATCGGGGGCATGAAGGCCGCCATGAAACCGAAAGTGCCCCCGGCCACGGAGTGCACGAACGTGCCGTACCACCCGACCCCGCGCAGCCCCCACCATTCGACGGAGGCGATGACCATGGCCAGGATGACAAGGAACAGGCCGGTGCCGTCGCGGCGCACCTCGTAGGGCGGGTGCACGTCGCGGCCGATCTTGCGGAAGGCGCCGGCGACCACCCGGGCGATGCCCATCCACGAGGAGCGGACCATGCGCACCGGCAGCGGGAAGTCGTGCACCGGTGCCGCGGGTGCGCTCTTGGCGGTCTTGGTGCTCTTGGATCGGGACCCGGCGCCGCTCGAGGAGCGCGCAGGGGCCTTCGAGTTGCCGGAGGGAGTACGGGTGGCCATGAGTGCAAGGCTACCGTGAAACCGCGGAACACACCCGGATTTACACGCGCAAAAGCCCCCGGAACCCGCGTGTCCACGCGTGTTTCCGGGGGCTTTGGCGAACCGGTGTGAGGCAGCGAACTGCCCCGCCCGCCGGGGCCTAGGCTTCCAGGACCACCGGCACGATCATCGGGCGTCGGCGCAGCTTGCGCGAGACCCACGAACCGATCACGCGGCGCACCACCTGCTGCAGCTGGTGGGTGGTGTGCGACGGGTTGTTGCGCACCGCGTCCTCGATGGCCTCGGCGATCTTCGGCTTGATCTCGTCGAAGACCTTGTCGTCCTCGGCCACGCCGCGGGCGTGGATGTCCGGTCCGGAGATCAGCTTGCCGGACTGGCGGTTGATCACGGAGATCACCGAGATGAAGCCCTCCTCGGCCAGCGTGACGCGGTCCTTGAGGTCCTCGTCGGTGATGGTGCCGACCTTCGAGCCGTCCACGTAGACGTAGCCGCATTCGACCTGGCCGACGAGCTTTGCCACGCCGTCCTTGAGGTCCACGACCGAGCCGTCCTCGGTGAGCAGCACGTTCTGCGCCGGGACGCCGGACTGCGCGGCAAGGCGGCCGTTGGCGATCAGGTGGCGGGTTTCGCCGTGCACCGGCATGACGTTCAGCGGCTGCAGGATGTTGTAGCAGTACAGCAGCTCGCCGGCGGAGGCGTGGCCGGAGACGTGCACCTTGGCCATGCCCTTGTGCACCACGTCGGCGCCCAGGCGCATCAGGCCGTTGATCACGCGGAACACCGAGTTCTCGTTGCCCGGGATCAGCGAGGAGGCCAGGATGACGGTGTCGCCCGGGCCGACCTGGATGCGGTGGTCGCCGCTGGCCATGCGCGAGAGCGCCGCCATCGGCTCGCCCTGCGAACCGGTGGACATCAGCACCACCTGGTTGTCCGGCAGCTTGTCGACGTTCTTCATGTCTACGAGGATGCCGGCCGGCACGTGCAGGTAGCCGAGCTTCTCCGCGATGGTCATGTTGCGGACCATAGAGCGGCCGATGAAGGCCACCTTGCGCCCGTGGACCTGCGCGGCGTCGATGACCTGCTGCACGCGGTGCATGTGCGAGGAGAAGGAAGCGACGATGATGCGCTTGCGCGCGCGGCCGAAGAGGCCCTCGAGGACCGGGCCGATCTCCTTTTCCGCTGTGGTGAAGCCGGGGACGTCAGCGTTGGTGGAGTCGGACATGAACAGGTCAACGCCCTCGTCGGCCAGGCGGGCGAAGTGGCGCAGGTCGGTGATGCGGCCGTCGAGCGGCAGCTGGTCCATCTTGAAGTCGCCGGTGTGCAGCACGTTGCCGGCCTCGGTGCGGATGAACACGGCCAGCGCGTCGGGGATCGAGTGGTTGACGGCGACGAATTCGGTCTCGAAGGGGCCGAAGGTCTCCACGTCGCCCTCGGCCACCTGGCGCAGCACCGGCTTGATGCGGTGCTCCTCCAGCTTGGCCGAGATCAGCGCGAGGGTCAGCCGCGAGCCGATCAGCGGGATGTCCCCGCGCAGGCGCAGCAGGTACGGGACGGCGCCGATGTGGTCCTCGTGGCCGTGCGTGAGCACCAGGCCCACGACGTCGTCCAGGCGGTCCTTGATGTAGCTGAAGTCGGGCAGGATCAGGTCCACGCCCGGCTGGTGCTCCTCGGGGAAGAGGACGCCGCAGTCGACGATCAGCAGCTTGCCGTCGATTTCGAAGACGGCCATGTTCCGCCCGATCTCGCCCAGGCCACCGAGCGGCACGATGCGCATGGTGCCCGGCTTGAGCTTGGGCGGCAGGGAGTGGAGCACCGGTTCGGTGCCACCCACGGAAGATGCGGTCATGAATTTCTTACCTTTCTAGAGCTCCCATCCGCCCTCGCGCAAGTCGGTGCGGATGGAATCGAGTTCCGCTTCCGACGGATCCACAAGTGGCAGCCGGACAACGGTGTTCGGCAGGACTCCCTGCCAGTGAAGAATGTGCTTTGCCGAGACGGCGCCCTGGATGTGGCCCATCACGGCGCGCTGGATCGGGTCCAGGGCAAAGTGGGCGGCGCGGGCCGTGGCCAGGTCGCCGGCGAGCATGGCGTCGACCAGGACGCGGTACCGGGCTGCGGCGATGTGCGCGGTCACCGAGACGACGCCCACGGCGCCGGCCGCCATCAGCGGCAGGGTCAGCCCGTCGTCGCCCGAGTAGACATCGAGGTCGGTGGCGCCCAGCACCAGGGTGGTGGACTGGTAGTCGGCCTTCGCGTCCTTCAGCGCCACGATGTTCTGGTGCTTGGCCAGCTCGATGATGGTTTCGGGTTCGATCGGGATGCCCGCGCGGCCGGGGATGTCGTAGATCATCATGGGCAGGTCGGTGGAGGAGGCGACGGCCTCGAAGTGGGCCTTCACGCCGGCCTGCGACGGCTTGTTGTAGTACGGGGTGACAAGCAGCAGGCCGTCGATGCCGCCCAGGGCCGCGGCGCGCCGGGAGAGGCTGATCGAGTGGCGGGTGTCGTTGGTGCCGGTTCCGGCGATGATCTTGGCGCGGTCGCCCACGGCGTCGCGCACCGCGGCGAACATGCCGAGGTTTTCCTCGTCGGTCAGCGTCGAGGTCTCGCCGGTGGTTCCGGTGACGACCAGGCCGTCGCATCCGTCGTCGACAAGCTTGTTCGCCAGCTTGGCGGCGGCCTCGTAGTCGACCTCCCCGTTGTCCTTGAAGGGGGTCACCATGGCAGTGAGCACGGTTCCCAGGGTGTAATCCGGACGCGGGGTATTCAACGAAGAGTCAGCCATGGGAACAACGTTACACTTTGCGCGCCCCAAGGGTTCATTCGGTGTCAGGCAATAGGCTGTAACAATGACCGAAACTTCGTCCCGGGGGGCGGCGGCCGGCCGCCGCGGTGTGCGCCCGGCCTCCGGCACCGCACGCATCCCCGGAGTGGACCTGGCCAGGGCCGTGGCGCTGGTGGGAATGATGGCCGTGCACATCCTGCCGCTGCGCGTGGCACTGGCCGGGGAGGGGTTCGCCCCGTCCTGGGCCGCCACGCTGTTCTCCGGGAAGGCCTCGGCCCTGTTCGTGCTGCTGGCCGGCACGGGCCTGGCACTGCTCACCGGCGGCGCGGCCGGGCCGGCCGCGGCAAGGATCGGCGCCCTGCGGCGCAACGTGCTTATCCGCGCCGGGCTGGTCGCCCTGCTCGGTTTCGGGCTGGCCATGCTCGACACGAATGTCGCCGTCATCCTGGTGCACTATGCACTGCTTTTCCTGGCGGCATTGCCGTTCCTGTCCATGCGCCGGCGGACGCTGGGCTGGTGGGCAGCCGGCTGGCTGCTGGCTTCCCCGTTCCTCTTCTACGTGCTGCGCCCGTGGGTGGAAGGGGCGATGGATCCGTTCCGGCTGGGCAACTCCCCCGGGTTCTCAGACCTGGGGACGCCGCTGGTGTTCGCGGCCGATGTGCTGCTCACCGGCTACTACCCGCTGCTGGTGTGGTTCGGGTTCCTGCTCGCCGGGTTGTTCGTCGGCCGGCTGGCGCTCTCCCGGCCGCCCGTGGCGCTGGGCCTGCTGGTGGTCGGAAGCACGCTGGCCGTGGGCTCGAAGCTCGCCTCCGAGTGGCTGCTGGAGCGCCCCGGCGCGTTGCGGGCGTTGCGCGAGGCCACCGGGCTCAACGCGAACGGGCTCGAGGTGGCGCTGGCGACGGGCCAGCGGCTGGGCGGGGCGATGGACACTGCGTGGTTCCTTGCCGTTTCCGCGCCGCACAGCGGCGCCCCGCTCGATGTCCTGCACGTCACCGGCTGCGCGCTGGCCGTGCTGGGCGCTGCCCAGCTGCTGTGCATGGCGTTGACAGCCATGCTGGGCGGGGTGGGCGAGATGCTGCTGTGGCCGCTGACCGGGGCCGGCGGCGCCACGCTCACCATCTACGCGGGGCACCTGGTGGCCCTGGACGTCTTCAGCGACGTGTCGGCCCCGCTGCCGCGGATCCAGCTGTTCATCATCTACGTCGTGGCGGCCCTGCTGCTGGGGTTGCTGCTGAAGTTCCTGGGGCGCCGCGGCCCGCTCGAGGCGCTGGTGCACGGGGTGTCGACGACGCTCTCCGGAAGCAGGTAGCGGGCGCGGCTATTCGCGCAGCGTCGGTTCGACCACCGGGGCGGCGGTGCCGGTGGTTTCGAAGCTGAAGATGACGCAGTCCATGCGCACCCCGCCCTGGGCCTTGTAGAACTCCACGGCGTGGTCGTCGGCAGCTTCAGCCGGAACGAACACCGTGGCGATCCCGGCGCTTGCCGCGTCGTCGATGACCGCCTGCATGAGCTGCCGGCCCAGGCCGGTGCGCTGGTGCTCCACCCCCACGGCGAGGTCGTAGATCATCAGTTCGTTGTCCATGGAGCGGGTCATGGGCAGCACGTGGGCGGTGATGCCCCCGCACACCTCGCCGTCGACGATCACCGCGTACGCCCAGAACGAGGAATCGGCAAGCAATGCCGAGACGTAGTCGCGGTCCAGGGCCGGGGCGGGTTCCTCGAACACCTCCGCCATGAGGGCGAACAGCGTGGTGGCCCGCTTGGTGTCGGTCCCGCCCAGCCTCACGATTTGTCGACTCATCATTCAACCCTCCTGGCATGCATCGCGCCCCACGTTGGACTGCGAATGGGGTGGTCCCACGGTTTCGATCCTAGGGCCACGCGGCGCGCCCGGCCAGCGAATTCTTCACCGGTGTCGCCGAAGCCCGCGGCACGCCACAGGGGGAAACAAACAGGTCAGGGACCCTCGAGCAGGGTGAGCACCACGAGGGTCGCCGGAACCAGGGCGATCCCCCAGAGGGCCGAGGCAATCATCCACCACGGCCTGTCCCTGCGTGCGGCAAGCCAGGCCCCGGCCAGCCCCAGGACCGCTGGCACCGCCAGCAACCACGGGGAGGCTGGGTGGCCGTCGGTTCCCACCAGCAGCATGAGCAGCGTGAGCACAAGCCCCAGGCCCATGAGCCCCCAGGTGGCGAGGGGCGGTTCGTACGTGCCTGCCTGCGGGTTGATGGAGGTCATGGGCCGATTCTTCCATACGTGTTGGCCGAGGAGCTCGACCGGGTCCTGCTACCGGCCACACCCGGCGTCGGGTCGATGAGCATCGCGCGCAGGGCCTCGCCGACCGCGGCCGGAACACCGAGCATCTCCAGGATGTCCCGGGCGCCGGTTGCGACATCTCGAACGATGCCGACCTTGCCGGCAAGCCAGTCCTCGGTTTCCCCGGGCGACCACCGGGACTGCGCATCCGCCGTGGGCGATTGGTGGGTGGCGCCCGCCATGGCACGGACCGAGGCGGCGTAGTCCAGGGCCACCGCGGCGGGATCCACCCCCGCGTTGCCCAGGAGCAATGCGCTGACCATGCCGGTCCTGTCTCGCCCGGCGCTGCAGTGCACCAGCACGCCCGGCTCGGCGGACGCAATGGCTTCGAGCGCCGCCCGGACCAGGTGCGGTTGCAGGCGCCAGTTGTGGCTCCAGTATTCGGGCGAATCGAGGATCGGGAAGCAGGCTTCCCGGAAGGCAGGATCCGACTGGTCCTCGGTCGGCGCGTTGACGATCGACAGCCCGTCGAGCGTTTCCGGGCCCACCACGGGGTCCTCGTCCCGCCGGCCGATCTCGTAGGGGCAACGGAGGTCCACGACCGAGGAGAGGCCCCACGCACGCGCGTCGGCCCATCCTCCGGCACTCAGTCGCTCGCGCCGCGGCCCGCGCGCAATCCGCCCCGGCACCGTGGCCCCGTGCGGGGAGAGCGCGGTCGGAAGCCCTCCCAGGTCGCGGGCGTTGAAGTAGCCGCCCCAGGCCAACTCCGTCATCCAACCACCAGCACGCCGCCGGCCATCCGCGCCGGACGGGCGGCCCTGACCCATTCACATTTCAGTTCCCCGTAGACGTGCGGAAAGAGTTCGCCGTCGCCGCCGTCCTCGTACCTGATCGCGATTCCGGCGGCCTCAATGGCCGCCTCGTCGAGTTCCAGCACCACAAGGTCCCCCGGATGGTCCGCGTAGATGAACGATGCGACCACCGGAAGCTGCTCGGGCGAGGAACAGTGGATGAAGCCGACGTCGGCCACCGCGGCACCGCGCGTCGAGCGGGAGTACACGCCCGAGGCCCGGGCCTCGAGCCAGTGGCCGGTTTCGGCAAGGTGCAGGATCTTGGTCATGCGCCAAGCCTACGAGGGAGCCGTTGCCGGGACGGCCCGTGCCACGCCGCTGTCCTTCGCACCTGTCTCCCGCACCCCGGCCGCCGCTCTCCGGGCCAGCCCGGGCTGCCGGCCGGACTCAGCGCAGCGGGAAGCTGGAGGGGAAGAGCTCGTGGGTCGGGCGCTTCCTGAAGTCGCTGGTGCTGAACGATTCCATGTACTTCTCCAGGAACCGCTGCGCCCGCTCCGCGTAGGATCCGGTGTCCACGGAGACGATCTCCCGGTCCTCGACCACGGTCCTGCCGGCGACGACGACGCGCGTCACGTCCCGGCCGTCGCAGTTCATGACCAGCGTGCGGATCGGGTCCCCGTGCGGGCCGATGTGGGTTCCTGAGAGGTCCAGCACGAAGTAGTCGGCCTGCGCGCCCGGGGCCAGCCGGCCCAGGTCTTCGCGGCCCAGCGCGTTGGCGGGGTCCAGGGTCGCGGCCCGGTAGAGGTCCTCGGCCCGGGCGCTGGTGCGCTCCCCCGTGCTGGCCTTGGTCATCCCCATGGCCAGGTCCATGGCGCGGATCATGTTCGGCGGCGCCGAATCGGTGCCCAACACCACGCCCACGCCCCGGGCGCGGTAGGAGTCGAAGTCCTCCAGGCAGACGCCGTAGTGGGCGGTGGGGATCGGGCAAAGGATCACCGTGGCGCCGTGCTCGGCCAGGATCCCCACGTCGTCGCCCTCCCCGAAGGATCCGGGCATGTGCCGGTGCCCGGGCACCGTCCAGGCATGCGGGATGAAGGTCTTTTCCTTCAGGAAACCTATCGATTCCAGGTACGGGATCGGGCGCAGCCCGGTGCGGGCGACGATCTCCCCGACCTCGAACAGCCCTTGCGCCGCGTGAAGGCGCACCGGGACCCCGAGCTCGTCGGCTGCCTCGCGGGTCAGTTTCAGCGTCAGCTCGGTCTGCGTCTCGATGCGGGCCGGAAGCAGCGCTGTGCGGAGCAGCCCGCCGGCGGCGCCCTCGTAGTCCCGGCAGAAGCGGACCGCCTGCGCCAGGCCGTCCAGCCCCTTGCCCTCGTCCTCGTGCAGCAGCGAGGCGGTGCCGTCGGTGTAGGGGACGTGGGTGCGGTAGCTGGGGCCCAGGTAGGCGCGCAGCCCGATCTCGGTGACCGCGCCGGCCAGCTGCGCCGCGTCGGCGTAGTCCTCGCACCACGGCTTGTAGGTCTCCGCGGCGATGGGCATGATCGTGGTGATGCCGTTGCGCACCAGCTGGCTGAGCGCGAACTGCCGGCGGAAAAGCTCCTCCTCCCCGGTGAACACCGGGCCGTGGTGGGCCAGGTATTCCTCGGACCAGGCCAGGCCCATCCGGGTTTCGCCCGTGGGCCAGGAGTCGAAGATCGCGTGGTCGATGTCCGCCAGCGCGTTAAGGTCGATGAAGCCCGGGGAGAGGATCGCGTGGCCCGCGTCGATCTCCGTATCCACACGCCCCGGGTAACCGCGGCCCACGAAGAGCACCGTGTCGTCCTCGTGCACCAACTCCCCCTGGGGCCAGATGCAGTGGTCCCCGTTCTCGTAGCCGATGACGAATGCCGCCCTGACCCGGGTGATCCGACCCACTTCATGCTCCTTGCTGTTGAACTGCTTGCTGTTGGTACGTCGTGCCGTTGGTACGTCCCGGGTGGTGCTGCGTGGCGGGGTCCCGCTGCGGGACCCCGCCCGGCGTGCCGCTGGTGCGGCGGCCGGCTAGTAGGCCTCGGCGAGCGCGAGGACCTTGAGCCCGTCGGCGACGACGCGCCCGTCGTGGATGACGGTGCGGTCGGTGCCGCGGTCCATGACGGTGGAGGCGATGGTTTCCCCGTCCACCAGCACCAGGTCCGCGCGGTCGCCCACGGCCACGCCGGGCTTGTCGGCCACGGAGGCCAGGCGCGGCACGCCGCGGTCCATGATGGAGGCCCCGCCCATGGTCGCCACGGCCAGGGAGTGTTCGATCAGCTCGTCCTTGCGGAATCCGTTGACGAAGGCCAGCTGCCAGGTCCTCTCCAGCAGGTCGCAGTTTCCGTACGGGCCCCAGTAGTCGCGCTGCCCGTCCTCCCCCAGGCCGAAGCGCACGCCGGCCTCGACGAGGTCAACCATCGGCAGGTGGTTCGAGGTGCTGGGGGCCACCGAGGTCAGCGAGATGTCCAGTTCCGCGAACGTGTCGATCAGCCGGCGGCTGGTGGCCGGGTTGACGCTGCCGAGTTCGTAGGCGTGCGAGAGGTTGACCCGTCCCTGCATGCCCAGGGCGCGGGTGCGTTCGGCGATCAGGTCGGCGGAGAAGACGCCCTGGGTGCCGTGCTCGTGCAGGTGGATGTCGATGTCCACCTGGTACTTCTCCGCCAGCCCGAACACCACGTCCAGGTGGCGCACCGGGTCCCGGTCCAGCTCGCAGGGGTCGATGCCGCCCATCACGTCCGCGCCGGCCCGCAGGGCGTCCTCGAGGTACTTCTCCGTGCCGGGCTCCAGCAGGATGCCGGCCTGCGGGAAGACCATGACCTGCACCTCCGCCGCATCAGCGAACTTTTCCTTCGCGGCCACCACCGCCTCGTACTTCTCCAGCTTGCAGTCCACGTCCACCTGGGCGAAGGAACGCACGCGCGTGGTGCCGCGGGCGATCATCCGCTCCAGCGTCCCGGCCACGCGTTCCCCCAGCCCGATCTCCGCGTCGCGCCAGTGTTCGCGGTCGTTGCTCATCATGCCCCACACCCCGGGTCGGCCGGTGTGCTGGCGGAAGGGCAGGCCGATGCGGGTGGAGTCCAGGTGCACGTGCACGTCGGAGAAGGACGGGATGAGGATCCTGCCGCGTCCCTGGACATCGTCGGCTTCGGGGACGCGGGTCGGGTCGTGCGGGGTGATCGCGGCGATCTTCCCGTCCTCGACGAGGACGTCGCTGGGGTTTCCGGCCCAGGGGCGGGCGTTGCTGATCAGCATGTGGTTGTTCCTTCCGGGGTGGTTCAAGTCTTGTGGTGTTCCGGGCGGGTTGCCTATCCGCGTGTGCAGCGGTTCAGGGCTTCATTGTCCCAAGGGGTGCGGTGTCCTGGGGCGTGCCCCGCCCCTGGACGGTGTCTTGCGTCGGGGTGGGACTACCCCGCGGCGACGGCCATCGCCATCGGTGCCTGCGGGAAGTGGCAGGCCAGCGCGCCGGTGGGGACCTCGCCGGCGCAGCGGGCCCGGCCTGTTTCCCCCAGCAGCTGGTATGCCGGGCAGCGGGTGCGGAAGACGCAGCCCGAGGGCGGGTTGCTCGGCGAGGGCAGGTCCCCGCCCAGCCGGATGCGCTCGGTCAGTGCGGCGTCGAGGTCCACGCTGGGCACGGCCGAGAGCAGTGCGCGGGTGTAGGGGTGGCGGGGGTCGGAGAACATCTGCGCCTTGGGCGCCTTTTCCATCATCTTGCCCAGGTACATCACCGCGACCTCGTCGGCCATGTGCTTGACGACCGCCAGGTCGTGGGCGATGAAGATGTAGGCGACGCCGGTGTCCCGCTGGATGTCCTTGAGCAGGTTCACCACCTGCGCCTGGACGGAGACGTCCAGGGCGGAGACCGGCTCGTCGCAGATCACGACGTCGGGGTCCAGGGCCAGCGCGCGGGCGATGCCGATGCGCTGGCGCTGGCCGCCGGAGAACTCGTGGGGGAAGCGGTTGGCGTGCTCCGGGCGCAGCCCCACGCGGTCCATCAGGTCCGCGACCTTGGCCTTGGTGCCACCGGGGACCTTGATGCGCTGCTCGACCAGCGGGGCCGCGATGGTCGCGCCGATCGACTGTCGCGGGTTCAGGGAGGAGGCGGGGTTCTGGAAGACCATCTGCACGCGCCGGCGGAACCCGTCGAGCTGCTTGCCGCGCAGGCCCGTCACCTCCTCGCCGTCCAGCTTGATGCTGCCGCTGGTGGGATCCAGCAGGCGCATCAGGACCTTGCCCGTTGTCGACTTCCCGCAGCCGGACTCCCCGACGAGCCCCAGCGTGGTTCCGCGTTCGAGCGTGAAGCTCACGCCGTCCACCGCCTTGACCGCCCCGGTGGTCCGGCCCAACGATCCCTTGGTCGGGAAGTGCTTGGTCAGCTCGGTGACCTCGAGCAGTGGGGTGTTCATGATCCGGCTCCGATCAGGATGGATTGGCCGAGCAGGTCCAGCTCGTGGGCATGGCACCGGACGGCGTGCCCGCCCTCGACCAGGAGCCCCGGCCGCTTGGTGGTGCACAGGCTGTCGGGGACCAGCCGGGCGAATTCGCAGCGGTCCGCGAAGATGCAGCCCTGCGGCAGGGCGAGCAGCGCGGGCGGGGACCCGGGGATCGGCGTGAGCCTGTCCCCTTCGCCGGAGGGGTGCGGCATCGAGGCCATCAGCCCGCGGGTGTAGGGGTGGGAGGGGTTGGTGAAGATCTGGCGGACCGTGGCCTGTTCGACGCACTGGCCGCCGTACATGACCACCACGCGCTGGCACAGCTGTGCCACCACGCCGAGGTCGTGGGTCACGAAGATGACGGCGGAGTTCGTTTCCGCCTGCAGCTCGGCGATCAGGTCGAGGATCTGGGCCTGGACCGTGACGTCCAGCGCCGTGGTGGGTTCGTCGGCGATCAGCAGTTCCGGCTCGCAGACCAGCGCCATGGCGATCATCGCGCGCTGGCGCATGCCGCCGGAGAACTCGTGCGGGTAGCTGTCCACCCGCCGCTTGGGGTCGGGGATGCCGACCCGGCCCAGCATGTCGATGGCCACCGCGCGGGCCGCCTTCTTCGAGACCTTGTGGTGCACCCGGTAGGCCTCGGCGATCTGCGACCCAACGGTGTAAAAGGGGTGCATTGCCGAAAGCGGGTCCTGGAAGATCATGCCGATCTTCTTGCCCCGGTAGCCCCGCATGGCGTCCTCGCCCAGGGCCAGCAGGTCGGTGCCCTCGAAGGTGATCTCGCCCTCGACCTGCGCACGGGTTTCCTTGAACAGGCCCATGATGGCCTGGCTTGTCACGGATTTCCCGGAACCGGACTCCCCGACAAGGCCCACGGTCTCCCCGCGGTGCAGGGTCAGGTCCATGCCGTTCAGGGCCGCGACCATTCCGTCGTCTGTCGGGAATTTAACGCTCAGGTTCTTGACGCTCAGCATTGGTTCCATGGTCAGCCCACCTTGACTCTCGGGTCGATGAACGCATAGGAAACGTCCACGATCACGTTGAAAAGAATGATGAAGAACGCGGCAAGCATGGTGATGGCCATGGTCACCGGCA
Organism: Paeniglutamicibacter selenitireducens; assembly: GCF_051550675.1. NCBI lineage: Bacteria > Bacillati > Actinomycetota > Actinomycetes > Micrococcales > Micrococcaceae > Paeniglutamicibacter > Paeniglutamicibacter selenitireducens. The sequence continues at coordinate 29,650 of NZ_JBPULF010000013.1, read as the reverse complement.
GGTCGCCGCTGGTGGCCGCACGCACCGCCGTGAACCCCAAACCGGGCACGGAGAAGATCTGCTCCGTGAGGACCGCGCCGCCGAGCAGCGCCCCGAGGTCCAGGCCCAGCATCGTGACGATCGGTGTGATGCCGGCCCGCACGCCGTGCTTGAACACGATGCTCCGGCGCGGCAGCCCCTTGGCCCGGGCCGTGCGCATGAAGTCCTCGGAGAAGGTCTCGATCATGTTGCTGCGGGTGATGCGCACGTACTGCGCCGAGAAAAGCACAGCCAGGGCGACCCAGGCCAGGAAGTAGTTTGCGACCCAGCCGCCGAATCCGGCGTCCCCGAACGGGGAGCGAATCTGGTTGGTCGTGAACGGGAACCACCCCAGGGTGCCGACGAAGACCAGCAGCAGCACGAGGCCGGTGACGGGGATCGGCAGCGATACGCCGATCGACGAGGCGCCGACGATCATGCGGTCGGCAAGTTTCCCCTTCCGCAGTGCTGCGTACAACCCCAGGCCCACACCCGAAATCGTCCACAGCAGCACGGCGCCCACGGCCAGCGACAACGTGTACGGCAGGGCGTTTGCCACCATGTCCGTGACGTTCTCGTTGGTCTGGAAGCTCTTTCCGAGGCAGGGCCAGGCGCACAGCTGCTCGGCGCCCGGGGCCCCGAGCATGCGCGGTCCGACGAGGCCGGAGAGGAAGGCCAGGTACTGGGCCATGAAGGGCTTGTCCAGGCCGAGTGCCAGTCGCGCCTGTTCAACGCGGTCCGGCGTGCATTCCTGGCCGCACGAGGCGGCAGCGGGGTCCGCGGGGCCGAACTGGAACAGCGTGAAGGTGATGAAGCTGACGACGAGAAGCAGGATGAGCATCGCGCCTAATCTGCGGAAGAGGAAACCGACCATGATCTGCTGCCTTACTCTGCGACGCCGACCGAATTCAGGTCAATGGCGCCGAAGAAGTAGCCCACCTGGGCATTTCGGATATTGGACCCGACTACGGAGTTGGTGTAGCTGTGCATTGTCGGAACCAGCGGGTAGGTGGCCATGACCTCGTTGTACAGGTCGGACCACTTCGCGCCCAGTTCCTCTGCGGTGCCGGTGGCCGAACGCAGTTCGTACATCTTCTTGGAGAGCGTCTCGTCGTAGAAGCGCGGGATGTTGCTGAACCCGTAGGTCTTGCCATCCAGTGACGGGCCCAGGTTCGGGTCGACGGTCATGCGCACCGACGAGGAATCGGCGCCGCCGCACCAGCCGGAGCGTGCGATGTCCGTCATGCCCTCGCCGGCCAGCGTCGAGTAGTAGTTCGCGGCGGGGATCGGCCGCAGCTCGAGGTCGATGCCGATTTCCTTGAGGTTCTGCTGCAGCACCGTGCCGACGTTTTTGTAGCGCTCGGTGGCGTTGGAGTATCCGTAGACGAGCTTCTTCGGGTAGTCCTTGCCCTCAAGCAGCTTCTTGGCTTCCTCGACCTTGGGCTTGCCCGCAGGGTCGAGGTCGGTGAGCTGTTCGGTGACACCGGCCATCTTTTCGGTCAGCTGGGTGGTCACCAGCTGCCCGAAGCGCGCCCCGCCGTACTGCACCTGGATCGATTCCCGGTCCATGGCCAGGGCGATGGCCTTGCGCACGTCGGGGTCGGTGATGGTCTCGGTGTTCAGGTCCAGGACGTCGATGCAGCCCAGGAAGCCGCTGGCGGTGCGTTCCTTGATCTTGGGGTCGTTGAGGCTTGCCGCGTCGGAGACCTGCAGGGCGCCGTTGCTGTCCAGGGTGATGGCGTTCGCATCGGCGTCGGCGATCAGCTTCTGGGAGATGGTCGACTGCGAGGTCGACAGGCTGAAGGTGTAGGTGTCCGGAAGTGCCGGGCGGTTCGGGTCGGTGGCGGGGTCCCAGTTCTCGTTGCGTTCCAGGACCATTTCACGGCCGCGCTCGTAGCTCTTGACCTTGTACGGGCCCGAGGACACGGGGTGGTTGGTGTAGTCCTGCTTGGTGTCCTTCGCCTCGGGCACCGGGGCGGTGTTGGAGCGCGACACCAGGGCCGGGAATTCCGCGAACGCCTGCTTGAGGTGGAACACCACGGTCTTGTCGTCCGGGGTTTCGATGGCCTTGAGGTCCCCGCCGGAGTACGGGCCCTTGTACCCGTCGTCGACAAGCGCCGAGTTCAGTTCCTGGGGCGCCTGGGTGTAGACGTCGCGGGCATAGGTGCGTTCGACGCCGTACTTGACGTCCTTGGACGTGATCGGGGTCCCGTCCTCGAACTTCAGCCCGTCGCGCAGGGTGTAGGTCCAGGTCAATCCGTCATCCGAGACCGTTCCGGTGTCGGTGGCCAGGTCCGGGACGATCTCCGGCGGCTGGCCCGCCGTTTCCTTGGCCATGGTCAGGGTCCGGTAGTAAAGCTGGCCGACGTTGGCTGTCTGCACGTAGTTTGAGTTTCCCGGGTCCAGGGTCGCGAAGTCTGCGGACATCAGGACGTTGACGTTGCCGCCCTTCTTGGCGAAACCGGAGTGCACGACCACCGGCGCGTACCGGTCGGCCGACGGGTCGGTTCCTCCCTGCGGACCTTTGGCGCCGCTGGCGCCCCCGGCGCAAGCGGTCAACCCGAGCGCCATCGCCGCCGTGAACGACAGCATCATGACTGAGTGCTTTTTCATGGATCCTCCTATGGAAATGATGCGAAATGAAATGAAGCGAATTGAATGTGGAAAGTTGGGTGGCGGTTAGCGCGAGGACTTGGGATCCAGCGCGTCGCGCAGTGCATCGCCCAGCAGGTTGAAGGCCAGGACCGTGATGATCAGTGCGATGCTCGGTACCGCGAGGAACCACGGATCGCTCAGGTACCAGTTGCCGGCCTGTGCGGCGTTGAGCATCTGGCCCCACGAGGGCGTCGGGTCCTTGACGCCCACGCCCAGGAATGAGAGGGCCGCCTCGGCCGTGATGTTGGTGGGGATCATCATCGTGGCGTACACCAGGACGACCCCCGAGACGTTGGGAATGACCTGCTTGAGGATCATCGACCGGTGCGAGGTGCCGAAGGACTTTGCGGCGTCCATGAATTCCTGTTCGCGGACCATGAGCACCTGCCCTCGGACCACGCGCGCCAGGTAGGCCCAGCCGAAGAAGCCCAGGACGATGACCAGTGACGCGATGGGGACGAAGGATCCGCTGGCGAGCTCCGAACCGGCCAACCGGGATTGGAGGATGGGTGCGATCGAGAGCACCAGCAGCAGGTGCGGGAAGGCCAGGAACAGATCCATGACGCGGCTGATGACCATGTCGACCTTGCCGCCGAAGTACCCGGCGGCGGCCCCCAGGATCGTGCCCAGCACCACCGATACCAGGGTGGAAAGCAGTGCAATGCTCAGCGATACCCGGGCCCCGTAGGCAAGGCGGGCGAACAGGTCGCGCCCCAGGCCCGGTTCGACCCCGAGCCAGTGCTCGGCGCTGGGGTACATGTAGTACGGGTGCGGCAGGCCCGGGGTGTAGAAGTCGTCCAGCACCTCTGGCGATGTGTTGGTCGTGTTGGGGTCCTGGCCCGAGATCGCCACCAGCACCGGGGCGAGGATGGCGAACAAGACCATCAGGATCACGACGACCAGGCTGACCATGGCAACGCGGTTCTTGCGGATGCGTAACCACGCCGTGGCCAGCAGTGAGCGCCCGGTTGCCACCGGCTTTGTGGCCGACTTGCGGGCCTTCGAAACAGTGTTGGTCATGACGACTAGCCCTTCGAGAAAGTGATCCATGCAACACGAAAAACTGTATACCAAAGTGGGGTCATATGGAATACCAAATGATCCACATGGCTACACAAGGCATGAGTTTGCGAGGAATCCAGTGCAACGATAGGAAATATCGGGCAATTTATTGGATACCAGAAACCCACTCAAGCCCGTAGGTTGCTGCCCAAACCGCCGGAGCCGCTCCCGTCCCCTGAGACCGCCCCCGCCCCCGGGAGCCGTCTCCCTTCACGTCGAAAGCGGCGTTTCCGAACATGCGCAAGCATCGGGGTAGCAAAGCACAAATGGACTCATCCCCGTGGCACGCGGTGTTGTCCGGGCACCGGATGTCCCGAAACCCTCGGACGGTGACCTGTCCGGCGTTGGGACCGCCGCGTGGCCGGAAAACGACTGTGGCCGGAAAACGACTGTGGCCGGAAAACGACTGTGGCCCCGGTTTCGTCGAAGACGGAACCGGGGCCACAGGTGGCACACCCTCTGGGGGTGCTGTTACTTCTTGGTGCTGGCCAGGTACAGGCGGATGGCGGTACGCATGGATTCGCGGGCGCGGCGGCGGTCCCCCGAGGCGTCGTAGGCCAGCGCGAGGCGGTGCCACGACTTCCAGGAGTCCGGGTTGGCCTCAACCTCTTCCTTGTACTGCACGAAGTCCTCGTCCGCGGCGGCCTTGACGATGCGCCCGGACGGGGTGCGCGGCAGGTTGTCCTCCGGCAGCAGCCCCTCCGATTCGAGGATGCCGGCCATGGTCTGCGTGCGCGCACCGAAGAGCACCTCGCGGATCAGGATCCACACGCCCACCATCGGCACCACCAATGCCGCAACGCCAATCACCTTGGCGATGGGTTCGGCGGCGGTGATGAAGCGGACGGCCGAGCCGAACGCGGCCACCAGGTAGAACACGAAGAGCAGCAGGATGGCGCCGACCCAGATCTTGGTTTTCATCGGTGTCTAGCGTCCCAACTCGAGGTAGCCGTCAAGGCCGTAGGTCAGCCCCGGGCGCGAGGCCACGGTGCGCAGGCCCAGCAGGACGCCGGGCATGAAGGAGGCGCGGTCGTAGGAGTCGTGGCGCAGCGTCAGCTGCTCGCCTTCCCCGCCCAGGAGCACTTCCTGGTGCGCGACAAGCCCGCGCAGGCGCACCGAGTGCACGTGGATGCCGTCGACGACGGCGCCGCGGGCGCCCTCGAGCTGGGTTTCGGTGGCGTCGGGGCTCACCGGGACGCCGGCGGCCGCGCGCTCGGCGGCGATGAGTTCGGCGGTGCGCACCGCGGTTCCCGAGGGGGCGTCGACCTTGTTGGGGTGGTGCAGCTCGATGATCTCCACCGATTCGAAGTAGCGCGCGGCGGTGGCGGCGAAGGCGCTGGCCAGCACGGATCCGAGGGCGAAGTTCGGGGCAATGAGCACGCCGGTTCCCGGGTTCGCGGCCAGCAGTTCCCCCAGGGAGGCCCGCTTGGCGTCGTCCCAACCGGTGGTGCCGACCACGGCGTGCAACCCGTGCTCGACGGCGAAGCGGACGTTCCCCTCGGTGCTCGCCGGCACGCTCAGGTCCACCACGTGCGTGGCGCCGGCATCAAGGATGGCCCGGAGCTCGTCGCCGCGGCCCAGGGCCGCAACGAGTTCCATGTCGGTGGCGGAGTCCACGGCCTTGACGGCCTCGGCTCCCATTCGTCCTGACGCGCCGATGACGGCGACTCTTAGCGGTGCACTCATGGTCTCCAGCTTATCGGGAACCGGGGCCCGCCACCGATTCGATGACCCCGGCACCGGGCAGGACCGGCCGTTCCCAGTTCTTCCCGCCCGCGCTACCGGGGAAGGCTCTTGGAGCGCTTCGGTTTCCCGCCGCGCCTCGGGTTGAGGCGCCCGCCCCAGATGAGCAGCCCCGCGGCGGCTGCAGCCGTCGGGATGCCGGCGAGCATCGCGCCCTGGTACAAGCGCACCCGCCCGTCGATGAGCTGCGAGGCGGCGTCCGAGGCGATGACCGCGCGTTCCGGATCCAGGGGGTCGTAGAGCAGCGGCAGCCGGGCACCCTCGACCCAGAGGCCGGAATCCCTTGTCGCGTAGCTCGGCCACCGGGTGGTCCGCTCCACGCCGTCGGTCCCTTGCACCGTCACCGGGTAGTAGGTTGTGCTGCCGCCGCCGGGCCTGGAGTGCGGCGTGGACGAACGCCCGATCTCGACGACGAGGCCCGTCGCGGGGGCGCCGTTTTGGAGCAGGTCGGACTCGGCGCGCTGGGCGGAAAGGACCGGCGGCAGGTAGACGGCGCCGCCGATGAGCATCGTCACGGCGGCCAGGGTCAGGGCATATCCGGCGATCCCCACCCACAGCCCCGCGCGCTGCCGCGGCGTGCTCTTCGGTCCCGCGGCTTTCTTCGACCGCGCGTTGGAGCCGGGCTTGTGTTGTCGTTTTCGCATGTGTTTCGTTCCTTCGCGGCGGGGCTCCGGCCTCAGGCGCTGCCGACCCACTCGACGTGCCCGTCGGCGAAGAACTGTTCCTTCCACACCGGCACGTGCGCCTTGACGGTCTCGACAAGGTCGCGGCAGGCCTCGAAGGCCTCGCCGCGGTGGGCTGCGGCGGCTGCCGCAACAAGTGCGGCGTCGCCGATCTGCAGCTCCCCCACCCGGTGGGCGGCCCAGAGCCGCGTGCCGGGGTGGCGCCCGGCGACCTCGGCCACCAGCTCGGCCATGCGTGAGTTGGCGCTCGGGTGGGCGCTGTAGACGAGCTTGGCGACCTCCTTGCCGCCGTCGTGGTTGCGCACGATGCCGCCGAAGGTCACGACGGCGCCGGTGCGTGCGGACTCCACGGCGTCCCAGGCGGTATCCACGGCCAGGGGCGTGTCGCTGACCGCGGCAAAGACGACCTCGCCCTGTGCGGCAGGTTCCCTAGTGTCCATGCCGGCCCTCGATCTGGTCGCAGATGTGCCCGATCAGCGGGGTGAGCACCGTCAACCCGTCCATGACCCCGGAGGGCGAACCGGGAAGGTTCACGATGAACGTCTCGCCGGCCACCCCGGCATGCCCGCGGCTGAGCGCCGCCAGCGGCGTCTTCTCCCGGCCTGCAGCGCGCAGCGCCTCCATGATGCCCGGGATCGTCCGGTTCAGCAGCGGCTCGGTTTCCTCAGGGGTGGTGTCATCCGGGTTCAGCCCGGTGCCGCCGGAGGTGATGATGACGCGCGGTCCGGCCAGCAGCAGGCCCTGCAGGGCGGCACCGACGCTCGGCCCGTCCGGCACGATGACCGCCGGCATGACGTCGAAGTCCTGTTCCTGGAGCCAGTCGCCGATCACCGGGGCACTGGCGTCCTCGTAGATGCCCAGCGCCGCGCGGGTGGAGCTGATCAGGATGGCGGCCTTGCGCGGGCCGGGCAGTGGTTCGCAGGCGCTCATGCGCGGTGTTCTCCTTGGGTGTTCTCGGGGGTGTGCGGGGCGATGCTCCAGGATCCGGACTTGCCTCCGGACTTCGCAAGCACCCGCATGCCCTCGATGCTTGCGTGCTTGTCGACGGCCTTGATCATGTCATACAGGGCCAGGGCGGCGGTGCCCACGGCGGTCAGCGCCTCCATCTCCACGCCGGTGACGCCGCGGGTCTTCACCGTCGCCAGGATCCGCACGGAGCCGGCCGGGTCCAGCTCGAAGTCGATGACCACCTTGGAGATCGGCAGCGGGTGGCACAGCGGAATCAGCTCGGAGGTCTTCTTGGCGCCCATGATCCCGGCGATGCGGGCCACGGCCAGGGCATCGCCCTTGGGCATGCCGGCGGAGGAGACCAGCGCGAGCACCTCGGCGGTGGTGCGCAGCGTGGCCTCGGCCGTTGCCTCGCGGCTTGTCTCGGCCTTCGCGCTGACGTCGACCATGTGGGCGCTGCCGTCGGCGCGCACGTGCGACAGGGCGGAAGGTTGTTGCTCCTGGCTCATGAGCCGTCTCCAATGACTAGGGTGTGCACTCGTGCCCCGGCGGCGAGTTCGGTGGTGTCCTCGTCGATGAGGATCAATGCGTTGCTGGCCGCCAGGGCCGCCAGCAGGTGGGAGGACGCCCCGCCCAGCGGGGTGAAGGCCCCGTTGCGGAACGTGCCGCGGCGAACCTGTAGCTTACCGGGCATCGAGGCCAGGTCCTCGGTCAGCCGCGCCTCGAGCAGCGGTCTTTCGGCAAGGCCCAGGTGCCCGGCGAGCGCCGGGCGCAGGAAGACCTCGAGGCTCACGAACGCGCTGACGGGGTTGCCGGGGAAGGCGATGAAGGCGACGGGGTCGCATCCGGGCAGCACCAGCGTGCCGGCTCCCTGCGGGCCGCCGGGCTGCATGGCCACGGACCCGAACGCGATGCCGTGGCCGGAGAGCACCTCCTTGACCACGTCGAAGGCGCCCTGGGAGATGCCGCCGCTGCTGATCACCAGGTGGTGGGTGCCCCCGCCCGGGCCCAGCACCGCGCCCAGGGAGGCGGTGAAGGAGGCCGGCGAATCATCCAGCACGCCGACGGCGCTGACGGCGCAGCCTGCCGATTCGAGGGCAGTGGCCAGCAGGGTGGTGTTGGCGTCGTGGATCTGCCCGGGGCCGAGTTCCCGGCCGGGGGCGACGAGCTCGTCGCCGGTGGAGAGCAGCAGCACCGAGGGGCGCCGGGTGACGGCCACCTCGCCGATGCCCAGCCCGGCCAGGATGCCCAGGGCGGTGGGGCCCAGCCGGGTCCCGGCCTCCAGGACCGTGTCTCCTGCCGCGATGTCGCTTCCGGCCACCCGGATGTAGGCGCCGGGATCGGCCGTGGCGGGCAGCTGCACGGTGAACCCGGCCTGGCGCTGTACCGCGTCGGGGAAGCCGTCCGGCACCGCGGCCTCGATGGGGATGACTGCGTTGGCGCCGGCCGGCAGCGGTGCACCGGTCATGATGGGCGCGGCACTCCCCCGGTCCAGCGCCGGTGCGGCCTCTCCCGCGGCGATGGGTTCGACGACCCGCAGCGCCGGGCCGCCCAGGTCCCCGGTGTGCACCGCGTACCCGTCCATCTGGGAGTTGTCCCACGGCGGCAGCGAGCGCGGAGCTGCCAGCGTTGCGGCAAGCATGCGCCCGCGGGCCTCGCGCAGCGGGACCGTTTCGCTGCCGAGGTCCGCGAACGCGGCATCCACCAGCTCCCGGATGGCGGCCTGGTGCCCTGCGACGCTGCGGCGGAATGGTGAGGTCATGGACACCATCCTAGGCGTGCACCCGCACCGGTTGCCGGGGTTGCGGGTTGGCGCTGCGGGCGGGACCCTGAAACACTGGGCCGACGACCCACCGTTCCACCTCTAAGGATGCGCCAATGAACGACCTCTCGATCGGCCTCGTGCTCATTCCGCTGATCGCGGCCTTCGTGCCCCCGCTGGCGTCCCTCGTGGGCCGGGTGGCCAAGGTGCCGTTGGTGGTCTTCGAGATCGCGCTGGGCATCGTGGTGGGTCCGAGCCTGCTGGGCTGGGTGGAACCCACCGAGTTCTTCAAGGTGCTCGCCGACCTGGGGTTGGCCATGCTCTTCTTCATGGCAGGAAACGAGATCAACTTCGGCGCCATCCGGGGACGGCCGGTCAAGCGCGCCGGCGTTGCCTGGCTCATCTCCCTCGCGCTGGGCATAGCCCTGGGCGTGCTGCTGGCGCCCACCCCTGCGGCGGGCGTCTTCATCGGCATCGCCCTGTCCTCCACGGCGCTGGGGACGCTGCTGCCGATCCTGCGCGACGCCAAGGAACTGAAGACCCCCTTCGGGCTGGCCGTCACGGCGATCGGCACTGCCGGGGAGTTCGGCCCGCTGCTGGCCATCTCCCTGTTCCTCAGCGGCCGCGATTTCGGGGCCTCGGCGGTGTTGCTTGTCGGCTTCATCGTGCTGGCCGGCCTCGCCATCTGGCTGACAGCGCGCGGCGAGCACCTGCGCCTGCACCGGCTCGTGAACCTGACGCTGCACACCAGCGGCCAGTTCGCCGTCCGCCTGGTGCTGCTGCTCGTGGCCCTGCTGGTGGCCCTGAGCATCGTCTTCGGACTGGACATGCTGCTGGGCGCCTTCGCGGCCGGCATCCTGTGGCGGGTGCTCATCGCGGGCGCCAAGGAGCACGACCGCGAAATGGTGGAATCCAAGCTCGACGCCGTGGCCTTCGGCTTCCTTGTCCCGGTCTTCTTCATCCACACGGGCGTCTCCTTCGACCTCGAGGCTCTGCTGGCCGACCCGCTCACCCTGGCCATGGTGCCGGCGTTCCTGGTGCTCTTCCTGCTGGTGCGCGGCCTGCCGAACCTGATGGTCGCCCCGCCGGGCTCCCCGGGCTCCGACAAGCGGGCGATAGTGCTCTTCAGCGCCACCGGCCTGCCGATCATCGTCGCGGTGACGACCATCGGGCAGGAAAGCGGCCTGCTGCCCTCGGGCATCGCCACGGCACTTGTCGGCGCCGGCATGCTCTCGGTCCTGCTCTTCCCCCTCTTTGCCCTGACCCACCGCCAGCGCGGCCTCTCGGTGTGACGTCCGCCGAACAAAGTGGCGGCCGGTGGTCTACCCTCGATATATGGCGACGCACACAGATCAACCCCGCTCCACGACCGTGCGCCTCCCGATGCCCACGATCCTCACCCCGGCCCCTGCCGACTCCCCCGGGCTGAGCGACACGTTCGGCCGCCGGGCCACCGACCTGCGCATCTCCCTGATCGACAAGTGCAACCTGCGCTGCACCTACTGCATGCCCGCCGACGGGCTTGCCTGGCTTCCCAAGTCCAAGCTGCTCACGCTGGAGGAAATCACCCGGATCGTACGCATCGGCGTGCGCGACCTCGGCATCCGGGAACTGCGCCTCACCGGCGGGGAACCGCTGGTCCGCGTGGACCTCGCCCAGATCATCGCCGCCGTCCGCACGGAGTTCCCGGAGCTTCCCGTCTCGCTGACCACCAACGGGGTGGGCCTGGCCAAGAAGGCCGCGGCGCTCGCGGAGGCCGGGCTCAGCCGCATCAACGTCTCGCTGGACACCCTGCACGCCGAAACCTTCGCGACGCTCACCCGCCGCGACCACATCGACTCGGTGTTCGAGGGCATCGACGCCGCCCTGGCCGCCGGGCTGTCCCCGGTGAAGATCAACGCGGTGCTGATGCGCGGCATCAACGACGAGCAGGCGCCAGAGCTGCTCGCGTGGGCGCTGGAACGCGGCCTGGAGCTGCGCTTCATCGAGCAGATGCCGCTGGATGCCGACCACACCTGGCGCAAGGACAACATGGTCACGGCCGCCCAGCTGCGCGCCTACCTGGAAGCGCGCTTCATCCTGAGCCCCGACACGCGCCCGCGCGACGGAGCCCCGGCCGAACGCTTCCTGGTCTCCACCCACGCCGATCCGCACACGGTCCTTGGCGCCGTGGGCATCATCGCCTCGGTTTCCGAACCGTTCTGCGCCGACTGCCGCCGCACCCGCATCACGGCGGAGGGCAAGGTCATGAGCTGCCTGTTCTCGCGCGAGGAGACCGACCTGAGCGCACTGCTACGCGACGGGTCCAGCGACACCGACATCGCCGAGCGCTGGCGTGCGGCAATGTGGGGCAAGCCCAGGGCGCACGGCATGGACCACGTCGGGCTGGGCTCCAAGGACTTTGTACAATCGGACCGCTCCATGAGCGCCATCGGAGGATAATGCGCATTCGCTATTTCGCGGCAGCCGCACAGGCTGCCGGCACCCACGAGGAACACCTCGACCTTGACGAGCTGTCGGCCGGCACTGCCGGCGGCGGGGCCACGCTGGGGCAGGTCCTGGACACGCTCTCGGCCCGCGAACCGCTCGCGGCCCCGGCCACCGGAGACGTGCTGGTCCGTCGAACCGCTTCCCTGGGCACAGTGCTCGCCCGCTGCAGTTTCCTCGTGAACGGTGTCAGCACGCAGGCCCGGGACAGTGTCCTGAAGCAGACCGATGAACTCGATGTGCTTCCCCCCTTCGCCGGGGGCTAGACCGGTACGCCACAGACGGGCCCACGCCCGTCCCCGGAGGCGCCAGCGAACAACACCGTTCGCTGGCGCCTTTCTGTTTCCCGCTGGGCTGTCCAGGCACTCCCGCGCGCCTGCGGTTCCGCGGCTCCGGCGGCACAAACGAGAGCCTTCCTTTCCCCTGAACAAAGCCCCATTTCGGGCGTATGGTTTTGAACGACAGGTAGTTTCGATCACCCTTCATTCTTCTAGACCAAGGACCGGAAAATGAGTGAAAACACCACCGAAACCGAGTGGGAGGACATCGTTCCCCAGGCCAGTCCACCGCTCGAACGGGCACTGTCAAACCGCCACATCCAACTCATGGCCATCGGCGGCGCCATCGGCACGGGCCTGTTCATGGGATCCGGAAAGACCATCTCGGTTGCCGGCCCATCCGTCATCTTCGTCTACATGGTCATCGGCTTCATGCTTTTCTTCGTCATGCGGGCTATGGGCGAACTGCTCCTGAGCAACCTGCAGTACAAGAACTTCGGCGACTTCGCCGGCGACATCCTCGGCCCCTGGGCCTCGTTCTTCACCGGCTGGACCTACTGGTTCTGCTGGATCGTCACTGGCATCGCCGACGTCGTTGCGATTGCGCACTACGTGGCGTTCTGGTGGCCAGACCTTGCCCTCTGGATACCCGCGTTGGCCTGCATCCTGGTCCTGCTCGCCCTGAACCTTCCGACGGTCCGGGCCTTCGGCGAGACCGAGTTCTGGTTTGCCCTGATCAAGATCATTGCCATCATGGCCCTGATCGTCACCGGCCTGGTCATGATCATCACCGGCTTCGAGTCCGAGGGCGCCCACGCATCCTTCGCCAACCTGTGGGAGCACGGCGGCATGTTCCCGACCGGTTTCATGGGCTTCGTGGCCGGCTTCCAGATCGCGGTCTTTGCGTTCGTCGGGATCGAGCTGGTGGGCACCGCGGCGGCCGAGACCAAGGACCCGGAGAAGAACCTCCCGCGCGCGGTGAACTCCATCCCCATCCGAGTCCTGCTCTTCTACGTGGGTTCGCTGGTCATCCTGATGGCGGTTCGCCCGTGGACCAGCTACACCGCCGACGAATCGCCGTTCGTGGGCATGTTCGCCCTGGCGGGCCTTGTGGGCGCGGCCGGCGTCGTGAACTTCGTGGTGCTGACCTCGGCCACCTCGAGCGCCAACTCCGGCATCTACTCCACCTCCCGCATGGTCTACGGCCTAGCCCGGGAAGGGGACGCACCCAAGGCCTTCGGAAAGCTGTCCAGCCGCAAGGTCCCGAAGAACGCGCTGATCTTCTCCTGCATGTTCCTGCTCGCCGGCGTGGTGCTGCTCTATGCGGAAGGTTCGGTTGCCGAGGCCTTCACGCTCGTCACCACCATTTCGGCCCTGTGCTTCATGTTCGTGTGGACGATCATCATGGTTAGCTACATCGTCTACCGCCGTCGCCGTCCGCACCTGCACGAGGCCAGCATCTTCAAGATGCCCGGCGGAACGTTCATGCCCTACGTGGTGCTCGCGTTCTTCGGCTTCATCATCTGGGCCTTGACCCAGCAGCCGGACACGCTCATGGCTCTGGTCTTCACGCCGATCTGGTTTGTGCTGCTGGCCGTGGGCTACGTGATGCTGCGCAGGAACCCGGAGCACGCCAAGATCCGTGCGGCGCACGATGTGAAGGTCGCCCGGGAGCATGAGGAACGCAAGGCACGCCTGCTTCCCTAGCCACAAAGCGATTCCACTGGTCAACGCAAGCGATCCCCGCCCTCCGGTTTTCCGGGAAAGCGGGGATCGCTTGCGTTGTTTCGGCTACGCCCGGGGTGGTCCGGGCGGCAGCTGGCTAGGCGTTGTCGCGGTCAAGGACCTGGACGTTGCGGTGCGAGTGGCTCGAACCGATGACGTCGCCGGACTTCCATTCGTCCCAGCCCTTCTGGTTCTTCATGAATTCCTCGATCTCGTCCTTGGTGGCTTCGAGCTTCGGGTCGTTCTTGAGGTACCAGCGGGTTTCGCGGACGATCAGGCCGGACATGATCAGCAGGCCGATCAGGTTCGGGATGGCCATCAGGCCGTTCATCATGTCGGAGAAGTTCCAGACGGCGGTGAGCTCGGTGGTGCAGCCCACGTAGACGACCAGCGAGAAGGCGACGCGGAACGGCATGACGGCGCTGCGTCCAAGCAGGCGCTCGATGTTGCGCTCACCGTAGTAGCACCAGCCGAGGATGGTGGAGAAGGCGAACATGACTAGGCCGATGGTCACGATCCAGTGGCCCCATTCGCCCGGCAGGCCGAAGGTGAAGGCGTAGCCGGTCATCAGCGAGGCCTTGATCTGCTCACCGGTTTCCGGGTCGACGTAGTTCCAGGCGCCGGTGGTGATGATGACCAGGCCGGTGCAGGTGACGACGATGATGGTGTCGATGAAGGTCTGGGTCATGGAGACCAGGCCCTGGCGCACCGGGTGTGTGGTCTGTGCCGCGGCTGCCGCGATGGCTGCCGAACCCATGCCCGACTCGTTGGAGAAGATGCCTCGTGCCACACCGAACTGGACGGCGATGATGATCGCCGAGCCGGCGAAGCCGCCGATCGCCGAAGTGCCGGTGAAGGCATCGGAGAAGATCTGGCCGAAGGCCGAAGGGACCTGGCCGATGTTGGCGAGCAGGATGTAGAGGGCGGCGCCCACGTAGAAGATGATCATGACAGGCACGAAGCCGGCGGTGACCTTGCCGATGGACTTGATGCCGCCCACGAGGACCACCAGGGAGAGCACCGTCAGGATGAGGCCGGTGGCCCAGGTCGGGACGCTGAAGGAGTTCTCGAGGTTTGCAGCGATCGAGTTGCCCTGGGTCATGTTGCCGATGCCGAAGCAGGCGAGGGTCGCGAAGATCGCGAAGGAGAGCGCAAGCACCTTGCCCAGCGGGCCCTTGATGCCGCGTTCCAGGTAGTACTGCGGACCGCCGGATTTTTCGCCCGCGGCGTCTGTCGCGCGGTAGCGCACACCCAGGAACGCCTCCGAGTACTTGGCGGCCATGCCGACCAGGCCGGTGACCCACATCCAGAACAGGGCGCCCGGGCCGCCGATGCCGATGGCCGTTGCCACGCCGACGATGTTGCCGGTGCCGACGGTTGCGGCAAGCGCGGTGGTCAGCGCCTGGAACTGCGAGATGTCACCTTCTGCGCCGGCGTCCTTGCGCTTGAGCAGGCCCAAACGGAGGGCCACCCCCAGCTTGAAGAACTGCAGGCCGCCGAGGCGGATGGTCAGGTACAGCCCGGTGCCCAAGAGCAGCGGAATCAACAGGAATGGGCCCCAAATGACACTGCTAATGTCACCCAGAACCGTTGCGAGGTTGTCCATGGTGGCGTTTCATTTCCTTCTGGTGCGAATTCGAAGAAATGTGACGGTGATCCGCGTCACAAGTCACCCATGCTACTCGAGTTCCCAAGTCAGGTGATGAAATGCATCCAGAAGGCCGTCCAACCAAGACGAGCGGTGCCATTCCGACGACAAGCGGTTGCAATGTGTCGCAGGAAATCCGGGGTAAGACAACCATCGTCCAACTGCGGATCCAGGTGGGAGCGACCCGGCACCGCCGAAAACGGGGCCTTCGCCACAGCGTCAACGGGGCTTGGTGCCGCGGCAAACTCGGTGCTTACCGTCCAACCCCGGCGACCGATCCGCGATCCCGGCAGACATGCAAACGGCCGCATCCGTTCCCCCGAAGGGCGAGCGGATGCGGCCGTTGATCGCCAGCGGTTGTCGGCTACATTCCGAAGTCGGAGGGCTTGTCGAACGGACCGACCACGGTGATGGTGCGGGGGCGCGCTGCCAACAGGACGGCCAGTTCCTGGACCTGGGCCGGGGTGACGGCCTTGACGCGTTCGAGCGACTCGTCGATGTCGTGGAAGACACCGGTGACGAGTTCGGCACGGCCCAGGCGCGACATGCGCGATCCCGGGTCCTCGAGCGCCAGCACCATGCCGCCGGACAGCTGCCCGACCGCCTTGCGCAGTTCCTCGTCGGTGATGCCGTGCTCTGCGAGCTTCTCGAGCTCGGCGGCCAGCAGCTTGATCACGCGTTCGGTCTTCGCCGGGGCGCAGCCGGCGTACATGCCGAAGTAGCCGGCGTCCGAGTACGCGGCGGAGAACGAGTAGGTGGAGTACACCAGGCCGCGCTTCTCGCGGATCTCCTGGAAGAGGCGGGAGGACATGCCGCCGCCGAGCACGGAGTTGAGCACGCTCATCACGTGGCGGCGCTCGTCGGTTGCCACGATGCCCGGGCAGCCCATGATGATGTTGACCTGCTCGACGGGGCGGCGGATGACCTCGATGCGCTCCGAACCGGTGATCTCCACGGGTTCGGTGGAGCGGCGCGGGACGGGGGTTGCGTCCTCCGGCAGTTCCCAGCCGGCCTCGCGCAGGGCTCCGAGCACCAGGTCGCAGACCACGTCGTGGTCGAGGGAGCCGGCGGCGGTGATGACCAGCTCGTCGGGGGTATAGAAGCGGCGGTAGTGTTCCCAGACCGACTCGCGGCTGATGCCGGTGATGGCCTCCGGGGTGCCGCCGATCGGGCGACCCAGGGCATGCTCGCCCAGGACTGCCTCGACGAAGCGCTCGTGGGCGACGTCCCCGGGATCGTCGGCATCCATGGCGATTTCCTCGAGGATCACGTCGCGTTCCTGCTCGAGTTCATTGGGGTCGATCACTGCGGAGGTGATCATGTCCGCGATGACGTCGATGGCCATGGGCAGGTCGGTGTCCAGCACGCGGGCGAAGTAGCAGGTGCTTTCCTTGGCGGTTGCCGCGTTGGATTCGCCGCCGACCTCGTCGAAGGCCGAGGCGATTTCCATGGCGGTGCGGCGCTTGGTGCCCTTGAACAGCAGGTGCTCCAGGAAGTGCGTGGAACCGTGCTGGCCGTCCTGCTCGTCGCGGGAACCCACGCCGACCCAGAAGCCGATGGTCGCCGAACGTTGGCCGGGCATGGCCTCGGTCAGCACGCGGACGCCTCCTGGCAGCACGGAGCGGCGCACCAGGGCGCCTCCGGCCTGGCCGTGGATGATCGTGGGGTCTCCCGCCTCGATGGGTGCTGCGGTGTCGGAGACGCCGCGCTCCCCTGCCTTGGCAGGGTATGCTCCAGCTCCATCGAGCGGCAGGGGAATCATGACCACGGGCAAAGTCCTTTACTGTTCACAAAGATCGGGGTGCGCCGCGCACGCCAGGGCGCGAAACGCATTTATCCATTCTTCCACAGTGCCGCCGGTTCGCAGCCTGCCTATGGCCGGTCTCTCACATCCCGCATCCCATCTGCCGGTTCCGGAAGCCGGTGCCTGGAGACGGAAAATCCCGGCCCGCCGGAAGGCGGACCGGGATTCTTCGGACTAGGGAGTCAGGATTCCCTACTCGGCCGATTCGGCGGAGGCTTCGTCCTCTGCCACGACCGGTGCCAACGAAAGCTTTCCGCGATCATCGACCTTGGTGATTTCGACCTGGAGCTTCTGGCCCACGGAGACGACGTCCTCGACGTCATCCACGCGCTTGCCACCGGCGAGCTTGCGCAGCTCGGAGATGTGCAGCAGGCCGTCCTTGCCCGGGGTCAGGGAAACGAACGCACCGAAGGTGGTCAGCTTCACGACGGTGCCCAAGTAGCGCTCGCCGATTTCCGGAACCTGTGGGTTTGCAATGGCGTTCACTGCCGAGCGGGCGGCTTCTGCCGACTCGCCGTTGGTGGCGCCGATGAGGACGGTTCCGTCGTCCTCGATGGAGATATCCGCTCCGGTATCTTCCTGGATCTGGTTGATCATCTTGCCCTTCGGGCCGATGACCTCGCCGATCTTGTCAACCGGGATCTTCACGGAGATGATGCGCGGTGCGTAGGTCGAGAGCTCGTCCGGGGTGTCAATGGCCTGGTTCAGGACGTTGAGGATGTGCAGACGTGCCTCGCGTGCCTGGGTCAGTGCTGCTGCCAGAACCGATGCCGGGATGCCGTCGAGCTTGGTATCAAGCTGGATGGCGGTGATGAACTCGGAGGTACCTGCGACCTTGAAGTCCATGTCGCCCATGGCGTCTTCGGCGCCGAGGATGTCGGTCAGTGCCGCGTAGCGGGTCTGGCCGTCAACTTCGTCGGAGACCAGGCCCATGGCGATGCCGGCAACGGCAGCGCGCAGCGGGACACCGGCGTTGAGCAGCGACAGGGTCGATGCGCAAACGGAGCCCATCGAGGTCGAGCCGTTGGAGCCCAGTGCCTCGGAGACCTGGCGGATGGCGTACGGGAATTCCTCGCGCGACGGGAGAACGGGCACGATTGCGCGTTCTGCCAGGGCACCGTGGCCGATTTCGCGGCGCTTCGGGGAGCCCACGCGGCCGGTTTCACCGGTCGAGTACGGCGGGAAGTTGTAGTTGTGCATGTAGCGCTTGCGCGTTACAGGCGACAGCGAGTCGATCTGCTGTTCCATCTTGAGCATGTTCAAGGTGGTGACGCCCATGATCTGGGTTTCGCCACGCTCGAAGATTGCCGAACCGTGTACGCGGGGCAGAACCTCGACCTCGGCGGTGAGCTTGCGGATGTCCGACAGGCCACGGCCGTCGATGCGAACCTGCTCGGTGAGGATGCGCTGGCGCACGATCTGCTTGGTCAGCGAACCGAAGGCCTTGGAGACCTCGCCTGCGCGGGTCTCGAAGGCGGTGCCCTCCGCTGCGAGCTCGGCGACAACCTCGTCCTTGTAAGCCGAAGCCGCGTTGTCGCGCTCCTGCTTGTCGGCGATGGTGTAGATCTCGGCCAGCTTGGCGGTGGCCTTGGCCTCGACTGCTGCGTAGGCGTCGTCCTCGTAGTCGCGGAAGACCGGGAACTCGACAACGGGCTTGGCGGCGCGTGCTGCCAGGTCTGCCTGTGCCTCGCACAGTGCCTTGATGAACGGCTTTGCAGCCTCAAGGCCCTGGGCAACAACCTCTTCGGTCGGGGCGGTGGCGCCCTGTTCCTTGATGAGGTTCCAGGAGTTGTCGGTGGCTTCGGCTTCAACCATCATGATGGCAACGTCGTCGCCGGCGATGCGGCCTGCAACGACCATGTTGAAGACGGCGTTTTCCAGCTGGCTGTGCTTCGGGAAGGCAACCCACTGGGCACCGTTTCCGTCGTCAACCAGGGCAACGCGAACGCCACCGATCGGGCCGGAGAACGGCAGACCGGAAAGCTGGGTCGACATCGAGGATGCGTTGATGGCAACCACGTCGTAGAGCTCGTCCGGGTTGATGGCCAGGACAGTGACAACGATCTGAACTTCGTTGCGCAGGCCCTTGACGAATGCAGGGCGCAGCGGGCGGTCCATCAGACGGCAAGCCAGGATGGCTTCGGTCGACGGGCGGCCTTCGCGGCGGAAGAAGCTGCCCGGGATGCGGCCGGCAGCGTACATGCGCTCCTCGACGTCCACGGTCAGCGGGAAGAAGTCGAAGCCCTCGCGCGGGTGCTTGCCGGCGGTGGTTGCCGAGAGCAGTGCGGTGTCTTCGTCGATGTAAACCATGGCTGCACCTGCAGCCTGCTGGGCCAAACGGCCGGTTTCGAAGCGGATGACTCGCTTGCCGTATCGACCGTTGTCGATCACGGCCTCTGCGAATTGAATTTCTGGACCCTCCATGTGGGGGCATTCCTTTCGATCGCTCCCCGGAGCGCAACGAACCATCGGGCGCTGCCCGGATCTGGTCTTCGATCGAGACTCGCGCTGCCTGAAGAATCAGAGCGAAAGCCACTACCGAGGACCGCGATCTTCGGGGCTGGAACCTGCGGCGCATGGTCCGGGGAGTAATTGTTTGTAGTGGTTTCCCGCGATACACGGATAACCACGTATAAGACTACCGGGAATCGATGCGAGTTGCAGTTCTACACACCACACCGTGTTGGCTGCGGGACAGGCCGGATACAGGAACGGGGTGCACTTCTCTCAATTGCAACGAAAACAGTCTCCATTGATGAGCTCAAAGCGGAAGGTCCATCTACATGACAAGTACTCACATCCCGCGATACTTCCGACTTCTGGAGTATCTCGGCGCGGTTTGACCCCATCCTAGATTTTCTCTCACAGGGGCACTCGAAGCGTCAAAGACCAGAACAAACGACGCTGCCCAGTTCTATTGCCCACCGCTTCGCTTAAGGTTCCGCTCTTTGCCATCAAAAGCAGAGGGCAATCCGGTTGTTGCGCGAGTGGATCCCCCACCGCGACACCCGAGCACTAAGAATCCGCCCTTCAAAACCTTGAAAATTCAACGGACCCTGATTCGCGGTTGCCCCGCCCGAGAAACTGTCTCACCAAGGTGACCTAAACACTACACCCGAGACATGTCACCGCATCTGGTCGGGTACGCCCGCGTCTCCACCAACCAACAGGACCTCAGCTCCCAGCAAGTTGACCTCAAGGCCCTCCGCGTCCCGGACGACCTGGTCTACGTCGACCACGGACTCGCCAGCAGGAAACGCCAACGCCCCGGATTGCAACAAGCCCTCGCCGCTTGTCGCGCCGGCGATACCCTCGTGGTCACCAAGTTGGACCGTCTCGCCCGCTCCCTGCCCGACGCACGCGACATCGTCGAGGACCTCACTAAGTGCAACATCAAGCTCAGCCTCGGAGGGTCCATCCACGACCCCACCGCCCCCGTCGGTAAACTCCTCTTCAACGTCCTGGGCATGGTCGCTGAATTCGAATCCGACCTCATCCGCGCCCGCACCCGCGAAGGCATGCAAATCGCCAAGGCCAAGGGCAAGCTCCGCGGCAAGCAGCCCAAGCTCTCCCCCGCCCAGGAAGAGCACCTCGTCGCCCTCCACCGCGGCGGCCAGCACACCAGCGCGGAAATTGCCGAACTCTTCGGGGTAGCTCGGAGCACGGTCTATCGCATTGTGCAGCGTACTTCGGAACCAGGCTCCTAGCTGTTCGAAGAAATGCTGGCATGGATCTCTTCTAAAAAAGGATCTTTGCAGCTCTATATATGGAATCCGAACGCAACACAGTAGAAACTAGCCTTGGCGCACGTTGAGCGCGGGATTAGTCTTATATATTGGTCTGATAAGGCGGGTTGAAACGTAAGATACGGTCCTGCTGTGATTCATTTTAAGCGAGGCCGGTCATATTGAGTTCCCCAGTGGTTGACAGCAATCGTTTTGGCGCTGCTGGTGCGGCTCTCGGCTACATTGCACAAATCGAGTATGCCTTGCTTATTGCCCTTGAACGAATGGATCGGGAAGAGGATCTTCGTCTCTCGTTGGAAACAGCTGACGACATCACATTCGATGTGGGTGGGCGTGTTGAGCTGTGGCAGACAAAGCACCATATTGCCCGGCAGGGTTCTTTAGGTGATCGCAGTCCGGATCTCTGGAAGACCCTCCACAATTGGATTGAAAGTTCCGATGGCGAGACGGCCTGTTTCCTGTTCTCTACTGTTACTGCGCCACGCGACTCCGCGGCTGGCTTGCTCAGACCGACGCGCACCACAGAGGATGTGGCTGCGGCGAGGGCGCAGCTAGATGCCGTCGCTCTGACGGGAGGGAACAAGGCTTCTGCCGATTACTATGCAAAGTACCTTTCACTCGATTCTGAGCAGCGGCTGAATCTCCTTGAACGTGTCACGGTGTTAGACGGCGCTGCGACTGCTGAACATATTACGGACCGTCTTGTCGCAACCGTACGGAAAGCCACCGTTCCTTCAAAAAGGGGGCCGCTTGTAGAGCGTCTACGGGGGTGGTGGCACGGGCGTGCTTTGAACCATCTGTCTCGTATCGCGAGTGGGGAGTCAGAGTGGATCAAGATCGAGGAAATTGAGGCACAGTTGCTTTTTATCGCCCAGTCACTTCGAGACGACAACTTGCCGTTGGATTACAGTGATGAACCAGAACCCACGCTGAGCGACGTCAAGGAGGACGATCGTGTTTTCGTTGAGCAGTTGAAGGTCATCATGCTTCATCACGGGCGCATTCGCCAAGCAGTGTATGACCACAATCGAGCTTTTCTGCAGAGATCCAAGTGGCAGAGGGAACACCTCGTTGCCATTGGGGAACTCGAAGCATACGACAGGCGCCTTAGTGAAGAATGGAACCGGGTCTTCCTACCGTTGGAAGAACCCTCCAGTGTTGAGGAGCCTAGCGATAGTGCGAAATGTACCAGCGCACGCCAGCTGTATGCCAGGATTCAGGAGCGTGCGCTTCCCGAGATCAGGGCGAACCTTAATTCTGGATATATTCCACTCGGATCTTTGCATATTCTCGCCGACCGATTGCGCATTGGTTGGCATCCCGACTGGGTTGAACTCCTGAAACACAGGCTTTCCGACGTGCAAGGCAGCAAAGAATCCAGGGGTGCCGCATGACAACGATATTTTCGACGGACATGGAATCGGAAACAAGCGTTCTCTTCAACCCCGCTTTTTGCACCCTCCTCCTCAACAAGGCGAGTGCCAATTACGAGAAGAAAAGCGGTGAGGCGTTGCCAGTGACGTTCGCGTTCCTTATCTTGCCTAGCGCGCTGCACAAGCCCACGCGTGAGGCACTGCCAGCGTCAACCGCTTCGTCAATGTGGACCTGGCTTACAGACCATCCCGTGCTGCTCATGGATTTCGCCGAACGCGTTCGTACCTTCCGACCTCTTACAGCCGCCGCCATTACCTATGGGTTGCGGCACGCTGTCCTGTCAGGGACGTCAGGATCGATCTCAGCTGAGAAGCTCAGGCCTCAGCCACGTACTCTTTTCCCAACTCAGGACTGGGCCGCCTGTGTCAAGGCTGCCGAGTTTCTTGGACGTTGGTACGGCGGAACGGGCGCAGATGAAGCCACCACGCTCGCACACTGGGGAGTTCGACCATGATGCAACTGGATAATCTCATCATCTTCAACGCCGATGGGGACACTCGGCAGATTCACTTCCGGCCTGGTCAGCTCAATATCATCACTGGAGAATCCGGCACTGGCAAGACCAGCATCATCGGAATTCTCCGTTTCCTCCTGGGAGGAAAAAGTCCCAGTGCTCCGCTTGGCCCGATCCAGAACACCGTGAGGTGGTACGGCCTTCTTGCGCATGTGGGAGATACGCGTATCTTTATTGCTCGTCCTGCGCCCCCACATGGCGTGACCACTACAGAGGCCATGCTGACAGTCGGCGAAGACCAGGTTCCCGACTATTCATCGCTCGAAGTCAACACAAACACGGGCGAACTCATCGACTATCTCGGGGGGCTTATTGGTATCGAAGAGAATCTTCACGTGCCAGCGGAGGGGCAGACCCGTCGCGCCCTGGCTGCGAACTTCAAGCATTCGCTCTACTACTGTTTTCAAGGCCAGGGTGAGATAGCCAATCCGGATTTGCTCTTCCACCGCCAGAATCGAGAATATCAAAAGCAAGCGATTCGAGACACGTTTCCATATTTCTTGGGAGCGCAGAATTCCGACGCACTACGTAAACGCCAGGAACTTTCCGAGCTGCGGCGTAATCTTCGACGACGGTCAATGCAGCTTGAAGAAGCACTCACTGCACGTGAGCTCGGTGTGGGTCGTGCCGCCGGCCTGATTGTTGATGCGAGATCTAGCGGCTTGCTACCGTTTGAAACGGTGCCGGGTGACGCCGGAGAAGCCTTTGAAATGCTTTCAACTGCTCTTTCCCCAACTGCTCCACTGGTGAGCATCGATGAGGTCGACGAGGCAGACGTGTGGGAGAAACTTATCTCTTCCCGCGCTGATCTGCGTAGTGCGCTTCGAGAAGTCAACGACAAGATCCGCGGCCTGGATGAGTACGCGAGAGTTGGAACCGAATATGGCGCCGAACTCAATGAACACAGGGTTCGACTCGCTTCTATTGGCCTTATCCCAGAAACGATTAATTCTGAGGCCGCATGCCCCGTCTGCGAGGGACCGCTCAATGATGCTGCTCGGCATCAGGCGATAGTAAATAGTCTTGGTCGTGTAGCCCAACGAATCGAACTCGCACAACGTGACCAGCCTCGCGTCACAGGAGCCCGTTTGGAGCTCATACAAACGCGCGATCATATTCGAGCAGATCTCGCTGACATGGATATTGCGTTGGACGAGCTCGCACGCAACGATGACATTCGCGCGGCGGCCCAGAACAGGTGGGATCAGCAAAGCTTTGTTCGAGGGCGCATCGCTCAGTACCTAGAAACGGCTACGTTAGAAACCGACGAAACAATGATCGGCTTGGGTGAAGCCATCGAATCGCTTGAAGCCAAGATCGCAATGCTCGCCGACGAACTCGATCCGGATGCCCTACGATCCGCAGTCGATTCCCTTCTCCGTATTGTTGGGCGCGGAATGACCACGCTGGCGCAGTCGCTACCTCTTGAACACTCTGAGTACGGCGTACGTATTGACCCATATCGGCTTACGGTCGTCGCTGACACGATGCAAGGTCCTGCCTACATGGACGCAGGGGCGATCGGCAGCGGCATGAGCTGGGTCGGCTACCATCTCACCGCATACTTGGCGCTCCAAGGATACTTTATTACGAACGATCGTCCCGTCCCCCGATTCGTCGTCCTCGATCAGCCAAGCCAGGCATTTTTCCCACGAGAGCGTAAGACCGGAGGAGACCTTCACGAGCTGTCGGATACTGACCGAGAGAACACTCGGAAGCTCTACAAAATGATGTTCGACGCTGTGACCGCGTTCGACGGAGACCTGCAGATCATCGTCTTTGACCATGCTGACTTCGAAGATTCTTGGTTCCAGGAATCAATCATCGAGACGTGGCGCGATGGAACCGCTTTGATCCCGCGAGAGTGGTACTGAACCGTTCCGGAAATCATGCCGCGGTTTTGCGAGAGACATGATTCCGGAACGGTTCAGGTTTACCTCCAATATTGGCGCTTCTGTCCCAGTTCTCCCGTTCTGGACATGTCCAGTTGATTTCAAAGAGCATGTAAGTAGACCATCAGAGCTTCCAGGCCTGGGCCTAACCTGACGATTCTTCGCTGGTTTCCTGACATCTGGTTGGGGTATACCCCAACCTGACGCACGTGATGCCCTCGGAAATCGGCCAGCAGTGTGAGGCCTCCCGTCTAAATAGCACCTACCAGTATGTTCAACCCAGATTCCTGTCCAGGATCAAGACGGAAGTTTTCAAGTCAAGCGGTATCAAGGTGAGGCAGCAAGCGGTTAGGCCGCTTATGTTTCGGTGGTGTTCTTTGGTTCGTTGATCCACGCCGGCCCGGGCATCGCCAAGGTCTTGGGATCGGTAGTGCTGCTGAAATGTTAGGGATGCTTGACGCGGGCCGTTTCCAAGGTCTGTGAGCGCTTCTGCGCGGCGGCCCACTTCGCGGCCGTGGCCTCGGCTATAGGGAAACCGTCTGAGTTTTCCTTCTTTCTGCCCCTGCTTCTTCCCACTCCATCACCAATGTCAGAACGGATGCGCTACCTCCCATTTGCAATAGTGGGTATGAGAAGGATCCTCTGGCCGGAATCATGACACTTGTCGTGTTTCGGTCCAAGATCGGTAGTTCGCCGTTGCCAACCGGCGTAGCGGTGAAAGTGAAGTTCTCAGCAGCTGCATCGCCGTGGTTCGTTACTTCCAATCGAGAGTTCCTCATTTTGTATCGAATCTTGCCACGGCTATCGAGTTCCTGCTCACGATTGAACTCGTAAGCGACTACTGGGTCAGCTCCACCCGAACCTATTTTCCTACCAGTAGGAGCCGCGAGATCCATCAATTGGAGATCAGACTCAATAGCATTGCGAACCTGGTAGGCGAGATCTGCAGCGTCGGAAAAGCTCCCATAGAGGCCTTTGGCTTCAAGCGACTTCTTGAACTCTTCAACTTCTTTCGCGGACTCCAACACATCCCGAGAAACCGGCGCGTCTGAAAAGAACACATGAACGTGTTTGCCCTGGCTAACAGCCCGCTCAAGTTCTTCTGCAGTTCCGGAAATAGCTCGCGGAGTAGCCTGGCCAATCTTGCTGTTGAAGATAACTATTACGATGTCACTATTGTCGACCAACTGAGAGTTGATCACTTCCTGTCCGTCTCCACCGCCCATACGGGGCACTGAATCCGACTCCCATCGCCGGGGCAGGAGGATTACCTGTTCTCGCAGCGCTCGTGCACTGTTCCAACCGTGTAGCGCTTTCTCTGTTTCATCGCGGGCTTCCTTGGTGTCCGACGGAGACGCAATAAGAACTTGGAGAACATGTGATTCAAATGCCATGGAATCAGCATAGCGGCAGGCACCGGCACCTCGCGGGGATCTCATGCCGGCACAAAGGGACCATGAAGCGTCCGAGATCAAGCAGTCTACGGCCGTCGCAAGTCGCCAAACTCGTCCCATGCTCTTCTCACAACAATCGGACCGTGGCGAACAATTCGTAGTTTCGCTGCCGTTGCCACAAAATTGAATAGATGAACTTGTACCTCTGCAAATCGATTTAGCAGCTGATCATTTTTCAAAATCAGCATTGTAAAACACAGATAATGCCACAAGTTTCTCATCAAAGACTCGGGCTTGACTTCCATACAGAAGCTGTCCTGAGACGCTTTTTTGAGACCACATCTTCTTCGTTAGACCATTATTTTCGGTCTCTGCTGGAGCAAAACACATGCTCGCATCAAACCATGGTTTGATGCGACTATCCGAAGAACGCTCCAAACAGAAATATTCGAATGGGTCTATGTGATATTTCGCATCGACACAGAATTCTTCTGCCACCCGACGAAATACCGCAGGCTTTCGCACCACCACAGTGAGATTGTTTCGGTTGCAATATGACCCTTGCCCCCTTTACGCTCAAATAAGTGCGCGTCCCCCGCAGCAACGAGGGACGCGCGTGACCTCAAGACAGGTCGTTGTAGAACTTGAGTAGTTCACGGGTGAAGGCTAGGACACAAAATAGGGTTGAGAGCTTATTTTTGTGTCCGGCCTTCCTCCTTTTTCTGCGGTTTTCACCGGAGTCCGGCTGCGGTTTAGCCATCTGACCCCTTTCTGTCGCGCTTCGATAACCGAAGCTCTTCCCGATTGTCGGGAAAATCTTGTTTTCGGGCTAGTCTCCACCACTCGCCGCCTGCTTTGCTTCGATGCCTAAGTATTCTCGGTAGTCTGTGCTGTAGCTGCCGATCGGCGCCCGGTGGTGTACTTCCCTTCGACCTGCGGGATGGCGGGCGTCCGGTATCTTTTGGACACGTTGTGCGATAAGTCCAAGCTTTGCCAGTTCAAGGTACCCTCGCTCCGCGGTACGCTCGCTGATCCCGTACCAGGAACTGGCACGTTGAACAGGCATCGTGAACGTCAATGGACCGTTCGGGTCTTGTGTTTCTTTGAGCAGTATCAGCAGCATGGCTTTGCCGGGGAGCCGGAGCTCGTCGATCGTTCCATCCGTCCAGTAATCGAACGGAATGGTGAAGAATCCTCGACCGTCATTATTGGCCTTCCCTTCCTGCCACTCTTTGGTCCACAGAGTCTCATCAGCGTTTTCTCGATAGAGAGTGATGACCGGTGTTGTTTTGGGACCTTCGAATTTTAGAAGTTTCATGGTCTGCAGGGAACGCAGTGCCGAACTGATCGCCCTAGTTGTGCAAGGCCGATCCGTAGAGTCGAGCAGACGGGCCCATGTCGCAATCGGTAGCGGAGTGTCCTCAAGTATTGGTTGCAATGCGTGGATCGTGAGGAACAGATCCAAGGCGCGTTCCTTGCGCCCGTGCACAAAATCAGCTAAAACCGAGGCGCGGGGCTCGGACTCACGTTGAACAAAGTCTTTCCGGATCCTCACATAGCCACGCTTGGCGTCAGTGAATAGTTTGAGCCGGGTTCCCAACGTGTCCATTTTGGGCTGGTCTTCTATGTCAGCAAAGGGATCACGCCCTTTCGGGCCTTCGCTGGAGGTGCTTTGAGTGCTCATGGGTTACACAGTACCTCAACAGCCGACAGCAAGCACTTATCTGGACCATTAGAACAGACCGTCTCAGGTGCCAGTTTGTTATGACCTTCGATTCCATTTTGCGAAACCCTATGCGATACCTATGCGATACCCAATGCAGATTGGGGCCGGGTAGCCACTTCGGCACCGTGAGGTCATCCAAGCATCCTGACTTAGCGCTTTATTCAAGCATTCTCCGGCATTTTCGTCTTCGCCAGCTCACTCACTCACACACTCACCACATTGGCCATCAAATTGGTTTTCCATAGCCGACGGATCTCACCCTTACCGCCAGATCACCTCGCACACAGTCCAGGCATGGAAAATCCACTTCAAGGCCCACCAACCAAAGTTGGGCATCCAAGATCGTTTCGACAATCCTCACGAGGCCAGCAAGTAACAACCGTAATACGGTATGGTATACTTGTATTACTGAACGACAATTTCTACAATATTGGGCCAAGCCCAGAAAGGACGGTTCACAGTGGCAACTGTAACCATCAGGCTAAAAGACGAGACAAGAGACCGAATAGGAGAAGCCGCAGATGCGCGTGGCATCCCGCTCAGCGATTACATCAGGGAGGCCTTGGACGCCTACCTAACCCTCGAGCAGTCAGGGGACGTCGGGGCCGACCGCCCTGACACCACAGAAGAAATTGCGTTGGACCCATACCAGCGCAAGGTACTTCAACTCCTTCACCGCAACCTCCTCGCCACCCAAGGCGGACTCGGCGACTCCTACTACGACGAAAAGCAGGAAGTTCGATCACTCCAGGTTCTGGAAAATGGCTTCTCCGGGGAGTACCCTCAAGAGTTCGCCGATATCGATGAACCCATGACGAGATCCGAATGCGAATTGACATGGGACATCTTCGACATGTTCCGCGTCATCCAGGCCAGTGTCCGCGAATTTGGCAAGGACGGTTGGAAGCACGTCCAGGTGCAGGATGCCGAGCTCCACGGCACGTTCAGGGGTTTCGACTTCAACGACCTAGACGAGAGCCGCTTGGCAAACTACGCCAAGTACCTCATCAAGACCGATCGGTGGACCGAACAAAAGGAAGCATTCAGCCCAGAGAACGGTGGCGGTAACTCTCACAGCCAGATGCTCCCGACCTATCGCGCCATGCTAGGGGTTTTCAAGCCCCTATGGCGTAAGACGATTCGTGGCGGCTTCGGCAGACATCTTTTCTCAGCCACGGATCTCGAACGAATCCTCTTGGCAGCGCCAGACACACGTCCAACGGGGGGGCAATGATGTCGGCCCAGGTTCTCGAGATTCCTCCAAGCACCTTTTCGCAGAGAGCCTTCTTCGTCCCCGGCATGGCAAACGAGGGAGATGCCCTAGAACGCTGGCATGAAATATCCTCCGCGATGGCCCGGCTTGCACATACCGATCGGAAAGTTCAGAGGCTTGAATTCACAAACCATGGCGATCGTCTTGTTGCCGAAGTGGGTTACGAACTTAGCGACGGAATGAGCAAGTGGCTCGTCCTCGCCATATTCGAGCCTCCAGAAAGCTCACCCGACAGTCCGTGGAAGATCTGCATGGTTCGGATCAGGAACGGAAAGGTCATCACGAGAGATCCATCGTGGCCGGTTCCGAGGACAGCAGTCCTCCAAGCAAAAGACTTCGGCATGCCCGCGAAGAAGGACGAAATTCAAAATGAAGATCCCGCTCTCGAAACCGCGGAGGCAACTGAATCCACAGGCGGTGATGAGAACTAGAACCCGCAGTGCCGGTGAGCGGGAACCAACATTGGTCTCCCGCTCACCGAACAACCAATAAAGCATCATCTCGAAGAGTTAAACGCCGATAATGGCGCATATGCAACTGAAATCATCTGATTGGGGTGAATCTTCTATATCTGTCAAGCCTCGATTGGGATCGTTCCAGTGGCAGCGTGGAGTGCATCGAGGGCGCGGTAAAGATGGCGGGCGAGGTACCGCTTGAGGCACCAACGGATCTCGCGTGAGCTCTTGCCCTCGCCCGTCCTGCGTTCGGCGTAGGCGCGGGTAGCGGGTAGCGGGTAGCGGGTAGCGGGTAGCGGGTCGCGGGATCATGGACCATTCTGACGACTGTGGCCAGATGCAGGGCTCCGTTGAGGCGTCTGTCACCGCCCCGGTTTAGCCGCTGCCGTGTGGTGTTTCCCGA
>NZ_JBPULF010000012.1:0-126239 GCF_051550675.1 Paeniglutamicibacter selenitireducens | reverse complement strand
CCCCCCCCCCCGGGGGCCCCCCCCCCCCCGGGGGGGGGGGGCCCCCCCGGGGGGGGGGGGGGGGGGCCCCCCCCCCCCGGGGGGGGGGCCCCCCCCCCCGGCGCCTTAAGCCCGGGAAAGCCCCGGAAGGTCCTCGCGGGCCATCATGGTGGTGAGGTGCCACAGCCTGCGTTCGGTCCCGTCGCCGGCGTTGCGCAGGCTTTCCTTCTTGGCCGCGCCCACGACCTCGATGACCTTCTCCTCCAGTTCCTTGACCTCTGCGTCGTTGAGCATGAGGTTGGTCAGGTCAAGGACCCCGCGCACATCGGCCTGGCTGCCCGTCGCATACTCGTTGCCCCAGTCCAGGACCGCCTGGAGCTGGCGCACCAGGTCCTGGCCCTGCTGCCCCAGGTACGTCTTCAGCACGAGGGCGTCGTCCGCCGCACTGGGGTCATCCGGGGTGCCTACGCTGAAGCGGCCGTGCACCGCCCGCCAGACCCTGTCCCTCCGGTCCCGCGCCAGCTCGGGCGCCTCCTCGACGATTCCGGCGGAGGCCAGCACCCGCAGGTGGAAGCTGAGTGAGTTGGCCGGAACCTCGAGCTGGTCCGCAAGGTCAGTGGCACGGGCCGACTCCATGGCCGAGAGCGTTGCCATGATGCGCCGGCGCAGCGGGTTTGCCATCGCCTTGAGCATCGAGGAGTTCATGGTGATGGTTGGGTCGTCGGGGGTGTTCCGTTCCTGGGAGGCCATGCCACAAGTGTAGCGATCCAACAAGATTATTTGCGCAAGTTCTATTGCGCAACTAAGTTTGCGGGTTTACCGTTGGGTGCATGACCACCAAAACCAGCATGAAAGTCGGTGCCCGGACGGCCACCGCGGCCCCGGCACTGTGGCGCAACCGCAACTACCTGCTGTGGCTCGTTTCCGACACCGGATCGGCCCTCGGGATCGCCGTGCATTCGTTCGCAGTCCCCCTGATTGCCCTGGTCGCCACCAACTCCCCCGCGCAGGCCGGGATCATCGGCGCGGCCGGGATGCTCGGCCGGATGCTCGCCACGCTGCCCGGCGGGGTGCTGGCGGACCGGCACGACCGCCGCCGGCTCATGATGATTGGCGGGCTCAGCGGCACCGCCGTCGCCCTCGGGCTTGTCGCCGCGGCAGCGACCGGGCACCTGACATTTTGGGTACTGATTTCCCTCCACCTGCTGATGTCGGTGCGCAACGGGCTCTTCGGTTCGGCCTCCGACGCGGTGCTCAAGGACCTGCTGCCGAACACCCAGCTCGGCTCGGCGCTCGCGGCAAACCAGGGCCGCGACGCGGTGGTTTCCCTGGCAGGCGGGCCGCTTGGCGGAATCCTGCTTGCGGTCTCGCAGACGGTGGCCATGGCCGTTATCGCCGCCATCCACGCGGTGGCCACGATACTGGCCAAGATCATGGTCCTGCCGCACCGCACCGCACCGGAACCCTCGCTGGAGGCGGAGGCGACCCCGGCGAGCGCCGAGCGCACCGGGTTGATCCGCGGTTTCGCAACGGAAAGCGGCGAGGGCCTGAGGTGGCTGTGGCGGCGGCGCGACCTGCGCGCCATGCTGGTGGTGTCCGTTGTCATCAATCTGGGGACCAACGCGGCCATCACCTCGGTCATTTTTGCCCTCCAACGCCGCGGCGAATCGGCGGCCAACATCGGCCTGGTGTCGGCCGCGATCGGCGGCGGCATGCTCCTGGGCAGCACCGTGGCGCCGGCGCTGATCAAGCGGGTTCCCAGCGGGGCACTCACCTGCGCCGGGTTGCTGCTGGCGGTGGGTTCGCTCTGGGTCCTGCCGTTCGTTGAGACGATTCCCGCAGTGTGCTCGGTCATGGCCGTTGCCCTGTTCGGGGCACCTGCCATCAACGCCGGGATCGGCGGCTACTTCATGGCGGCGGTTCCCACCGGGCTGCTGGGGCGGGCCACCAGCGCCTCGGCCCTGATGAGCATGGCCGCCCTCCCGCTGGCCCCGCTCATCGCGGGGTTCGGTTTCACGCTCTGGGGATGGACGGGCCTTCTCGCCTTGTGCGCCGGCATTGCCGCGCTGGCGGGAATCATGGCGGTGGCCAACAAGCCGCTGCGCACGCTCCCCGGCCCCGAGGGGTGGGCGGCGCGCGCAGCAACCTATGGTCGATCCGGAAAAATCCCGCAAATCTAGGTCCAGCGCTGTCGATGCTCGTGCGGGACCTCATGTACATTTCGATGCCCCACGCTTCGCGGGCCGGTACTTTGCGAATCAGCTAGCTCGCGGGACAACAATCGACTTAAGAGCGTCGATGATAGGAAGCAAATCTTCGTTCATCGGTCGGTCCGTCTCGTCTGAGTTCACTGCCTCGGCCAGTTGCAGGTACTGATGTATTGCAGTGCATGGCAGTTCCTCGATCGTCGTCCCGCGCAGACAACGAATAGCTGATAGTGCTTCAACTCCAACAACCCACCACCCGAGCTTGAGCTGCTCCCGAAGCTGCCGGACCCCCTGAGTGGCATAACTCGCATGGTTCTCGATACCCAATGAAATGGATATCGCGGCACTCGTTGTTGGCGTGGAAAGGGTGCGTATTGAAGCAAGCGCATCGTTTACAACGTACTCACCGATCATTAGACCTGAGCTTCCAGGCGCGCCATCGCTCAAGAACTGAGTTCGCCCAGTGGCCGCGGGATCGGTCATGGCGGAGACTCGCGAGGAGGAAAGGGTAAAGAAAGATGCAAGTGCGAGGCGGAGCTGATCGAGGAGACTTGCGACCTCAGCCAGGTGGAAAAGCCCATGGTGCTTCACCGCGTCATGGAGCACGAGTGGGTTCTCTGAACCAGAAGAACATTCCAATTCAACAGCAGATCGCAGTCGTGTGAGTGCGTCCCAGGCTGTGCCTAGGACCGCCGGGAATACCCTCAAGGCAAACGAGTCTTGCACGATGTGACTTTGGTCCGTTTGTTCCGCAACCATCGCGCGAAGCCTGGCTGCCACTTGTTCCTGATGCGGTTGCGGTCTAGCGCGATGAACCTCGGGGGCCAGGGCTTCGACCGACCCGCGCATGCCCATGAAACTCATCGAGAAGACAAGCTCAGCGGCGACCAGAATCTGCTCGCACTCATACACCGCCAAGGCCGCCCCCGCGAGAGTCACAGCGCTTGAACTCATGAACGGGAGAGCATCCGTATCGGCAATCCGTATAGGAGGTATCTGTCCGGAGCACCACGGTCGTTCTCCAGCGAGGGTTAACGCGAGTTCGGCAAGTTGGGCGATGTCTGCCGTGCCAAGCCCACCGAGCGAATGAATCGTCGGGAGTGCATCTGTTGCCACTGCGTCCGCGAGCCCCCTGGCCAGCCTTTCGCTGACGCCGGAGTTTCCGACCAGGATCTGGTTCAGGCGAACAACCATGGCGGCTCGAGTAACTTCCGCGTCGAGTACCTCTCCGATACCCGCACAATGGCTACGAAGGAGCCGCATCGACACGGCTTCTTGTCCACGGCTGTCGACTGTTACGGACTTGTTCGCACCGACCCCGGTATTCGCACCGTAAACGGGCACCCGAGCTGAAGCGTCGGCAAGGCAGGTGTGACTTTCCCGTACACGCGGCCAGAGCATCGGCGGTACTACAACACCCCGTTTTCCAGTCGCGGCCGCCACAATATCAGCAATGGAAAGACTCCCACCGATAAGTTCGAGTGGAGGTTCCGCACACAAGTTTCGCGTAGCGGCGGCCTCCGCAAGGAGCCTTGGTTCGTTGAAGCTGCTCACCTTGTTTTCTCCTCACTCGAATGGCATGCGGGGAGGAGCTCGTCCAGTTTCGAACTGACATCGTGAGGACGGTGCCCAAAGAGAGAGCAGTGACCGAGTCCTGGGATCTCATGGTAATTTGCGAGGGGTGAAAGCCCAGCTGCCGAGCGGGACAACGCAGGCGGAGCGCTGACATCCTGCTCAAAACAGATAAAGTCAGTCGGTACCGTGAGTTCGTGCATTCTCGAAGAGACGTCGAAATCAAGACAAGCCTGCCACTGGGATTCGACAGTATTCTCATTGTTCTCGTGGAAGGAAGGCGCAGATAGCGCATCCCTGATTTTTTCCCACTGTGTTGGATCGCCGAGGGCTTCGGCAGGGTAGAGCAATGGCGCGTAGTGCGTGGCGGCAAATTCTGTTGACAACCTGACTCCCTCCCGACGCAAAGCAATTTCAGCACGCATGTAGTCACCCGCCCAGTGTTTGGACGTATCTGCGCCGCTCGCCATGCTGATGGCACGGGAAACCAAATCCGGACGATCGAGTGCGAGCTGTAGAGCGACGGCGCCCCCCATGGAATGACCCACGACGATTGCCCTACCCACCCCTATCTTTTCAAGGAGTTCCGCTGCGTCCCGGGCCATGTCGGCCATCGACCAGGGGGTCGGTTGGGAACACACCGTCGAGTCGCTACCGCGATTGTCAAAGGTGATGTTTCTGAATCGTCGTGAGAAGTGTGGCACGAAATGTTCGTGCCAAGCCTCTCCGAAATAGCCTCCGCCGGCGATCCAAAGAATATCGGGTCCCACCCCCGATACGTGGACATTGGTTGTCAGCTGAGTGAGATGAACCTGGCTAGTTTTCATTGCGGTTAGATCCAATTCGATTGTCGGTCCAAGGAAGGTTTCTTCAATCTGCCGGGAAGTGATCAGTTGTTGACCTTTGCGAGGCCTGCATCGATTTGTTGAATGAGCTTCTGCTCGGCGTCAATATCGATGCTTCTCGAAAACAACCAATAAGAAATTCCGGCGGCGAGAATCCCAACGTAGGGAGCAACGTCAAAGCCCCAAGCGGTGGCCACTGGTCCGGTCCACCAAACGGTACTCACGAAAGGGACCATCGCGACGAGAGCGACCACATATGAGGCATAGCCGCGCCAGTTCCAGGCGCCGTACATGCCGTCGGGGTTGAAGATGTCCCGAATCGAGTAGCGGCCGTGCCGAACAAGGAAGAAATCGACAAGATTCGTAGCAGTCCAGGGCGCCAGGAGGTACAGAAGAATAGTCAAAAAGGTTCCGTAGTTCTCAAGTACCTGGTCAGAGGCCAGGAATGCAATAAGGAGCGCAATAGCGCCAAGTGCGATCGCGATCGCGGCACGCAGAACAGGTGTCGCTCGCGTCGGCTTGAAACTATCGGCAATTGACAGGATGGCAAGGGACCCTCCATAGGAGTTCATGGCGACGAGATACAGGGAGCCAACCATGCAGAGCAGCAACATGACGCTGCCGAATCCAGGGAAGACAGTGTTTCCACCTTTGAGTAGTGCGCCAACGATGTCGTCGCTGGGAAAAGCCGCAATTACCGCGGCTGCGACTGACTCAATCCATACCGCAGCGACTGTCATTCCTACGTAGGTGCTGAAGAAGGACGACTTTAGGCTCATATGCGGCAGATACCGCGTGTAGTCCGAGACGTAAGGTGCCCATGCAAGATTTGCCGCCGCACAGGCCGCAGCTTGAAGGAGGAAGATCGACCAGCTGAACCCGCCCTCGAGCTTAATCTCTGGCAATGTGCGTGGAATGAAGATTGTGACCACCAGAAAACAAATCAAGAATGCCCAGGCGAACCATCGAGCCAACTTATGCACAATGTCATAGCCAATCGCGGCCACCGTAACCGCGATGGCACAAGCGACCACCATCCCAATTGACACCGGCCAACCAAGCAGCAATTCGAATCCTTGACCAAGCATCAGAATTGTAAAAACACTGAATCCCATATAGGCGAACACCGATAGCAAGTAGATTAGGATTGCACCTCGGTAACCGTATTGAGGACGCGACTGGATTAGTTGGGGCATCCCCATCTGTGGTCCCTGCGAAGCATGGAACGCTGAGAAGACCGTTCCGAACGCCGACCCAAGAATGATTGCCAAGATTGCCCAAAGCAGGCTGAGGCCGTTCAAAACTCCGATTGTCCCGATCGCAAGCGACGTGAGGCCGGAGGTCGAAGTGAACCAAACCGGGGTCACGTGCCATGGCTTCCCTCGGCGTTCGTCCAGTGGAATGTACTCAATCGTGCGCTGCTCGACGAGCGTGCGTCTGGTGGGCTCCCGTTGCTCAGCAGGACCGGGCTGGATTTTCATCACGATTCCTTTTTCTTGAAGTATCTGACGGCCTCGATCTGTACTGCACCCGTTGAGGTCTAGATTCAAGCCGAGAAGATCGATGTATTGAGGAGCCTAGCCGCGAAATAACGTCCAAAACGGGGTGTTGGGAGATTCGCAACGTGCGCAGTCGAGTCGTTTGGGCAAACACCTCAACTGGGAGCAAATGGGCGTCGTTCCTCCTCAAAACAAGCCCATCTTGGTTTCGAGTTCCGCAACGAAAGTGGCGACTGCAGATGAGAACTTGCAAGCAAGATGACCTCTTTATTGAGACAAGTCCGAAGGCGCCTGCCTATCACATACACTGTTGAGTCATGAACACTGAAGCAGGTCTTCGGGAACGTGTGCGGCAGCTCGTTGAGCGTTCCCCTGGCACCCAGTCAGATTTTGCGTTCGCAATCGGACTTGACAAAGTGAAACTGTCGAAATCGCTCAGCGGGTCGCGGCAGTTCACTTCGATCGAAGTCGTGAGAATCGCCAAGTACTGCGAGGTGTCCGCCGATTGGCTACTTTACGGCGATGCGGGCAGCGAAGATGGAGATCCCTACAGGGGCGGTCGGGCTTCGACGGCCGAGCTTTCCAGAATGCGGGACCGGATCCTTGCCTCGGCATGGGATGTTCTGACCCGGAAAGGTTATGAAGCAACTCAAATCGTGGATGTTGCGATGAAAGCCGGCGTAACCCCTGCGAAGGTCAACTATTTCTTCCTAACCAGGGACGAGCTGCTTAACTACGCCATGCATCGAAAGTTCAGCACAACTTTCGAAGATCAATGGGCAAGGCTGGTACAAGTGGATTCGGCGCGCGAACGCCTCATGCTACTCATTGAAATGCAACTGCCCGACACAGATAAATTGGCTGACGACTGGTCCGGCTGGGTCCAGCTGTGGAGCTGGGGTGACAGCCGCACTCGATTCAGACAACTTCACTGCGAAATCGTGGAGCAATGGAACGAATCCATTGAAGAGATCGTCGTCCTCGGGCAAAAACAGGGGCACTTTCGAAAATGCGATCCAACCGACGCGGCCATGCAACTCACAGCACTGGTCAACGGCCTCGGACTACAGGTAATTCTCGGGGTACCCGGGGCAACGGCCGACTCGATGCGGCGGCAGCTCCGACTTTACGTCGAAACAGCGCTTGACGTTGCGAATCGGCAAGGCGCTCAGCCGACCCCTCTGACGGAGATGACTGAAGACAGCAGGTAGCAGTATGGTCATTCACCACTTGCGTCTCTGCGACGGTGCCGGCAGGAACTGGGGCGTGTTTCCATCAGGTCCATGAACGCAGCCTGCTGCCACGGCCTGATCCTGCCCTGCAGCGCGTACGCCCGGATCGAGACCGGGTTGGCATCGAACAACGTCAGCCCCGCCTACGCGCCGGTTCCAGGACATATGACTCGATCAGGTCGAACCACGTGTTCACCACCGCCCCGGACCAACTCGCCGTCAACAGCACGACCCGACCCACGCCTCCCAGCAAGGCCAACATGGTCCTATGCAGAGTCCACCCAGCGCAAAACCGCACCTTCGAACTCAAACGGGGTCAGGCCTTCCGTCGCACTTCCGCCACCCGAGAGCAACGGTCGCCCGACGCAGTACTAGTTGAAGTGCCCGGGCCGGGCCTACCAGCCCGGCTCCTCGCCGTCGTCGTCTGCCTCGGAAACGCCCAGGTCGGGCTGCTGGCTTCCGTCGAACTGCGCCCACGCCTCGGCGAATTCAAGGATGTCCTCCAGCGCCTCCTCCTGGTCCTCATCCAGGAGCTCCAGGGCGTCGCTCGAATCAAGGATCCCGGCGATCGCGGCGGCGGGGTGCTCCTCGAAGTAGTCCACCGGGGAGAAGTCAGCGTTGAAGGTCAGCGACTTGCTCTGCTCGTACAGCTCGATGAAGGCCTCGACAGCGGCCGGGACCCGGGCAAGGTCCAGCCCGGTCAGCGAATCGTTGTAGGCGCGGCTGGTGGCCTCCGCCCATTCCTCGATGATCTCTTCACTCATTTGCGTTTCGGGATTGCCCACTGCTCTACCTTGCCTGTTTGACGACTCTTCGCGCATCAATACTAAGGTGAACGGCCCACCCGGTACATGTCAGGTTGCGGGCTTCCCGCCAGCCGCGACACGCTCCCCGGGGGCGGCTTCCTACAGGCGGCGGTTGGCCAGCACCGGAAGGAATTCCCGCACCTCGTCGATGCGGCGGCGCGCGACCTCGGTGGTCACCAGCCCCTCGGCGTCATCATCCAGGAAGACCACCGGGACGCCCATCGGGTCGAGGATCGCCGAGTGCCCAATGGTGTGGCTCGAGCTGGTTCCCGCGGCGGCAACCCACACGGTGTTTTCGATGGCGCGGGCCTTGAGCAGCGTTTCCCAGTGGTCGACCTTGTGCTCGCCCTTGAACCAGGCGGCCGCCACCAGCAGGAGCTCGGCCCCGTTGACCGCCAGTCGCCGGGACAATTCCGGGAAGCGCAGGTCGTAGCAGGTCAGCACCCCGACCTTGAGGCCCCCGATCTCGAAGATCGGCAGCGCTTCCACCGGGCCGGCGGTGATGTCCGTGGATTCCTGGTAGGAGAAAGCGTCGTAGAGGTGGATCTTGCGGTAGGTCCCCAGGATCCTGCCGTCCTCGGCCACTGCGGCGAGGGTGTTGTAGGGGCGTGCATCGCCGCTTTCCTCGTACCCGCCGGCTACGATGGCGATCCGGTGTTCCGCGGCGATGAAGGAAAGCCGCTGTACGAAGGCCGCCCATTGCCCGGCGACGGCCGCGTTCAGGCCGCCGTCGGCCTTTGACACCGCAAGCATTGCCTCCTCGGGGAAGAGCACCAGGTCCGCGCCTTCGCCCTTGGCCCGCGCTGCGAGCCGGTCCATGGTCGCCACATTCTGCGCGATCGATCCCGTGGGGGCGAATTGTCCGACACTGACCTTCATGGCGATTCCCTTCGTTGCCGACGTCCTGGCACCAGCCTAGCGACAATCCACCGTTTGGTTGACCCCGGATCGGCCATGTCAGACGTATGGTGGGCATTGTGACGACCGAACCAAAGAACAAGTGGCTGGCGCTGGTGGTGCTGGCCGGGGCCCTCGCAATGATCGTGCTCGACGGAACGATCGTCGGGGTTTCGCTGCCCACCATGATCGAGGCCCTCGACATGGACCTGACCTCCGCGCAGTGGGTCAATTCGCTCTACTCGGTGGTGCTTGCCGCACTGCTGATGACGGCCGGGCGACTCGGCGACAGGATCGGGCGGCGCAGGCTGCTGGCGATCGGAGTGGCCGTCTTCGTGGCGGGCAGCCTCGCCGCGGCCCTCGCCACCGACGCGACGACGCTCATCGCCGCCCGCGCCCTGCAGGGGGTCGGCGGGGCAGCGGTCCTGCCCTCGACGCTCTCCAGCGTCAATTCCATCTTCCGCGGCAAGGAACGCGCGGCCGCATTCGGCGTGTGGGGAGCCGTCATGTCCGGCGCCGCGGCCCTGGGCCCGTTGCTGGGCGGGGCCTTCACCACATACCTGGACTGGCGCTGGATCTTCTGGGTCAACCTGCCGCTGGGCCTGCTGGTACTGGCGGGGATCTGGCGCGTCGTCCCGGAAACCACCACCGAGCACCGTGAGAACGGGACCGACGTCGTCGGCGTCCTGCTCAGCGCGCTCGGGTTCGGGCTGCTGGTCTTTGTCCTGATCGAGGGGCCGAGCTGGGGCTGGGTCACCCCGCGGACGGCCGGCGACCTGGGTCCACTGCACTGGGGCGTGGACGCCCCGCTCTCTCCGATCCCGGTCCTCGGGGCGATCGCCGTGGGCTCGCTTGCCGCATTCATCGGCTGGGAGCTGCGGCGCGCCCGGCGGCGCCAGGCCACCCTGCTCGATGTCTCGCTCTTCTCCCACGCGACGTTCTCCTGGGGCAACGCCACGGCCACGATGGTGGCCATGGGCGAGTTCGGCCTGCTCCTGGTGCTTCCGCTCTACCTGATCAACGTGCTGGGATACGACGCCATGGGTGCCGGGCTGATCCTGGCCGGCATGGCCGCCGGCGCGTTCCTGTCCGGGGCCATGGCCCGGCGCCTGGCCGAAACCATGGGCGCTGACCGCGTGGTGGTCCTGGGGCTCGGGATGGAAATCGCGGGCATTGCGGGCCTGGCCTGGGCCGTCGGCGCCGGCGCCCCGATGACCCCGGTGGTCCTGCTGCTGGTCTTCTACGGGCTGGGACTGGGGCTGGCCTCCGCGCAACTGACCAGCACCGTCCTGCGCGACGTGCCGCCGGAGGCTTCCGGGCAGGGCTCGGCGACGCAAAGCACGCTGCGCCAGCTCGGCTCGGGGTTCGGCACGGCGATCGCCGGCAGCGTGCTGGCCGTGGCAACCACCCAGGCTGCCACCACGTCCCTGGGTGACCTGGACATCCCGGGCCTTGACGCCGCGGCATGGGCCCAGCGACTCAGCGATTCGGCGGGCGGCCTCATTCCGCAGGTGCTGCACGGGGGCGCCGGGGCTGCCTTCGGCGAGCACGCGGAGCAGGTCGCCGCGGCCATGGGCGATGCCTTCACCAGCGGGGTCCAGGCCGCCATGGTTGCCGCGGTGCTCTGCCTGGCCATCGGTTGGGTCGGCTCGTTGCAGGTCAGCCGCGCGGCCCGCGCCGTCCCTGCCCCGGCGGATGAGCAGGCGCTGGCGACCGATCCGGAGGCCGGGCGGGGCTAGCCTCCCCCCGCCGGATGCAGAAGGGGCGTGGCGCACGATGGTCTGCTCGCGGTCCGGTCCAACGCCGATGGCCGAGAAACGGGTCCCGCTCATTGACTCCAGGGCCAGCACGTAGTTGCGTGCGTTCTCCGGCAGGTCCTCCATGGTGCGTGCCGTGGAGATGTCCTCGGTCCACCCCGGGAAGTACTCGAAGATCGGCTTGGCGTGGTGGAAGTCGGTCTGCGTCATCGGCATCTCGTCGTGGCGCACCCCGTCGACGTCGTAGGCAACGCACACCGGGATCTGTTCGATGTTGGTGAGCACGTCGAGCTTGGTGACGAAGTAGTCGGTGAAGCCGTTCACGCGCGAGGCGTGGCGTGCCAGCACCGCGTCGTACCAGCCGCAGCGGCGCGGACGGCCGGTGTTCACACCGAATTCGCCGCCGGTCTTCTGCAGGTAGATGCCCATCTCGTCGAAGAGCTCGGTCGGGAACGGGCCCGCACCCACGCGGGTGGTGTAGGCCTTGATGATGCCCACGGAGCGGGTGATGCGGGTCGGGCCGATGCCCGAGCCGACCGAGGCGCCGCCGGCCGTCGGGTTCGACGAAGTGACGAACGGGTAGGTGCCGTGGTCGACGTCCAGGAACGTGGCCTGGCCGCCCTCCATGAGCACCACCTTGCCGGCGTCCAGTGCGTTGTTCAGTTCCAGCGTGGCGTCGATGACCATCGGGCGCAGGCGCTCGGCGAAGGACAGGAAGTACTCGACGATCTCGTCGACCTCGACGCCGCGGCGGTTGTAGACCTTGACCAGCAGCTCGTTCTTCTGGTTCAGCGCACCCTCGACCTTCTGGCGCAGGATGGATTCGTCGAAGACGTCCTGCACGCGGATGCCCAGGCGTCCGATCTTGTCCATGTAGGCCGGGCCGATGCCGCGGCCGGTGGTGCCGATGGCGCGCTTGCCCAGGAAGCGTTCGGTGACCTTGTCCATGGTCTGGTGGTACGGGGCCACCAGGTGCGCGTTCGCGGAAACGCGCAGCTTCGAGGTGTCGGCCCCGCGGGCCTGGAGTCCCTCGATCTCCTCGAAGAGTGCCTCGAGGTTCACTACACAGCCGTTTCCGATGATCGGAATGGCGTTCGGCGAAAGAATGCCGGCGGGCAGGAGCTTGAGCTCGTACTTTTCACCGCCGACGACGACCGTATGGCCGGCGTTGTTGCCGCCGTTTGGCTTCACAACGTAGTCAACTTGGCCACCCAAAAGGTCAGTGGCTTTACCCTTGCCCTCGTCGCCCCACTGGGCTCCGACGATCACGATTGCTGGCATGGGATCCTCCCCCTTGCTCGATTCAGCGCGGCCGGCACATCATGCCGGGTCCCGGCGGTGCCGGGCGCAGAAATGCCCCTCGCTCTTCCACCGCCCACGCATGGATCAGGAAGAACAGTAAGGGGCTCTTACGTCACGAGTTTACCCGAAGATCGAACGTCGAGTGGATTTATGGCGGTCAGGA
Source organism: Paeniglutamicibacter selenitireducens (assembly GCF_051550675.1). NCBI lineage: Bacteria > Bacillati > Actinomycetota > Actinomycetes > Micrococcales > Micrococcaceae > Paeniglutamicibacter > Paeniglutamicibacter selenitireducens. Next base: position 113,980 of record NZ_JBPULF010000012.1, on the reverse strand, counting down.
GTCGCTTTCCGGCTCGATCGCCGCAGATAATGCGGCCTGGGCCAGCGGCTCCCACTGTTCCATCGAACTTTCGGGAACGGCCACCCAATCGCGGAACGGCCTTCCCTGTCCGGAGGGGTCGAAAAGCTCCGCGCCGGGGCACTCCATGCCCCTGGCCATGGCCTTGCTGTCGCGGCCGACCTTGAACGCCATCCGGTCTTCCTGCAGGCATGCAATGGCCTTCGATTCGAACTTCAGGGCATCCTTGCCGAACATCTTTCCCGGCGTCACCCCTTCGCCGAGCAGGGCGCGGGCGATCCGCTGGTACTCGGCCATGGCCTCGGGTGTTGGAAATTGCATACTCATGACCCCATCAAACCCCGCTTTGGTCGTTTCGTCGAGGGATCGCGAACGGCTCTTTTCCCCGACGGTGCTTTGCCATGGGTTTTCCCTAGGCATCAGGTGCGGCAGTGCGTGCCCGGCGCTTCTCGCGCAGCCACCAGAACGGCAACAGGAAGGTCCCCAGGGCGCTGACCAGCCAAACCACCAACGTGCCAAGCACCCAGGTGCCCACGCCCGACAGGGAAAGGCCGCCCGGGAAAAGCTGGGCGACATACAGCGCCAGTGCCGTGGCGATCAGCCCCACCCCGCCCAGGAATGCCGAAGCGTAGCGCTTGGCCATGGTAGCCACGAAAGGCGTGATGACAGCCTGCACCACGGTGAACACCAGGACCGCGACGATGAACCCGGAAACGTGGATATTGAACCCGTCCAGGATCCAGCTCGCCACCAGCAGGCCGAGCACCGACGAGACGACGAAAATGGCAATCCGAATCAAGAAGCGAATCATGGTTCCGAGTGTACGGCCAACACTGTGACTTGGGGCGGCAGGACGGGAACCAGTTATTCCCGGGGCCGCCCTAGACTGGATCCCATGGCCCTGACCCGCGAACAACTCATCGACACCGCAGTGGACGTGCTTTCGAAATTCGGCCTGGCCGACCTCTCGATGCGCCGCCTCGCCCGGGAACTCGAGGTTCAGGTAGGGGCCCTGTACTGGCACGTGAAATCCAAGCAGGAACTGCTGGTGGATGTGGCGGCGAAATTGCTGGGATCCGTGCCGCGGCCGCAGACCCCGGACCCGGCCATGGCTCCGCTGGCCATCGCCTCGTTGTTGGAGCAGTTGCGCGCAGCGCTGATCACGGTCCCGGACTCCGCCGAGGTGATCCAGCTGGCGCAGTCCATGCGCCCCGACGCGTTGGCGCCGCTGGGCTGGCTGCTGGAGTTCCTCGAGCTGGCCGGGATCCCCCGTGACCAGGCGCCGTACGCCAGGCACTTGATGCTCAACCACCTGCTCGGCTCCATTGCCGCCCACCAGGAGGCCCAGGCGCTGGCCGGCTCGCCGGAAGCGGAAGGAACCGGCGGGGGCCTCGGGCCGGAGGCCTTCGAGTACGGTGTCCGGGTCATCCTGCAGGGGCTTTCGGTCGAACATGCCCCCGCCGGGGCCTAATCGCCTAGGCGGCCCCCGGAGGCCTCGAGGTAGCAGGCTCCGCACAGCGACTCGTACCAGACCTCGTCGCCGTCGATCGCCACCTGGTCTCCCGCGAAGATGATCTGCTCGCCCACCCTGCGCGTGTTGAACACGGCCTTGCGGCCGCACCGGCAAATGGTCTTGAGCTCCTCAAGCGAATGCGCGATTTCCAAAAGCCGCCGCGAACCGGGGAACGCGTGGGTGCGGAAGTCGGAACGGATTCCGTAGGCGAGCACCGGGACCCCGTCGAGCACCGCGATGCGGAACAGGTCATCGACCTGGCCGGCGGTCAGGAACTGGGCCTCGTCGACCAGCAGGCAGGCCACCGGCGGCGCGTCGACGTGTTGCAGGATCGCCGCGGGATCGTCCCCCGCCGCGTGCGAGGCGAAGAGCCCGCGCAGGTCCGCATTCGGCGGGATCAGGAAATCGACGTCGCGATTCATGCCCAGGCGCGAAACGATGCCGGAGTCTCCCTTGGTGTCGATGCCCGGCTTGGCCAGCAGCACCCGCTGGCCGCGCTCCTCGTAGTTGAACGCCGCCTGCAACAAGCCCGTCGACTTGCCCGAATTCATTGCACCATAGCGGAAATACAGCTTCGCCACATCGTTCCTTTCGTGTTGGACACCGTGGACGATTCTATGTGCTGGAGCCGAACCGGCGTCCCGTGGCCTTCGGGCGGCTGCCGTCAACGCCGATGGCCGCCGGGGTGCCGGCGGCCATCGGGTGGTTGGAGCTCGGTGTTTCGGAACCGGCTTAGGTAACGGCGTTGCGGGACTTGAACGCCGGGGCGTCCCAGGCGCGGGTTTCAAGGATGTCCCGCAGGATTTCCACCGCGTCCCAAATGTCCGTGCGGGACAGGTAGAGCGGGGTGACGCCGAAGCGCAGGACCTCCGGCTCGCGGTAGTCGCCGATGACGCCGCGGGCGATCAGCGCCTGGATGATTGCATAGCCCTCCGGGTGCCGGAAGCTGACGTGGCTGCCACGTTCCGCATGGTTTTCCGGGGTGATCAGCTCGAGGCCGAATTCACCGCACCGTTCCCGGACCAGCTCGATGAAGAGGTCGGTCAAGGCAAGCGACTTAGCCCGGACCTGTTCCATGTCGGCCTCGAGCGAGACATCGAGCCCGCATTCGACCATCGCCATGGAGGTGATCGGCTGGGTTCCGCAGAGGAACCGGCGGACGTCGTTGGCGGCGGTGTAGCTGTCGGCCATCGCGAACGGCGCGGCGTGGGACCACCAGCCCGTCAGCGGCTGCCAGAAGCGGCCCTGGTGGCGGGCGTTGACCCAGATGAAGGCCGGGGAGCCCGGTCCGCCGTTGAGGTACTTGTAGGTGCAACCCACCGCGTAGTCGGCGTTGGCGCCGTTCAGGTCCACCGGGACGGCACCCGCAGCATGTGCGAGGTCCCAGATCACCAGGGCGCCCGCCGCGTGGGCTGCTGCGGTGACCTTGTCCATGTCCCACATGGCACCGGTGCGGTAGTTCACGTGGGACAGGGCCAGGACGGCAACCGAGTCGTCGAGAGCTTCCTCGAGACCAAGGTTTTCGTCGATCAGGCGGACCTCGTAGTGCTCACCGGTTTCGGCGTTGACCGAGTTGAGGAAATCGCTGATGCCTTCAGCGATGTAGATGTCGGTGGGGAAGTTGTCGCGTTCCGTCAGGATGACGCGGCGACCCGGGGCGTCCTGCTGCTGGATGCGGACGGCGGAGGCAAGCGCCTTGAAGAGGTTGAGGCTCGTGGTGTCGGTGACGACGGTTTCGCCGTCATTGCCACCGATGAGCTTCGACAGCTTGTCCCCCAGCCGGGACGGCAGATCGAACCAACCGGCAGTGTTCCATGAGCGGATCAGTCCGTGCGCCCATTCGTTGTTGATGACTTCGGCCGCACGCTCCGCTGCACCCAGCGGGAGCGGGCCCAGTGAGTTGCCATCAAGGTAGATCAACCCCTCCGGCAGCGAGAACCGCTCACGAAAACGAGCCAAGCTGTCGTTGTTGTCGGCCGCCTGCAAGCTTGCACGATCGGTGCGAAGGGTGGGGATGCTCATGGAATTTGGTGCCTTTCTTGACGTGCCGAGAGCGCGTGGCGCGATCCACGAACCCTCAATGCCTGTTGGGCAATCATAGAATTATCCAGCAAACCATTGGTAGCTTGGTGAATAAGTGCTCAAAATACTAGGAGAAATTCGTGCTGAATTCGGGAAGTATCAGAAACCACCACCGGCAACAGAATCCAGTTCGACTCGACGACGCCGATCTGGTCATCCTCCGGGAACTCAGCAAGGACGCCCGGACCCCGAACAACCTGCTGGCTTCCCGGGCAGGGATTGCCGCCTCGACGTGTCTGGGTCGAGTGCGAGCCCTCCAGGACGCCGGCGTCATTCGGGGATTCCATGCCGACATAGACCCCAGGCTGCTGGGATTGCAGGTCACTGCGATGGTGTCTGTCACTGTTCGTCCCGATGCGCGAAACGAAATGCTCGAAGCTGCCAGGGAGCTACAAGCGCTACCCGAGGTTCAGGACGTCTTCGTCCTTGGTGGAACTCCGGACATCCTTGTCCACGTGATTTGCCAGTCGGTCGAGGCCTTGAGGGACTTCGTGGCCCAGAATTTCGGGGCCAAGGCAGTGTTTGCCTCAACCCAAACCAATCTCGTTTTTGAGCACCTTTCCCCGGAAGGATGACTGGCCACCGGCAAGAGTCAGGATGCCCAAGGCTTTATGGCGCGGCTTCCGCGTAGATTCTCAGTGCTTTGAGGGTCCCGGACTCCGAGTCCGCAATCGCGGCAAGCAATTCCCCGACCTCTTCTTCGAGCTCGGCAGCGGCAGAAACACTCACCATGAGTCGAACCGTGGTTTGTCCCGGCCCCTCAGAAAGCTCGTAGCTGTACAGAACGCTGATGTCCCCGCCGCCGGTCGAGAGCGTAATCGACCGCCCATCTTGCAGCTCACTAATCACCAGCTGGCGTTCGTGGGGCCCGGAGCGATAGTCAATGACCGCCCCAAGGCTCGTGAGCTGCTCGGCCTCCATGGAGTCAACGCCGGGCATCCATTTCGGTGCGGCTACCCAATCCGTGAGTAAGTCCCAGACCCTCGCGACGGGAACATGAATCGATTCCTGAACGTCCAACGCCTGAAAACGTGTCATGGCCGAATCGTGCCACGAAGCGGCCGGCAATGAAATGCTTACAGGAACCTCCAAGGGGCCCTCTGCAAACTCCGACAGCTCGACAATGCCTTCCGGCAGGCCATCGAACAGGCCATGGCGCACGACCCTGGAGCTGCTCTCTACAATGGGAAACTAGGTGACGAGCGACGTTCATCGGGGATCACGAAGCCAGCGGCCGTCGTTCGTATACGTCCTTCGAGGCGTACCATGTCAGATCAGGAGCCGCTTTCCCTGCTGCCGCGAAGTGGCGGGCCGTCACCACCGCGGAATCCACGGTGGTCGTCTCCCAGTTCGCAAATACTCCCTCCAGATCCCCGATCACGACGTCAACCTGCCCGTGTTCCGCTCCCGGCGTCGACAACATGCACCACAGCTTGTCATCCGATGTGTCCGGGGAGAAATAGACAACCATCGCCCCATTCGCATCCCCACAGCAATCCATCCTCGCGGTGCCCCTCAACGCACTGACCACGGACCGCTTGGACCCGTCAAGGGCACCGATCTTCTGCTCAAGTGTGGCTCCGGCTCCAGCGCTCTCCTCGAATTGCCTGCGCCCCACCTGCCACTGGACACGCAGTCCCGACGATCCTGCGCGCGCCTCATCCCCGGCATTTTTGCGGTCCGCAAGATACCGGAAATGGGCGCCGACAATGGACCCGCTGACTCCGCTAGGCAGCCATGTCGGCAGGCCAAGAACAAGCGCGCTCTTCATCGAAATGAGCACGGCCACCCCCACAAGGAAGCCAAGCACCAAGACCGCCCGGGCGGCATTCGGTGGCAGCACATAAAAGGCGGCGACTCCGTACACGAGCCCAACAATCAAAGCGAGCAAGACGACGGGGAGGGCTGGCATTCCTGTCGTACTCAACGTCAATGCGACAGCCGCCACCGGGGCAACGGCAACCACACCCCATTGAACTGGGTCAGCACCCGTCGCGTAGGGAGGTTTTTTCATCTCGCGATCCATCATTCACAGCTAGGCCAACTGCCTCGCGTTTCACCGGCGAAATCCGTGAAAGAAGCGAGCAGTCTTTTTCCTGTGAAGATTCGAGCGGGCAAACTTACGAAGTTCATCAATCAAGGCGTAGTAGTTATCAGTCTCAGCGCTGTCAGGTGAACCGTCTGGTTTCGTAATGTACCTGTCGCCGATGGTCATCGGCCCAGCCCGTAGTGACGACAACACATCATTGCAAATGTCATTTAAGCGGTCGTCGGTGACCCCTCTTTCGAGCTGACGCGCAAAATCCTCGAAGGCTTCCGCGGCCTGTGGTAAATGCACACTGTAAAGGTATCGAGCGAAAAGAAGCATCTTTCGAGAAATGTCCGCGAAGGAAATAGTCCTTGCCGAACCATTCATGAATCAACCTCCCTTTCTTCCATGATTCTCATATATCCGACTGACTCGAACGAAAAGAGCAGCAGGTAGCACCCTGGCCAGTCTGCTATCCAGAGACGAGTTGACTTAGTTCAATATGCACTCCGGCATCCACGATCCATAAAACCGCAAGCATCGAATTTTGTTCAATCCGCACTGTTGCCATGTTTATCGTTCTCATAATTCTTGGGCCCATGACTGGCTACTGGCATTTTGGGTTAGTCGTTTCGGAACGGTTCAGTCGTTGGCGATCTCGGCGATGAGCACCGGATTAAGTCAGACCGAATTGCCTCTCCCGGACCAGGCAAGATCGCGCGAACGCCAACCGGTCACCGCGAAGTGGCGTGCCGCCACATGCGCCCGACGCAACGATTCACCCCCCCCCCCACATGGTCCGGCGAAGCTGCAGCGGACATCTCGGGGCCCAACATCGTTCGCCCCGAGGCAACGAGCGTGTGCCACTCGGGCGATCCAACGTCATTCGTCTCATATACTTCGACGGCATCCGGTGCGATACCAACGGCATCCATCCGAGCCAAACCACGCCTCAGGGTAAGGACCGAGAAATGGCCATCAAGTTGCCCGAGTAACTCGTCGAGTCTCTCCCCACTGGGGTCCAGCTCTTCGAAACGGTCCTTGCCGATGGCCCACGTCGCCACCGTCGAGCCCGGCACCGCCATCGGGTCCGTCTCCGGAGCGGGAGGAACTTCAGCCCCCTCCCGCGCCGCCCGGCGTGCACGCCCGAGCGTCATTCCGAGAACGGCGCAACCCGACAACGCCGTGATCGTCCAGGTGATCGGCCCGAAATTGATCAACAACGCCAGAGAGAGGACGATCACCAGCGGATAGGTCATCTTGCGCTTGTAGGGGTCCTGCCGTGCGCCGGAAACGAATGAGAGCAGCAGAACTACTAGGTAAAAAATAGTACTAGAACCGGAAACGAACCCACCCCAAGCGGAATTGCCAGGCCAACCACGGCCGCAGCGAATGCAAGGACATACTGTAGTAGCGCAGGCGCCACCACTCGTGCAACCGGCGTCAATCGGCGCGCATCGGGGATCACGAAGCCAGCGGACGTCGCTCGTATACATCCTTCGACGCATACCATGTCAGATCAGGAGCCGCTTTCCCTGCTGCCGCGAAGTGGCGGGCCGCAACCACCGCGGAATCCACGGTGGTCGTCTCCCAGTTCGCAAACGATCCCTCCAGATCCCCGATCACGACGTCAACCTGCCCGTGTTCCGCTCCCGGCGTCGACAACATGCACCACAGCTTGTTATCCGATGGATCCGGGGAGAAGTGGACAACCATCGCACCATACGCATCCCCACAGAAATCCATCCGCGCAGAGCCACGCAGTGCGCGGACAAGCGCCCGCTTCTTGCCATCCAGAGACCTTACGCGTTTTTCAAGTGCCTCGACGGTAGCGGATTCGTCTTCGAACGACCTCCTCCCGCCCTTACCCATTACCACGAGTCCACGCGAAGCTGTTTACTTCGCCTTTTGCTTTTGGTCCGGGCGAAAATTCGCACCAATAATGGTTCCGGAAATTACGAGCATGAACCACGTCAGGCCGATGCCACCGGTTCCGCCCTGTATGTTCTGAAAACCTCGAATCCAAAGAAGAACCCCGATAAAAGCCACGAAAAAGAGCAAAATCTGCAATCGGCCCTTGGCAAACATGAACGTGCAGCCGCCAAACATGAACCCACTCAAGGCAACGGCGAGGACTGTAAAAACTCGTGCATCCCACCAGATAGTGGGAATCAAGATCCCCCCTGCGATGGCTAGCGCCGCGACTGTGATTCCTACGAAATCGGTACTCTTAGTGGAACTACGCACCATCATTGAATTCTCCTCCACGATCCACATGCACCTTTCGACGCACCGAAAGCGATTGACGCCAAGGTCTCTGCAAGAAAAACTGTGCCATGAATCGTCCCGGACAGAAGCACCATGTCATGCTGGCCACCAACGAGCTGGCCTCCGATCGAAATGGCAAGCACGGTCAGAACAAGCAGGCTCTACGCGACAAAATCCGACGCCCCAACGGCGGATATCGCCATGCCTTTGCATGCGGACTCGCTCCCATTTGAACTTCATCTCTGATCGAGTCCTGCAACTGCCTACCGTCGCCGGTCGCGGCAAACCGCAGATTGGCAGCCCCTTCTGCGGCAGAACCGTGCAATGCGCACCCGCCGTTTGCCTAACGGCTCCGAAGCAGCATCGACCCGTTAGATGAGGTCCTCCGCGCACAGTGACTGCCATTTGTACAACCCTCCGTCGTACTCCCTGAGAACCGCCCGCTTGAGTTCACCTTGAAACTCTGTTCCCAACAGCGGCTCGGTGAGTTTCGGGCTATCGTTCACGCGCTTCGTCCACTCCGGCCATCGCACCCCCAGAGGCGTGAATTCAACCTCCATGAACCGATGCTCCTGGCCTTGTTCCTTGGTAAGCCATCGCTGGCGCACCTTCGGCAGGTTCAAAGTATGCGCCCACGCCCACGCCTGATCGTCTTCCGGAACCCGCTCATAGACGGATTCCAACACCAGTGCGTCAACCCCATGCAGGCCGCCCAGACGCTCAAGGGCAAATGCGTGCCTCCGGGGAACCTCAACTTCCTCGAGGCAAACCGCGCGAGCCAATGCCTCCAACGCGGAGCGTGGGTCACCCGCCCCGATCAACGCATAAACCCGATGCAACGTATCGACGGCGACCAACTCCCGGAACCATTGGGCAAGCCACTGGACATCCATCAGCGCGCGCCGGGCTTCCGCGCCGTCAACCGGCCAGTGCTGCCCATCGTCGTTTGGCGTGGATGCGACCCACCCACCGACCCGGGACCCTTCGCCGCTTCTGGCCCAACGCAGCCGGTCAGCACGTGCGACAAGCTGGCGTGCTTCCTTGGCATCCATTCGAGGCTCGTTCGTCAGCAACACCGATGGCCATGACGTTGCGCTCATCAGCCCGATCGGGCTCTGCTCACGCACACGGAACGCTGGAATCATTGCGCCGGCGGGAGTGGCTTCCATGTCGTAGATGCGCCCCCTCAACATGTTGGAGGGACCATTGTTGATCCGGCGAACCCTGTATCGGGGAACCGCTTCGCTGGACGACGGCGTGTTTTCAGGCAACCCACTCATGGTGTGGTCCTCAGGTAGCTGTTGGGTTGGAAGTCTTGAACAAAGGACGGGTATACCCCGCCTTCCGGGCACTCAAATTGTTGGACAAGCGGCGCACCCCGGCGCACCCCGACTGCATCAACCCACCTCGCTCAGGAGGGCAAGGGGCGGCGGTCAAAGACCTCGGGGGAGGTTACCCACGTGAATTTGGGGTCCGCTCCCCCGGTCGCCGCAAAGTGCCGCGCAGCAGCCACCGCCGACGCTGCGTCCGTGCACTCCTCAAACGAGAACGATCCCTTGAGATCACCGATCACGACATCCGACCGGCCGGAATCCGCGCCAGGCGTCGTCAAGAAACTCCACCGCTCTTCACTCCTCGTGTCCGGGGAGAAGTAGACAACCATTGCACCGCGGGCATCACCGCAGAAATCCATCCGCGCAGTGCCCCGCAGCGCACTGACCACGGACTGCTTGGAACCGTCCAGGGCACCGATCCGTTGTTCAAGGGAGGCTGCAGTTCCGTCGCCCTCCTCGAATTGCTTGCGGCCCACCTGCCACTGGACACGCAGCCCCGACCCGCCCGTGCTTGGCTGGACAGCGGTTCCCTTGCGGTCTGCGAGATACCGGAGATGGGCGCCGACAATCGAGCCTGCTATGGAGCTGAGCAACAATGTCGGCAGCCCGACCACGAGTTCGTTCCGGCTGGAAGCCAGGACACCCACCGCGGCCAGGAAGCCCAACACCAGGACTGCACGGGCAGCATTCGGAGGCAGGACGAAGAACGTGACGATTCCGAAGACGAGCCCCACGCCAACTGCTGCCAAGGCAATGGGTAATGCTCCGGACCCAGCGGTTCCCCATGTCAGAGCAACGGCAGCGACTGGGCCGAGCACAGCGACACCCCACTGGACCGGGTCTGCACCCTTTGCGTAGCGGGGCTTTTGTGAAGCTTTCCCGGCCATTTTCCTATCCACCTGTTCCTTGTTCGACAAGCCAACGTGTCATATCGGCACCCGATCCGACGCCCGCGCCGACACCTGCGGAGGACCACAAGGCATGGCCGTTGGCTCCCGAGAATGCGCCGCTCAGCGTGCTGGGCTGGAAGTACGGCATCTGGCGCAGCGTAGTCATCTGGGTCGGTCCGCCAGGCAGTTGAGTGAATGCTCCGCCCGTCGCAGCGCCCCAGCCAAGATCCGCCAGAGTCAGTTCCTTGCCAGAGACGAGACTATCAACGGTAGTTCCCGACATGCCTCCGCTGGCTCCGACAGCGATGGTCGACAAGCGAGCCGTAACGCTTGTGGCCGTGGAACCCGTGAGCTTCGCGATAGATCCTCCGGCGGGCCCGGCCAACCCTCCAATGGCTCCGGCCGTGCCGCCACCGAGCATTGCACCGGCAAATTCCCGCGGGTTCTTGATTTGGAAGTCGTTCTTTGCCAGATACACAAATCCGCCACCGGCCGCGCCGACGCTTGCGTTCACGCCGACATTGATGGCCAGGCTTCCGGCGATCCGCGCGGCCGGTGTGGCCGCGGAGAATGCGGTCTTACCCAGCATGGCTGCACCGCCACCGACGCCACCAAGCACGGCTACGCCCGCCGTTTGCACCCAGTTGACCTTCCCGGTCGTTGCCTTTTGGATGATGGCATCGGCACCGCCAGCGACAAGCATCATGCCGGCCGGCCCACCCACACCCGTGGCCATCAATACTCCACCGGCGACAACCATCGCACCGCCGGCGACATACTCCCAGTTGTCGGCCATCCAGTCGCCGGCGGCGGCAAGCGCGCCGTTGTTGGCGTCCCGGTAGGCCTGCAGGTCCGCCTCGGTGACAGGGCTCAAACCCAGCGGGTCGATGGCATGCAGCGGGTCGTTTCCGGCATACGAATACGGGTTGCCCGCCCAGCCGGCGCCAATCACCGGATCCAGGGGGTCCACCGACAGGAACCCGCGCGTCAGCGGGTCGTAGGCGCGGGCACCGAACCAGTCCAGCCCCGCAACCTGCACGCCGCCGGACGCGCTGACGGACAACCCCGCGGGCAATCCCGAAACGGCGCCGGCGGACATGCCCCACGGGCTTCCCGCGTCTGTCGCGTGGCCGCTGCGCCAGCCGGCGTCAAGCACCGTCTGGCCCACGGCTGTCACACCGCCGGGCAGCGCCGCCACGGACTTGCCGCCCAGTGCCAACACGCGCGGGGCAACCTCGGCCGAATCCCACCAAACCTCGGTGCCGTTGACATCCCCCAGCTCGCCGAGGGCGTCAACCCACAGCTCGCTGCGCGAGGAGGCCCCGTCGGATGCCTCCGCGACAACGGCGCTCAGCCAGCCACGCTCGGACCACTCGAAGCCCCGGGCCGAACCGTCGGCCTCCACGACGGCGGTCCGCCGGCCCAACCCGTCATAGGCATAGGTGGTGGTCCCGGCAGCGCCGGTGCGCGAGCGCAGCTGCCCCGCCGCATCGTAGGAAAACTCGGTGGCGACGCCCCCGATGGACTCTGCCACCAGACGCCCGGCCAGGTCGAAACGCCACTGCGAGGCCTCGGCGTCGCCGCGCAGGGCGCGCTCCAGCTGGCACGCCGAATCATAGGCGAAGCGGGTCTCGGTGCCGTTGGCGAGGATCGCGGCGATGCGCCCGTCCTCGTCGCGGCGGATCACCGTCTCGTCGACGCCGTCGACGGTTGTCGTTGCGTGGCGCACCAGGGCGCCCTCTGCGTAGTCCCAACGCTGGACCGTGTCGCTGGCGACGGCCCCCACCAGGCGGCCGGCGGCATCGTGCTCGTAGGCGATGCGCCCGAAGACCGGGTGCTCTACTGTGGCGACGCGCCCTGCGGCATCGCGCCCGAATTCGGTGCGCACGCCCAACGGATCGACCATCGCGGTGCGGTTCCCGTCGACGTCGTACTCCCAGGACGGGCCGACGCCGTTGCGCAGCCGCTGGAGCATCTGTCCGCGGCGGTTGAAGCGCAGCAGGTGCTCGACCTCCACGACATCGGCGCGCGTGTGGTCCGCGACGACCATGGTCCGCGCGCGGGCATCCCGGGACATGCGCATCACCACGCGCCCGTTGACCACCAGCGAGGTCTGGCGACCCGCCTCGTCGTAGGTCCATTCGCTGCGCCGGCCCTCCGGGTCGCACTGCCAGAGCTGGCGGCCGGCCTCGTCGTAGCCCGCGGTGGTGGTCCGGCCCAGCGGGTCGGTTTCCGCGACGACCTGGTCCGCGTCGTTGTATTCGCGCAGCGTGGTGGCGCCCAGCGGGTCGGTGATGCCGATGACCCGTCCGCGGGAGTCGTAGGCGTAGCGGGTCTTGCCGCCCAGGCCGTTGACGGCCTCGATCAGTTGCCCGGCCGCGTCGTAGCGGAAGCTGCGCCGCCCGAAGGACGGGTCCTTGGCGCGCACCATCCGCCCGGCGAGGTCGTACTCGTAGCTGGAGGTGCCGCGCCCGGGGGTGTAGCGGGAGAGCACGCGGCCGACGGCGTCGTACCGCACGCGCTCGGTGTCCCCGCCCGGGAAGACGCGGGCGACGACGCGGGAGTCTGCGTCGTATTCAAGGGTGGTGCGCGCCCCCGAGGGGTCGGTGCTTGCCGTGGGGCGGCCCGCGGCATCGAACTCGAAGTGCGTGGCGGCCCCGCCCGGGGTCCGGTGTTCCACGACCCGGCCCGCGGCATCGCGGCGCAGCAGGGTCAGCCCGCCCTCGGCGTCGACGAGTTCCACCGGGCGGCCGCACCTGTCATAGGTGACAAGCTCGGTGCCGCCGTCGGCACGCTCAGCCGCCACGGGGCGGCCGAACTCGTCGAAGCGCATGCTGCTGCGCTCGAAGGCGTCCTGCACGGTGGCGGTTCCGGCCACGGCGTCCACCGCGTAGGCCTGGCGCACCCCGGTGGGGTCCGTGGTGGCGGTGAGCTCGCCGTTGCCGCCGTATTCGCGCGCCCAGGAGTGCCCGGCCGGATCCGTGATGCCTGTCAGCCGGGAGAGCGCGTCGTGCGTGAAGCGCCACTCGGCGCCGTCCGGGAGCTCGATGCCCGCCAGGTTGCCGAGGTCGTCGAGTGTGCGCGTCACCGCGCGACCCAGCGGGTCGACGGTGCCGGCGAGCTGGCCGTGGGAGCCGTAGGTCATCTCGGTGCGGGCGCCCAGCGGGTCAGTGACGACGGCCAGGGCGCCGCCGGGTGCGTATTCGAAGCTCCACAGGGCGCCGTCGGCGTCCCGGCGGGAGCGCAGCAGCCCGGCGGAGTCGTAGAGGTAGGCCGTGCGGGCCCCGCCCGGGGACACCGCCGCGGTGACCCGGCCGGCGTCGTCGCGTTCCAGGGTTGCGGTGTTGCCCACGGCATTGGTGATGGTGACAAGGTCGCCGAAGGAGTCGTAGCCGAAACGCACGCGCACCCCGACGGGGTCGGTGACCTCGGTGAGCCGGCAGTCCTGCCAGGTGAGCTCGGTGCGCCCGCCCTCGGGGTCGATGATGAGCGAGGGGTTGCGCGATGCGTCGTCGGAGTACTCGTACTGCACGATCCCGCCGGACTCGGTCACCACGGTGACCGGGCGGTCGGCGTCGTCGTAGCCGTAACCGATGTCCGCGCCGGAGGGGGTCACCGTGCGGGTCCTGCGGCCGCGCCGGTCGTAGGCATGGACAGTGACGGTGCCGTCGCGCTCGGTCACGGAGACGAGGTTGCCGTGCCTGTCGTAGCTCATGTTCTGCCGGTTGTCGTCGGCGTCGACGACCCCGACCAGGCGGCCCTTGGCGTCGGCCACCCAGGTGTTGGAGCGGGTTCCGTCCTGGTCGGAGATCACCGTCAGGCGGTTGGGAAGGTAGGCGAAGCGGGTGAGGCGGCCGAAGGCCGAGACCTGCGTGTACACGCGGCGGTGGTCGTCGTAGGTGTTTACAGCTTCCCTGACTCCGGCCGCGTCGGTGACGACGTCGATCAGCCCGTCATCGTTCCAGCCGTAGTTGCGCACGCCGGCGGGTCCGGCGGCGGAGACCAGCTGCCCGCGCCCGTCGTACTCGAAGCCGATGCGGCGCCCGTCCGAAGCCACGAGGGCCGTGATGCGTTCCCCCGACCATTCGGCACGGATCCCGCGCCCATGTTCGTGGACCAGTTCGGTGACGGCGCCTGCCGCATTCCTGCGGGCGGATACCGCGGTGCCCGGACCGGTGTCGCTCGAAAGCCAGGTTCCCGCGGGGGTGAAAACCCAGCGGGAGCCGGCGTTGTCGCGTGCCACCAGGACCTCGGCCGGGGCGGCACCGGTTCCGCCCTCCGGGATGGTGCCGGCGGCGGTTTCGCGGTCCAGCCAGAAGTTTTCACCGTCGGCCCGGTCCCACCCGGCGCCGAGCCGCGGGAAGCGCACGTGGCGGCCGTCGGCCAGGACCATCGAGGCACCCTCGTCGTCGAGTTCCAGGCGGGTTTCAAACACGGAGGCCCATCCGGGGCCGAAGGCGCTCACGCGCTCGTCCATCGAGTTGTAGGTGCGCGCCGCCGAAAGCGACGACGCGGCACCGGCAAAGCCGAGGTCGACCTCGGTTTCCAGGAAGTTTCCGGTGGAGGTGTTGACCGGGTCGTTCGAGTACCCGGTGGTCGGGGGCGCGCCAAGGGTCTGCGGCAGGTCGATCGTGAGGTCCTGCCGCTCCGCGTCGATCCCCTGCGAGGCAAGGGCCGCCAGGAGGGCGGCGTCGGAGACCTGCGAGACGTTTCCCTCGCCGCCGGCCGCGGCAAAGGCATCGGCAATGGTCCGCGCCCAGGCTGCGTCCTGGTCGTTGGCGGCCAGCCACCTGTCGAATCCGGTGACCACGCCATCGGCGTTAAGGGATCCGTGGGTGCAGCGCGCCGCGAAATCGGCAAGCTTGCCGCGCAGGGCACCGGGCTTGCCGGAAAGTTCCGCATTAAGCGTCGCCGAGCCGGTGGCGAAGGACCGCAGGTCGCTGGGGCGTGCGGCGGACACTCCGCCACCACCGCCACCGCTGCCCGGGGCCGGGGTCTGGCGCACGCCGGAACGCGGCGCGGCCGTTTCCACCCGCACCTCGGCGGCGGGCGGCCCGACGGGGGGATCCTCCGCACCGATGAACCAGTCAACCGCGCTGTCGAGCCAGTTCGCTTCGCGTTCGTCCCGGCGCTGTTTCCATTCCCGGGCCAACCGGCGTCGCTCGTTTTCCTTGCGGGCTTCTTCCTTCAGCCTGCGGGCACCTGTGGCAACCTCGCGCAACCTGTCGGAAAGCTCCAGTGCGTCGGCCGAAGCCACCCGGGCGTTGTCCGCGAACAGCTCCGAGAAGCGGCCCTTGAACTCGGTGCCCGCTGTCGCGACGTATGAGGCACGCGATCCCGCTTGCGACTCGATGGCCGACGCCGCGGTGGAGAAAGCCGATATCAGGGCATCGGCTGTCCCGTCGTCGAACGTAACATCGTGCGCAAAGACTCCCAGATCGGTCACGCGTGCATCTCCCTCATCAACAGCGAGGACCTCGCGGTCCTCTTATATAGCCACCCGAGAAGCCAAGTGGCCTCGAAAGAAACAAAATCGCCCCCGCCATCGGACCGGCGCCGTGCCGGCGACAACGGGGGCGATTGCAGAAAAGACTAGTTTCCGCCGCCCGCGGAGAAGATGTTCTGCGAGATCTGGTTCAGCTGGGTGCGCAGCTGCTCCAACTCCGTGCGGGCCTTGTCCAGTGCTGCCTTGGTTTCCGGCCAGGTCGCACCGCGGAACTGTGCAGCCAGCGGACCGTCCCAGACGTTGGGGTCGGAAAGGACGCGGCCCTGGGCGTCAAGCTGGCTGATCTGGTCGGTGAAGCCACCGTTGATGATCGCCTGCAATTGCTGAATAGCCGTCTTGGCCTGCTCCGTTGACAAAACACGAGACATGGGAAATCCTCCAGGAATCTTGATACGGCCCCCGTACGGACGTACTCCCGAGGGACTTGGACTGAATAACCCTAACAAGATGAATAGGTCCGTACCAAGATTTCGCGAACTACATTTCGCGAGGTCCCGCCTGAATTGCCTGATGCTCCACCACCGCTCCCCTCAGGCAGGTGCGGGCAACATTTTTCGATTCACGTCCCCCGCCCCCTATTATTCAATGGGATATTTGAACACGACAGGGGAATCAGTGACCGACACGCGCTCACGCCAGCACAACGCAGTTCAACGGACGCGCAGTCCGTATTTGGTCCGTACGGCGGGAGTGATCCTCACCGTTGCCGCGCTGGCGCTCACCACGTCGTGCACGAACACGCCCCAGGCGATCGGCACGCCCTCGCGCGTTCTTCAATCGGTCAACGTGTCGCTGGCCCCCAACGGGGCAATCACCACGGTCAACGGCACCGCGGTCTCGGTAGACGATGCGACGGGGAACTCCTCCAGCGTCGATACCGTCTACGAAACCGAAAAAGTGGCAAATGACCTCCCCGTCCGCGTGAGCACCCAGTACCGCACGGCGGAAAAGACCGGGTCGAACCTCGAGGAGCTTGCCGGCTACAACGGCAGGGTCGAGATCGAGCTGACCGTCGAGAACCTCACCGTTTCCTCGCAGGAGCTGACCTTCGATGTGGCGGGCGAGTCGCGCACGGCTCCGACCCTCGTGGGCGCACCCATGAGCATCGCGGCCTCCACGGTCCTCCCCAACGTCGCGCCCAGCCGGATCGTCGGGGAATCGGGCGACCAGGCCGCCGGCACCAACGGCATCGTCAGCGCCTCACCCGACGGCGAGACCATCGTTCAGTGGGCCACGCTCCTGGCTCCGCCGAGCGCCGCGGCCAGCACCACGCTGCGGCTCGTTGCGGACGTCACCGACTTCAAGACCCCGCAGATCGACCTTGCGGTGCAGCCCGGCATGGCCACCGACCTTTCCGTCGACGGCGTCCTGGATTCTGCATTCAACACCAGCCCGACCTCGGAACTTGCGCTCCAGCGCCGGACCATCGACCTCATCGCCGACGTCAACGACGTGCTCGGCCGCGCCGGCGCCACCATCACCGACGTGCGCACCAACCTCGAGAGCACCTCGAAGACCCTCGGTGTCAGCACCGCCGCGCACCTGAAGGAAAGCACCGAATCGCTCGCCGGGACCATGTCCGGTTTGAAGGACCAGCTCGGCTCGCTCAAGGGCGACCTCGACGCCACGGTATCGGGAACCGAATCAACCACCATCGCCCAGTTGAGCCAAACCGTCGGCACCGTCGACGCCATGCTCGGCGACACCAAAGCGGCACCGCCCCGCCCGGTACTCAACGGCAATGGCTGCTCCACGGTTGTCGCGCCGACGGACGAGTCTTCGACCGTTTATTCGAGCCTGGTGCTCATGTCGGCCCAGCTCGACGGATTCGCCCAGTCGACGGCAAGCTGCCGCGACGAGGTGGCGGAGTCGCTGAAGCGCACCGTCGGCCCCAATAAGCCGACTGCCGAGACCTGCACCGAGCCCTCGATGACGTGTGCTTTCTATGCTTCATCGGTTTCCGTTGTGGGAGCGCTCGTCAGCCTCGTCCAGCAGGGCGACGAACTGGTCGCCGCACTGGAACCGGAAATCCTTGCCGGCGCCCTGGCACGCCATGAGGATGTATCGGCCGGAATCGACGATCTGGCCGCCGCACTGGAGGAACTGGACAAGACCGCGTCAAAGAAGGACGTCAACCAGGCAATCGTCGCGCTCCGGACCTCGACTGACGAGGCGGACGCCGCGCTGGAGGACCTGGGTTCCGAGATCGACGAAACCCTGGATGACCTGCAGGACAACTTCGATTCGATCCACGGGCTGGCCGCTAAGAACAGCAAGAAGATCGGCGACAAGGACACCCGCGGATCGCTCGCCAAGCAGAATGCGAAACTCGCCGACGACCTGTGTGAACTTGTCAATGACGAGAAGATTGAGCTCAAGGACGCCGAGAAGGTCCTTCGCTACATGACCGATGCTCCGTGCGTCACCGATCAAGAAACCGAACCGGCCAAAGCCGCACTGTCCCTCGGGGAATTCCCGGCACCGATGGACGAACGCCTGCAGGAGCAGGGGGAAGCCTGGGATGACGTGGCATCGCTGGCCGGTATTTCCATCCCCAAGACCCCGGTGAACAAGGCCATCAAGAAAGCCGAGGCGAGCCTGGCGACGATCGATGAAAAGATCAACGACCTGGCAAAGGCTGTGAAGGGCGGCAGCGACAACGTCGGGGCCGGCATCACCGAACTCAAGACCCTCGCAACGGCCGCACAGAAAAACCGCGACGAGATGGGCGCGGGTCTCCTGGCCCTGGAGAAGCAGCAGTCCGAGCTCGAAAAGGGCATCAAGGACGCGCTGCGCAACACCACCGCAGAGGCGGCCTCTGACATCACCGATCTCATCGACAGCCAGATCCGGGTGGTAGCCGACCAGGCCACGCAGGGCACCAGCGCAGTGGTCGACTCCTTCGACCGCTCCGTCTCCGGCCTGACCACCACGGCAGCCGACGTGGCCAAGGGTGCCAAGGAATCCGTGGATGCCCAGCACGATGCCCTGGCCAAGGAAGGCGAGGCCCTGGCCACCGCCATCAGCGAGCAGACGGCAACCTCCCTCAAGGGAATCGAACAGAGCACCTCCGCTTCGACCCGTGATGTCGCGGGCGCCTCGACCCTGCTGGCCGCGGACCTCACCAAGGTCATGCTCGACCTCGGCGACCGCACCGTGAACGGTTCGGGCCTGCTCGGCTCGATGGCCACCAGCGCCGCCAAGGCCGACACAGCCGACTACCAGTTGGCGCTGGCCACCCAAAACGCGCAGGGCTACGCGAACATCCGCTCCGAGGACGTTGCCGGCATCCTGCAGCGCCAGGCACAGTTCAAGGCCTCCATGGAAGCCGCGACAACCCTGCCGAGCTTCCACCTGGAGGTCCCGTCCGGGGCTGCGTCGCAGACGCTCTATGCCTTCCGGATCGGAGGCCAGAAGTGAACCGCCGCAAGGCCCTGACCTTGGGCGCCGGCGCACTCGTGGCAATCGCCGCCGTCGTTGCACTTGTCGTTTTCCTCGTGCGCCCCGGCGCTCCCGTGGCGACGGACCCGGTGGCCACCAGCGTGCCCGTGGCCCTGAGCGCCACGGACGTCCCGGCCGGAACCCTCATCGGCGTCGTGGTGACGCTCGGCTCGGAAACCGGTGAAGGCGCACAGTGGAAGGATGCGGCACAGGGTGCCGCAGTCGCCGAGCGCCGCTTCGACATGGGCGGGACGCCCGTGGACATCGCCACCCGCAACGACAAGGGCTCGGCTGCCGGCGCCCGCGCCGCGGTCCAGGAGCTTGTCGCGGAGGGTGCCGCGGGAATCATCGTGGCAACCGACGGCAAACACGTGGGCGGAGCCCTCGAGGCGGCCCGCGACGCGGGTGTCCCGCTGGTGTTGCCCTACCTGTCCGGCGAGCTGGACACCGAGGCGCAGGCCTGGCGGACCGCCCCGGCGCCCGACCAGGTGTCCACGGCACTCACCTCCATGCTGGCCGGGTCCGAGCGGACCCTGCTGATCGATGCCGGCGGCGCCCCCGAAGGCGTCCGCGTCGCCTCCACCCTGGAAGTGGGCCCGGGCGAGGACGCCACGGCTGTTGCCGCGGAGGCCGCCCGCCTCACCGGCACTCCGTCCACGGAAGACGCCGGGGACACCGGGGACGGGAAGCCGGCGAAGACCGTTAGGAACCCCGCCGACGCGATCCTGCTCAGCGGCAGCGCCTGGCAGCAGGGGCTCCTGGTGCAGGCGCTGCAGGCGGCCAACGTCGCGGTCCCGGTCGTGCTGACCCCCTCGGCAACCAGCCCGGCGTTCGCCAGTTCCCTGCAGCAGGCCGGCGGCACGCTGTCCGGCCGCCTGCTCACCGTGGGCACCGACGCCGGGGATGCGGTGGCCCTGCGCTCGGACGCCTCCGGACGCGGCATGTCCGCCTTCCTGGCCGGGCTCCGCATGCACGCCAGCGACCCGCAGGCCCGCAACCTCACCGGCGACCAGGAGTTCGCCGCCGTGGCGGAGTCCGCGGATTCGCGCAGCCATGATGCAATGGTTGCCATGGTGCGCGCCGTCTCCGCGGCGGGCAGCAACGACCCGAAGCTGGTGGGCGCCGCGCTTGGTGGCCTGTCGGTCGGCCCGGCCGACGGGATCGCCGGCCCCGCGTTGGACTTCTCCAATCGCGAGGCCCTGACCGGCGAGCCGGTGCGGCTCAACGCCTCGGAACAGGACCTCGGGTTGCGCCCGGCCCCCGAAGGCGGCAAGAACGCCACCGGCACGGCCATCTGGTTCGCGGGAAACACCGCGGACTGAACCGGCGCACCGGCAGTGGCCAACAGGCCGTTGCCAACAGGTCCTGGCCCCACCGGCCCCGCGCGCCGCGCGAACCTCGACGAAAGGAGCGCGCGGTGCGCGTGCTGATCCAGCTGGGCGACCAGCGATTTGACCGGGAGCTCGAAAGCCACTCCCCCGCCACGACACTCGGCGAGCTGCTGGCCGCCGCCGGAGCACCGCTGCCCCCGGCCGGAACCACGCTGTACGTCGATGAAAGCCCGGCGCAGGCGGACACCCCGCTGGGCGAGCTGCTCCTTCTGGAGGGCAGCACCGTTTCGCTCTCCCCCTCCGAACCGCCGCACGCCCTGCGCCAGTGGAGCGTCACCGTCTCCGGCGGACTCGACGCCGGGGCCGTCCACCCGGTGCCGGCCCACCGCCCGCTGGTCCTGGGCCGTTCCCCGCAGGCGGACGTGGTGCTGGGCACCGAAAGCGCCTCCTGGAACCACGCCGGAATCGAGCTTGAGGGCGAGGGAGTCCGGGTCCGCGACGCGCACTCCACCAACGGCACCATGCTCGACGGGGCCCCTGTCGACGCCGACGGGACGCTGGTGACGGCCGCGGGCACGCTGGTGGTCGGCGGGACCACGCTGCTGCTGCGGCCCTCCCTCACCGAGAGCCCGGCCCCAAAACCCGGGTCGCTGAACAACCTCACCCCTGCGGGGACGGCCCCCTTCAACAGGCCGCCGCGCCCCGGCCGGCCGCCGGCCGCGGACCCGGTGGCCGCCCCGGTGCGCAAGGACGTCCCGCCGGCCTCCAAGTTCAGTTTCATCACGGTGTTGGCCCCGCTGGTGCTGGCCGGTGCCATGGTGATGATCCTGGGCGACGCCCGGTTCGCCATGTTCGCCGCACTGAGCCCGGTGATGGCGATCGGCATGTGGTTCGAGCAAAAGCACCGCCGCGCCCGGAACCTCAAGGAGGAGGAGGCCCGCTTCGAGGCGGCGCTCGAGGCCCTGGCCGGCGAGGTGGCGGAGGCGGCTGCGGCGGAGGTGGAGCGCCGGCGCACCGAGATCCCCGACCCGGCCACGGTGCTGCGGCGCGCCGCGATGCCCACCACGCTGCTCTGGCAACGCCGGGCCGGCACCGAGGGCTTCCTGGCGCTCAATGCCGGGGTCGGCGACGTGCCGTGGCGCCCGGAGCTCGACGAGCGTTCCGGCACCTTGCTGGATCCCCGGGTGCGCGAGGTGCTGGAGGCCGGCGTGCTGCCCGCCGCGCCGGTGCTCGTGGACCTGGACAACGCCGGGGTGGTGGGCATCGTCGGGAACCGCGAGGCGGCCCTGGCGCTGGCCCGCAGCCTGGTGGTCCAGGCGAGCGTGCACGCCGGACCCGCCGACCTGACGGTGGGCGTCTTCTGCGACGCCGGGCGGGCCGCCGAGTGGGCGTGGACCTCCTGGCTGCCACACACCCGGCAGCCGGGCTCGGGCACCGGGGAACGCTGGGTTTCCGACGACCGCGCCCGCAGTTCAACCCTGCTGCGCACGCTGCGCGAAAACATCGACGCGCACCCGACCCCCGCACTGCTCCTGGTGCTGGACTCCGAAGCCCTCACCGAGGGCCGCGACGCACCTGCCCGCGCCCTGCTGGGCCACGGGCGGATCCCCGAGGGAGGCACCACGCACGCTGCAGGCAACCGGGTCGGGGTCTCCGGCATCGTGATCGCCGGCTCCGAGGAGCAGCTTCCGGCCTCCTGCACCACGGTCATCACCCTCGGCCAGGACGCCGCGGGAACCGTGCACGAACCCGGAGACCTCTCCCACGTGGAGGACGTGGTGGTCGCCGGCCTCGGCCACGACCGCGCCGAACGCTGCGCCATGGACCTGGCCCGCTTCGAGGACCCGGAGCTCAGCGTGCCCGGCGCGGCGCTGCCGCCGCTGGTCAGGCTGCCGGAGCTGCTGGGCCTCGGAACGCCGGACGCCGCGGCGATCCGGGCCCTGTGGTCCTCCGCGAAGGGCTTCTCCACCCCGATCGGCACCTCCGAGTCCGGGCCGTTGAGCCTGGACCTGGTGGCCGACGGCCCGCACGGCCTGGTCGGCGGCACCACCGGCTCGGGCAAGAGCGAGTTCCTGCGTTCCCTGGTGGCGGGCCTCGCGGCCCGCAACGACCCGACCCGGCTGAACTTCATCCTCATCGACTTCAAGGGCGGCGCCGCGTTCGCCGCCTGCGAGCGGCTGCCGCATACCATCGGCACCATCTCCAACCTCGACGAGCAGCTCGCCGACCGGGCGCTGCGCTCGCTCGAGGCGGAGATGCAGCGCCGCCAGCGGGTCTTCGCCGCGGCCGGCGAGGACATCGACAACCTCGACGCCTACCTGGCCACGCACCCCGCCGAGCCCATGCCGCGCCTGCTGCTGGTGGTGGACGAGTTCGCGATGCTCGCCAAGGACTTCCCCGAGGTGCTCTCCTCACTGGTCTCCGTGGCAGCCGTGGGCCGCACGCTCGGGGTGCACATGGTCCTGGCGACCCAGCGCCCGGCCGGCGTCGTGAACGACGACATCCTGGCCAACACCAACTTGCGGGTGGCGCTGCGCGTGCAGAGCCGCGACGACTCCTCGAACGTGATCGGCGTGCCGGCCGCCGCGGGCATCGGTCGCGCGCAGACCGGGCGGGCCTTCATCAAGCTGGGCCAGGACGACATCACCCCGGTGCAGACGGCCCTTGTCACGGGCCGCGCAACGGGCCGGGAGGCCAGCGCGCTGGAACTGCTGGAGATCGGCCCGCTGGGTGTGCCGGTGCCGCGCCGGCGTATGTCCGGCGCCCCCGAGCCGGAGGCCAGCGACCTGGACCTGCTCATCGACGCCATCCGCGCGGCCCATGGCGATGCCGGGTTCGGCGCCCCGCGGCCCATCTGGCCCGAGGCGCTCGGCGCCCGCGTGGACCTGGCCGGCTTCACCGCGCCTGAGGCCATGGGGGCCGACGCGGTTGCCGATGCCGATACCGCACTGGACGGCCCCGCGGTGCCGCACGTCGGCGGCGTGCACGACGGCACCATCCGGGTGGCACTGGCCGACGAGCCCGAGCTGCAGCGGCAGTCCCCGGCCGGCTGGGACCTGGCGCAGGGGAACCTCATGCTGCTGGGCATCCCCGGCAGCGGCACCAGCACCACGCTGGCCAGCCTCGCCCTGGCCGCCACCGCGGAGACCGACCCCGGGGAGCTGGACCTGCTGGTGCTGGATGCGGGCTCGCGCGCCCTCGCCCCGCTCGCGGACCTGCCGCACACCCTGGCCTACGTGGGCTCCGACCCCGGCGCCGCGGAGCAGCAGGCCAGGTTCCTGCGCCACCTGCGCACCGAACTGGACAAGCGCCGCGCCGACCCCGCACACCGGCGCCCCACCCTGGTGCTGATCGACGGGCTTGCCACGCTGCGCGACGAGTTCCAGGACTACGACGGCCTGGCCCTGCTCGACGCCCTCCACCGCGCGTATGCCGACGGCCCGGCCCTGAACCTGTGGTTCGCCGTCTCCACCACGCGCGCCAAGGCCGTGCCCTCCGCCATGGACGAGGTCACCACGCAGAAGTGGCTCTACCGGCTGGCCGACCCGTACGACTACTCGGCGCTGGGGGTCCGCGGGCAGAACATCCCCGCCCCGGTGCCGGGCCGCTGCGTCGATGCCGGAACCCTGCGCCAGATGCACATCGCCTCCCCCGCCACGGACCTGCCCACGGCGGTGGCCCGCGTCGCGGCGCGCTGGCCGTTGGAGGCCCCCAAGGCGGCGGCCATCGGGCGCCTGCCCCAGGACCTGTCCGTGGCCGAGGTCGGTGCGGCGGCAGAGCTGGGTGCCGAGCCGTGGCGGATCCCCGTGGGCCTGCGCGAGGAGGACCTGGCCCCGGCCCTGCTGGAACTCTACGACGGCGAGCACGTGCTCATCGCCGGGCCGGCGCGCAGCGGGAAGTCCACGCTGCTGCTGGCCCTGGCGCAGTCGCTGCGCGCGGCAGGCGATGCGGGAAACCCCGTCGCCGTCTGGGGTGCCTGCGACAGGCGCTCCCCGCTGGCCGGCGCCGACCTCGACCGGGTGGCCGTGGGGCCCGAGGACCTTCCGGCGCTGCTGGCGGGCCTGCGGCTGGAACGCGGCCCGGTGGTGCTGCTCATCGACGACGCCGAGCGCTTCGAGGACACCGACCAGTCGCTGGCCGGCCTGCTGGCCGCCTCCCACGGGCAGCTGCGCGTGATCGCCGCCGGCCGCTCGGCGGACCTGCGCGGGTTGTACGCGCACTGGACCAAGACCGTGCGCAAGTCCCGCTGCGGCGTGCTGCTGCAGCCGGACGTCGACTACGACGGGGAACTGCTGGGCACCACGCTGCCGCGCCGTGCCCCGGTGGCGCTCACCCCGGGCCGCGGGTACCTGTGCGTCGGAGGCACAAGCAGCTTCGTGCAGACCATGAGCCCCGGGCGCGGCTAGTCGCGGGTGGTGATGCCGAAGGGCTCGCTGGCCAGGTCGGTGAAGTTGCCGACCACGGCGCGCAGCACGCAGCTCGGGGCCACGGACAGGGCCGTCACCACGAGCCCGTCGGAGGAGACGGCCAGCCCGCCGGAGCAGCCGTCGGAGAACCTGACGCCCTGCTCGCCGCCGGCCACGGCCGTGAGCATCTCGGAGGGTTTGCCGGTGGCAGGGCTCTTGTAGAGCGGCCCCAGCATGTCCGGCCCGCCGGGCCAGATGGGCACGAGCGTGACGGGCAGCGCCGTCTGGCTCACCGTGCGCGCCGGGGTCTGCACCTGGATGCCGCGCAGCCGCTGCACCGGGTAGGCAGAGCCCTCCACGCTTTGATCCATGACGGCCCCGGTGGTTGCCGCGGATGCAGCCTGGAGCCACCCGTCCAGGGCGTTCTCCCCGGTCAGGGCCACCGGGATCGTCGCAACGACCTGCACGCTGCCCTGCGCGGGGACGCTGAGGCCGCCCAGGCTCCAGCCGCACGCGGCCGACACGCCCGAGAGGCTCGGCTGGTTCCGCGTGGCGTCCGTGTTCTCCCAGGCCACCGGCGGGCACGCCGGGGAACCCGGTGCGCCGGGCAGGACCTCCAGGAACGGCCCGCGCAGCGGCGCCTTCTGGGCCGCGTAGGTGATGGTGAGCTTCACTTCGCCGGCGGCAGCGTCGTAGCTCGCCGCGCGGCTGACCGTCAGGCCGCTGGGCAGCGGGGCATCCTGCTGGCTGGCGGTGGCGCTGGCGGCCGGTGGCGCCGCATCGGGGGCGGCCTGGGGCAGCGTCGCGATGATTCCGGCCACCAGCCCGGCGGCCAGGACGATTCCCGCGGCCCCCAGCACGAGGGCCTTCGTGCCCAGCCAGGCGGGCCGGCGGGAGGCAGGCTTGTCCGGCGCCGCGACTTCTGCGGGGCGGGCGGCCTCGCGCCGGGGCATCGGCCGCACCACGGTGCGGGACCCCGCGGGGCCAAGTTCCGGGTGCGGCGATTCCGGGGCCCGGGTGAGCACCGTCGGCTCCTGCTCGGCCACGGCCCCGCGCAGCACCGTCGCCGGGCGGTCCATGGCCTCGAATTCCCCGGGGTCCAGGGAACGCGCCAGCGCCGGGAGTTCCTTGTACCGGCGGGCGAGTCGGCGGAACTGTGCGGCCGCCTGCGCGGCGCCGGGCCGTTCCCGCGGGTTCTTGGACAGGGTCTTTTCCAGTGCTTCCCAGAGCTCCCCGGGCACCTCCAGGCGCGGCGGGAGCGTCGTCACGTGGCGGTAGGCCAGCGTGAAGTCGGTGCCTGCGCCGGCAAACGGCGTCCGCCCCGCCATCAGCTCGTAGAGCATGATGCCCGTGGCGTAGACGTCCGACGCCGGCCCGACCTCGCCCTGGCTGAGCAGTTCGGGCGGCATGTATTGCGGGGTGCCCACCATGCCCGTGGTGTGCCGGGTGCGTTCCCCGACGACGGAGGCGATCCCGAAGTCGGAGACCTTCACGGCCCCCTGGCGCCCCGGCCGCCAGGGTTCGGCAAGCAGCACGTTGTCGGGCTTGATGTCCCGGTGCGTCGTCGATTCCGCATGGGCGCACGCCAGGGCGTCGAGCACCTCGGCGCACAGGGCCAGCGCCTCGCCCGGCGGAAGCGTCAGGCGGGATTCGAGCAGGTCGCGGACGGATCCGCCGGGCACGTAGTCCATGACGATCGCCAGCCTGTCGCCCTCGACGACGAGGTCCCTGACCGCCACGATGTTCGGGTGCCGCAGGGCGAGCAGCACCGAGCGTTCCCGCACGAACCGCTCGACGAGGGTGGGATCCTGCGCGTGTTCCGGACGCAGCAGCTTCGCGGCGAGGTCCGGTCCCCCGGAGGCGGAGCTGACCCGCCACACCTCGCCGACCGCACCGGAACCGAGGGGTTCCTCGAGGCGGTAGGAGGCCCCAAGCGCCTCGCCGGACTGCACGTGTGCCATTGTTTTCCTTTGCTCCTGCCTCGCGCCAGGGGTGACCTGTGGCGGGGCCCTTAAACGTTGATTGTTCGCGCCGACGCGGTGTCGGCACGAACAATCAACTGTCAAAACCGGTCTTGTTTCCCGGGTTACTCGGCCTCGAGGGCGGCAACCGCCAGGGGATCCGAGTCATTGAGGAAACGACCGATCCGCTCGACTTCCTCGGTTTCGCCGATAGCGGCCGCCGCGCGCTGCAGCGCATAGAGCGAACGCAGGAAACCGCGGTTGGGCTCGTGGCGCCACGGCACCGGACCCTGTCCGCGCCATCCCGACTTCCGCAGCGCGTCAAGGCCGCGGTGGTAGCCCACGCGGGAGTACGCGTAGGACTCGACCCAGCGGCCCTCGGCATGCGCCTCGTTGGCCAGCAGCGCCCAGCCCAGCGAAGACGCCGGGAAGGCTGCGGCGATGTCCACCGCCTCGTCGCCGGCGGCCAGGCGTGCGTTCACCTCAACCTCTTCGGGCAGCAGGGTTTCCGGGATGCCCAGCAGGTTTGCTCCAAGATCGGCCATGGCTACTTCAGGCTCTTTCCTGCGGAACCCAGCTGGACCGCGGCGGCGGCGATGCGCTGCGCCATCGATTCCTCGGCCTTGGCACCCCAGACGCGCGGGTCGTAGGTCTTCTTGTTGCCGATTTCGCCGTCGACCTTCAGCACGCCGTCGTAGTTGGCGAGCATGTGGCCGGCCACCGGGCGGGTGAAGGCGTACTGGGTGTCGGTGTCGATGTTCATCTTGATGACACCGTAGGCCACCGCGTCGGCGATTTCCTGGTCGGTGGAACCCGATCCGCCGTGGAAGACGAGGTCGAACGGGTTGGCCTTGCCGAGCTTGGCACCGACCTGCTCCTGGATGTCCTTGAGGATCTCCGGGCGCAGCTTCACGTTGCCCGGC
The DNA here is from genome assembly GCF_051550675.1 of Paeniglutamicibacter selenitireducens. Lineage (NCBI taxonomy): Bacteria > Bacillati > Actinomycetota > Actinomycetes > Micrococcales > Micrococcaceae > Paeniglutamicibacter > Paeniglutamicibacter selenitireducens. Next base: position 86,278 of record NZ_JBPULF010000012.1, on the reverse strand, counting down.
TTGTACACGCCGTGCACGTTGCCGAAGGTCAGTGCGGTGATGTAGCGGCCGTTCTCGCCCGAGCCGAGTGCGGCAACGGTCGCGAGGGCGTCCTCGACGGTCGAGTACAGCTTGTCGTTGATGGCGTTCTCGACACCGTCCTCTTCGCCGCCGACGGCGCCGATCTCGACCTCGAGGATCTGCTTGGCCGCAGCGGTGCGCGGCAGCAGCTCCGCGGCGATGCGCAGGTTCTCTTCGAGGGTTTCGGCGGAACCGTCCCACATGTGGGAGTTGAAGAACGGGTTGCGGCCGGCGGCGACCTCTGCCTCGGATGCGGCAAGCAGCGGGAGCACGAACTCGTCGAGCTTGTCCGCCGGGCAGTGGTCGGTGTGCAGGGCGATGTTTACGTCGTAGCTCTTGGCGACTTCGCGGGCGAAGGCTGCGAAGGCCAGCGAACCGGTGACCATGTTCTTGATGGAGGCGCCCGACCAGTAGGCTGCGCCACCGGTGGAGACCTGGATGATTCCGTCGGATCCTGCTTCGGCGAAGCCGCGGATGGCGGCGTTCAGGGTCTGCGACGACGTCACGTTGACAGCCGGGAAGGCGTATCCGCCAGCCTTGGCGGAGTCAATCATGGCGTTGTACTGTTCCGGGGTTGCGATGGGCATACTGACTCCTGTGTAGATAAGGAATTGTGGGGAGTAGACCTCGTTGGCTACTCCCATCCTATCGACACGTGACGTTGATCGCTTGCGACATGACGGAGGGCGGCCCTGCGGGTGTCGGGCGGCCCGGACTCCGCAGGGCCGCAAGGGTCGGTTCTAGCCCTCCGCCGCGTCGTTGTCCTTTGCGTCCGGGGCATCCGACTTGCCGGCTCGGGCAGCTGCGTCCGTGTCCTTGCCCGCGGGCTCATCGCCCTTGGCGGTCGCGGGCTTGGCATCCTGCTCTGCGGCCTTCTCTTCCGGCTTTTCGGCCGGCTTTTCGGCCGGTTTCTCCGCCGGCTCCTCAGCTGGCTTTGGTTCGCTGGCAGGCGCTTCCGGAACAGTCTGCTTCTCGGGCACTGCCGCAGCAGTTGCCGTCGGCGGCTGTGCCGGGGTTGTATGTTCGGTGTCCGGGGTGGTGGCGGTAGTCGGAGGCGTTGAAGGCCCCGCCGGCTTGGGAGCTGGGGCCGACGTCGTTGGACTTGGCGCCGCCGGTTTCGGGGACTGCGTCGTCGGTTTCGGGGACGGTGCCGTGGGCTTCGGGGAAGGCGTCGCGGGCTTGGATGGTTCCGTCGGCTTGGTGGTTGGCGTAGTTGGCTTGGGCGTCTGGACCGGCTTTGGTTTTGGAACGGGATTCTTCTCAGGTTTGTCCGCAGGCTTCTTCCCCGGGTTCTTAACCTCCTCCTTCTTTGGGGGCTTCGGCTTCGAGCCGCTGTCCGATGAAGCCTCCTGGGCTTTCTTGGACGGTTTGTGTTCTGCAGGCTTTGGGGGCAAATCGATTTCCAGGTCATGCCCGGTCTCGATCACGTACTGAGGGGCGCCGGTGTTGCGGATCGGTTCGGCCGTGATCCTCGTGTCGCGAGAGTCAATCATCGGGTTCGGCTGCCCCGGGATGCCGGGCAGGAAATTGCGGGGGTCGTTCCATTTGCCGTTCACGATGACTTCGAAGTGCACATGGCAGCCAGTGGAGTTTCCGGTTGTTCCGCTCAGGGCAATGATCTGGCCTTGCTTGACTTGATCGCCCACCTTTGCGATCAGCTTCGAATTGTGGCTATAGCCGGTTCTCACGGAATTGCCATGGTCGATTGTCACTCTCATGCCGGAGTGGCCCGCCCATGCGGATTGAATGACAGTACCGTCGGCCGTCGCATACACCGGCGACCCGCATGGGATCGCGTAGTCCTGACCGATATGGACCTGGGTGCCCGCACCCGTCGGGTTGTTCCGCCATCCGTATGGACTCGTAATGTGCCGTGATGTCACCGGGTGGATCAGTTGGATCTGGCCGGGTAGCGCACCTCGCACGCCAAGGCGTTGGCCCGCCAGCATGAGAGCGCCCTGCCTATTACCCTCGAGGCCCGGATTCTCCGGCGAACCGGCGATCGACCCGCCGGTATTGATTTCATCAGCCAACCCAGACCCTGCGGGGGTACTCGTGAACTCCAGAGATTCCCAGCTGACGGCGTCGACATCGCTTAGGAGGGACACGCTAACGGGCTGTACGTAGACAGCTGGTGCAACCACCGCGGGCGGGATGACTTCAGCATCCAACGATCCACTCGCCAAGCCGAGTCCTGGTGAACCCGAAAGAGTGACCGCCGCGGCAACAACGATGCCAAGGCCGGAAATCCTGGATACCCGCTTTTTTGCTTGGCGTTTCCGGTGACCACCCCCACCACGGTTCACCTGGTGCTTCTTCACGATGAAATCCCCCATCCACATGTGAAACGTCATGCCCAGCAGCAATGCAAAAAGAGGATGGTTCTACGGTCGGAACCAGCCATTCGATCCAGTTACCCCAAGAACTGAACACTTAGGCTTCACCGTAGCCGACGTGGGTGGATGAGAGAATAGCCAGCCAGCCACTCTTTTGGGGTTTATCGGATGGGCAAGGTTTTTCCAAGCTTTAGCTGACTTTTTGGTTGAACACGTGGCGTCGGATCCAAGCGTGCATTGCAATGCCTGCGGCAGAGGCGGCGTTGATCGAACGGGTAGAGCCAAATTGTTCAATGGACAGCGTGGCTTCTGCCGCTTGGTGGACTTCCTCGCTCAGCCCGGGTCCTTCCTGCCCGAAGACAAGGACACAGTTTCGCGGCAGTTCGTAGGTCTCAAGCTGCACGGAGTCTGGGAAGATGTCGATTCCGATGATCGCGAGGCCTTCACTTTTCGCCCATGCCACGAAGTCCTCAACGGTGGGATGGTGACGGACATGCTGGTAGCGGTCGGTCACCATGGCACCACGGCGGTTCCAACGACGACGCCCGATGATGTGGACTTCCTTGGCCAAGAACGCATTTGCGGTTCGCACCACCGTGCCGATGTTCATATCGTGCTGCCAGTTCTCGATGGCAATGTGGAAATCATGCCGCCGTTCGTCCAGGTCGGCGATGATCGCGTCCATGCTCCAGTACCGGTACTTGTCGGCAACGTTTCTCCGGTCTCCCGTTTCTAGAAGCTCTCGGTCGTAGTGCTCTTCGGTCGGCCATTCGCCTTCCCAAGGGCCGACGCCCACTTCGGGGCGTTCCTCGAACTCGGGAACTAGTTCAGCGGGCACGACGGCGTTGTTTTCAGCGGAGGAAGTCACCATTCAAGGGTAGTCGCTCACTGTCACGCGGCGGCATTGAAGGCGTGCATGGTACTCGTCGGAAGCAGCGACCAATGGGAAATCAATGCATGCCGCGGGCGGGGATTTGGCTGCAGTGGTGGCAAACTGGCGAAAGGACCGAAATAGCGCCGGGCATCCATCCGGCCACTGTATCCGGAGGACTTATGCCCATCATTGACAATGCGATCTATGTGCAGGGCAAACGGGTCATCCACCCGCCGGACTTGAGCTCTACCTTCGAATCGATGAAGGAAACCGGGGGCATGGGATGGCTCGGGCTCTACCGACCGAACGCCCAGGAGATGCGAGAAGTCTCCGACGAACTGGGGCTCCACGAACTGGCCGTTGAGGACACCTTGGCCGGCCACCAGCGCCCGAAACTTGAACACTACGGCGACCACCTCTTTGTCGTCTTGCGCCCGGCCCGCTACCTCGACGATGTTGAGAAGGTGGAGTTCGGTGAGCTTCACGTATATGTCGGAGCCGATTTCGTCGTCACCGTCCGGCATGCCGAATCACCCAAGATCGGGAACGTCCGCAAGCGAATGGAAGATGAACGGGAACTCCTCGCCATGGGTCCGGAGGCCGTCCTCTACGCCGTCATCGACCAAGTCGTGGACGAGTACGAGCCCGTCGCCGCAGGACTGAGCAACGACATCGACGAGATCGAGGAACAGTTGTTTTCCGGCCAAGACAACGTTTCCCGTCGCATCTACGAGTTGTCCCGCGAAGTCATCGATTTCCAGCGTGCCGTGGCCCCGCTGGAGTCCGTGATCGAGCGCCTGCGCAAGGACCTCAAGCTCACGCATCTGGCCCCCGAAGACTCGTTGGAACTGGACAGGAAACTCATCGACGTACAGGACCACTCCATTCGACTGGCCGAACGCGTCGCGTCATTCAGGGCCGTGCTGGCGAATGCACTCTCACTCTCTTCAACCCTCGCTTCACAGCGGGCGACGGAGACGGGAGTCACCCAGAACGAACAGATGAAGAAGATCTCGTCTTGGGCCGCGATCCTGTTTGCGCCAAGCCTGATTGGCAGTGTGTACGGGATGAACTTTTCCAATATGCCCGAGCTCCATTTCGGGTGGGGCTACCCTGCAGCGCTGGGTCTCATGGTTTCGCTGAGTCTCGGCCTCTTCTTGGTCTTCAAGAAAAACAATTGGCTTTGACACATTCGCTTCACCCCTAAGTTGGAACCTGAAAGACTTGTCACCTCAGGTATCTGGAAATCCTCGAAAGGAACCCACAAGTGCCAACGCATGAACCTCGCACGGTGAATGACATTAACTGCTGGCTCACGGACATGGATGGGGTGCTGGTTCACGAGAACCAGGCAATCCCGGGCGCAGCCGACCTGATCAGGCATTGGGTAGAAACCGGCAAACGTTTCCTAGTGCTGACCAACAACTCGATCTACACACCTCGCGACCTGCGGGCGCGGCTTCTTTCTTCGGGGTTGGACGTTCCGGAAAAGAACATCTGGACCTCGGCCATGGCTACCGCTGAGTTCCTGCGTCGCCAGCGGCCCGGGGGCCGTGCCTTCGTGATTGGTGAAGCAGGGTTGACCACTGCTCTGCACGATGCGGGCTTCATCCTCACGGACCAGGACCCCGACTACGTTGTTCTTGGCGAGACCCGGACCTACTCCTTTGAAGCCATCACCAAAGCCATTCGCCTGATCAGCGACGGGGCCCGGTTCATCACCACCAACCCGGACGCCACAGGACCCTCGCCCGAGGGCTTGCTCCCGGCCACGGGTGCCGTGGCGGCGCTCATCACCCAAGCGACGTCTCGCGTTCCTTACGTGGTGGGCAAGCCCAACCCGATGATGTTCCGCTCCGCCTTGAACCGGATCGATGCCCACTCGGAGACCACGGCCATGATCGGTGATCGCATGGACACTGACATTATTGCGGGCATGGAGGCCGGCCTGCTGACCGTCCTCGTCCATTCGGGAATCACCTCGGCAAACGACGTCGCCTCGTTCCCGTTCCGCCCGGATCTGGAATATCCGTCCGTGGCCGAACTGCGCGCCGAACTTGTCCAGGGAGCCCAAGACGACGGATCCGGGTTCAACGAGGACTCCATCGAGGATTAGGACACCGTATACGGCACCAATATCAGTGAAGGGCCAGGGAAAATATCCCTGGCCCTTCACTGATATTCAAGCTAGCGCATGGACGCGCGGTAACCCTTGGCACGGGCCGCCGCTTCACTGGCAAAGCATTCTTCCGGGTTGGTCCTGCCGTAGAAGGAACCACCTGGCACGTGGTAGATCATGCTGCTGGCGTTGCCTTTGATCGGGTAGCCCGAAGGGCAGTTCCAGTTGGAGTCGCTGTATACCCAGCTCGGCTTCTTCTTGGTCTTTACCAAGAGCTCCTGGGTCCTTACCGAAGTCTTAGTGGCCTTCGTCCCGGGCACCTTGAACTTGACCGTCGTGGTGACCTTGTATTTGCCGGCCTTCAGCGCCACCGACTTCTTGTTTTTCGCAATAGTCTTTTTGCCCTGCTTGACAGTGAGAACCTGCGAGCTGATTTTGGTGCTTCGCTTCTTTTTGACCACCGGCTTGACGGTTGCCTTGGCGCCGGCCTTGACGTATTTGGTCGGGATCGTCTTGATCGTGACCGGCCCCACCGCCTTGGTCGATGCACCGACAGCCACCGAACCTATGGCCGTTGGCTGTGGTGAAGCGGTTGCAGCTACACCGCCACTCAGCACAAGTGATGAAGCTGCAATTAATGCGGCCAAGCCGCGCCCCCATGAAGTTTTCAAGATACTCCCATTTCGAAAATTGATTGCGAAACTTCAAGTTACCACCAACGGCATCCAGCCTGGCCGTGCAACAGGTACGTTACATGGCTCGCCTCGAAAGCCGAAAGCCGGATTCAGGGCACCGGCGCACGGCGTTCCGCGACTACGCCGCAGCTGCAATTCCCCCGCTCGCTCCGCCAAAGCTGCTCCCTGGAAAGTCCCCCACAGGACTTCCCTGGCTAGTCACTCTTGCCAAAAGTGAAGCCCAGGGCAAGCTCTGCATAGGAACGGACGTTTGCCCGCTTTTCCGGGCCTGACAGGCTCACACCCACCACGGCATAGAGGTCGTAGGCGTCTTCAAGGGCAATCAGGTTCTGTGCGATGCGCACGGAATCGGATTTCGGGAAGAACTCGCCGTTCTCCACTCCCACGTCGATGATTGCCGAATACAAGGTCACCTGGCGGTGGAAAATTGATTCCTGCAGGGTTTGCGCCTCGGGGCTTGCCGGTTTCAACGCCAGGCTCTCATACAACCGTGAAAGGTCTTCGCCGATGTCATCGGGTACACCCATCGCAATGAGTCGGGCAAGTCGGTCTGTGGCGGTTCCTTCGGAGGCCACGATGCGCAGACGCTGGGCGTAGTAGCGGTCGAGCACGCTTTCGAGCGTCCGGTAAAGCAACTCCTCGATTCCGGAGAAGTAGTAAAGAACCGATCCGACGCTTATTTGGGCTTCTTGCGCGACGGCCCTGACGCTGGCTGCTGCCAAGCCGTCGCGCACGACAACCCTTGTTGACGCCTCAATGAGCTCGGCGCGTTTTGATTCGGCCTTGCTACTGCGAGATGGCGACTTCATCGGCTACCTGCCGCTTGCCAAGGTTTGCGTAGGTCTCGGGTGAGCGGCGCTTGAGCCAACGCGTATAGAGGAATCCGCCTCCGAAGAGCAACGGGGTGGGAGCCAGCAGAACCCAATTGATGGCTCCTTCCATACCAGTGGTGATTTCGAAGTTCGTTACGATCATAGTAAAGCCGACGACCAAACCCAATGCACCCAACACCGGGGCGATGGTCACGCGCCAGATTCCGTGCCCCTTGCGGTCACGAAGGAAGTACACGACCACGGCGATGGCCGCCATTGCCTGCCCGAAGACCAGCCCCTGGACGCCCGTTGCATAAGTCCACATGGCCAATCCCATGTAGGCGTCGACGACCGTAAAGGCCGCAATTCCCACCGCCGCTGCACAGATGACACTGAGCGTGAGCGAGGCATTGGCCGGCGAACCGGACTTCTCGTTTGTGCGAGCAAATGATGCAGGAAGAATGCGCTCACGTCCCAACGAGAACATGTACCTTGTTGCCGCGTTGTGGAAGGCCAGGATGCAGGCGAAGAAGCTCGTCACGATCAGGATCTGGATCAGCGTTGCCGCCCACTGGCCCAGGTACTCCGCGCCGGCTACCAACACCATGCCTTCGAATTCGTCGCCCGTCGCAAAGGCAATAATGCCATCTACACCGAAGGCAACGGTGAGAACCCAGAACGTGAACGCGTAGAAGCAAGCCAGCGCCGCTACTGCGATGTAAGTCGCCGCCGGGATGGTTCGCTTTGCATCGCGGGCCTCCTCGGCGTAGATCGCGGTTCCCTCAAAGCCGAGGTATGCACCGAATCCGATCACCAGCAGGCCACTCACTCCACCGGTGAAGAAGATGTTGTATGGGTTGAAACCGGCACCCGAGATCGGCTCCGGGCCGCCCGAAAGCAGAACCGCGATGGAGATAGCCAACAGAATGGCTACTTCGGCGGTGACGATCACTGCCAGCAACTTCGCCCCAACGTCCACCTGGCGCACGCCCAGGAAGGCGATGATGAGCACGGCAACGCCTGCCCAGACCCACCACGGCAGGTCAATGCCGAACAGTTCGGACATCGTCAGTTGTGCGAAGAACCCCAGGAACGCGTAAAAGCTCACGCACAGGAACGCGTAGGCGAAGAGCGTGACGAAGGCCAGCCCCACGCCCGCCCCGCGACCCAAGCCATGCAATGCGTACGCGTAGAACGCTCCGGCATTCGGCACGTGCGCCGACATCGCGGTGAAGCCCACCGCGAAGAAGCCCAAGACCAAGCCGCAGAACATCAGGGCCCCTGGCGCACCGATGCCGCCCAACCTGAAGCTCATGGGCGCGGCCGAGACTACCACGGTCAACGGGGCCGCCGCAGATACAACCAAGAAAACGATTCCCCAGATTCCCAGGCGTGCACTCGAGAGTTTCCCCGCAGTGGAGGACGATTGCTGTTGTTGCGGCATGGCTCAGGCTCCGTTATGTTAGTGACACAGATCATGTTTGAACACTGATTCAAATGTATGGTTGGCACAGATGTCAATGGTCTAGGAGTTAATAGGGAGAATTATGAACACCCGTTCAGAAGCCACGGCCACCCGTCAAATTCGCGCTCGCGACTTGGGCATTCGTCTCGATGGAACCCCGGGAAAACACAACGCAGTGACGGATGTTCCCGGTCTTACTGTTGGATATGTGACGCTCAACCCGGGCGATGGATCCGCCTGCACCGGGGTGACCGCCATCCTTCCACGCGGCCGTGATGGCGTGGGTGTCCCGTGTGCCGCGGGCACGTACTCACTGAACGGAAACGGTGAAATGACCGGACGCGCCTGGATCGAGGAATCCGGTCAGTTCTCCACCCCGATCATGATCACCAACTCGCACTCCGTTGGCGCATGCCATACGGGCGTCGACCGCTGGATGCACGAAAACCACCCACGGGTCTCGGCCCAGTGGATGCTGCCCGTGGTCGCCGAAACCTGGGACGGCTACCTCAACCGGATCAACGACAACCTGGTAACCCCGGAGCACGCAGCCCAGGCACTTGACTCTGCGGTATCCGGTCCTTTGTCCGAAGGGTCCGTCGGAGGCGGAACGGGCATGAATTGCTACGGCTTCAAGGGCGGCACGGGCACCTCGTCGCGAAAGGTGGTGGCCTGCGGAAAGGAATACACCGTCGGCGTGTTCATGCAAGCCAACTTCGGAAGCCGCAAGGAACTGCGCATCAATGGCGTGCCCGTTGGCCGTGCCTCGCAGGCCCCTTGTCCCATCGAGAACACCAACTGGTTCGACAACGAACTGGAGATGGCATCCATCCCCGGTGGGTCCGGCTCCGTGATCGTTGTTGTGGCCACCGACGCCCCGTTGCTGCCCGCCCAGACCAAGGCATTGGCGCGTCGTGTTCCGTTGGGGCTGGCCCGGACTGGGACCACCGGCGGCCACTTCTCGGGCGACATCTTCTTGGCCTTCTCGACGGCCAACGCCGGCTCGCTTCGTTCCTCGCTGGCCAAGTCAACAGACTCCGTCCCCATGGATTCCATGGAATTCCTGCCTTGGGGGCAAATGGACGCCCTGTTCGAGGCAACGGTCGAGGCCGTGGAGGAATCCGTGCTCAATGCTCTGGTTAACAACACCGATATGACGGGCCGTGACGGCCACTTCTCACCGGCACTGCCGCATGAGGAAGTCATCGCTTCCACCCGGTAAACCTGTATGGCCCCGCGGCGGTCACCCGCAGGGCCATACATACGCCATGGGCCGAGATCCTGCGCAATCATTCGAGTCCGGCGCTGCCCCAGGCTCACCCTCCAGGTCGCCCACCCAACGACAGGCATGGGCGGCGTATCAAATTAACGAAAAGCGGCACGCCTCCTCGCCGGAGATGGCGTGCCGCCTGGCCGAAGCCGGGATTCCCTAGAGGCCCAGCTCTTCCTTGCCGAAGATGTAGAGGTAAGGCACGCCAGCCTCTTCCTCAATGCGCTCCTTGGAGCCGGTGTCGCGGTCGACGATGACAGCCACTGCAACGACGTTGCCGCCTGCCTTGCGCACGCCCTCGACTGCGGTCAGCGCCGAGCCACCGGTGGTGGAGGTGTCCTCGAGGACAACCACATTGCGCCCGTTCACCTCCGGGCCTTCCACCTGGCGGCCCATGCCGTAGGACTTCTGGGCCTTGCGGACCACAAAAGCGTCGATTGCGCGGCCGGCCTGACCGGCGGCGTGCATCAGGGCCGTACCCACCGGGTCGGCGCCCATGGTCAATCCACCGGCGTTGGTGAATTCGATTCCCGCTTCGTCGAGCATTTCCAGCATGACCGATCCGACCAGCGGTGCGGCCTCGTGGTGCAACGTGATACGGCGAAGATCGATGTAGTAGTCGGCTTCCTTCCCGGAGGAGAGGATCACCTTGCCGTGTACAACGGCGAGTTCCTTAACGAGTTCAAGCAGGCGGGTGCGCGCGGCGGTGTTGGTCATGGCTCCAATTCTAGTTTGTCGCCAACGGTGCATGCATCCCGCCACGGCGTTGTTCGCGTTGGGGCACGTCACCCGATTCTTGGCGGTTCTGGAAGGAACCGGGAAGACGCTAGAGACAGGCGAGCCGTCGCAGGGCTAGGCTGGGCTCATGAACGACCTTCGCCCCTTGGGTTACTGGCTCAAATTGGTAGACTCGCTCATTTCCGAGCAGTTCTCCAACTCCCTCGAAGAGCACGGAGTCACGCGCCGCCAATGGCAGCTGCTCAACGTGCTTTCCCACGGCCCCGCCACCGGAGGCGAGCTCACTGCGGCGCTCGCGCCGTTCTTCGGGGAAGCCCAAGCCGAGGACGAACCGTCCAGCCCTTCGGAGCACCTGGCCGAGCTCGTTGAATCCGGTTGGGTCTCGGAACAGGGCCACACCTTTGCCCTCACCGAACGCGGGGCGGTGTCACTGGACCGGCTGACGCAGATCGTCGACGGCATGCGGGAGGAGTCGAGCGCCGGGATCAGCCCCGAAGACTATGCCACCACGGTCCGCTCCCTGCAGCGGATGGCGGGAAACCTTGGCTGGGACCCGACCAACCCGCCTGCCGACGCCTGACGCACAGCCACGCCGGCCCCTGTCCGTGAAGCGAATCACGCTAGGCTAGGTCCATGCGCGAACTACAGGCCATTGTCATCAAGGAAATGGGCGTCAAGCCACTCATCGACCCTGCGGAAGAGGTGCGCGCACGCGTCGATTTCCTCAAGGAATACCTGCTCGCAACCGGGACCAAGGGATTCGTCCTGGGTATCTCTGGCGGGCTTGACTCCACGCTCGCCGGACGGCTGGCCCAGCTCGCCGCCGAGGAACTCCGCGCCGCCGGCACCCCTGCGACGTTCGTGGCAGTGAGGCTGCCCTACGGCGAACAGCTCGACGAGGCCGACGCCCAGGCTGCCATGGAGTTCGTGGCCGCCGACGTCAACCGCAGCTTCAACATCCAGGCCGGCGTCGATGGCCTCGAGGACGCGTTCCTTGCCGCAACCGGCACCCCCATTTCGGATTTCAACAAGGGAAACATCAAGGCCCGCATGCGCATGGTCTCCCAGTACGCCCTGGCCGGTGAAGAGAACCTGCTGGTGATCGGGACCGACCACGGAGCCGAATCCGTCACCGGGTTCTTCACGAAGTTCGGCGACGGCGGCGCAGACCTCCTACCCCTCTTCGGCCTGAACAAGCGCCAGAACCGTGAACTGCTGCGCCACCTCGGCTCCCCACGCAGGCTGTGGGAGAAGGTTCCGACGGCGGACCTGCTGGACGGGCAGCCGCTGCGGACGGACGAGGACGAGCTCGGCATCACCTACGACGATATCGACGACTACCTCGAAGGGCGGGAGATCCCCGAGGACGCGGCCCGGAACCTTGAGGGGAAGTTCCTGCGCTCGCGCCACAAGCGCACCACCCCCGTCACCATCTTCGATACCTGGTGGAAGTCCTGAGCCATCCGGAATCCCGCCTACGCTAGAGGCGTGGAAAACTTGGAAAACCCGGCACCTCCGGCCGTCGAAGCACTTGAACCCCTGGAGCACGAGGTACCGGAGTACCCGGTTCCGACCGGTGAACTGGTCCAGCCCATCATCCTGCTGGTGGACCGGGAGGATCCCTGCGCCGAGGATGCGGGGATCGCCGCGGCCGCACTCGCCTCGGTGAACGCCCTCCTGGGAAATCCGCGGCACCCCTATTGGCAGCCGTGGGCCCAGGGCGCCTTCGCCAAGAGCGTGCGCCGGGCGGACGCCAAGATGTTCGCGAAGGTGGCCAGCGAATTCCCCGACCACGCGATGGCCGAGATCGGTGACGCCAAGGCCATGGGCTTCGCTCCGATGCAGGCGGATTCGCTGCCCAAGCGCTTGGCCAAGCTGCAGGTTTCGGGCACCACGCTCCCGGCCGGAGAGAGCCCCGCGGCGACGGGCGTGCGGATCGTGCTCAACGATTCCCTCGGCATGAGCACGGGAAAGGCCGCGGCCCAGGCTGCGCACGCGCTCTTTGCCTGGGTGCTGGAAGCAGACCCCGACGCACTCGGGGCATGGCGGGCGGCAGGCTGCGCACTGTCGGTGGAACGGCTCGGCGCCAAGGAATTCGGGGTGGAGGCCCGCCGCGCCGACGGCCCGGTGATCCTCGATGCCGGCCGAACCGAGATCACCCCGGGCTCGGCCACGGCATTCGTGAAGGTCCCCTAGACGAAGGCAGACACTCCCGTGACTGCCCGGCCGACGATCAGCGAATTGATTTCGTAGGTCCCCTCGTAGGTGTAGAGGATTTCAACGTCCCCGAACAGCTTGGCCATCTCGTGGTCGCTGGTGACCCCGTTGCCGCCCAGCAGTGCACGCCCCTTGGCCGCCGATTCGCGTGCCAGCCGGGTGGCGGTCGCCTTCGCCAGCGCCGCCTGAACCATTTCCAGCTGCCCTCCTCCCTGCAGACGCGCCACACCGACCATCAGGGACAGCGATGCCATGGCGTTGCCCACGATCTCGGAAAGCGGCAGCTGCACCAGCTGGAACTTGGCGATACGCTGGCCGAATTGCTCCCGCTCCAGCGCGTACTTCCTGGCGATGTCGAATATCCCCAGCTGCACGCCGGCCGCCTGCCATCCCACCCAGGCCCTCGAGTGCTTCAGCAGCTCGTTGGCATCGGCAAAGTTCGCGACCCCCGGAAGCCTGTTGGACTCGGGGATGCGGACGCCATCGAGTTCGATGTCCGCATTCTGCATGACCCGCAGGCCGATCTTGTTGCAGATTTTTGTCGCGGAGAACCCGGGGCGGTCCGATTCCACGATAAAGGCCTTGACCTGGCCGTCGCCGGTGTCCCTCGCCCAGACCAACGCGAAGTCTGCGATCGTGCCGGCACCGATCCAGCGCTTCGACCCGCGGATCACCCATTCGTCGCCCTCCCGGGTGGCGGCGGTGGACAACCCGCCAGCGATGTCAGACCCGTGGTGCGGCTCGGTGAGCGCGAAGGCGCCGAGCGCCGAGAAGGTCCCGAGCCGGGGCAGCCAGGTGTCCTTTTGGGCCTCGGACCCGAACTCGTTGATCATGCCGACAATCAGTTCGTTGTGGATCCCCACCAGCGCCGAGAGCGAGACGTCGGCCCGCGCGGTCTCGACATAGACCAGCCCCTTGAAGAGGTCGCTGCTCCCGTCGGTCTGGAGGGAGCCGAGCCCGAAGGCGGCCATTTCCGGCAGCAGGTGGTGGGGGAATTCTTCCCGGTTCCAGTACCCGATGCTCTCCGGACGAACCCGGTTCTGGAGGAAGGCGCGGATCTCCCCGAGCCTCTCCCGTTCGGCGTCCCCCAGCAACTGCCAGAAATGCATCAGGTCTGCATCGGGGTGCGGAAGCGGGCGGCTGGCGATCATCGCGGCGCGGCCTGTGTCCTGACCCTGGTCGTGGCTCAATGGCACGGTGAGACTCCCTTGCTTGTTGCCTGGCTTGGCGGCTGCCCCGAGGCGCCCTTCCAAACACTTGGATATCCAACTATATTTGGAAGTGACTCAAATCACTAGGGCTTCCTAGCAATGGGCGCCCCTGCAGGGAGGGCACGACGACGATCCGCGGGCACCGGCGCGCGGAGCCCGACGAAAACCTCTCCTCGTCACTGAAGCCCTGGTCCGCCGGCGGTTTCGGTAAACTTGGGCCACACATCCACCTCGGAGGGAACATGAGCCAGCCGTTACCGCGCGACCCCATCCTGGATGCCCAGCGCCATTGGGAACGACGCGGTTGGGGCGACGTCGCCGAGCCCATGGCCGCGATCACCGCCTTGATGCGCACCCAGCAGATCATCTTGCAGCGCGCCGAGACGGTGCTGAAACCCTTTGGGCTGACCTTTGCACGCTACGAGATGCTGACACTGCTCAGCTTCGCCCGGGACGGCGCGCTGGCCATGAGCAAGGCCAGCGCATTGCTCCAGGTCCATGCCACCTCCGTGACAAACGTGGTGGATCGCCTGGAAGGTGCGGGGCTGGTGGCACGCACCAAGCACCCCACAGACAAGCGCACCACGGTGATCGTGCTTTCGGAGCGGGGCCGCGAACTGGCTGCGGCGGCTACCGAGGAGCTGAACGCCCGGGTCTTTGCCGAGTCGGGCTTTTCGGAGCGTGACGTCAACACGTTGATCCGCATTTTCGCAAGGTTCCGGCAGGAAGCCGGGGACTTCGGCGCACCAGCGGTCAAGGCCGGGGAACCCGGGACCGGCTAGCTGCGGCGCTATGCCGCCACGGTTTCGGCTGCGCCCAGCACGCCGTCGCGCATCGTTGCCACCGAATCGGTGAGCGCGATGAACTCGGTGTCGTGGGTGACCATCACCGTGGCCACGGAGAACTCCCGGGTGACCTCGGCCAGCAGGCGCACTATCGATTCGCTGCGTTCGTGGTCCAGGGCGGCCGTCGGCTCGTCGACCAGCAGCACCTTGGGCCGGCCCATCAGCGCACGGGCGATGTTCACGCGCTGGCGCTGTCCGCCGGAGAGCTGGTGCGGGCGCTTCTTGGCGCTGTCGGCGAGCCCGACCACCTCCAGCAGTTCCAGCGCGCGGGCCTTGGCCGCCTTCAGCGGCTTGCCGCGCAGGTGGTCGGAGATCATGAGCTGCTCGGCGGAGGTGAGCGAGGCCAGCAGGTTGGGCTGCTGGAAAATGATGCCGACCTTGTCGCGGCGCAGCGTGGTCATTTCCTTGTCGTTCAGATCGCTGGCGGTGGTTCCGTCGATGATGACCAGGCCGTGGGTGGGGCGGATGAGCGTCGCGGCGGCCGCCAGCAGCGAGGACTTGCCGGAGCCCGACGGGCCGATGAGCGAGAGCATCTCGCCCGCGCCCACGGCGAGGTTCACGGAGTCCAGCGCCTTGATGGTTTCCTGGCCGTCCGGGTACTCGAGTGTCACGTCGATCAATTGCAGGGCCTTGGCGCCGGTTTCGGTGGTGGCGGTGTCGCTGGGGTAGGAGGTCATGGTGCGCTGTGTCCTTTCAGACGGGCAGAAATGGGGAGGGCCCTGGGGCCGGGAAGGAGGCGCGGAGATCAGTTTCCGCCGAGGGCGATGAGTGCATCGACCTTTGTCACGCGGGAAACGGCGAGCGCGGCACCGGCCAGTCCCAGCAGGACGACGCCGACGATCGGCAGCAGTGTGGTGGCGGGGCTGATCATGAACGGCGCGGCCTTGGCGGCGAAGCTGCCGCCGATGAATCCGATGCCGCCACCGACGCCCGCGCCCAGCAGCAGCACGATGCCGGCCTGGGTCATGGCGTCGCGGAGTACGTAGGTCCCGGAGGCACCCAGGGCCTTGAGCACCGCGATGTCGCGTGTGCGCTGCACGGTCCAGACCGTCAGGAACGCCACGATCACCAGCGCGGAAATGCCGTAGAGGAAGGCCTGCATCATCAGCAGCGATCCGTTTTCGCTCTTGTAGGAGCCCAGTGCGGCGAAGGATCCGGTGCGGGTGGTGCTCACGGTGTTGGCAGCGACGTTTGCGGCGTCCTGGTCGACAGTTGCGCCCGGTTCGTTGGTCACGGCGACGACGGTGCCGACCTGGGTGGTCTCACCCAGGTGGGCGAGCTTCGCCCAGGAGTCCAGCGACGTGTACACGACCGAAGTGTGCGAGTACCAGGCATCCGCAGCGATCCCGCTGACCTTCAGGTCGACGCCGGCCATGGAAACGGTGTCGCCGACCTTCAGGGACAGGTCCTTGGCCACGGATTCGCCGATCACGGCGTCGCCCTCGGCCACCGGAAGCGGCGCCAGTGCGCTGCCCGCCGGAACACCGAAGACGGCCACGTTGGTGGTTCCGGTGCTGGTGTCGGAGCCGGCGGCACCGCCCTGGAAGCGGGTCTGGCTGATGCCCAGCGGCTCGGCCGAGGCCACGCCCGGCTGCTTCGCCCAGGCGTCGACCTGCGCGTCGGTCACCTGGCTTTCGGTGAAGGAGGCCTTGGGCGCGTTGCCCGTTGCCGCGCCGAAGGCGACATTGTCGACAAGCTGGTTCGCGGAGCCCAGGTTCTTCAGTGCCGAGGTGGACTGGTCGCCGAGGCCGGCAGTCAATCCCGAAAGCATGACGAGCAGGAGGGAGATGAGGGCGACAACCCCGCCCATGAGGGCAAAGCGGCCCTTGGCGAAGCGGATGTCACGGATGGCAAGAAACACGGGGCGGGTTTCACTTTCGGTGGATGATCGGGGCTCCTGCCGCTGGCACGATCCCCCTTCTTATCTCCCATCCTCCGTTTCGGGGCTCCCCCGCACATCAACCATATGGTCGATTGGAGTCAACTATTCCGGCAGGTCCCCGCGCACCCAGGACATGTAGCGTCGCAGCGACAGTTCCACGATGGCGTGTGCATCGACAGGCAGTTCCCCGAACGCGGAATACAGGCGGTCGAACCCCCGGGGGCAGCACCGTATCCAGGATGCGTTGGATGGCTCGCTCCGGCAGCGGAATGTTGTTCACGAAGGTGCGCATGGAGTTGGCCGATTGCCGGTCCGCCCCGACGGCGATCGTGTCCCCGGTGAGCAGTACGCCCTTGCCGGCATGTCCCGCAGGCCAGTGGAGCACGCGCGTCACAATCGCGGATACCGGGGGTGCGACTTGGCCCCTTGCGGCAGTCCTAGTCCTGCGAACGCCCCCTGATGTCGGTGATGATGCCGGAGAAATCCCGCCCGGCACCGCCCTCGTCGGCGAACTTCCGGTAGATCTGCGCGGCCAGCGGGCCAAGCTGGGCCGCGACGCCCGCATGTTCCACCGCGTTGAGCGCCAGCCCGAGGTCCTTGGCCATGAGCGCCCCGGCGAAGCCCGGGGTGTAGTCGCGGTTGGCGGGGGAGGTCGGAACCGGCCCGGGGACAGGGCAGTTGGTGGTCACCGACCAGCACTGTCCCGACGCCGTGGAGATCACGTCGAAGAGCGCCTGGTGGCTCAGGCCGAGCTTCTCGCCGAGCACGAACGCCTCCGCGGCCCCGATCATGGAGATTCCCAGCAGCATGTTGTTGCAGACCTTTGCCGCCTGCCCCGCGCCATGCCCGCCGCAATGGACGAGCTTCCTGCCCATGACCTCGAGCAGCGGCATGATGTGCGGAAGGTCCGCCTCCTCGGCGCCGATCATGAACGTCAGGGTCCCGGCCTCGGCGCCGACCACGCCGCCGGACACCGGGGCGTCGGCCGAGCGGTGCCCGGCGGCCAGCGCTATGCCCGCGGCCTCGCGGGCCTGGGCCACGTCGATCGTCGAGCAATCCAGGAACATGGTGTTGGCCGGTGCGCTCTCCAGCAGCCCGGGTCCGCCGACCCCGCGGTAGGCATCCAGCAGGATCTCCCCGGACGGGAACATCGTCAGCACGATGTCGGCCCCGGTGACGGCCTCGACGGCCGTGTCAACGCACGGAACCCCGGCGCCGCGTGCGGCCTGAACGGCCGCGGGAACCACGTCGAATCCGACGACGTCGAAACCCGCCTTGATGAGGTTCACGGCCATCGGCTCGCCCATGTGGCCGAGGCCCAGGAATGCGATGCGGCCGGAATCCGAGGGGCTTGTCTCTGTCATGGTGTCCTCCACTTTCAATCGATCGCGTCGCTGAGGGCGCTGGGGCCGAGCTTCAATTCACGTTCACCGAGCGGCGCAAAGTACCCCGCGACAAGATCGTCGCCGACCTCTTCCGGGGTTGCCGGGTGCCACACCGGCGCGTAGTCCTTGTCGATGACCTGGGCCCGGATCCCCTCGGGGAAATCCGCGGATTCCAGGAAGCGCAGGCCCACCCGGTATTCCTGCTCGAGCGCGGCCTCCAGCGAGTCGAGTCCCGCCGCGCGGCGCAGGGATTCGAGGGTGACAGCCAGGGCCGTGGGCGACTTCCCGGCCAGGGTGTCGGCCGCCCTCCCCGCGTCGAGGTTTCCCTCCGCGGCCAACTCCCGCAGCCGGGCCACGATGTCCCGGACCCGCGGCCTGCCGTAGGCGTCATCCAGCCAGGGCCGCCAGTCTTCCAGTTCCGATTCCGGCGCGGGCCGGATGAAGGCCGGAAGGACCGTTGCGACGGGGGTGGTTTCGAGGGCCTCGAACAGCTCGGCGGAGTGTCCGGAGTCGATGAGGTGGTCCGCCAGTCCCAGGTAGATGGCCTCGGCCGGGCCCAGGTGGGCGCCGGTGAGCGCCGCATGGAAGCCGCTGTGTCCCGGCGCCCGGGAGAGCAGGTAAGTTCCCCCGACGTCGGGGACAAAGCCGATCGTGGTTTCCGGCATGCCGCTTCGGGTCCGCTCGGTGACCAGGCGGTGGCTGCCGTGCGCCGAGATCCCCACGCCCCCACCGAGCACCAGCCCGTCCATGTACGCAATGTAGGGCTTGGGGTAGGAATTGATCAGCGCGTTGAGCCAGTACTCGGCCGCCCAGAACCCTGCGGTTTCCCCTCCCCCGGCAAGCAGGTCGCGGTGTATGGCGACGATGTCCCCGCCGGCGCACAGCCCGCGCTCACCCGCGCCGCGCACCAGCACCTGGGACACCGCTGGGTCGGTCGCCCAGGCCGCAAGTCGCTCCAGTATGGCATCGACCATGGCCCTGTTCAGGGCGTTGACCGCGCGGGGCCGGTACAGCGTGAGAACACCCAGGCTGCCGCGCACCTCGAAGATGACTTCAGGTTCGGTCATGGGATCGGTCAGCTTCCGGCCGGCATGATGAAGCTGGCGCCCTCGCGGATGCCAGAGGGCCAGCGCGTCGTGACGGTCTTGGTCTTGGTGTAGAAGCGGAAGGCGTCGGCACCGTGTTGGTTCAGGTCCCCGAAGCCGGAGGCCTTCCAGCCCCCGAAGGTGTAGTAGGCGATGGGCACCGGGATCGGGACGTTGACCCCGACCATGCCGACCTGCACCCGGGAGGTGAAGTTGCGCGCGGTGTCGCCGTCGCGGGTGAAGATCGAGACGCCGTTGCCGAACTCGTGCTGGGAGGGCAGCCGCAGCGCTTCCTCGTAGTCCTTGGCACGCACCACGCAAAGCACCGGCCCGAAGATCTCCTCCGTGTAGATCCGCATGTCGGCGGTGACGTGGTCGAACAGGGTCGGGCCCACCCAGTAGCCGCCCTCGTGTCCCGGCACGCTCAGCCCGCGGCCGTCGACCAGCAGCGAGGCGCCTTCCTCGATGCCCGCCTGGATGTGGTTTTCGATGCGTTCCTTGGCGGTGTGCGCCACGACCGGACCGAAGTCGGCGCTTGCGTCCATGCCGTCGCCGACCTTGAGTCGCTTGATGCGCTCCACCAGCTTGGCCACCAGGGCGTCGGCGGTTTCCTCGCCGACCGGGATGGCGACCGAGATGGCCATGCAGCGTTCGCCTGCCGACCCGTAGCCCGCACCGATCAGGGCATCGGCGACCATCTCCAGGTCCGCGTCGGGCATGATGACCATGTGGTTCTTGGCCCCGCCGAAGCACTGAGCGCGCTTGCCGTGCGCCGCCGCCGTGGCGTAGATGGACTGGGCAATGGGCGTGGAGCCGACGAAGCCGACGGCCTTGACGCGCGGGTCCTCGAGCAGCGCATCGACGGCCTCCTTGTCGCCGTTGACGACGTTGAAGATCCCGTCCGGCAGGCCCGCCTCGGTGAACAGCTCGGCCAGGCGCAGCGGGACGGAGGGGTCGCGCTCGGAGGGCTTGAGGATGAAGGCGTTGCCGGCGGCGATGGCCGGGCCGGCCTTCCACAGGGGAATCATGGCCGGGAAGTTGAACGGGGTGATGCCGGCGACAACGCCCAGCGGCTGGCGCATGGAATGGATGTCGATGCCGTCGCCGGCGCTGTCGGAGAACTCGCCCTTGAGCAGGTGGGGGGCGGCGGCACAGAATTCGACGACCTCGAGCCCGCGCTGGATGTCGCCCTTGGAATCGGCGAAGGTCTTGCCGTGCTCGCTGGTCAGCAGCGCGGCGAGCTCGTCCATGTGCTCGTAGGCCAGTCCCACGAACCTGTTCAGGATGCGTGCCCGGCGCTGCGGGTTGGTGGCGCCCCACCCGGCCTGCGCGGCCTCGGCCACGGCGACCGCGTCCCGCACTTCCCCGGCGGAGGCCAGCGGGAGCCGTGCCTGCACCGCGCCGAGCGACGGGTTGTAGACGTCCGAGTAGCGCCCCGAGGCACCTGCCACGTGGGCGCCGCCCACGTAATGAGTCAGTTCACGGGTCATGGGGAAGTTGCTCCTTCGCAAAACGCCTGGCCAGGGCCGCACCGTGTGATGCGCGCCACTCGATATGCACGAATGTACTCGGACTTCCTACTAAATGGCTAGGTGTTGCCCGAGGCCCACGGCTCCCGGCCGGGGCACCGCGCGGAGCGGGCCGGCGTCGGTACAGCGCCAGCGCCGGAGGGCAATCGGCTGCACGAACCTGACCACCGGAGCCAGAGTTGATAGGTTGGGGACGTGAAGATTGCTACTTGGAACGTGAACTCCCTCCGTGCCCGCGCCGACCGCGTCGAGGATTGGCTGCGCCGCTCCGACGTCGACGTCCTGGCCATCCAGGAAACCAAATGCAAGGACGAGAACTTCCCGTGGGAATTGTTCGAGAACAACGACTACGAGGTCGCCCATTTCGGCTTCAGCCAGTGGAACGGCGTGGCCATCGCCTCGCGCGTGGGCCTCGAGGACGTGGAGCGCACCTTCGAGGGCCAGCCGGCCTTCGGCAAGGGCGGCAAGGATCCCGTCCAGGAAGCCCGCGCCATCGCGGCGACCTGCGGCGGCGTGCGCATCTGGAGCCTCTACGTCCCGAACGGCCGGGCGCTGGAGGACGAGCACATGCCCTACAAGCTTCAGTGGCTCGACAACCTGAACCGGCAGGCCGCCGGCTGGATCGCCGAGAACCCAGAGGCCCAGGTCGCCCTGATGGGCGACTGGAACATCGCCCCGCGCGACGAGGACGTCTGGGACATCGACTTCTTCCGCGAAAACAACATGACCCACGTGTCGGCCCCGGAACGCGCCGCCTTCGAGGCGTTTATCGAGACCGGGTTCACCGACGTGGTGCGGCCGCACACCGACATCCCCAAGACCTACACCTACTGGGACTACACCCAGCTGCGCTTCCCCAGGAACGAGGGCATGCGCATCGACTTCACCCTCGCCTCCCCCGCGCTGGCGGCCAGGGTCACCGGCGCAAGCATCGACCGCGAGGAACGCAAGGGCAAGGGCGCCTCGGACCACACCCCGGTCATCGTGGAGCTGGACTAGGGATGCACCGGGCCAATGGGGAAAACAGGCGGGCCCTCCCGCCGACCTCATACCTGCGCGTCTTCGAACCGCTGAGCGCCTTTTCCGACGAGGACCAGATGCTGATCACCGGCACCCGGCACGGCGACCGCGAGACCCTCGAGGACGCCACGGCCGCCGATGCGCTCAAGCGGCTCACCCGCCAGCTCTCCGACCCGTTCCCGCACCAGCACGACGAGGTGTTCCGCAAGCTCAGCATCACCGGCTGGGACGGGGCGGCCCACACGCTGTACTGCCCGGACCAGTTGGCAGCCCGGGCCGTTTTGGCCTCCGAGCAGCTCGACGGCTCGATGCGCCCGCAGCTGCTCGAGCTGCTGGTGCCCGATGCGGCGCGCGCGGCGAACGCGCTGCGCATCGACGAGCAGCAGTTCACCCAGGACCTCGCGCACCTGCACACCCGCACCGCCACCTGGGGCATCCCCTTCGGCTGGTTCGTCCTGGTCCACGAGGACGACGAGTACGAGGTCGTCGAGGACGATGACGAGCTGATCTCCAGCCGGATCTACACCCCGCTGCACCAGGCCCTGAACCGGGCGCGCTACGCCGCGGCGACCCTGGCGATCCACGCCCCGGAGATGGACCTGCTCGACGAGCTGACGGCGCTGAGCGAATGGCTGATGCTCTTCGACAAGGACTCGATGCTCGAGCTCGACTACGGGCGCATCGCGGCGCTGGTGTGGCCCGACGACTCCCCGCACGACCTGCGCCTGGGCATCGAGTCCCTGGCCGACTCCGACATGGCCGGTGCCGCGGCCGCCTACCGCCGGCTGTCGAACCGCTGGCTTGCGGTGCGGCAGCTCGCGCGCGCGAACTAGGGACCTGCACCCCTCCCGCAGCAACCCCCGGCGGCGCTCCTTGGTAGGCTCGAGTCGTGTCATTGATTCCGGCGGTCCTGCTTTTTGCCCTGTACATCCACCTGCGCCGGAAGGACCGGCGGATGCTGCGCAACGGCGTGGTACTGGTTGCCGCGTGCTTCTTCGCCCTGGGTGCCCTCGGCGAGTTCCTGTCCCGGTGGTTCCCGGAATTCTCACTGGTGGTCTTGCTCCTGCTGGCCATGGTTCCGCTGGCCATCCTGGTGCTGGCGGCGACGCTGGTCCGCAACGGCCTGGTGATGATGCGCTCCGAGGGCCGCAGCCTGGGCAACCTCATGTCCCTGGTCCTCGGGATCCTGCTGGTCGTGCTGCCCGCCGTCGCCGTGGCGCTGGTGCTCAGCCTGAATGCGTGGGCCATCGGGCTTGCCGCACTGCTGTTCTTCCTCTGCAGCTACTTCGGCGTGGTTTTCGTCGTCTTCCTCTCCTACGCCGTCGCCTACGGCCGGATGCCGGGTCTGCACCGGCCCGCCGGGATCGTGGTGCTCGGTTCGCGCCTGATCGACGGCCAGGTCCCCCCGTTGTTGCGCAGCCGGCTGGACCGCGCCGTCGAACTGTACAAATCCACGGATCCGCGGCCGGTGGTGATCCCGTCCGGGGGCCAGGGGCACGACGAATCCCGGGCGGAGGGCACGGCCATGGCCGAGTACCTGCGCGCGGCAGGGGTCGACCCGGCCGACATCCTCGTCGAGGACCAGGCAGTGAACACCGAGCAGAACCTGCGCCTGTCCTCGGGCCTCTTCGCCGCGTCGGGCCGCACCGGCCCCCTGGTTGCCGTGACCAACAACTACCACGTGCTGCGCGCGGCGCTGCTGGCCCGGAGCCTGAAGCTGGATGCCGAGGTGCTCGGCGCACCCACCGCGAGGTACTACCTTCCCAGCGCGTTCCTGCGGGAATTCGTGGCGATACTCGTCGAGCACAAGTGGCTGCACCTGCTCCTGTGCATCCCCTTCATCGGGCTCACCGCCCTGCTCATCACCGCCATCCTGGCCCAGGGCTGAGCCGGCCGCAGCCACCGCTCACTGCACGCGGTCGCTGCGCGCAAAGCGCGCCCTTGCCCCGGCCGCCAGGTAGACGACGACGGGGCCGTCTGCCCCCAGCAGTTCCTGCGCCGCATGCGCGGCGTCGACGATCTCCCGCCCCAGCCGCCCCGGTTCCACGCCCTTGCGGGGCTGCACCTTGATCTTCAGCCCGGGTTCGGGCGAACGCTCCCAGACGCTCACGCTGAGCGAAACGACGTCGGTGCGGCGGCCCAGCAGGGAGCGGATCGCCTGCTCCACCGCCTCGCCGGAGATTTCCACCCGGCCGGGCATCGGCTCGTCGTCGAAGTAGTCGCTGACGTAGTCGTTGGTGCGCCCGCGACCCTGGACCGACATCCACCAGATCATCAGCAGGATGACCGCGATCAGCAGCGCGGCCACGATGATCCACAGCCAGGATTCCCGCTGCCCGGGAAGCGTGGTGGCCAGCAGGATCTGTTCCGCCTTGCCGTACATGCGCCCGGCAACGGCCCTCCATCCGCCGGCATATCCGGGAGCCAGGGCGATGAGCACCAGGTGGATGCCCAGGGCAAGCAGCAGCACGCCGAAGATCCCGAGCAGGACCCGGTTGAGCAGCCGCGGCGTCCGGTTCACTGTCCGATCACCCCGCTTTCGGCGACCCGCACCGTGATGCGGGGCATCGGCTCGACGTCGTTGAGGCGCAGCTCGTCCTCCATCCCCGCCAGGATCGCTGAGGACCCCAGCGGCGTTCCGGACGTCGGACGCACCTGCACCTCGATGCGCTCGCGGTTGACCACAACCAGCACCTGGCCTGGTCCGACGGCGGCCTCCAGCCGGGCCCGCCGCGCAAGCGCCGCGGCAAGCACCTGGTCGTCCATGACCAATACGGCGTCCTCGCACCCCATCGAGTGTCGGGCCAGGCGTCCGCGCCTGAACGCGTGGACGGTGAACACAACCCCCAGGAGGGCAATACCCAGGCCCGCAGACGCCAGTACCAGGGGGTCGGCGTTTCCCGGCAGCGCCGCCATCCAGGACCACCACGTCTCCGGCATGGCCACCAGGGGTTCCTGGCCGATGGCCTTGAGCGTCGCCTCGAACAATGCGTAGATGCACACCAGGATGGCGAGCGCAGCCAGCACGATGGCCGCCGGCGACCTGCCGCTGGTCAGCTCGCGCTCCCGGATCCCCTCACGTTCCGCACCGGTCATGGGGTTTCCCTGGCGTCGTCGGCCACGACACCTGTAATGCGGACATCCACCCTGCTCACCATGGCGCCGGTCAGTGCCGTGAACCTTTCGCCCAGCACCATGCGTTGTGCCCGCACGGCATCCAGCAGCGAGCCGCCCCGCCGGAGGGCGGCCCCGGTGAGGGGCAACGGCAAGTTGATAGTCAGCGCAAGGTACCCGGCGTCGTCCCGCATGAAGACGCGCACCACGTAGGGGTCGACTCCGAAAAGGTCTCCGGCGACGGCCCGGGCCGTGCTGTTCAGGGCCTGCGCACTCACCCTGGTATGGCCGGGCCATGGGGGCCCGTCCGGTGCCGGTCGCACCGCTTCGACGTGGACGCTCAAGACGAGGATCTCCTGCCGGTAAGTGCGTCCCGCAACGCGCGCATGTCCACGCGGCCTTCCAGGACGCGTGCCACAAGGGCGCCAACAACCATGAACAACGCCATCAGCAGGAAGCCGCCCAGCCCGAAGGAGAGTGCCGCCCACGCCAGGATCGCGCCCAGAAGGGCGCCGGTAAGTGTCGTCTTCATTCCCTATCCCCCCGTCGCGGTTCGTTCAGCCTCGAAGGGTGCCCCTCCGGAACCGGGATGTGAACGTCGCCGATCTCGATGTTCACCTCGATGACCTGCAAACCAGTAAGGTCCTGCACCGCGGCGAAAACGGCAGCCCGCACCCTGGAGGCCAGCTCGTGCAGGGGAACGCCGAAGCTGGCCGTCAGCACGACATCGATGGCCACCTGTGTCGTCCCGACCTCCACGCTGATCCCGTGGGCCGGTTCGTAGGCCGCACCAACGGCTCCGCGGATCGCGCCCAACGCGCGGGAGGTTCCGAGACCCAACGAATGCACGCCCTGAATATCGCGCGCGGCTCCTGCCGCCACCTTCGCAATCGCCAGGTCGGTCAGCTTGGTGGTTCCGCCGGCCTCCACCGCTTGTACGCCTCGAGGTGGAAGGTCGTGGTCGAGGGGTTCAACCATGTTTGCGCTCCTCACGGTCATCCGGATACTTGTCCCCAGACTACAACCGAATATGACTTGCGTCTCAAGATAGCCCTCGAGAAAGCGCCGGTGTGATCCATACCTATATATAGGAGTAAAAACGGAACCCGGCGCGGAGGCCGCAAGGAGGTTGCCCGAACTTCGGCAGCAGCCCAGACTCCGGCGTCTACCCCATTCGACGGTTCCTTCGGGCCCGAAGGGTCGAAGCCCGATGCTCGCTAACGATGCGGGCAATTCGTTAAAGCAAAAACCCCCTTGTTTCCAAGGGGGTTTTAGATGGTGGCTCCGACCGGCGTCGATCCGGTGACCTTTCGATTTTCAGTCGAACGCTCTACCAACTGAGCTACAGAGCCTGGCATCATCAGGCTAGATGATCACCCGATCTTCCGGCGAACCAGAAAACCAAAGCGACCCTGACGGGACTTGAACCCGCGACCTCCGCCGTGACAGGGCGGCGCGCTAACCAACTGCGCTACAGGGCCTTACTCGCGAAGTTTCCCTCGCTCACAAGACAAGAACTCTACCAGAGCTTTTCGCTCTTGTAAAATCCGCATTTCGTGCGTACCCCCAACGGGATTCGAACCCGTGCCGCTGCCGTGAAAGGGCAGTGTCCTAGGCCGCTAGACGATGGGGGCCAGGAACCTCTGCGTTGAATTTCTCCGCCGCAGTGGACTCCAATAACTATAGAGGTAAAAATCAGATCGTGCAAAACGAGGGCCGTCCACGGTCCGACAAGGCCCAAAAACCGCGCAAACAAGCGGATCCACTCGCCCGCCAAGCCGGCACCCGCTCCCAGATCGTGAAGATAGAGTTCATTTCATGGCTTTCGAAATGACCGATGACGAATTCGAGCAACTCACGGGACGAGCCCTGGATGAGATTCCCGGCGACCTCCTCAGGCTCATGGACAACGTGGTCATTTTCATCGAAGACTCTTACACGCCCTTGCCCGGCGAGGCACCGGACACGAAGTTGCTCGGCCTCTACGAAGGGACCTCACTGACCGAACGGGACGGAGGGTGGGCGGCAGGGGCCCTTCCGGACCGGATCACGATTTACAAGGATGCGATCCTGGAGATCTGCTCGTCCGAGAACGAGGTCGTCGAGGAAGTGGGGATTACGGTGGTTCACGAAATCGCCCACCACTTCGGAATCGACGACCAGCGCCTCCACGAGCTCGGCTGGGGCTAAAAACGTCCCAACCCCCAAAAAAGTTTTGTGATCCGCACCCCACCGCAGAATCCTGTGCAAAACCCCATATGAGCGACGGTTTTCCGAAAATCTTCAGGTCACGAAATGGTCACGAAACCCGCCCTCTCCGTGACCATTTTGAGATTTAAGCCTCGACAAGACTCGGATCGATCCTGCATGATCGTTATGCATTCGTTGCATTAGCCACCCCACCACTCCTACTTCTTGGGGAAGTAGTACAACCCGTGACCAAGAACGATCGGCGACCCTGCAGGATTCACCTGCACTGGCGTTCGCCCGGCCACGATTCCAAAACCTGGTTGTACTGCAAGGCAGTTAGGGAAATCCATGTCTATCCTTCGACAAATGGTCATTGCGACCAGCACAGCACTCGTAGCAAGTTCCGTTCTCACATCAACCGCAACAGCGGCCCCGACAACCACAGCTTCCGCGTCTCAGACTGAAACTTCGCCCGGTTCAACGTTGAACCCGAAGCTGATCGAGACCATCTCTGCAAGCCTGGCAGTCGCCTCAATTTCTCCGGCCAAGTCCGCACAATCCCTGGACGCCCAGATATCCCGGATTGACCTCGCACTTCAGAACGCCGAAGCCGCCGCCCTCGAAGCCGCAGGAAACGTCCTTGTAGCCGACGAAGCAGCGGAGCACTCCCCGGCCGACGCCGCATCGTTGGCGGGCACCTCGATTTCCCGGTTCACAACCACACCGGCTCAGCTTGACCGCCAGAAGGCCGCCGACCTATCCGCCACGGCGCAGTCGCTGTATGCACAGGCGAACCGGCAGCTTGGAACCAAGCGCACCGAGCTGGTTGCCGCATCCGCGAAGGCCCGAAACACTTCGGTAGCCGTTGAAACCGCGCGTCTTGACAAGGAATCTGCGAACCGCGGCGAGGCCGAATTGATGGCCGCGCTGGCCGAATCCGAAAAATCGGTCGCCGAGCCCGTCAACGACCCCAGCATCGATCCGGAAGCACTTGACGAGGCCGCCATGGCCACCGGTGCACTGGGCACGGCTTCCGTGGCCGGCGCATCCGTCAAGCTGCCGACCGCAGTTTCCCGCGCCAAGCGCATCGACACTTCAATCCGCTGGGCCAAGAAGGTCGCCGGCAACAACAAGTACAAGTACCGTTACGGCGCCACCGGACCGACCTACTTCGATTGCTCCGGGTACACCGGCAAGGCATTCTCCACCGGCGGCAAGAAACTCCAGCGAACCTCAGGAGCCCAGTACAAGGCAGCTCCAAAGAAGGTCAAGCTCTCAAAGATGCAGAAGGGTGACCTGGTCTTCTGGAGCTCCAACGGGGGTCGTTCCTTCTACCATGTGGCCCTCTACGTTGGCGCAGGAAAGATCGCACATGCCCGCAACCCCAGCGCAGGCATCTCTGTGACCAAGCTGAACTACGCAGGAATGCGCAATATCTACAAGTACGCGGGACGCTACTAAGGGGACTCCCCGCACGTCACTGCCCCAATTCGAGCTGGCAGTACGAAGGCCGCGCCGACCACGGAATATCCGTTTCGGCGCGGCTTTCCTGCAGTTTCGCGCAAC
The DNA here is from genome assembly GCF_051550675.1 of Paeniglutamicibacter selenitireducens. Classification (NCBI taxonomy): domain Bacteria; kingdom Bacillati; phylum Actinomycetota; class Actinomycetes; order Micrococcales; family Micrococcaceae; genus Paeniglutamicibacter; species Paeniglutamicibacter selenitireducens. The sequence continues at coordinate 57,865 of NZ_JBPULF010000012.1, read as the reverse complement.
CCGAATTCCCCACACTTTGCCTCGGATAACTACACCGTTGTAATTGTTGTTACCCGTGAGGCTGATGTTGCCAGTGGGAATGAATATCCCATATGGTGCTAAAGGAAGCAGCGATCTGGTCGCATTCTGAGGCCGTTTTTCCCGCGTCTATCGGGAGATTCTTCAGTGGATCGCCGCGGTAAGGAACACACGGCATGGTTTTCCGGGAAACCTTAGGCGTCGCTGCCTGCGCAATCGCATTGGCTGCCACCTGCCTCGCTGGTGCGAGTCCGGCAACAGCGGCACCGTCTTCGCCCCTGAGCAGCGTCGTCGTACCGTTGGAACCAGGCGCGGCCGAGACGCCATTGCCGACACAAGCCCAATTGGAAGCCGCCAAGTCGGATCCGGCCCAACTTCAGGCCTTGGTGGACCAGCTCGAGTCCAGCATCGAACAACAACGCACAAAGCTCGTGAACGCCGAGGCCCAGGCCCTCGATGCACAGGACGGGCTCCTGGCCGCCAATGAATTGGTGGAAGAGCGCTCACGGGTCGCCAAGGAAGCCCGTTCCGAAGCCGAAAAGGCCACGGAGTACCTCGCCTCGAGCAAGAAGAGTGTGGGTGAACTTGCCTCCGACCTCTACCGCAACGGCGGAGTAAATCCAGGGGTCGTCAACCTGCTCGACAACGACGCCGACAGCGACGTGCTCTACAAGGCATCAACCATGGGTGCCCTGACCGCGAACCGTGCGCGTACTGTCAGTACCGCGGAGGAAGCCGTCGCCTTGTGGACTGCCTGGCAGGAATACGCCGATGCCGCGGAAACTGCCGCGAATGAGGCCACGACGGCCCAGCTCGCCGCCGCCACCAAGGCAACGTCAACCATGTCCAACTACGAGTCCTCGATTGCGCCACAGGAAAAGCTGCGCTCGGATCTCATCGGGCAGTTGGCCTTCTTGCGCGGCGTCGACGCCAAGGACGAGGCCGCACGCATCGAGGCCAAGGAGGCCAAGGCAGAGGCCGCTCGCCTGCAAGAGTTGATCGACAGCACCCCGGAGACCCCGCCAGCAGCGGAAAAGCCGAGCAAGCCCGCAACGGTCAAGCCCCTGGCGGTACCGCCGAAGGTTCCCACGGAACAATCCCCGGGCAACTCGCTGGTTCCCAAACCATCGAAACCCAAGCCCCCCGAGAATATTTCGGTATCACCGGACCCGGAGGAACCGCCGGTAGAACCCGAGCCGGTACCGGAAACCCCCGAGCCCAAGCCCACGCCGGAAAAGCCCAAGCCCGAGAAGCCGAAACCGACCCCCACCCCGGAAAAGCCGAAACCCGAGAAGCCGAAGCCTAGCCCCAAGCCGTCTCCGACCCCGACGCCGGAGAAGCCGAAGCCGAAGCCCCCGGTTGACGAGGTCGCCCCGCCATCTTCCAACAGCTTCAACGCCGCAATTTCCTGGGCGCACATGATCGCGGACGACGATTCCAAGGGTTACAGGTACGGAGCGTCGGGACCAGACCTCTACGATTGCTCGAGCTACACCGGCGCCGCCTTCGCGAAGTCCGGCGTGTACCTGCCCCGAACCTCGTCACAACAGTATGCAGCCGCGCCCAAGAAGGTTCCGTTGAGCCAACTTCGCCGCGGGGACCTCGTGTTCTCCTCGAGCAACGGGGGAAGCTCCTTCTACCACGTGGCAATCTACCTCGGGAACGGCCAGGTCATCCACGCACGCAACCCGAGCAGCGGCATCTCCGTGACCCCCTTGTCGTGGGTCAACAACCTGCATCCCTACGCAGGCCGCTACTAGTCATCGTCGCCAAGCGAAGTCGGCTGCACCGGAATTTCCCGGTGCAGCCGACTTCGCTATTTCATTTCCTGCGGTTCCCGCGGAGTCCCGTTCCAGGGACCCTGGGGGTTTGGAGACCTACTGCCCGTTGGCCTTGTCCTCGAACTGCTGGCGCGTTTCCAGCCGCGGGTCGTTCCCGTCAGGAACGACCATGACCGGGCCCTTCGAATGGTGCAGGACCCCTTGGCTGGTGGATCCGAGCAGCATGCCGGCAAAACCGCCGCGGCCACGCGAACCCGTCACCAGCAACCGCGAGGTCTGCGATTCACGGATCAGCACCTCAACGGGCGATCCCTCGACAACGTCGGTTTCGATCTCGAGATCGGGGAAGTAGCTCTGCAGCCAGGCCTTGCCGATGGCCATCTGGTGGCGCACATCTGCGGTGACGGCTTCCTGGTCCACGGTCGCAGGCATCCAAGCCAAGGCGCCGCTGACCGGTGGCAATGCGCACACGATGCGCATTGACAGGCCACGGGAGGCAGCCATTTCAGCCGCAACCAGAACGGCCATCCGGGCACGATCCGAACCGTCCACACCCACGACGATCCTGTCCTGGATTTCCGGGTCGTCTTCGGGCCTGTTGGCAACACACACCGGCACCACCACGGTGGGGCATTTGGCATGGGCCGGTAGCGCACTGGAAACGGATCCAAGCAGGCGACCGACGAATCCGCCGCGGCCTCGGGTGCCGACGACGATCAGTTCGGCCTGGCGGCTTAGATCCAGCAGGACCCCGGAAGGATCCCCGGATTCGATGTAGGTGCGAACCGTCAGGCCCTCCTCGGAAACGGTTGCACGGGCCTGGCGAACCACTTCCTCCGCGCCGTTGCGGATCAACTGGTCGTCAAGCGTTGCGTAGCCGGCGTCCATGGAGGAGGCGGCAAACACCGGGATGGTGTAGGCGGTGACAATGTTCAGGACGCTGCCGCGCCGTTTTGCCTCCCGGGCAGCCCATTTCAGTGCGCACAGACCCTGGTCCGAACCGTCGACACCAACGACGATTCCCTCGATGGCCTCGGCATCTTCCTGAGGCACAGGTTTTTCGCTCATCGTCTTCACTCCTACGTGTCACGGTCTGCGGCAACACGGGTTTGCCCGATCGGGCCCCGTATCCCCATTGTTCACCACAGTGTGACGTGGGTCTATCAACGATCGGGTGTGGCGCAATTCCCTCCCGAACTTTCGCCTAAAGGCTTAAAACCGAACTATAATTCCCCCATGCCCAAACAGGATCACTCCCTCCAAAACAAGACGGACGTTTCCCGTCTTGACCGATACTTCAAAGTCACCGAACGTGGCTCCAACTTCTCGCGCGAGATCCGCGGCGGCTTCGCCACGTTCTTCGCCATGAGCTACATCGTCGTGCTCAACCCGCTCATCCTGGCTGGCGCCGATGCCAACGGCGATGAGCTCGGGTTCTCCCGCGTGGCAGCCGTGACGGCACTGGTTGCCGGCATCATGACCATCCTGATGGGCGCCTGGGCCCGTCACCCGTTCGCCATGGCAACAGGCCTCGGCGTCAACGCATTCGTGGCGATCACCGTCGCAACGAACCCGTCCCTCACGTGGCCCGACGTCATGGGCCTCGTCGTGATTTCCGGCATCACGATGCTGGTCCTGGTGCTGACCGGGTTCCGTACCGCAGTCTTCAACGCGGTTCCGGCGAGCCTCAAGACGGCAATCGTCGTCGGCATCGGCATGTTCATCGCACTGATCGGCCTTGTCAACGCCGGATTCGTGCGACGCATCCCGGACGCCGCCGGCACCACCGTCCCGGTGGGCCTGGGCTTCGACGGCACGCTGGCCGGCTGGCCGATCCTCGTGTTCGTTTTCGGCCTGCTGCTCACCATCGCCCTGGTGGTCCGCAAGGTCAAGGGTGCGATCCTCATCGGCATCGTGGCCTCGGCGGTCCTGGCGAACATCCTTGAGGTCGTCTTCAAGATCGGCCCGTCCTTCGACGCCGCCACCGGCAACGTCAACCCGCAGGGCTGGTCCCTGGTTGTCCCGTCGCTGCCCGAGTGGACCGCCCCCGACCTGTCCCTGCTGGGCCAGGTCAACGTGTTCGGCGCGTTCCAGCACCTCGGCGTGACGGCGGCCCTGCTGCTTGCCTTCGTCATCCTGCTCTCGATCTTCTTCGACGCCATGGGCACCATGGTGGGCCTGGCCAACGAGGCCGGCAGCGTTGACAAGGACGGCAACATCCCGAACGTGGACAAGGTCCTGCTGGTGGATGCCCTGGGCGCCATCGTCGGCGGCGGCGCATCGTCCTCCTCCAACCAGATCTACGTGGAGTCCGGCGCCGGCATCGGCGAAGGCGCACGTACCGGCCTGGCCTCGATCGTGACTGGCCTGCTGTTCATCGCCGCGATGTTCCTGACCCCGCTGATCTACCTGGTGCCGTTCGAGGCAGTTGCCCCGGCGCTGGTTGTCGTCGGCTTCATGATGATCTCGCAGGTGGGCAAGATCGACTGGAACGACTGGGGCGTGGCCATTCCCTCGTTCCTGACCTTCGTGTTGATGCCGTTCACCTACTCGATCGCCAACGGCATCGGCGCCGGGTTCATCTCCTTCGTCTTCATCCGTGCCATCCAGGGCCGGGCCCGCGAGGTGCACCCGCTGATGTGGGCCGTCGCCGCGGCGTTCCTGCTCTTCTTCGGCATCGGCGTGATCGAACAGGCCATGGGAATGTAACCTCCCACGGACGGCAAAGCCGGGGAACACCATGGTGTTCCCCGGCTTTTGCCGTCCCCGGGGCCGGCTTGTGCCGGGACCGGACTCTCCCGGACCCGGCTCGGTGCGCGGTCAGGGTCGCACGCGCAGCTTCCACAGGGAGGTGATTTCCGACGAGCGTTCGGCGTGGAAGGGGTCGCCGGCATCCGCGCTGCGGCCGTGGGTCGGGACGGTGTCCGCGCGCCCTGCGACTTCCAGCCCGGCGGCGTCGATCCAGCCCAGGAGCTCCGCCCGGCTGCGCAATCCGAGGCGTTCGGCCAGGTCGGAGATGACAAGCCAGCCCTCTCCCCCAGGGCTCAGGTGGCCGGGAAGCCCGTTGAGGAATTCGCGCAGCATGCGGGACTTCGGGTCGTAGACCGCGTAGTCGAGCAGCGTCTGCGGGGTTCCGGGCAGCCACGGCGGGTTGCAGACGATGAGCGAGGCTCGCCCTTCCGGGAACATGTCGCGCACTATCGCGGATGCACGGCCGTCCAGGCCCAGGTGCGCGAAGTTCTCCCGGGCGCAGGCAACCGCCCGTTCCTGCGAGTCGGTGCCGACGACTTCGGCCACCCCGCGCTTGGCCAGGATGGCGGCCAGCACGCCCGTGCCGGTGCCGATGTCGAAGGCCCGGTCCGTGCCGGGCAGCTCCGCCTCCGCCACCAGCTCCAGGTACTCCCCGCGCACGGGGGCGAAGGTGCCGTAGTGCGGGTGGATCCGAGCCCCGAGCGCCGGCACCTCAAGGCCGGTGGAGCGCCATTGCTGGGCGCCGACGGCGCCGAGCAGTTCCTGAAGTGTCACGAGCGTCGGTTCGGTGACGGGGCCGAAGGCGTTGAGCCAGGCCTCGGCAACGTCCGGCGCCCGGCGCAGGGCCACAGCCGGCCCGGGCACCACGGGGACCAGCAACATCGAGAGCATGCGGGAGCGTTGCGTGCGGGCCTGCCGGTACTTGTAGAAGCGTTCGGCGGTGGTCGCCGCGGCGGCCTTGCGCTTGGGCCTGCCGGCATCCGGCGCGCGCCGGCCCATGGCGCTGAGCAGCTGGCGGGCGTTGTGGTAGTCCCCGGTCCACAGCATGCCTACGCCCTGTGCCGCCATCCGGTGCGCTTCGTCGGCCGTCAGGCCGTCGTCGACGGGGACGATGCGGGCCGGCGGCTTGGCCCCGTTTGACGATGACCAGAGTGAGCTGCGGGTGCTGCCGTCCTGTTCCCAGGAAACATGTGTTGGCGTGCTCATGGGGGTTCGGGGTGCTCCTGCTGTCGAATAACCTGCCCGTTCCGGGACCTCGGCGCAATCCCCTTGCGGATCCGCCGGGCCGGCCGGCCGCGCCGGACCCGGATGTCCGCCGCACCCCAAGCCTATAGGGGGCGCGGGGTCCCGGCTCCTTCCGGCAAGCATTCCCCGTGGCGCATGTTTGCTAGATGGCGGTTGCGTGGCGGGCGAAAGCCCGGACCGCGGCGTCGTCCCAATGCTGTGCCGGAACCCCGCCGCCGAGCAGTTCCCTGGTGAAATCCGGGCCGGTAGGGATCGGTGCGTTGGATCCGGCGATGATGACGTTGCCATAGCGCCGGCCCTTGAGCATGGGCGGGTCTGCGACGATGGCGACGTGCTTGAAGACGGAGCCAATGGTTGCCGCCTCGCGCTTGGCGTTGTCCAGCGCCGGGGTGTCGCCGCAATTGACGACGTAGAGCCCGTCGGTATCCAGCACCCGGGCCACGTGCGCCGTGAATTCCAGCGTCGTCAGGTCCTTGGGGGTCTGGTCGCCGGCAAATACGTCGCGGATAACCAGGTCGCGGGTGGCGTCGGTCAGGCTTCGCAACACCTCGCCGGCCTCCCCCACACGCAGGCGCAGGAGCGGCGCGCGCGGCAGGTCGAACCAGGCCCTCACCAGTTCGGCAAGCTTCCCGTCGAGTTCCACCACCACCTGGCGTGCGTTCGGGTAGGTGGCTGCCGCCCAGCGGGCCATCGAGCAGGCCCCGCCGCCCAGGTGCAACGCCCGCAGCTTCGATTCGTTCCCGTCGTAGGCCACGGGGGCGAAGCGCGAGCGGACCAACGCGGCGATCCAGCGCATGTACTCGAAATCGAGCCGCTCGGGTGCAGCGAGGTCCACGTGGGAGGAGGGAACGCCGTTGACCTTGAGGATCCAGCCCTCCGGCGAATAGTGGTCGCGTTCCAGAGTCGCCGTGCCGGTATCGATCGGGTAGGTGCCCTCGACCGGCCCGGCGTCCGCGGCCTCGGCGGCGGCCTGTTCGGCGGCAGGGGCCTTGGCGCGCTTCCCGCGTCCCTTAGCCACGGCGGGTGCCCCGGCGAACCATGCGGACTTCGTTAAGGCCTTCCCAGTCGTCGGCGAGGGCCTCAACGCGGCCGTCGGCAACAAATCCGTGGCGGGCATAGAACGCCCGGGCGCGGGCGTTGCCCTCCAGCACCCAGAGAACCGCGTCGCGGCCAGTAAGCACGGTCTCGAGGAGCCGCTGGCCAAGTCCCGTGCCGTGGTGGTCCCCCAGGACATAGAGAAGCTGCAGTTCGATGCCCACGCCGGTATCCGCGTCGTCGTCGGCCGCAGGGCCACCGCCTGCGACCCCGACGATGTTGGACTGCCCGTCGGTGGCGATCCAGAGTTCTGCGCCCTGCGCCAATCCGCGGGTCCACCAGTCCTCTTCCGCCTCCATGCGTGCCTCGGCAGCGGAGAAGAAGGACTCTGGACGCTGGTCCTTGTACGTTTCGCGCCAGGCCCGGAGCTTCATGCCCAGGGTTGCCTTGACGTCTTCGGGCGCGGCGCGGCGGATCTCGTAGGTCTCGGTAGTCACGCTGCAAGCCTATGTGCAATCCAGGCACGCGGCCCAACCCCACGTCGTGGCCTTCGGCACGCGCTCTCAGCGCACGACGGCCAGCGCGAAGCCGTCCCAACCCTTGACGCCGACGGTCTGCATGGCCGTGGCGTCCAGCCGGGGGTTGCTTCCCAGCATCTCGATCCCGTCCCGGACACCCTTCAGCATGCGCCCGGCGTCGTCCACGGGCTCACCCGGGTGCAGTACCCCGCCCTCGCGCACCACATTGTCCACCACGATGACACTTCCCGGGTGCCCCAGCGTGATCGCGGACTGGATGTAGTGCGCGTTGTTTTCCTTGTCGGCGTCGATGAAGATCAGGTCAAAGGGTTCGCCGCCTTCGGCCAGCAGCGCATCGAGGGTATCGAGCGCGGGGCCGATGCGGATTTCAACCCGCTCTTCGACGCCGGCGGCGGCCAGGTTGTCCGCTGCGATCCTGGCATGCAGGGGTTCGAACTCGCAGGTCACCACCTGTCCGTCGATACCCACGCCACGGGCCAGCCAAGTTGTCGAGTATCCGCCAAGGGTCCCGATTTCCAGGACTCGTTTGGCCGAGGCGATTTGGGCCAGCAGCATCAGGAACTTCCCCTGGACTTCACTGACCTCGATCCGGGGCAGCCCTGCCTCGTGCGCCCGGCGGCGGGCGGCATCCATCCCGGGTTCCGGGTCCAAGAGCATTTCAACGAAATACGCATCGACTTCGGCCGGTGTGGCCGGTTCGGCTGGGCTGTCCATGGGAGCTACTCCTGCGCGTCAAGGGCCCTTTCCAGGCGCTCGATCTTTCCTGTCAATTCCCCGCTGTAGCCAGGACGGATGTCCGCCTTGAGAACGAGGGAAACCCGCGACCCGTAGGCCGCAACGGCCTCCGTCGCCCGCTTGATGACATCCATGACCTCGTCCCATTCCCCCTCGATCTCGGTGAACATCGATGAGGTGGAATTCGGCAACCCCGATTCGCGGACGATCTTGACGGCCGCGGCCACGGCGTTGTGGACCGATCCATCCGCGTTGTCGGTACTGGGGGCAAGGGAAAAGGCGACGATCATGGTTCAACTGTGCCACCGCCCACCCCTCATGTCACGGTGGCGCGTCCGAATGCCAACTCCGTCCCGCGGACACTGGACGGTGTTTAGCCCCAGCCGAGCCAGCGGAGCAGGGCGGCCGCAGCGGCCCCTGCGATAACAACCACCAGAAACGGCGCCCGAAGCACAAGTGCGATAGCTGCCGCAACGAGTGCACCGATCCGCGCATCGAGTACGACGCTGGTTCCGCTGGCTACGGTGTTGACCATCGTAAGTGAGGCCAACAGGCCGATCGTCAGCGCGCCGGCAGCCCTCGTCATCTTCTCGTTCTCCAGCAATTTCTCGGGCACCAGGAAGCCCAGCATCTTGATGCCGTATGCCGCGACACACCCGGCGATGATCCACCACCACAGTTCACTCACTGGGCATTCCCTTCACTCGCATGCGGCTCAACGTCGGGCTCGAGGCCTTCACTTGCCGGCCCTTTGCCGAAGTATCCCCATACTCCCGCGATGACCGCGGCAACCAAGATCGGAACTCCCGGCGGCACCAAGGGAACCACGAGAATCGTCGCCAGGGCGCACACCGAGGCGATGGCGATCGGCTCTGCCGACTTCAGCCGAGGCCACAGAAGACCCAGGAATGCGGCGACGGCGGCGCCGTCCAGCCCCCACGCCTTGGGGTCCCCCAGCGCGTCGCCAAGGAGTGCTCCGACGACCGTAAAGATATTCCACATCACATATATGCCAAGACCGGCAACCCAAAACCCGCGCTTCTGCTCAGAAGGTTCGCGCTGCCCCGCGGCGGTGGCTATGGATTCATCGATGGTGACATGAACTGCGGCAAACTTTCTCCAACCGCGCGGCTTGAGCATCGACTTGACCTGCATGCCGTAGACGGCATTGCGCACCCCCAGCAAGGTCGCCGCGCCGAATGCCGCACCGGGAGCACCGCCACCCGCGATCACACCGATAAAGGCGAACTGGGAGCCGCCGGTGAACATCAACAGGCTCAGGGCCGACACCTGCCACACGCTGAGCCCCGCCGCGACCCCCAGTGCCCCGTACGAAATGGCGTAAAGGCCCGTGGCGACCGCGATGGATAAGCCGACCTTGGTCGCGGGGGTCATTTTGGGAAGCACACACCAAGCTTAGCTGCCAAAAACAGGCTCCCACGAGGCGCTGGGGCGCACCCTGCGGCCTGCCGGCCATAGACTGGAAATCCGAAGCCGGTAGCGGATACGCCCCAAGACTAAGGAAAGCCAATGCTTGAAGGAACGATTGTGGTTGTCCCATCGAAACCGACCGGATGGTCCCTGATCCTGCGTGGCGCGCTTGCCGTGGTCTTCGCCGTGGTCATTCTTGCCTGGTCCGACATCACTGTCGCAGCAACGGTATTCATCTTCGGTCTTTTCACCCTGGCCGACGGGGCCCTGAGCCTCGGGCTGTGGTTTGCATCGCGCAAGGGCCGCAGGAGCCCATGGTTGCTCTGGCTGGGCATCATTTCGGTGGCCGCCGGGCTCGTGGCCATGATCTGGCCCAACAAAACCGCAATCGTTGTGGTGCTGATCATCGGCTGGTGGGCTTTGGCCCTCGGGGTGCTTCAGGTCGTTTCGGCGCTGGCCGCGCGCAAGGTGTTCCCGTTCTGGTGGGTGGGCCTGGTCAGCGGCGGCATCACCCTGGCGCTTGGCCTGTGGCTGGTGCTTGCGCCCGGGACGGGCATCCTTGCAATGCTCGCGGTAATCGCGACCTTCCTGATCCTTGCCGGTATCGCCATGGTGTTCGAAGGGTTCAAGACCCTGCGCTCCGCCTCTGCCTAGGGATCGACCGGGTCGGCCGGTTCCCGGTTTCCGGAAACCGGCCGGCTTCCTATGCGTGGAGCGATTCGTAGCGCACCTTCAGTGCGCCGCGCTTCACCTTGGCTTCGAGGATCTTGCTGTCCTTGAGGCATGACAAGTCCCGGACATGCGTGCCGCCACAGGGTTCTGCGTTAACCCCCTCGATCGCGACGGTTCGCACGCCCTGCGCATCCGTGGTGGCTGAAACGCCTGCGGAAGTTGCGACAAGCCGATCGAGCTCCGCCTGGAGTTCCGCGATGGCACCGGCTCGGGCCTCGGGATCCGAGAAGTCCTCCGTGAGGCTTTCCGGACGGAAATCAAGCCTGGCTTGTCCCGGGAAGTGGCTGTGTCCGCTGTGTTCCCAGCTTCGCTGTTCTCCGATGAACCCCACCAGGTGCCCGGCTGTGTGCAGCGCGGCATGCAAAAGCCGTGTTTCCGGGTCGACCGCCGAGGAGACCTTGGTGCCCACCGGAAGAGCGCCTGCGCCGCCCAGGACGACAAGTCCGTCCTCGTTGCGTGAGACGCTCACCTCGAGGCCGTTGACGGTCCCTGTGTCCTCGAGCTGCCCTCCGCCTCGCGGGTGGAAGATATTCGGGCTCAGGGCAATCCACGACGCACCTTCGGCGTCCGTTCCGTTGGCGATGACACTGGCCTCTGTCTCGAAGAGGTAGGTGTCCTGGTAATAGGCGTTTACTTGTTGATCCACGCGAAGATTCTACGCGCCGGTCAGGACGGCGGATCGCTGACCCGCTGCGGTTTCAGGAAAGTCCCAGATGCGCCTTGATGGCGGCCGGAACATTGCTTGTCAGCTGTGAAACCCCGAGGTCGACAAGGTACGTCGCGTCCCGCGGGTCATCGACTGTCCAGACCCTGAAGGTGGCGCCCCGGCGCATCCAGTCTTCGACTAGGGCCGGATGCTCACGCACATAGGCGACTCCCGGCCCGGCCAGCGCGGGGATACCCGAATCCAGCAATTCGACGCCCTGGGTCATGGCCTGCGCCAGGACCGCAGCGACCCCGGCCCTGTCGGTTTCGCCTGCCAGCACGAGTTCGTCGATCCATTCCTCGTCCACGTCCGTGACAAGTTGGCATACGTGACGTGCGGGGATCCGATCCAGCAGGTAGCGCACGGAACCTGGGTCGAAGCTCATGAACGTGACATAGATCTTTCCGATCATTGAGTCCTCGGCGTTCCAGCCGAGATCGGCGAGTACGGCCAGCGTTGCGTCCTCGAGCCTCCGCCCGAAGGGGCTGGGATGCTTGATTTCCACCGCCAGCCCAACGTCCCTGTCCGAACCCTGCATGAGCAGCACGAGTTCCCGCAAGGTGACCAGTTGTTCCCCGATCGTCCCGTACTCCGCGGGGATCGAGGGGTTCTTCCAGGACGAGAAGTCCAGTTCCCGCAGGTCCTCCAGCGACTTCTCGCCGACCCGCCCGGTGGAGTTGGAGGTTCTGTCGACGGTCGGGTCGTGGTGGCAGACCACGAACCCGTCGGAGCTCAGGTGCACGTCGCATTCGATGCCGTCGGCGCCCTCGGCAAGCGCCTGCAGGTAGGCCGCCCTGGTGTTTTCAGCATAGGCCTTGGACGATCCCCGGTGTGCGTAGACGAGAGTGCGCATGGGGATCACGCTACAACGAGGCCCGGGCCAGCGCGTAGCCGGCCACACCCACCGGCGGGTGAACTATCGTGGAATCCTGTTCCATCAACCCTCCAGGCGCGGGAGCCACCTCACATGCCAACTACTCGACCGTCCCTTGCGGCGGAAAACAATGCGGCGAAGGCCGCGTCGCTGCGCCACATGAAACGGGTGGCCACCGGGCTGCTCATCGTCATGGCGATCGTTTTTGCAGTGGCCTTTGCCCTGCAGCACCGCTATCCGTGGTTGGAGTATGTGCGGGCCGCGGCGGAGGGCGGAATGGTCGGTGCCCTGGCGGACTGGTTCGCCGTCACGGCACTCTTCCGCCACCCCATGGGGCTGAAGATTCCCCACACGGCGATCATCGAGCGCAAGAAGGACCAGATCGGCGAGAGCCTTGGCGAATTCGTCCAAGAGAACTTCCTCTCGCGGGAGGTCGTCGACGGCAAGCTGCGGCAGCTCGACGTGGCGGGAAGCGCGGGGCGTTGGCTGGCGAAGGAGGAATCGGCGGCACGGGTGGCCCAGGAGGCGGCGACCGTCATCGGCGCGGTGCTGGAGGTGCTCGACGACAAGGACGTGCTGGTGCTGGTCGAATCCCTGGCCAGGAAACACATGCTCGCACCGGAATGGTCCTCCACCCTGGGACGCATCATGCAGCGCGTCATCGAGGACGGGCACCACAAGCCCGCGATAGACCTGCTGGCCGAACGCGCGGAGAAATGGGTTGCCGCCAACCGCGGCATGATCGTTTCCACGGTGTCCCAGCACTCGCCCTCGTGGGTGCCGTCCCTGGTCGACACGTTGCTCGGGGAAAAGCTCCACCGTGAATTGGGCAAGTTCGTGGCAGGCGTCCGCGCCGACCCGTCCCATCCCATGCGCCAGAGCATCGATGCCTGGCTCCGCAGCTTCGCGGCGGACATGCAGAACGACCCGTTGATGGTCGAGAAGGTCGAGGCCCTGAAGCACTCGCTGCTGGGCGATCCGCAGCTGCGCGAGCTGGCGGCGGCGAGCTGGTCCTCGGTGAAGGCCGCACTGCTGGATGCGATGAACAACCCTGAATCCGAATTGCGCAGGTCGATGGTGGCGGGGATCCGGGATCTCGGCCGGAGGCTGGAAAACGACGAACGCCTTGCCGCGAAGGTGAACCTCTGGGTGTCCAACGCCGCGGGATACGTCATCGACAACTACCGGGGACAGATCACGTCGCTGATCACCGATACGGTGGCCCGCTGGGACGGCCGGGAAACCAGCGACAAGATCGAGCTGCAGGTCGGACGGGACCTGCAGTTCATCCGCATCAACGGCACTGTCGTCGGGTCGCTGGCCGGCCTGGGCATCTTCACCCTGGCCAACGCGCTGCTGCGCTGATCAGGGAGGGCCCTCAGCGGCCGGTGTTGCGCCGTGCCCGCTCGGCCTCGATCTGCGCCTCTACCTCCGCTGCAGCATCCGCTTCTCCGTCCGCGGCCCTGGCCGAGACCTCGGTGGGCGCGGATTTCGACCCGGGCTCGACCAGCAGCTGGCCGGGGATCGTGGTGGGTATCGTCCCGAAAGCGAGTCCCGCGGCCTCGACCACGCGCTTGCCCAGGTAGCGGTTGCCAACCCCTCCGATGGCGGCGCCGATCCCGAAGGGCACGATGCGGCCCAGCATCGAGGCGCCCTGCGTGGCCAGCATCTTCTTCATGAAGGTCTTCTGCATGGTGCCCTGCATGGTGGCCCAGAGGCTGGCGGGCTTGTTTGCCCCGAACATGGCGGCCCATCCCTTGACGGGTCCGGCGCCCCGACCCGCGGCCTGGTGGGTGAACGCCGCAATCATGGAACTTCCCTCGTCACCCAGCAGGATCGCCATGACGAGCAGGCGCGCCTTGTCCGGGTTCTCCGTGGTGATTCCGTGCAACTCGGCCAGCGACTGCCCATAGAGGGCGCTCGCCTCGAGGAATCCGACGGTCGCCGCGGCGGAAAAACCCAAGGCGGCAGCGGTTCCCACCACGGGCAGGGCCGCGGTGGCACCCACTGCGGCTCCCGAACCGGTGATGGCCAGGAGGTAGTCGCGCTCGACCAGCTTGGCGAGCTCGGCCGCCGTGTGGTTCGGGTGCTTGCGGCGCAATCGGCGCAGGTAGGCCAGGACGAGCGGGCGCTGGACCCCCACGGCCTTCATGATGGCACCTTGGATCCCGGCCACGGGCTTGCCGTCGGGGCCAATGACGCTGGAAGTGATCGGGTCCTTTTTCATTCTGGGATCAACTCTAGGCGCAGCAGGGGGCAGGAGGCACGGGTGTTTTTCGCAGGGCGAAAGCGGGACGTGCGCACCGTGCCGCCGGCGGCGGGGGCCAAGGGGCTCGCGTTGCCGCCCGGGGGCTATGCGGTTCGTGCGGCTTCGCGCGCCCCGCCGGCAACATGCCCCTTGACCGCTGCGCGCATCGCAACGAACAAGAGCACGACGGCGGCGGTGAGGCCGATGTGTCCCAGCCCGGCGATTCCGGCGAGCGCCGCGGATCCCGACCCGGCTCCCACCACCACGAGGGTCCCCTGCACGAGCATCATGCCCCCAGTCAGCGCCACGCCCGCGGTCCACATCCAGTAGAACCAGTTGAAGGCACGCGGTGCGGCTTCGGAGATGCCGAACACCTTTTCCAGTGCCATCACGATGAGCAGGAAGATGAATCCCAGGACCAGCAGGTGCGTGTGCACGAGCGGCAGCTGGGAGGCCGAGCGGTCCAGGAAGCCGTGGCCCTTGGTCAGTTCCCTGTAGTAGAGCCCGGAGAGCACCCCGGTGGCCCCGAAAGCAAAAGCCGTGTACAACATGCGCATCATCTGGGGTGACACTCCCGTTCGGTGGCGCCCGAGTGGTGGATGGACATCGGGTTGCGCCCTCGGGCTTCGAGCGCAACCGTCCCACCCTCCACCATGGTGCCGGCACCGGGTGGCCGCATCAACCATCCGGTTGATGGTGCGCGGGGTCGCCCCGGCTAGCGCAGGTAGTGCCGGAGGAAGGCAGCGACGTCGCGTTCCTCGGCCGCACCGAAACCGTGCCCCATGCCCGGGTAGCTGCGTGCCGTCAACGCCGTGTTCCGTTCCAGCCATTCCCGGGTGAAGTCCACGGCATCCGGGTTGATGACCAGGTCCTGGGGGTCGCGCCCCCAGAAGAACGGGACGCCCCGGCCCGGCTCCGGCTCGCTGTCGGTGAGGTTCAGCAGATCGTTGGACAGCACGAACCCGCTGAGCCCGACGATCGCGCGGTAGCTCCCCGGACGAAGCCGGTGCAGCGTCGTTGCCATGGCCATCCCCTGCGAGTGGCCCAGCAGGCTGATCGAGCGGTAGCCGATGGCGTACCTGTCCTGCCAGTCGAGCACCCGCTGGGCGGCCGATACCACCTCGGCGAAATCGTTGGCCAGGAAGTAGTCAAGCAGGAACCAGCCTCTGTCCCCGCCCACGTCCAGCGGCCCGCGCAGCGCGGCGCCCGTCGCCCCTGCCGGGAGTGCCGCAAACCACTGCAGCATGCGTTCGGGGTTCGACCCGTAGCCGTGCAGCATGAGCACCAGGTCCGTGTTGCCCCGTTGGCCGGCCTCCCGGGAATAGATCGCCTCGTCCATGAACCCCAGCCTAGCCGCCGGGGATGCACCGGCATTCCGCCCCCGGAATGCTGTAAGTTGAGGTCAACCCGTAGTGACGGGCGCCACATGCGCATGTTTGGCGAAGGAGATTGTCCGTGTTAAACGCAAGACCGGCAGACGGCACGGCCGGCGGGCCCGCCGCGGCAGCCCGCTTCGCGGCGTACGACAAGGCGCTGGCCGAGGCCGGCCTCGACGCCCGCCCCGTGGGGCTGCTTGACCTGGAACATTTCGAGTCCAACGCCCGCGACCTGGTCCGGCGCGCCTCCGGAAAGCCGATCCGGGTCGCCTCCAAGTCCTTGCGCATGCGCCGCGCCCTTCGGCACGCACTGGGCATGCCCGGCTTCGCCGGCGTCCTGGCTTTCACCCTCCCGGAGGCGATCTGGCTCGCCGAATCGGGCACCGGCGACATCGTGGTGGGCTACCCGTGCACGGATGCCGCGGCACTGAGGGCCCTGGCGGCCAGCGACACGGCGCGCGCGGCCGTCACCCTGATGGTCGACGACATCGGGCAGCTCGACCTGCTGGAACGGGCGGCCCCCGGCCATCCGGCGGTGCGCGTCGCCATCGACATGGACGCCTCCTACCGGCCCGTGCGCGGCCTCAGCATCGGCGCCGCGCGTTCCCCGCTGCGCACCGCCGCGGACGTCACGCGGCTGGCCATGGGGATCCTGCGGCGGCCCAACCTCCGGCTGGTCGGGCTCATGGCCTACGAGGGGCAGATTGCCGGCGTGGGCGACGGGGCCCCCGGGGCCCGGGGCGCCGCGGTGCGCGCCATGCAGCGGGCCTCCGCCGCAGACATCCTCGCCCGGCGGGCGGAGGCCGTCGCCGCGCTGGAAACGCTCGTGGAGCTTGAATTCGTGAACGGCGGCGGCACCGGGTCGCTGGAAACGACGGCGCGGGAATCCGCGGTGACGGAGGTCGCCGCGGGTTCCGGGCTCATCGGCCCCGGCCTTTTCGACGGCTACCGGGACTTCCGCCCCCGGCACGCCCTGCATTTCGGGCTGAACGTGTCCCGTCGGCCCGACCCCTCCACCGTCACGGTGCTCGGTGGCGGCTGGGTTGCTTCCGGCCCCGCCGGCCGGGACAGGCTGCCCACCCCGGCCTGGCCACCGGGCCTGCGCTACCGCGGCACGGAGGGGCCCGGCGAGGTGCAGACGCCGCTGGTCGGCGAGGCCGCGCGCACGCTGGCGCTGGGCGACACCGTCTACTTCCGGCATGCCAAGGCCGGCGAGGTAGCCGAGCGGCTGGCGGACATCGCCGTGTATTCCCACGGCAGCATCGTCGACACCTGGCCGACGTACCGCTCCGAGGGGAAGGCCTTCCTGTGAAGAACCCACGCATCCCGGGACTTGCGAAGTCCGGGACCTGGCGCAACTGGGCCTCGAGCGCCGTGGCCACCCCGCGTGCCGTTGCCGTGCCGCGGGACGAGGCTGGCATCGCCGCCGCCCTGGGTGCGGCCGCCGGGTCCGGGTCATCCCTCCGGGTGGTGGGCGGGGCGCATTCGTTCACGCCGCTCGCCGCGACGGACGGGACGCTGCTCTCGCTGGAGCACTTCAGCGGCATCGTCCGCGTGGACCCGCCCACCGGCCAGGTCCGCTTCCGCGCCGGGACCCGGCTGCGCGACATCGGCCGGCTGCTGGAGCCCTACGGGCTGGCCCTGGCCAACATGGGCGACATCGACCACCAGTCGCTGGCCGGCGCCATCAACACCTCGACCCACGGAACGGGCCTTGCCTTCACCGGATTCTCCGGGGCCGTCACAGCCCTGCGGATCATGCTGCCCAACGGCGAGGCCCGCGAATGCTCACCCACCTCGAACCCCGGGCTCTTCCAGGCCGCGCGGGTGGGCCTGGGCGCCCTGGGCGTGCTCACCGAGATCACCCTGCAGTGCGTGCCCCGCTTCAAGCTGCACGCCCGCGAGGAGCCCGAACCGCTGGCGGGGATGCTCGAGTCCTTCGTCGACCGCGTGGTGCTCAGCGACCACCTGGAGTTCTACTGGTTCCCCTACACGGAAACGGCCCTGGCCAAGACCAATACGCGGCTGCCCGACGACGCGGTGCCGGACCCGGTGCCGTGGCACGGCCGGCTCATCAACGACGAGCTGGTGGGCAACGCCGCGTTCTCCGCAATGTGCCAGGTCGGCGCCAGGATCCCCGCAACGGTTCCGTCCATCAACCGGTTCGCGGCGAAGGCGCTGGCCGTGCGCAGCTACACCGACCAGTCCGAGCGGGTCTTCGTCGCGCCCCGCCGGGTGCGCTTCCGCGAAATGGAGTACTCGATCGAGCTGGCCGCCCTGCCGGCGGTCTTCGCCGAGGTCCGCGCGGTGATCGAGGCCCACCCGCACAAGGTCTCCTTCCCGCTGGAGGTCCGGGCGACGGGGGCGGACGACACCTGGCTGGGCACCGCCTCGGGCCGGCAGAGCGCCTACATCGCCGTGCACCGCTACGCGGGCGAGCCCTCGCGGGAGTTCTTCGAGGCCGTCGAGCGGGTCTTCGTGCACCACGGCGGCCGGCCACACTGGGGCAAGCTGCACACCCGCGATTCCTCCTACCTGGCCTCCGCCTACCCGCACTTCAACGACTTCCTGGAACAGCGCGACGCCGCGGACCCGCAGGGAACCATGCTCAACGCGCACCTGCGACGGGTGCTGGGACGCTGAGGTTCGGGGCACGGGGTGCCGCGCCCCGGGGCGCCCCCGCCGAAATTCGCGCGCACCGCGCACCACGACCCATACTTGGCGCATGAGAATCGATTCGCTGGACGTGTCTTTGATCGAGCTGCTCACCGACGAACCCGGCATCGGGGTCATGGAGTGTTCCAAACGCCTCGGCGTCGCCCGCGGCACGGTGCAGAACCGCCTGAACCGGCTGCACGAGTCGGGGGTCGTCACCCGGATCGCCCCGCACATCGACCCCACGGCCATGGGGTACCCGGTGACGGCCTTCTGCTCGCTGAAGATCCAGCAGCGGCGCGGGCAGGTCGGGGTCGCCGCGGAACTGGCAACCATCCCGGAGATCCTGGAAATGCACACCGTCTCCGGTTCGAGCGACATGTTGGTGAAGATCGTGGCCCGTTCGACGAAGGACCTGCAGCGCGTCCTGGATGCGATTTCGGTGACGGAGGGCATGAGCCGTTCCTCGTCCTCGATCGTGCTGGAAACGCACTTTGAGAACCGCACCCTTCCGCTGGCCCGGGAGGCCGTGCGGCAGGGCCCCGGCGAGGACGGAGCGGCAGCGCCCGCACCGCGTGAACCGGCCGCCCGCAATGGCGGTAGGCTAAGTTCGGCTACGAAAAATGCTGGGCACAATGCCTAGCATTCAACTGCCAACGCTACTCTTCGTGTACATCTTGTATGGTCTTTCGCTGGGCAGTTGACCGGCGGACACCGGCTTCGTAGTTTATGTGAGACGCGTCACCGATGACGCGCCACCGGTATATTCCACGGAGGCACGATGACAATCGCCCAGCGCACTTCTCTCCAGGCGATCCCCGCTTACAAGCAGGGGGCCACCCCCGGCGAGCACGAACAGGCGTTCAAGCTCTCGTCGAACGAGAACCCGTTCCCGCCGCTGGCCCCGGTCACGACAGCCCTCGCCGCCGAGCTGGGAAACATCAACGAATACCCCAACGCCGCCGCCCCCGAACTCGTCGGCATGCTGGCCGAACGCTTCGGCGTGGACCCGGCCGCCATCGCCCTGGGCGCGGGCTCCGTGGAGGTCGCCGGGCAGCTGATCCACGCGACAACCAACCCCGGCGACGAGGTCATGTTCGCCTGGCGCTCCTTCGAGGCCTACCCGATCCTGGCCCACGTCGCCGGCGCAACCCCCGTGATGGTCCCGCTGGATTCCGCTGACGCCCACGACCTCGAGGCCATGGCCGCGGCGATCACCGAGCGCACCTCCCTGGTCTTCATCTGCAACCCCAACAACCCGACCGGCACCGTGGTGGACACCGCGGCCCTCGACGCGTTCATGGCCAAGGTCCCGGCACGCGTGCTCGTCGTCATCGACGAGGCCTACGTGCACTTCAACGTGCACGGCGACTCGGCGATCGGCATGGACTTCTTCCGCCGCTACCCCAACGTCGCGGTGCTGCACACCTTCTCCAAGGCCTACGGCCTGGCCGGGCTGCGCATCGGGTACGCCATCGCGCCGGTCGACGTCGCCGCGAACCTGCGCAAGACCGCCGTCCCGTTCGGTGTGACGGCCCTGGCCCAGCGCGCCGCAGTGCTCAGCCTTGAGCACGAGCCCGAGCTGCAGGTGCGTATCGACACCCTCATCGAGGAACGCACCAAGCTGGTTGCCTCCCTCCGCGCGGCGGGCGTGGAACTGGGCGACTCGCACGCCAACTTCATCTGGCTCAACACCGGCGAGCGGACTGCGGCGGTCGACGCCTCGTTGCGCGCCGCGGGAGTATGGGCCCGCGCCTTCGCCGGCGAGGGAATCCGCATTTCCATCGGTTCCGAACAGGCCAACGCGCTGATCGCCGGCGCCGTCGTTGCGGCACTGCAGGAGACGCCCGCGCATGTCTAGCACCACCACGGGTTCCGGCAGCAACCTCACCACCCGCCAGATCACCATGATGGGCATCGGCGGCGCCATCGGCGCCGGCCTGTTCATCGGGTCGGGGCAGGCCGTCGCGGTGGCCGGGCCCAGCGTCATCCTGGCCTTCGCACTGGCCGGCTTCCTGGTCATCCTGATCATGAACATGCTCGGCGAGATGGCTGCGGCCAACCCGTCGTCCGGCTCGTTTTCCGTCTATGCCACCAAGGCACTGGGTCCGAACGCCGGGGCGGTGATCGGCTGGCTGTACTGGATCCAGGCGGTCATCGTCATTTCGGCCGAGGCCACCGGGGCCGCGGCGATCATCGGCGGCTGGATCCCCGGGGTGTCCCAGGGAACCTGGTCGTTGATCTTCGTCGGCCTGCTGACCGCCGTCAACCTGGCCCACGTCTCGAAGTTCGGCCAGTTCGAGTTCTGGTTCTCCTTCATGAAGGTCGCGGCGATCGTCGTCTTCCTTGCCGTCGGTGCGGCCATGATCCTCGGCCTGGTGCCGGGCGTCGAGGCCACGGGCCTGAGCAACCTCGTCGCCCACGGCGGGTTCATGCCCACCGGCGTCGTGGGCCTGTGCGCAGGCCTGCTGATGGTGGTCTTCGCCTTCGGCGGCATCGAGATCGTCGCCATCGCCGCCGCCGAGAGCGAGAACCCGCGCAAGAGCATCCGCAAGGCGGTCCGCGGCGTTCTGGTGCGCGTACTGGTCTTCTACATCGGCTCCGCCCTGGTCATGGTGGCAGTGCTTCCGTGGGACTCCCCGGAGCTTGCCGCGGGCCCGTTCGTGGCCGTGCTGGGTGCCGCGAACATCCCGTGGATCGACACGATCATGGCGCTCGTGGTCGTCGTTGCCCTGCTTTCCGCCATGAACGCCAACATATATGCGGCTTCGCGCATGCTTCTTTCGCTCTCCGAGCGCAAGCTTGCCCCGCGCGTGGTGATGGTGCGGAACAAGAACAAGACCCCCTACATCGCGGTGCTCGGGTCCGTGGTCCTGTGCACCGTGGCGGTGGTCATGAACTACCTGGCGCCGGACCTCGTCATGCCGATCCTGCTCAACGCCGTGGGCTCCACGCTGCTTGTCACCTGGGGGTTCATCGCCGTGTCGCAGATCGTGCTCCGCCGGCGGGCCGACCGGGACCCGAGCATCGTCCTTCCGGTGCGCATGCCCGGCTTCCCGTACCTGTCGATCCTGGCCCTGGCCATGCTCGCGGGGATCGTGGTGCTCTCACTGTTCGATCCCTCCAGCCGCACCCAGCTCTTCGCCACCGCCGGCCTGGTCCTGGCCATCGCCGTGCTCAATGCCCTGGCACAGCGCCGGCGCCGGCGGCTCGAGGGCGGGAACCCGGAAGCCGGCGACGGACCGGGATCCGGCGGGGCAGCCGAACCCTCCGCCGAGATCGCCGCGGCAGGCACCGCGACAGGCACCGGGTCCGCGCAGCGAGCCTGACGCCCTTCCCCGTGGGGGGAAGCTACAGCAAACGCCTGAGGGGCGGCCGACAGGCCGCCCCTCAGGCGTTTTTGGGTTTCCCGTGTTCCCCGGCCGGCCGCGGCTGGCCAGGTTGGGCGGCCTGAGCGGCCTGCCCGGCTATCCGGGCAGGCCCAGTTCGACCCACACGAGCCGGTGGTCGCTGCTGGGCGGGGGCCATCCCTCGATGAGGTCCGAACCGCCCTGTCCGGGGCCCGGCCAGTAGACGCCGGCGTCGTCCACCCGGAACGAGGCGGAGGGCAGCACATAGTCGACGCGCATGACCCCGGCCTCACCGCGGCCGAAGTCGGCGGTGGGCCGGCCCTCCAGGGGGTCCGCCAGCAGCGGGTTTCCCCGCAGCGCGTCGATCGAGGCCGGGTCCGAATCGCCCGCCGCGGGATCCGAGTTCAGGTCACCGAGCACCACAAATGCACTCCCCGGTGCCAGTGGCCCGCGCACTCCCGCATCGTCGTAGATGTACGCGCCGCCGTCTCCCCCGCCGATGTAGTCGTTGACGAGCCTGATCTCATCGTGGTTGCGGCGCTTGTTGCGCTCCTCCGGTCCGTCGAAGGCCGGTGGCGTGGGGTGTGCCGCTATGACGTGCACGGTCTGCGTGCCGACCTTCACCGGCACGTCCCACATGGACTTGCTGGGCAACCGCAGCACTCCCTGCACCAGGTCGTCGTAGTACCCGGCAGGCAACCGGGAGTGAGGCATGTCCTTCCACAGGAAGTGCCGGAAGGTCCGGGCGTTCGACGCGTCGATCGGGTACTTCGAGTAGAGCACCATGGCGAACTGGCCCTCGAAGTCGCCGTAGCCGAAGGCGTCGGCCGCGCCGCCCACGACCCCGTCCCCGTCCAGGTCCGCCCCGCTGGGCACACCGGTGTTGGACGGCGCCAGGTAGATGTAGGGGTAGTCGACCGGGAGCTGCCCGCGCTGGGACACCGCGAGGTAGTTCTCCCTGAACAGGCCCGCCGCGTTGCCCGCGGCATCGAAGTCGAACTCGTTGAGCAGCAGGATGTCCGGGGCGTTGCGCTGGATGACCTCGGCCACGGCCCGCGCCTGCGGGTCGTCGGTGCCGGAGAGGTCCTGCTTCAGCTGCCCCTCGCTCTCCCGGTGCAGCGAGGCGTTGAAGGTGGCGACGCGCAGGCCGCGCGCCGGGCCGTCGAGCGAATCCGGGTAGGGAACTGGCATGGCGGCTTCCTGGCTCACGGGGGTGGCTTGCGCGTGGGCGGGGGCGAGCCCGATGGCCGCCGCCGCCGCGAGTGTTGCCACGCCAAGCGCCAGCATGTTCGGGTATCGCACCATCCCACCATAGACCCCTTACCTACCTTTGGGTAGGTTCCATTCGGCCCTCCCGGTGTTTTCACGTGAAACGCCACGTCGCCCCGGCCACGCAGTGCCGCGCGGCCGGGGCGACGCACCCCCCAAGGTGTTCCTGCTATCCGCGGGCCAACGCCGCCTTGCGGTTGGCCTCGAGGACTTCCTCCATGTAGGGGGCCCGCACCGACGGGCTGATGCGGCAGTCGACGAGGAAGACGCCCCGTGCGCCCTGCGCAACCCACTCGCGCAACTCGTCGAAGTCGCCCAGCGAGCGGACCTTGGTGCTCCTGGCGCCGAGGCCGCGGGCCACTGCGGCGAAATCGACCTCGGGAATGAGCATCGGCTCCTCGTGCAGGCCGATCGAGCCGTACTGGTGCACCTCTGCCCCGTAGCCGGCGTCGTTGTAGACCACGACCACTCCGCTGCGCACCGAGCGGATGACCGATTCCAGGTCGGCGAGGGCCATGAGGAAGCCGCCGTCGCCGGAGGCAAGCACGACCGTCTCGCCGTCCTCCGCCGCGGCGCCCGCGCCGACCGCCGAGGCAAGCCCCATGCCGATGCTTTGGTAGGCGGTGCCGACGAGGTTCAGCGCCCGCGGGGCCGGGATGTCCCAGTACATGGGCCCCCAACCGATGAAGTGCCCGCCGTCCTGGACCACCACGCGCCGTTCCGGGAGGATCGAGTTCAGTGTCCGGGCCACCGAGCGCGGGTCCAGCAAGCCGTCCTGCGCGGTCTGCGCACCCTCGGCGTGGTCGTTGGTCCTTTCGAGCCGCTCGCCGACCTGTCCCAGCCAGGATCCACCGGCATCCCGCCGGCCGACCATGCCGAGCAGCCCGCCGGCCACGTCCGCGGCGTCGGCGCGGATGAAGGAATCGACGCGCGCATTGGTGGCCGTCGGCGTGACATCGACCTGGATGACCTGCGCCGATTCGTTGAAGAGGTCCCCGAACCGCATGGTGAACTGGTTCAGCCGAGCCCCGAGCACCAGGACGGCGTCCGCCTCGTGGATCAGCGACGCGGTCTCCTCGGAGGAGAAGCCGCCGGCGATCCCGAGGTCCCCGTGCCGCCCGGACAGGAGGTTGGCGGCGAGCACCGTGCTGGAACTCAGTGCGCCGAGCTTGTCGGCGAGCGCGCCGATCGCCTCGGCCGCGCCGGACAGGCGGGCACCGCGCCCGTAGAGGACCAGCGGGCGCTTGGCGGAGTCAAGCACCGCCGCGGCCCGGGCCAGCAGTTCCGGCGCGGCCGCCGGGTATCCCGGGTCCAGGGTGAAGTCGGCGAGTGAAAGATCCGGTTCCCCCGCCGCTTCGTCGGCGACGATGTCGTACGGCAGGGAGATGACCACGGGCACGCGTTCGCGCAGGGCATGGGCGACGGCAGAAAGCGTGATCGCCACCGGGTTCTGCGCGTCAACGACAAAGGTCTTGGCTCCCACGGCGTCGTTGATGGCCGTCTGGTCCACGTCCCAGGCGCGGGCACCGGTCGTCGGCTGGTCACCGGTCACCAGGATCATCGGGATCCCGGCCGCCGCAGCCTCGGCCAGCGGGGTGACGGCGTTGGTGAAGCCTGCACCGTAGGTGGTCGTGGCCACCGCGGGCTTGCCGGTGATCCGGAAGTAGGCGTCGGCCGCAGTGACTGCGGCCGATTCGTGGCGGACGGCGGTGAAGCGGAATCCGGTGCGAACCGATGCGTCGAGGAAGTGCGCGTTCCCGTTGCCCATGACCCCGAAAATCTCGGAAGTGCAGGTTAAAAGGGCGCGGGAAACCGCGGAGGAAATCGTAGGCATTTAAGTGACTTTCGAATGTAGCAAACAACTGTGGTGGCCATATTCGTCTTCGGGACAGGAACCCGGATCTCGCCCATTTTTAGAGCGACGGCAGAAACTTCAGAAGTGTTTCGCCTGACCCATTAAAGATAGTGGAAAGAATGTGTGCCAGGCAACATTTCGCGATTTTGGCCATCCGTAACGCCGGCAGGGAACTGTGGGCGCAGCACCTCCGCGGATGGGCCCCGGGTCCCGCGCGAAAAAGGGAACCGGCGCCGCCATGCCGTAACTTATTGGGATATGCCCCCAGTTCCGCACCGAACCCAAACGCCAGCCGTCGACCTTTGGGGCGCCCCCTTGCTGGGGAGCGGCACTCACGAAGAATCCGGGTTCGTTGCCGATGGGTCTCGATTCATCGACGACCCATGGCTGTTGACCACCCTCCGCTACGATTCGAGCAGCGACAGGACCTGGGACTTCGAGGTTCATTCGGAGCACGAGCTGCTTTGGTCGGGCGCGGGCAAGGTGAGCCTGGAAGCAAACCAAACACTCTGGATGGTCCCGCCCACCCTCGGAATCTGGATTCCCTCCGGCGTCCCGCACCGGGTCCACGCCGAGCCGGGTTCCGTTACCTACGCGACGTACATCAAGCCCGAAGAGCACACGCCGGAATGGAACACGGTCTCAGGCATCGGGATGCCTGCGGTGCTCAGGGAACTGATGCTCGCCAACCAGACGCAAGTGATGCCCGACGATGCGCGGCTCCTCATGCAGCGCCTCACGCTCAAGCTCATCAGCCCTGTCGTTTCAACCTCACTCAACCTCAAGATGCCGACAAGCCCGGCCATTCGGGCTCTCGCGCAGCAGATTCTCGACAACCCTGCCGACGACCGCACGACCGAGGCATGGGCCTCGGCAATGGGAATGAGTTCCAAGACCTTGACGCGGATCTTCGATCGCGAGTGCGGACTCAGCCTGACGCAATGGCGCATCATGGCAAGGGTCAGGACCGGGCTGATCGAAATATCCTCCGGCAGGGCAGTGGCCACCGTCGCAGCTCGGCTCGGCTACGCGAACCCGAGCACCTTCATCGAGGTTTTCAAGCAAGTCACCGGGCACACCCCCGCAGCCTATTTTCGCTCGATTTCGCGCGAGTCCGACGGCATCAGTCCCGTAGTCGACGAGGCCGCCCCGGACCCGCTTGTCCAATTACCGGCATAAGTTGTCCGAATAAGGGTTACCGCAAAACCCTAATTTCAAAGTTAGGATACCCTTCCCACTGCTAGCCTGATTTCATGCGTCAATTCAGACGTATTTCACCTCGAAAGATTGAAATCATGGACATTCGCAGTACCCTCGCCCGCTTGGGTGTCGCAGTCACCGGCGCCGCGCTTCTCTTCTCCCTCGCCGCGTGCAGCCCTGAATCGAAGGCTGCCCCGGTCACGGAAAGCGCCACGCGGACCATCACTGACATTGCCGGCGAGGTGGAGATCCCCACACACCCAAAGCGGGTCGTTTCGGTGGACTACTATTCCCCCGCCATGCTCGTTGACCTGGGCATCACACCCGTGGGAGTCGTGGAGGGATTCGACGATGACGATGTGGACAACCGCCCTGCACAATACCCGGCAGCACTGCGCTCCGTGCCCACCGTCGGCACCTACTACGAAATCAACATCGAGGCGGTACTCAAGCAGAAACCGGACATGATCCTGGCCGAGACACGGTTCCTTGCGGAAGGCCAGCTTGAAAGCCTGAAGAAGATCGCTCCCGTGGTCCAGCTTGATGCTGCGGGCAAGGACGCGTGGAAGGAGCGGTCCATCATGATCGCCGACTCGGTCAACAAGCTTGACGAAGGAAAGTCGCAGCGCGCAGCCTTCGAGGAGCGGGCTTCAAAGGTTGCCACAGAGTTCGCGGATGTCTTCAAGGACCGCAAGGTGGCTGTCCTTGGGTCGAACCCCGAGTTCACCGAATGGGCGACCTACCCCTCGGGCCACTTCTACGTGGTGATCTGGGACTCGATCGGGGCTTCGTTCCGCGAATACACCGACGGCGAGGCAGGCAAGATCGAAGGCGGCATCGGCAATTGGCTGCCCCTGGAACAAATGGGCAAACTGTCCAACGCCGACATCATCATTTCCCCATACAGCAACGACGATTTCCTGGCCTCCCTCAAGGGCAACGCCGTCTGGGAGAACCTTCCCGCGGTGAAGAACGGCCAGGTCTTCAAGTCCGTGCCCGCCGCAGTCACTTCCTCGTTTGTCTGGGGCATGGACAACCTGGATGACGTTGAACCGCTCCTGGTCAAGATGCGCGAAAGCATGAACAAGTAAGTCCATGGGGCAGCCTCGGAACTACTTTCGACCCCGTGTTGTGGGCACACAGTGGGTCACACCCGGAATGATCAGGATCACCCTCGGCGGCGGGGACCTGCATGACTACCCCAGCACGGGTATCGGCGACGAGTACGTCCGCGTACATTTCCCCCTTCCGGACGGGTCACTCCCGCATCCACAAATACTGGAGGACGGCGCTTGGAAGTATGCCACCGACCAGTATCCACCCGTTGCCCCGTACACCATCAGGCGTCATGACCCGGTCACCGGTGAAATCGACATCGATTTCGTCATCCACGGCCATGGAAGCGCCACCGAATGGGCTCGGTCCGCACAAGCCGGCGATGAGATTGCGATAGGGCTGCCGCGGGGACTCTATGAACCTCCCCGAAATGCCGATCGGATGGTTTTTGTCACCGACGCAACGGGGCTGCCGGCCCTGGGTCGCCTCCTGGAGCAACTGGACCCCGCATCCTCGGCCACCTGCTTGGTGGAGGTGGCCGAGGAGAGCCATCGACAGGAACTCGTTTCTCCCGCGAATCTGCACGTCCAATGGATTGCGGGGAGGGGCAACGGCATCGCCCCGTCGGCGATGACCCAGCTGCTGCGGACCATCGAGCTCCCGGAGGACTGCTATGTGTGGGTGGCCGGAGAGTCCAAGGAACTACGCTCAGCCAGGCGGTACCTGAGGCACGAACGCGGGCTCGCCCCTTCCAGGTACACGGTGATTGGCTACTGGACCGACAAGCACGAACAGTGGTTGAACAGGTACCTCGAACTCGACCCGGACACCCTGACGCGCCTGGAAGGAATCTGGGTGCAGGCACCCGATGAGGAGTCGGGGCGGGATCTCTACGAACGCGAACTAGAAGAACTGGGGCTATGAACAACGCAATTACTGTCTCCTCCCCCGGCGAGGAGGCAGCCGACCCCGCGCGCATGCGCATCGGGCTGAGGGACGACCCGGATCCGGCCGCAGATGGCCTGGTCCGTTCCAATGCAGGACGAAGCGCGGGGCTCCTTGCCTGCCTTGCCGCATTGGCCATCATTGCCATCGCCAGCCTGCTCTTTGGCTCGAAGCATGTTGACCTCTCCGTGGCCTTGAGCGCGCTGAAGTCGGGCGACGGTTCCGAAGACGCCTACATCATCAGGGAAATGCGGGTCCCCCGCGCGGCACTTGCCCTGTTGGTGGGTGCGGCACTCGGAATCTCGGGGGCATTGATCCAGGCCCTCACACGAAACCCCCTGGCAGACCCCGGCATCCTCGGAGTCAACGCGGGTGCAGGATTCGCCGTGACAATCGGGGCCGGATACTTCGGAGTCACCTCGATTTCCGGATACATCTGGTTCGCATTCGTCGGAGCCATCGCGGTGACCGTGCTGGTATACATGCTGGGCTCGGTGGGCACCGCCGGCGCCACGCCGATCCGCCTCACCCTCATCGGCGTGGCAATCGGAGCCGTGCTCGGTGGCATTTCCACGGGAATCGTCCTGCTCAACCCTGACACGTTCGACAAGATGCGCACGTGGGGTGTGGGCTCCCTTGCCGGGCGCGGGTGGGATGTGTTTGGAACAGTGTTCCCCTTCATCGCCATCGGCCTGACGTTGGCCGTGATCGCGGCCCGACCCCTCAACGCGGTGGCCATGGGCGATGACCTTGCCCGTTCACTCGGCGCCCACATCGTCCGCACACGCGTGGTTGTCATTCTTGCCGTCACGCTGCTTGCCGGTGCCGCAACGGCTGCGGCCGGGCCCATCGGGTTCGTCGGGCTCATGGTTCCGCACATCGTGCGTTGGCTGGTCGGGCCGGATCAACGCTGGATCATGCCGTACACCATGGTCTGCGCCCCCATCCTGCTCCTGCTCTCCGATGTGATCGGCCGGCTGGTGCTTCGCCCCATGGAACTTCAGGTCGGCATCGTGACCGCCTTCATCGGCGCACCGGTACTTATCGTCCTCGTCCGTAGCAGAAAGGCCAGCGGACTGTGATCCCGGCACCACCCCTCCCCGCATCCTCTCCGGGCATCGTTCAAAATGCCGCGGGCCCCACCAGCCACCTCGATTTCGGACGTCGCACCCTGGTGGTGCGCAACGGCTTCGCGCAATTGCGCTTCGATGCCAGAACCGCGATCCTTACCCTGGCCCTGGCTGCGATGGCATTGCTGGTGTTCTGCCTTTCCCTTGCGTTCGGGGACATCGACATAGATTTCGGCCGCCTTCTCTCCATGCCGTTCGGCGGAGGAGATCCCCTCGACCGGATGGTGGTGATCGAGTGGAGGCTTCCCCGTGCGTTGCTTGCCCTGGTCCTTGGCGCGGCACTGGGCCTCTCGGGCGCCGTATTCCAGTCACTGACCCGCAACCCCCTGGGCTCCCCCGACATCATTGGTTTCTCGACGGGTTCCTACACCGGCGCGCTGCTGGTCATCCTGGTTTTCGGGGGCGGTTACTACGCTCTCGCCGCGGGATCGCTTGTCGGAGGAATCGTCACAGCGGCGGCAGTCTACCTGCTGTCGTGGAAGCGTGGGGTGCAAGGATTCCGCCTGATCATCGTAGGCATTGCCATCTCGTCGATGCTTGCCGCCGTCAACACCTGGCTCATTCTCCGGGCATCGCTGGATGATGCACTCATTGCCGCGGTTTGGGGGGCCGGTTCCCTCAACGGCCTGGGACTGGACAAGCTGTGGCCCGTTCTCAGCATCGCTGCGGTCCTGGTTCCGCTTGTGCTGATCCAGGCACCGGACCTGAGGCACATGGAATTGGGAGACGACACCGCCAAGGCCCTGGGTGTTCCCGAGAACCGAGCCCGTTTGGTCATGGTGATCCTGGGTGTCGCACTGACGGCCCTGGTGACGGCGGCTGCCGGTCCCATTGCCTTTGTCTCGCTGGTCGCCCCGCAGCTTGCCCGGCGGCTGACCCGGTCGGCGGGCGTGTCACTCCTTCCGTCGGCGGCGGCAGGGGCACTTCTCCTGGCCACCGCCGACTTTGCTGCACAACGGCTTTTCTCCCCCACGGTCCTACCCGTCGGCGTCCTCACCGTCTCCATCGGAGGCATTTACTTCGTCTGGCTACTCGTCCGCGAGTCCCGAAAGAACTAGGTTTCAATTCCCATGACTGCGATTCAGCACAGTACATCCCCGTCAGGTACCCCCGGCAACCGGCTGCGAGCGGAAGGAATATCCCTAGGGTACGAGGGGCGCGAAATTTCCAAGGACCTCAGCGTCGAGATTCCCGACGGTTCCTTCACCGTCATCGTCGGGCCCAACGCCTGCGGAAAATCGACATTGTTGCGCGGTCTTTCGCGTTTGCTGGCGCCAAGTTCCGGGCAGGTTGTGCTCGACGGAAAGGCCATTGAGTCCTACAAAGCCAAGGAGGTTGCCCGCCGCCTCGGGTTGCTTCCCCAATCGTCGTTGGCTCCGGACGGGATAACCGTTGCCGAGCTCGTTTCACGGGGGCGGTACCCGCATCAAAAGCTGTTGCGCCAGTGGAGCGCGGCCGATGAGGAAGCCGTGGTAACGGCGCTTGAACGGACGAACACTTCCTCACTCGCGAGGCGTCTTGTCGACGAGCTATCAGGTGGGCAGCGCCAACGCGTCTGGGCCGCCATGGTGTTGGCGCAGGAAACGCCGCTCCTCCTCCTGGACGAGCCGACCACATTCCTTGACATCGCCCACCAGATCGAACTCCTGGACCTTTTTGAAGACCTCAACACAGGCGGCCGCACGTTGGTGGCCGTGCTGCACGACCTGAACCATGCCGCTCGCTACGCGACACATATCATCGCCATGAGGGACGGGGGGATCGTCGCCCAAGGTGCGCCGCGAGAGATCATCACCGAGGATCTGGTCCGGGAAACCTTCGGCCTGCACAGCGTGGTCATCCCGGACCCCGTGTTCGGCACCCCCATGGTTGTACCCCTCGGAAGGAAGGCAGCCACCGCGAAGGCTCCTGTTTCCTGAATTCGCCCCAGTTCGCCCTGGGAACGGGAAGCGCTGGGCGTGCATGGGTTCGCCGGATCAGGGCCGCGCACTTCCTGCAGTCATGGACTGCAGGAAGTGCCGAGGGGTGCGAATCAGTGCGCTTCCTCGTGCTGGTGTGAGTGTTGGTGCTCGTCCTGTTCGAAGTGCCCGATATGCCCGTCGGTCCAGTACCCAACTGCAATGTGGCTGCGGCGCCCCAGCCCGACCCCCGCGCGCAAGTGCCGACGGATCCGACGGCTCGCGGCCGCCTCGCAGGCCACCCAGGCATAATCGAGTTCGGGCGGTGCGGCCCAGGCCTCGACGGCCTCCGGCAGTGCGCTAATAGACCGTCCAAGGCCGGTGCCGACGAGCCAGTCGATGGTGAGCTCCGCAGCGGAATCGAACACCTGCCGGTCGTCATCGGTCGGCACCTCGACGATTGCGTGCGCAATGGTCCCGGGCTCCAAGCCCTCGATGATCCGCCCGAGCCCCGGCAGCCCCGTCGCGTCGGCCACGAGCAGCAACCGCCGCTGGTTGGCCGGCGGTGCGTAGTAGGCCCGGGGTTCGGCCGTCGCAAATACCCCGAGCACATGACCGGGTTCCGCGCGGACGGCCCATTCGGACGCGACGCCTCCTTTGTGAACCACGAAGTCGATGTCGATGGCGGCTCCGCGATCGTGCACGCGGCGCACCGTGTAGTGCCGCCATGGCGGCTCATCCGTGGCGGTGCCCGTTCCGTAGTCGTCGCGGTTGAAGTAGTCGACGTCGGTTTCCGTCTCCCCGGCCCTCGGGAATGCGAGGTCGATCTTGTCGTCCCCGATTCCGTGGGTCGGCCAGCGCCAGTCGCCCAGGATCTCCAGGCGAATGCGGATCATGTGGGGGGTCAGGTATTCGGCGCGGGTCACGCGGGCGGGTTCGCAGAACTGCATTCCTCCACGCTAGCAACGCCGGTTGTTGCCAGACGGTCAGCCAATGCTTCCATGCGGCCATTCCCGGCGGTGGGTTCCCCGAACGCCGACGGATCAATTCGGGCAGCCGGCGCGACAGGCTTTCTCCCGCACAGGGGTGTGCAGTGGGCCTACGGCCGCCTTGCTTCAAGGCCGCAGCTGCCGCGCTTCGCCCGTGCCGCGGCCGGGTCGTCGCAACAACAGAAAACCCCCGCTCGCAAGGAGAACGGGGGTCGGTCTGTGCGCCCTGCGGGGGTCGAACCCGCGACCAATGGATTAAAAGTCCAGTGCTCTACCAGCTGAGCTAAAGGCGCATGGCACTAGGCCAACACCTATGTTAGCCGATTTTCCCGCGGGGTCCTGACAACCTTGCTAAATTCATGAAGTGTTTGAATACATAAGAATTGCCGTTGTCGTCCTTGCAATGGTGCTTGCGGCGACGGCCCTGCTGGCCCGCGCCGGGATCGGGCTCGGGGCGCTTCCCCTGGTGGCGATCCTCCGCGCCGGCGTCCAGCTGGCGGCCGTCACGTTGCTGCTGCGCGGGGTCGAATCCGTTCCCTGGACCGCCGCGCTCTTCGTCGCCCTCATGCTTTCGACGGCGTCCTTCACCACCGCGCGCCGTGCCTCGGCGCTGCCCCTCGGGGCACGGGCAGCGGTCGCGGGAACGGCAGCCGGCGCGTTGCCGACCCTCGCCATCGTGGTGGGAACCGGGCTGGTCGACGTGGGCGCGCAAGCGGTCATCGCCGTTTCAGGCATCGTCATCGGTGGATGCATGACAGTCTCCACCATGTCGTTGCGCCACTACCTGGTGAACGTGCGCGCCCAACGCGGCGAGGTCGAGGGTTGGCTCGCACTCGGTGCCCGGCCCCGGGAATCCACCCGTTCGGCGCGGCGCCTGGCGGTGCGCGAGTCCCTGATCCCGAACCTCGACCAAACCAAGTCAACGGGACTTGTCACGCTGCCCGGGGCATTCGTCGGCGCACTCTTCGGCGGAGCCTCCGCATTCGAGGCTGCGCAGTTCCAGCTGGTGGTCCTTGCCGGCCTGGCGCTGGGCGGGACTGTGACCGCCTTGGTCGCCACACACATCGCCGCGGGCTCCCCGCGCCTCCCGCTCGATGGGCAAGCACCCAGCTGAACAGAGTATCCTCGAGGCCATGAAGGGCCACCCAGCAACGACACCACCGGCAACCACGTTCCGCCACCACAAACCCAAGCCATTCGCCCCCATGGATTTCGATCCCTTCGAGGGCGGTGCGGATCCCGCCAGGATCTCCGAGGCCGCACACCTGAGTGCGCAGGCGCTGGTTCGCGCCGGCAAGCTCAACGCGGATCCCCGGGTTCGCGAGCGGCTGGTGACCCTCGCTGAGGACGAGGGCCTGGAGATCGTTGCCGAGCTCTGGTCCAAGACACCCGCGCATTCGCTGCCCGGCGCCCTCTGGCGGCTCTACGCAATTCGCGCCGCAACACTGGACAATGCGGAAGCCATGGCTTCCTTCTTTGCAGCGGGCGCCCCGAAGGCCGAGGTGGCCAGAGCCGTAGCCGGCGCCGCGGAACCCCCGGGGGCGGAGGAATTGCGCGAAATGACCAGCTCCATCCTGACCGGCGCCTTCGAGGGCGACTTCGACGTCGCACTGGAACGCACCGCGGCCTACTGCAGGGTCGTTGCCCTGGGGCAGGCCGAACACGCCGACGCCGCAGAGCTTGCACACGAGTCCCGCGCCGCGGTCATGACGCGCAGGGCCCACTCGCTGCTCAAGACCGCCGAGGACCTCGAGGCGTGTGCCGAGTTGTGGCGTCGCGGGGAACTCGACTGAGACCTCCTTCACGCTGAGCGCGTATCGACCCGTCCCGTGTTGACAGCGGGGCTCCGGTGCGAGAAAAATTGGTGTGTGGTGCCGGACCGCGGCAGCCCCGGGCTCCAACTTTCAGCCGCTACGAGCGGCCTTCCGCCGAGAGGCGCTCCCGGTTCGGCACCACACGACTTCACCCTCCCGGCTCCGGGATCCACGCGTCCCGCCTCCGCATCGCCGGGAAGCCCCGCATGTTAACCTTTGACCCGTAAACTGGGCACGACCTGTTTCCATACATTCGCACCCGGTGGTACTTCGTGAAGTTTAGATTTTTCCCTTCGGACACGCGCGGCCTCGAGCTCCTGCGCGAGCTGGCCACCGAGGTCCACCAGTGCGTCGGCATCCTCTCCGAAATGCTGGGATCCGACGAGGACCGCCAGGAGCACCTTGATGCGCTGAGTGCCTCCGAGGTGACGACCACGGACCTGCACTACGCGGTGCTCACACACCTTCGAACCAGCTACGTGAACCCGTTGCCGCGCGAGGACATCTACACCTTTTCGCGTTTGCTGCACGAGGCCGTCGAACAGCTCAGCGGGGCCGGCGACCTCATCGCCCACCTGGGAAACCGGCAGCTGTCCAACCGGGCGGCGGAGCAGCTGGAACTCATCGGCCGCCAGGCGGAGCTCACCACCGAGGCACTGGGCAAGCTGCAGCGCATGGACGACCTCGAGGACCTGTGGCTCGAACTGGTCAGGATATCCAAGCGCGCCCACCGCACGCACCGAACCTGGATCGGGGAAATCGGTGAATTGAGCAAGGCCGGCACCATCATCCGGCACCGTTCGGTGGCCGAACAGTTCCTTGCCTCTGCGCAGTCGCTGCGGGCCGTCGCCGACCACCTGGGACGCGTCCTGGTCAAGGAGTCCTGAGCCAGGCGATGAGCGGCCAATCCCTCATGATGTTCCTGGTCCTTGCCTGCACCTGCGGCTTCGCGTTCCTCAACGGGTTCCGCGACGCCTCGAACTCCGTCGCGGCGGCGGTGCGCACCAGGGCATTGACCCCCACCTACGCGGTACTTGTCGCGGCGTTCTTCACCTTCGTCGGCACCATGCTCTCCACGAGCTTCGGCGTCTACCTGGTTTCCGCCGTCGAACTCAATGTCCCGGACGGCACCCCCGGCCTGGGGTTGCTGCTTTCCGCGCTGCTGGCGGCCGGCGCGTGGGGAATCCTGTGCTGGTGGCGGGGCCTGCCGATTTCCTCGACCCACGCGCTGATCTCCGCGCTGGCCGGGGCCAGCGGCGCCTCGGCGATCCTGGGCAACGACGGGGTGCACGATGCATTGCGCATGATTCTTGGCGCCGTCCTGATCCCGCTGGTCCTCACGCCGCTGGTGGCCTACGCGTTTTCCTACCTGCTGGTGGTTCCGGCCACCTGGCTGGTGCGGCATTCGAGCGCAGCGGACGTCAACGGGGTCTCGCGGGCCAGCCAGGCCGTGGCAGCCTGCGCGGTGGCGCTCGGACACGGCATCCAGGACGGGCAGCGGACCGGCGCCATGCTCACGCTCGCCCTGGTGACGGCGCATGCGGCCGAGCCCGGCTCGATCATGCTCGGCGTGCAGCTGCTTGGCGCCACGTTCCTGTCCGCGGGCGTGTTGTTCGGCGGATGGCGCATCGCCCACACCATCGCCTACCGGCTGGTCAGCCTCGACCCGCTGCGGGGGATGATTGCCCAGTCGGTGTCCGCGACCATGCTGTTCCTCGGTGCCATGGTGTTCCACCTGCCGCTGTCCACCACGCAGGCCGTCACCAGCTCCATCGTGGGCGCCGGCGCCAACCAGCGCTTCGAGTCGGTGATCTGGCGGCACGTGAACCGGGTGCTGAGGCACTGGGTGGCGACCCCGGTGGTCTGCGCGGCGCTCGGCGGGGTGCTGTTCCTGGCCATGTACCCGCTGCTGGGCTGACGCTGTGGTCTTTCCAGGGCCACCGCCCAGCGGAATCGTTCCCTAGTCGTTTTCAGGGGGCTTCCGACGGTTCGTTCGACGGCTCGACCGGCTTGGTCGGTTCCTTGGGCGTTTCGGATTTCTCGTGTTCAGGGGCTCCCTGGACAGGACTTGGTGTAGGCGTGGTGCCGTCACCGTCCCCGTCCCCGGACTCCGAGGCCTTCGCACCTTCGGGTTCCACGGTCGGCTCCGTCGGCATGGTGGCCGGCGGCATGGCGTCTTTCCGCTGGGGCGTCGCCGGCGCGCACTGGCTCAGCAACGGCTGGACGGTGGCGTACGGCAGGGGCGCCTGAACGCGCCCCAAACCGGTTCCGTCGCCTTCGTACGGGTTTCCCTCCGTGACGTCCAGCGGGAAAATGTTCCATCCCTCGCCGGCGGAGACGAAGTTGCTCCGCACGCCGTAGAGATCTTCTTGGCGTTCCTTGCTGGGGTACGAGGAGTACTCGTCGTCGAATGGATTTACAGAGAGTTTCCTGCCGTCCTGGTCGAACAGCTGTACATTGCGTAGCGGGTTGCCGGCGCAGTCATAGGCGAAAACATTCGACACGTTGTCCCCGTCCATGGAGATGCCCCCTTGAACCGGGGAAACCGCGGTTGCGTAGTCGTATGAGTGGTCGGAGAGCGCACGATTGACTGAGTCAAAGGAGACGACCGTGAGAGGCAAGAGCAACAACGCCGCAACAACACTCGCGGTGGCCTTGAAGGCCGTACCGATCCGGCCAGTGCCCAGCCAACGCCCGCGGCCCCATTGGACGCTCACGGTGATCAAGGATACCCACAGGCTGAACTCGAAGAAGGTGCGGGGGAAGAACGGCCATTCCTGCTTCAACAGCACAACGAGCAGGCCGAAAACGATCCAACCACGCAGCACCCACCACACGGGGCGCAGGGCTGTCAGGAAACCGACCAGGGAGGCGGTGGACGGATGAGCCCTCAGGACGGCCAGGATCTCGCGGGCTTTGGTTGTCGCCGCACGACGCAGGGATGCGGCAGCCGGAAGCTCGGCCCTCGCGCCAAGGCCGGCCGAGGCGCGCAGCTCGGCCGCATACGCTGCAGGATCCCCGAGGTCCGACCCATCCTCCGCCAGGCGTTCGGCGAGGTCGGCCTCGAGGCCCTCGGTGAGCTCCTCGACGTCGAGAGCGGGAAGGTCGGACAGCTGGGCACGTACGGAGCGCGCAAACTCGCCGACGGTGTTCTGGTGGTTCATGTTCATCAGTTGGATCCGTTCAGGCTCGCGGCGGCTGCCGAGGATGGCTGTTGGTTGATTAGTGCGGAGAACACCGCGGCAAACTCGTTCCAGGTTTCCCGCTGTTCGTCGAGCATGGCGATTCCCTCCGCGTTGATCGCGTAGTACTTGCGGTTGGGCCCTCCTTCGGAGGGCACCACGTACGTTGAGAGCGCCCCCGCGGCGTAGAGCCTGCGCAGCGTTCCGTACACCGAGGCGTCCCCGATCTCAGCGATTCCGGCGGCGCGCAGGCGCCTGACAATGTCGTAGCCGTAGCCGTCTTCCTCGCGAACCACGGCCAACACCGCGACGTCCAGCACTCCCTTGAGCAATTGCGTGGTGTCCACCAGACACTCCCTTCTCCGCACACCACAGTATTACGCTTTGCACAGTAGTGCGCATATTGCGGCAGTTGGGTTTGGCGTGTCGCGCATTAAGCACGGCAGCGGCGGGGCACGGCGCGGTTTCCCGCGCGGTGCCCCGCCGCTGTGATCCCCTCCAGGATCCCCGGAAGATCCCCCTTCCGGTACCGCCCCTGGACCTTGGGGTCCGGGACGAAGCTATGTGGTTGTGTCCTCCGGGGTTATCCGAAGCGGCCCGAGACGTAGTCCTCGGTGGCCTTGACCGACGGGTTGGAGAAGATCGTCGCGGTCTCCGCGTACTCGATCAGCTTTCCGGGCTTGCCGGTTCCCGCGATGTTGAAGAAGGCCGTCTTGTCGCTCACGCGCGCCGCCTGCTGCATGTTGTGCGTCACGATGACCACGGTGAACTCGCTCTTGAGCTCGTTGATCAGGTCCTCGATGGCAAGGGTGGAGATCGGGTCCAGGGCCGAGCACGGCTCGTCCATGAGGATCACCTGCGGCTTCACGGCGATGGTGCGGGCGATGCACAGGCGCTGCTGCTGGCCGCCTGACAGGCCGGACCCCGGCTTGTCCAGGCGGTCCTTGACCTCGTTCCAGAGGTTGGCCCCGCGCAGGGACTTCTCCACCAGGTCGTCGGCGTCGGTGCGGGAGATCTTCTTGCCGTTGAGCTTCACGCCGGCCAGCACGTTGTCCTTGATGGACATCGTCGGGAACGGGTTCGGGCGCTGGAAGACCATGCCGATCTGGCTGCGCACCGTCACCGGGTCGACGCCGTTCTCGTAGAGGTTGTCGCCGTCGAGCAGCACCTCGCCCTCGACGCGGCCGCCGGGGATGACCTCGTGCATGCGGTTGAGCGTGCGCAGGAAGGTGGACTTGCCGCAGCCGGACGGGCCGATGAACGCGGTCACCGACTTTGCTTCGATTTCGATGTTCACGTCCTCGACCGCAAGGAACTTGGAGTAGTAGACGTTGAGGTCTTTGACGTCGATGCGCTTTGACATTGTGGTTTTTCCTTAGGAAGTGTGTGCGGGGAGGGTCCGGAGCGGGGTGCTCAACGGCCCTTCTTGGGGGCGAACAGCCCGGCGATCAGTCGGGCGCCCAGGTTCAGGACCATGACCATGATGATCAGCAGCAGGGCCGCGGCCCAGGCACGCTGGATCGACGGGTCGACGTTTGTCGGCGACGTCGGGGTCAGGATCTGGTAGTAGATGTAGGTCGGCAGCGTGGCCATCCAGTTGGCGAACACGTTCACGTTGATGTTGTTGGCCAGGCCGGCCGTCACCAGGATCGGCGCTGTCTCGCCGATGACACGGGCGATGGCCAGCGTGACGCCGGAGGCGATGCCGGAGATCGCCGTGGGGATGACCACCTTCAGCACCGTGCGCCACTTGCGCACGCCCAGCGCGTAGGAGGCCTCGCGCAGCTCGTTCGGGACGATCTTGAGCATTTCCTCGGTGGAGCGGACCACCGTCGGAATCATCAGCACGCTCAGTGCGACGGCCGCGACGATGCCCATGCGGGCCGTCGGGCCCAGCAGCACCGCGAAGAGCGCGGTGGCGAACAGGCCGGCGACGATCGACGGGATGCCCGTCATGACGTCGACGAAGAAGGTGATGGCGCGGGCCAGCGGGCCGTTCTTGCCGTACTCGACGAGGTAGATGGCCGTCAGCATGCCGACGGGTACGGAGATGACGGTGGCCCACAGGGTGATCAGCAGGGTGCCGACAACCGCGTGGTACGCGCCGCCCAGCACCGGGGTGCCGTTCTCCACGCTGGCGTTGTCGACGGCGCCGGTGATCCCGTTCATTGAGTGGAACAAGAAGTGCATGTTGATGCCCGGCAGGCCCTTTTGCAGCACCGTGAACAGCACGGAGGCCAGCGGGATAAGAGCCAGGATGAACGCGCCGTAGACCAGGTAGGTCGCCAGGGCGTTCCGGCCCCGGCGCGGGCCCTCCACAGCGGTGGTGGTGGCCGCAGCGGCCACGACGAAAATGACCGCACTGTAGATCGCTAGTGTGGCGACCGAGAAACCGGTGAGCGTCGAGGCCGCGGCGCCGAGCACCAGGGAGCCGGCGGCGATGGCCGGAACCGCGAAGCGCGGCAGCTGGCCCTTGGCCAGGGAGTTGCGCCGGCGCGCCTGGGGCGCCTTGGGCGCCTTCTGCGCCGGGTCCGGCACGCCGGGAACGTTGTTCGTTGTCTGCTTGGTCGTGGCACTCATCAGTTCGCTCCCGAGAATTCCTTGTGGCGGGCGATGATGGCCCGGGCAATCAGGTTGACCACCAGGGTGATGACGAAGAGCACCAGGCCGGCGGCGATAAGTTCGGACAGTCGCAGGCCGAAGGCCTCGGGGAAGTTCAGGGCGATTTCCGCGGCAATCGTCTGGTTGCCCGACTTGATGAGCGAGGGAATCAGCGCACCGGTGGAGAGCACCAGCGCCACCGCCATCGTCTCGCCCAGCGCGCGGCCCAGGCCGAGCATGACCGCCGAGACGATGCCCGGGCGGGCGAAGGGCAGCACCGACATGGTGACCATTTCCCAGCGGGTGGCGCCCAGGGCGAGTGCCGCCTCCTCGTGGAGCTTGGGGGTCTGAAGGAAGATCTCCCGGCTCAGCGAGGTGATGATCGGAAGGATCATCACGGCCAGCACGATGCCGGCGGTGAGGATGGTCTTGCCGGTTTGCGACGCGGGGCCGCCGAAGACCGGGATGAATCCGAGGTTCTCCGCCAGCCACTGGTAGCTGGGCACGAGTGCCGGAGCCAGCACCAGGTAGCCCCAGGCACCGTAGATGACCGACGGGATCGCCGCCAGCAGGTCGATGACGTAGCCCAGGCCCGCGGCCAGCTTGCGCGGTGCATAGTGCGAAATGAACAGCGCGACGGCGATGCCCACCGGTGTGGCGATCACCAGCGCGATGCCGGCGGCGATCACCGTGCCGATGACGATCGGGAAGATGTAGCTGCCGAATCCTTCGCCGCCGGTGATCAGCGCCGGGTCGGCGGTGAAGGTCGGCAGGGCCTGGATGAACAGGAACAGAGCCACTGCGAAAAGTGTGATGAGGATGAGGATGCCCGCGCCGAGCGCGGCACCGGAGAAGATCTTGTCTCCGGCCTGCCCGTTGGATCCTTGGCGCCGTAGCGCGTTGGTGGTCATGAGGGTGAGCCTTCAAGGGTTGTGCAGGCGGCTACGGGGATCGGGTGGCCGCTTGCGGTGGGATTCATGGAGGGGT
This sequence comes from Paeniglutamicibacter selenitireducens, assembly GCF_051550675.1. Lineage (NCBI taxonomy): Bacteria > Bacillati > Actinomycetota > Actinomycetes > Micrococcales > Micrococcaceae > Paeniglutamicibacter > Paeniglutamicibacter selenitireducens. The sequence continues at coordinate 17,463 of NZ_JBPULF010000012.1, read as the reverse complement.
TGGATATCCGGGACCGCTGCCGGATGCCGTGGTTTCGGCATCCGGCAGTGGGGACCAAGATCGGTTAGGAGCCGACCTTGATGGCTTCGACCGACTTGATGGCGGCTTCGCTCATCTTGCTGGAGAGCGGAGCGTTGCCCGACGAGGCTGCTGCTTCCTTCTGGCCGGCCTCGGAGAGGACGTACTTGCCGAAGCTCTTGACCAGGTCAACGGTGGCCTGGTCCTTGTAGCTGGAGCAGAAGATGTGGTATGAAACCAGGATGATCGGGTAGGTGCCCGATTCGGTGGAGTCGCGCTTCAGGTCAAGGGCGATGTCCTGGTCGCCGCGGCCGGTGACCGGGGTGGCGGACTCGAGGGCCTTGGCTGCGGCCTCGGAGGAGATCTTGGTGTACTCCTCGCCGACCTTCACGTTGACGGTGCCCAGCTTGCCCACGGCCGAGTGGTCGGCGTACGTGATGGCGCCTTCGGTGCCGGTGGTGGTTGCGACAACGCCCGAGGTTCCCTTGGCGTTTTCGCTGGCCAGGTCTGCGGGCCAGTCGCCGCTGACATCGTAGGTCCATACGTCCTTGGCCGCCTGCGACAGGTAGTCGACGAAGTTCTCGGTCGTGCCGGACTCGTCGTTGCGGTGGACCACGGTGATGGGGGTGTCGGGGAGTTCCACGCCCGGGTTGGCGGCAGCGATGGCCGGGTCGTTCCACTTGGTGATCTCGAGCTTGAAGATCTTGGCGATGGTCGTCGCGTCCATGTTCAGCGATTCGACGCCCGGCAGGTTGAACGCCACGGCGATCGGGGAAACGTAGGCAGGAACGTCGAAGGCGCCCTCGGGACCGCAGACGCTCTTGGAGGCCTCGATCTCCTCGGTGGCCAGGTAGGCGTCGGAGCCGGCGAACTGCGCACCGCCGGCCAGGAAGGCCTTGCGTCCGGCACCGGAGCCGTCCGGCGAGTACTGGACCATGGTGCCTGCGTTGGCGGCCTCGAAGCCGGCCTTCCAGGCTTCCATTGCCGACTTCTGCGAGGAAGCACCGCTGCCGGTGAGCGTGCCGGAAACCGCACCGGCTGCCGCGCCTCCGGTGGAGGCGCCGGTTCCTGCCGTGGCGGTCGGGCTGTCCGAACCGCACGCGGTCAGTGCCAGGGCGGCTACGGTCAGAACAGCAGCCGCGCTGCCAATGCGATTGAGCTTCACGAAATTTCCTCTTTCAAATACCTGTCAATGGTGGTTCGAATCGTCGTGGTTCGGACCCGTCGATGCACACGCTGGCGTATCGCTTCAATACGAAGTTAGATCGCGTAGGTAACCAGACATTGCGATGAAGGTGAACGGAAGGTGAACAAGCCGGGGACACTTTGGTGTTTCGGCTCACGGGCGCCGTGCGGAGCCCGGAAGTCCGGGCCGTGACAGACTGGGGGCATGGGCGTGAAAACTTCGTTTGCCGCAAGCTGGGGCTTCATCAAGCGCCGCAGCCGGGTCGGCATGCGCAGGGCCCGGAGCTCGATGCCGAAGATCATCCAAATGACCCTGTGCGCCATCCTGGCCTACTGGATCGCCGAGCGGGTACTGGGGCACGAAGGCCCCATCTTTGCGGCGACCAGCGGCCTGCTCGCACTTGGCTTCGGGGCCCAGACCACGCTGCGGCGCACCATGGAGGTGGCCGTGGGCTGCACGCTCGGCGTGGCCGTGGGCGACTTGCTGCTCACGGTCCTGGGAAACGGGCTCTGGCAAGCCGCCACCGTCCTCTTCCTCTCCCTGACCATCGCCCGCTTCCTGGACTCCGGGCCCATCTTCACCACCCAGCTGGGCCTGCAGTCGCTCCTCGTTGTCCTGCTCCCCATCGGCGAGGCAGGCCCATTCGCCAGGTCGCTGGACGCGGTGGTGGGATCCGCATGCGCCCTGCTGATCCTCATGATCCTGCCCCGCGATCCCCGCCGGACACCGATGGCGGACCTCGGCAAGCTTCTGGGCGAGCTCTCCGGCGTGCTCCAAGAGTGCGGGCGCGCGGTCGGCAATTCCGACTCCACCCTGGCCTTCCACGCCTTGATCCGCGCCCGCGCCACCCAGCCGCTGATGGATGCCCTTCCCGGTGCACTTGACCTGGCCCGGGAGGTTGCCACCCTGGCCCCGGCCCACCGGCGGCACCGGTCGGACATCGACAGGCTGGTGGTGACGGCAGACAAGACTGACCTTGCGGTGCGCAATTCCCGGGTCCTCGCCCGACGCCTCACCACCGTGATTGACAACGCCGCCCTGAGCGACAGGGGTGTGGAGACGGTGGCCGGGTTGCTGACCGAACTCTCGGAGGCTGTCGACGCACTTGGCCACGCAGTGCTTGAACCCACGGATTCGGGATATTCGCGCGCCATTTCTCGGGCCAAGCGCGAACTCTCGGATTGTGCGGCACGTCTGGACCCCAACGCCCTGCATATCAGTGGCATGCAGGGCGAAGGCATGGTGCTCCTGCTGCGCCCACTGGTTGTCGACCTGCTCGAGGCGACGGGAACCCGGCACGAGGACGCCGTGGCGCTGCTCCCCCGCCTCTAGCGAACGGCCCACCGGCCCTGCACAAACAGTCGGCACGAGGCACTAGCATCAAGCACATGGCTAAGAGCACACGCACCAAATCCACTCCGTCGTACCGCTGCGCGGAATGTGGATGGAGCACCGTGAAGTGGGTGGGACGCTGCGGCGAATGCCAGGCGTGGGGCACCGTTGAGGAAATGGGCGCAGTCAGCGCAAAGACCACCGTTGCCACGTCCATCGCCAGCCCCGCACAACCCATCGGGGATATCGACGCATCTGCGGCCTCCTACCGTCCCTCCGGCGTGGAGGAACTCGACAGGGTGCTGGGTGGCGGATTCGTTCCCGGCGCCGTGATCCTTCTGGCGGGCGAGCCTGGGGTGGGCAAGTCGACCCTGCTGCTGGACGTGGCCGCGCGTGCCGCCCGCGGAAACCGCAGGGTCCTGTACATCACCGGCGAGGAATCGGCTGCCCAGGTCAAGGTCCGTGCCGAACGCATCGATGCCTTGGCCGAAACGCTCTTCCTCACGGCCGAGACCGATCTCGGCATAGCCCTCGGCCAAATCGAGAAGATCGACCCGGAGCTGCTGATCGTCGATTCCGTCCAGACGCTGGCGTCGGGCGAGGTCGACGGCACCGCCGGAGGCATCTCCCAGGTCCGCGAGGTCGCGGCGTCCATCATCAACGCCGCCAAGCGCCGGAACATGACCACCGTGCTGGTTGGCCACGTGACAAAGGAAGGATCGATCGCCGGTCCACGGTTGCTGGAACACCTCGTCGATGTCGTGTGCCAGTTCGACGGCGAGCGCCACTCCCGCCTGCGCCTGCTGAGGGCGCTGAAGAACCGCTACGGACCCACCGACGAGGTTGGCTGCTTCGACCTGACGGAAACCGGAATCCACGGACTGGCGGACCCCTCCGGCTTGTTCGTCACCCGAACCAAGGACCCTGTCCCGGGAACCTGCATCACCGTCACGCTCGAGGGCCGTCGCCCCCTGGTGGCCGAGGTCCAGACCCTGCTCTCGCGCGCGACGGGAACCATCCCCCGCAGGGCCACCAGCGGTCTTGACGCCGCCCGCACCCAAATGATCCTTGCCGTCCTGCAATCCCGGGCCAAGATGGAGCTCGGCGGGCTGGACTCCTACGTGGCAACCGTCGGAGGCGTCAAGCTCAGCGAGCCGGCTACCGACCTGGCAACGGCCCTCGCGTTGGCTTCCTCCATGCACAACCACCCCTTGCCCCCGCAATTCGTGGCTTTCGGGGAGGTCGGCCTGGCCGGGGAGGTTCGCCCGGTACCGGAGATCGGCCGACGCATCACGGAAGCGGAGCGGCTCGGTTTCCGCTACGCGATGGTCCCGGACTCGCCCCAGCCTCCCAAGAACATTCCGGACTCCATCAGGGTTTTCAGCGTCTCGTCGGTCCACGAGGCCCTTAATATTGCCTTTGACCAACGCGTCAAGATCTAGGTTCTTGGACACATTGGTAACAAAGCGGTACCGAAACCGGGCATTTGCGTTCTTTTCCGCATTCGCCACCATGGGCATGGCCATACCATTGTATTAATCCCCCGGAAGGAAATGGCCATGTCCAAAAGCCCCGAAGATGCACTGCGCACCACCCTGGCGCGGGTTGCCCCGGGCACCGAGTTGCGCGACGGCCTGGAACGAATCCTGCGCGGAAGGACCGGCGCCCTCATCGTGCTGGGCCACGACAAGGTGGTCGACGCGCTCTGCTCCGGCGGGTTCGACATCAACATCAACTTCACCCCCACCAGCCTTCGCGAACTCGCCAAGATGGATGGGGCGATCGTCTGCGACAAAGACGGTTCACACATCCTTCGTGCAGGTGTCCAGCTGGTTCCGGACCACAGCATTCCCACCCAGGAATCGGGAACCCGCCACCGCACCGCCGAACGAGTTGCCATCCAGACCGGGTTCCCCGTGGTGTCGGTCTCCCAGTCGATGCACATCATCGCGATTTACGTCCAGGGCATTAGATACGTACTGGAAGGTTCCGAACCGGTCCTTGCCCGCGGCAACCAGGCACTGGCGACGCTCGAACGCTACCGTTCGCGCCTGGACCAGGTCACCAATGCCCTCTCGGCGGCGGAAATCGAGGCCGTCGTGACAGTTCGCGACGTTGCCGCGATGCTTCAGCGCCAGGAAATGGTCCGCCGCATTTCCGAGGAGATCGCCCAGTACGTACTCGAACTCGGCACCGATGGCCGGCTTCTCGCCCTGCAGCTCGACGAGCTCTCCGCAGGGCTTGGCCCAGGCTCCGACCTGCTTCTGAAGGACTACTCGTCCTTGGGCAAGAAGGAACTCGACATCGAGGCGGCCCTGCGCACCTTGCAGCACCTGGACAGCACCGACCTCATCGACCTGGGCAAGATCGCCTCGATCCTCGGCGTCAGCCCCGGAATCGATTCCCTCGAGGCTGTCGTTGCGCCCAAGGGATACCGCTTGCTCGCGGGTATCAAGTCCGTTCCTCGGGCCGTCGCCGACCGACTTGTCACGAATTTCGGCGGCTTGCAGCGCCTGATGGCCGCCAACATCGAGGACCTCATGGCAGTTGACGGCATCGGCGAGCAGCGCGCACGCACCGTTCGCGAGGGGCTTTCACGGATCGCCGAGTCTTCCCTGCTGGACCGGTTCATCTAACCACCATTCAGGGGCGGTCCAGGGGCGAGGGGTCGGGACCTATTTAAGTTCGAAGCCGGCCTTCTCGCTGGTGACGTTGCCCAGCTTCGCGGTGAAGCCGTACCAACCGGGCCGAGGCTTCGCGTTGACGACCTTGCATCCCGGGGCACTGCGTACTCGTTCCCACGTGAAGCGCGCGCTTTCGCTACCACCGGGCTTCATGGTGATTTCCATGTCGCCGGGATCAGCCAGGCAGTCGGCCGTTGAGAAGATCCTGTCGCTGCCGCTCATGACCGTGAATTCCTGCTGGCTCGTGCCGACGTTCACGATGCATTCGGACTTGCCGGTGTTCTTGATGGTCATGACGAGCAGCGGATTCTGCGATGGGCCATGCGTTGCCTGTTCGGTCGTCGCCACGACACTGACGTCGCCCTCGGTACACACCGCGGGCCCCGCCTTCGATTCCTCGGCCGGAGCCGTGCTTTTCGGCTCAACAGGTGCGCTGCTCGATGCTGCAGCCGGCGCGGGTGCATCCGGCTCGGCCTTCGGGCGCAGCGCCGAGGCCAGGGCGATTCCCGCCCACACCAGCAACCCGATCACCAGCAGCCCGACGACCAGAACCGCGAGGCGGCGTCGGCGGTACACCTTTGCTGAGGGGCGGGTGGAACGGACCTGCTTTTCTGCCATACCTCAAGGCTACGAACCCATGGCGCCCCGCCACGGCTCCCACGCCGCCCGTTAGAGTATTGTTGTCCCATTTAACGTTCCCGAGGTTACACGTGCCACACCCCCAGTTACCGGTGCTCCACCAGCAGATCGCAGACTGGTACTCCACGCATGCCAGAACCCTCCCCTGGAGGGAGGAATCGGCGAGCGCCTGGGGCATCATGGTCTCCGAATTCATGCTGCAGCAGACCCCCGTAGTCCGCGTCCTGCCGGTCTGGGAAACGTGGATGGAGCGATGGCCGACACCGGCGGACCTTGCCGCTGAACCGGTGTCGGAGGCCGTCCGGGCCTGGGGCCGGTTGGGCTACCCCCGCCGAGCCCTGCGCCTGCATGCCGCGGCAATCGTGATTGCAGAACAGCATGGCGGGCGTGTTCCAGAAACAGAGGCCGAGCTGCTCGCCTTGCCGGGGGTGGGTACCTACACGGCGGCCGCAATCGCATGCTTCGCCTACGGCGTGCCGACGGTTGTCGTTGACACGAACATCCGCCGGGTCCATGCGCGTCTTGTCAGCGGCAAGGCGCTGCCCGAACAGAACCAGAACGCCGCCGAGCTGGCGCTGGCCTCCCGGCTCCTGCCGCCCGTGGCTCCGGGAAACAACGAGGCGGCCGCGCTGGCCAACACTTGGAACATCGGCGTCATGGAGCTCGGTGCCCTAGTGTGCACCGCTCGTTCCCCGCGTTGCGAGGACTGCCCCGTCATCGACCAGTGCGCCTGGATCGCGGCCGGGCGACCCGAACCCCACTATGTCCCCAAAGGCCAGCCCTGGCACGGTACCGACCGCCAGGTCCGCGGGGCCATGATGGCGGTGCTGCGGCATTCCCCGGGGCCGGTCGCCCGCGAGGAACTGCTGGGTTCGCCCGATCTGGCATCCTCGGCCCACGGGGCGCGGATGTCCGTCTCGGCCCGCCAGGGCGACCCCGCACACGAGTCGTGGGTGACCCTGCACGCGCTCCCCGCACTTGCCGAACAGCGCACGCGGGCGCTTGAATCGCTGTTGGCCGACGGCCTTGCGCAACAGGACACCGACGGCATCCGGCTACCGGGCTGACCCCTCCCGCGAAGCGCCCGTGGACGGCTTCGGCGGCGGTGACCGGCTCGCTTAGGAAAGCGGGGGAAAGAGCAGCGTCCCCGCCGCGGCAACCACCAGGATGACCAGCGTTGCCAAGGCCGCAAGGACCAGCGAACGGCTGCCGGAGCGCATCAGGCCCTTGATGTGGACACCCAGGCCGAGGCCGAACATGGAGGCTGCCAGCAGGAAGGTCTGGGCCGCGGCGGCGGCCTCCAGCAGGTTCGCCGGAACTGCGCCGATGGTGCGCAGCAGCATCATGGCAATGAACCCCACCACGAACAACGGCACCAGCGGCGGTTTCTTGGCATCCGTCACATTGTGCTTCTTGCGCATGTAGATGCTCACGCCGGCCACAATCGGGGCCAGGGTGACCACTCGGGCCAGCTTGACCGTCACCGCCACGGCGAGGGCGCTGGAGCTCACGGCACCGCCGGCGGCGACCACCTGGGCGACCTCGTGGATCGAGGCACCGATGAACATGCCGATGGACTCGTCGTCCATGCCCATGAGGGTGCCGAGCGCAGGCACGAGCGGGATCATCAGGGTGCCGAAGAGCACCACCAATCCGATGGCAGTCGCCACCTGGTCCTGCTTGGCCTTGGTCGCACCCTCGGTGGCCGCCACGGCCGCGGCACCGCAAATGGAGAAGCCGGCGGCGATCAGCAGGCGCTGCGGCAACTCGATGCCCAGCCACCTTCCCATGAGCAACGCGGCGCCGAAGGTCACCCCGACGCTGAGCACCACCACCAGCAGGACGCCCGGGCCCAGGCCGAGGATCTGGGAGAGCGACAGTTGGAGCCCGAGCAGCACGATGCCCGTTCGAAGCAGCTTCTTGGATGAGACAGTCACTCCCAGCATCAGGATCGCGGGGACCTTCATGGTGTTGCGCCATATCGCGCCGAGCAGGATGGCAATCAGCAACGGGCTGGCCCCGGGCAGCAGCTTGGCTGACGCAAGGGCGACCGCACCGCCGACCAGGCAGGTGAGCAGGCCGGGAAGCACCCGGCGGAGCGCCGAGCCTGGCACCGGCCTCTCCCCGTCCACCGTCGTGGCCCTGTCTCCCGCCGGGACGTGGAGTAACACATGGTTCTTTCGCATACTACGACGCTTTCATGCCGGGGCCGGGGCGGGTAGGCACAGGCTGGCCATCACGGACATATGATGTTGATATGGAGAGTGCAACGGGTCCGACGCCCGGGATCGAACACTGGATACAGATGTCCTCCCTCGCCCTGCTGGTCGCCGTCGCCGACCACGGCAGCCTCAGCGCCGGCGCGCGCGCCGTGGGCATGGCCCAGTCGAACGCCACCCGGGCCGTGAAGACCCTCGAGCGGCGCCTGGGCTTCCCGCTGCTTGAGCGTGCGACGACGGGCTCGAAACCCACCCCGGAGGGTGCACTGGTCGTTGAGTGGGCGCGCGAGGCGCTCCAGGGCCTCAACAACCTCTGGACCGGCGCACAGGCGCTGGCCGCCCCGGCGGACCGGGAATTCACCTTCGCGGCGAGCATGACCGTCGCCGAGCACCTGGCACCGACCTGGATCGGCCGGCTGCACGAGGTCGACCCTCGCATCAAGACCAAGCTGAGGGTCATGAACTCCAGCGAGGTCATCGCCGCCGTGAACAACCGCGACGTCACGCTCGGATTCGTCGAAACACCCGACGTCCCGCCGCAGCTCTCATCCACGACCGTGTGGACCGACGAACTGGTGCTCGTTGTCCCGCCCGGGCACCTCTGGGCCCGGCGCCGGGAACCCGTCACCCTCGGTGAACTTGCACAAACGCACCTCGTCGAACGCGAGGCGGGGTCGGGGACGCGCGCCTTCCTGGACGAGCGGGTCGGCAGGCCCCGGGCAGCGCCGGTGGTGGAGTTCAACAGCAACTCGGCGATCTGCCAATCCGTCTCCGCGGGGATGGGGCCCGCGGTGCTGAGCCGCCTGGCGGTGGAAGGTGCCCTGCGCATGGGAAGCTTTGCCCAGGTACCCCTGCAGGAGGGAAACCTTGTCCGGGACCTGCAGGCCATCTGGAGGGGACCCGCCCCGACCGAGGGCCCCGCGGCCGCACTGCTGGCCATCTGTGCCCGGGCCAGGTCGCGCCCGCCGGAAGCAGCCGGGGACCGGCCTAAGAACTAGAAGCGGATGATCATCCGCGTGTTGCCCAACGTGTTGGGCTTGACCCTTGCCAGGTCAAGGAACTCCGCCACGCCCTCATCGGTGGAGCGCAGCAATTCCGAGTAGACCTCGGGATCCACCGCGGACTGCTCCTCCATCACGCTGAACCCGTGGCGGAGGAAAAACTCGACCTCGAAGGTCAGGCAGAACACGCGGTCGACGCCCAGTTCCCTGGCCTCGGCCAGCAGCCGGTCCAGGATCCGGTGCCCTACTCCCCTGCCGCGCCACGCGCCGTCCGCGGCGAGCGTGCGGACCTCGGCGATGTCTTCCCACATGACATGCAGGCCGCCGCAGCCGATCACGGTCCCGGATTCGTCCTCCGCGACGAAGAACTCCTGCAGGTTCTCGTAGTAGGCGACGGCTTCCTTTTCCAGCAACACCCTGTCCTTGGCCAGCGGCCTGACTAGTTCACGGATGCTTTTCACATCGCTCGTACGGGCACGCCTGACGGTAAAGGAGGTCATGCCTTCATCCTATGCCCGGAGCGCCCGGCTCCCGCGCTTTGTGTAACGCCACCGTGACGCGCAGAAAGCCCGCCATCCGGTTCGCGGATGGCGGGCTTTCTGCGTGTGGCTACTTCGGCGTTCAGCCTTCGATGGCGACCGGAGACGGTTCGCCCTCGAGCTGCGGGGTGCCGCCCTCGCCCTTGAAGGTGAAGGTTGCTTCGTCGCCTTCGCCCTCTACGTCGACCTTGATGTGCTGGCCCGGGTTCAACTCCCCGAAGAGGATCTTCTCCGAGAGCTGGTCCTCGATGTCGCGCTGCATGACCCGGCGCAACGGGCGGGCGCCCATCGACGGATCGTAGCCGCGCGTCGCCAGCAGCACGCGGGCCGCAGGGGAAAGCTCGATGGTCATCTTGCGGTCGACCAGGCGCTTCTGCAGGCGGGCAAGGAACAGATCCACGATCTGCACGATCTCGTCCTGGGTCAGCTGCGGGAAGACCACGACGTCGTCGACACGGTTCAGGAACTCGGGGCGGAAGTGCTGACGCAGCTCTTCCTGCACCTTGGCCTGCATGCGGTTGTACCCGGTGCGGGTGTCCGTGGCCGACTGGAAGCCGGTCATCACGCCCTTGGAGATGTCCCGGGTACCCAAGTTCGTGGTCATGATGATCACGGTGTTCTTGAAGTCGACAACGCGGCCCTGGCTGTCGGTCAGGCGACCGTCTTCCAGGATCTGCAGCAGCGAGTTGAACAGATCCGCGTGGGCCTTTTCGACCTCGTCGAAGAGCACGACGGAGAACGGGCGACGACGGACCTTCTCGGTGAGCTGTCCGCCCTCTTCGTAACCGACGTATCCCGGAGGGGCACCGAAGAGACGCGAAACCGTGTGCTTCTCCGAGTACTCGGACATGTCCAGGGTGATCAGTGCGTCTTCCTCGCCGAAGAGGAACTCCGCGAGAGCCTTGGCCAGCTCGGTCTTGCCGACGCCGGTCGGGCCGGCGAAGATGAACGAGCCACCGGGGCGGTTCGGGTCCTTCAGGCCGGCGCGGGTGCGGCGGATGGCCTGGCTGATGGCCTTGATTGCCTGGTCCTGGCCGATGACCCGCTTGTGCAGTTCCTCTTCCATGTTCAGCAGTCGCGAGGACTCTTCCTCGGTCAGCTTGATGACCGGGATACCGGTGGAGTTGGCGAGGACCTCGGCGATGAGTTCGGCGTCGACCTCGGCGATCTCGTCGAGTTCACCGTTCTTCCACGCCTTTTCCTTCTCGGCACGGGCTTCCTGGAGCTTGCCTTCCTTGTCGCGCAAGGCTGCGGCGCCCTCGAAGTCCTGGGCGTCGATGGCCGCTTCCTTCTCCAGGCGAACCGTGGCGATTTCCTCGTCCATCAGCTTCAGCGCCGGAGGGGCGGTCATCCGGCGGATACGCAGGCGTGCGCCTGCCTCGTCGATCAAGTCGATCGCCTTGTCCGGCAGGAATCGGTCGGAGATGTAGCGGTGCGCCAGCTGGGCCGCAGCCACCAGCGCGCCGTCGGTGATTGAAACGCGGTGGTGCGCCTCGTAACGGTCGCGCAAGCCACGCAGGATCTGCGTGGTGTGCTCCACGGAAGGTTCCTTGACCTGGATCGGCTGGAAGCGGCGCTCCAGCGCTGCATCCTTTTCGATGTGCTTGCGGTACTCGTCCAGCGTGGTGGCGCCGATGGTTTGCAGTTCGCCACGAGCCAGCATCGGCTTGAGGATCGAAGCGGCGTCGATGGCGCCCTCGGCTGCACCCGCACCCACGAGGGTGTGGATCTCATCGATAAACAGAATGATATCGCCGCGGGTGCGAATTTCCTTGAGGACCTTCTTCAGGCGTTCCTCGAAGTCGCCGCGGTAGCGGGAACCGGCAACCAGCGAACCAAGGTCGAGCGTGTAGAGCTGCTTGTCCTTGATGGTTTCGGGTACGTCTCCGCGGACGATTGCCTGGGCAAGGCCCTCGACGACGGCGGTCTTGCCGACGCCTGGCTCGCCGATAAGCACCGGGTTGTTCTTGGTGCGGCGCGAGAGGACCTGCATGACACGTTCCATCTCGAACTCGCGTCCGATCACCGGGTCGAGCTTCCCTTCGCGGGCAGCCGCGGTGAGGTTGCGGCCAAACTGGTCCAGCACGGCGGAACCCGCGGGGGTACCTTCGCTCTGGCCTCCTGAGCTGACACCGGCACCTGCTGTTTCCTTGCCACCCTGGTATCCCGAGAGCAGCTGGATGACCTGCTGGCGGACGCGGGACAGGTCAGCTCCGAGCTTCACCAGAACCTGGGCGGCGACACCCTCTCCTTCACGGATCAGGCCAAGAAGGATGTGCTCGGTACCGATGTAGTTGTGGCCCAACTGCAGCGCTTCACGCAGCGAAAGTTCAAGAACCTTCTTGGCACGAGGGGTAAAGGGGATGTGGCCGGACGGGGCTTGCTGGCCCTGACCGATAATCTCTTGGACCTGCTCGCGGACTGCACCAAGGGAGATGTTCAGCGACTCAAGGGCCTTGGCCGCGACTCCCTCGCCCTCATGAATGAGGCCGAGCAATACGTGCTCGGTTCCGATGTAGTTGTGGTTGAGCATGCGCGCCTCTTCTTGGGCAAGCACGACAACGCGACGGGCACGGTCGGTAAATCTCTCAAACATGCGGCACACTCCTAGCTAACACGTATTTCGATGCTACGCATCAATTTCCCGCTCGTGTGGAATGTTCGCCCAAGGGAAAACATTGTTCACCCTCGGCGTTTTTCCGCGGCATTAAACCTCAGGGGGACCGGGTCCAAATGGACCCGGTCCCCCTGCCGTCAATCTTTCCCTCAAGAGCCCCCACTGACAACAATGTAGAGACCCTTGGGGCACGACTACTTCGACTTCGAACGGGACTTCTTAGCCATCGCAGCATGGTAGGCGGCAATTACATCTGCCTGCAGACGACCACGGGCGTTGACCTTCACGTTGTTCTCCTTGGCCCAGGCACGAATGGCCGGGGCTTCCTTGGGAGTGAACTGCTTCGACGCACGCGCTACCTTGATGTACGGCTTCAAGGCCTCGCGGAACGCTTCTGCATGCGCTTCGTTTAGATCAATTTCATAGTGTTGCCCACCAATGCCAAAAACGATGGATTCGCTTGCCTCAGATCCGTCAATATCGTCAATCAATGCAATCTGAACCTGACGTGCCATTAGCTACTCCTTGTGTTGATGGGAAAACGCATGGACCTAATAACGGATTCGATCCACACGCTCACTCTTATCATAAACACAAGTCAGCATCGTCTAACAAGTAGAAATTATATTATTCAGGCAATTCACAGACTAGGAACTATTCCTTGTCTACTTCATCTGAGTTTGATTTCATTTCTGCGTCGACTTCGGCTTCCGCCAAGCGTTCAGTGCGGTCGACATTTGATACGGCTCGAATAACAAACCAAAATATCAGTGCCACAACAATCGTTGGGAGCAATGCCTCAAGATAGGGCATATTATGCCTCCGGCTTGAGCAGCGGGAATAGAATCGTTTCGCGAATTCCAGTGTCAGCAAAGAGCATCACAAGTCGGTCGATGCCCAACCCAATGCCACCCATGGGCGGTGCACCGTACTCAAGGGCGCGCAGGAAATCTTCATCCAGCTGCATGGCCTCGTCGTCTCCATCGGCAGCCATGCGGGACTGTTCGGTCAAGCGCTCTCGTTGTACGACCGGGTCGATGAGCTCAGAGAAGGCGGTGCCGCGTTCCATGCCACCAATGATCAAGTCCCAGGCCTCGATGACGCCTGGCTTGCTTCGGTGTGGGCGCGCCAGCGGCTGCGCTGCCGGCGGGTAGTCGTAGACGAACGTCGGATTGATCAAATTCGGCTCGACAATTTCGCCAAACAATTCCATGACAAGCTTCTGGGATCCCCATTTAGGATCGAACTTTACTTCATGCTTTTCTGCGATTGCGCGCAAGGTTTCCACGTCGGTGTCAGGAGTAATTTCCTGGCCCACCGATTCGGAAAGGCCCGGGTACACGCTGAGCCATGCCCACTCGCCGTCAAGATTCACGGTGCCTCTGGAAGTTTCCAGGACTCGACCTGCGCCAATTGTATCGGCGGCATTCAGGATGATCTCCTTGATGCGATCTGCCATAACGAACTGGTCCGCATACGCCTCGTAGCATTCCAACGTAGTGAACTCCGGAGAGTGGGTCGAATCCACGCCCTCATTGCGGAAGATTCGTCCCAGTTCGAAGACTCGGTCAATTCCGCCGACGACCGCGCGCTTGAGGTAGAGCTCGGTCGCAATGCGCAAGGTCATGGGCTGGTCAAAGGCATTCAGGTGCGTCTCGAACGGACGTGCCGATGCTCCACCGTGAATCAGCTGAAGCATCGGGGTTTCAACTTCGACGTATCCGTGCGAGTGCAAGGTGTCTCGTACAGCGCGGGTGATAGCGGCACGCTTGTAGACCATTTGGCGTGCTTCGTCACGCACAATGAGGTCGGCATAGCGCTGGCGAACACGGGTTTCCTCGTTGAGGTCGGCGTGCAGAACCGGCAACGGGCGAAGGGCCTTCGATGCCATCTGCCAGTCAGTGGCCATCACGGATAGTTCACCGCGTCGCGAAGAGATCACTTCACCGGTAATCAGTACGTGGTCGCCAAGGTCAACCAGCGACTTCCAGTCTGCGAGCTTTTCTTCCCCGACGTTTGCGAGAGAAAGCATGGCCTGAAGACGGGTTCCTGAACCCTCCGGGCCGCCTTCCTGCAAAGTGGCGAAGCAGAGTTTGCCGGTGTTTCGCATGAAAACGATACGTCCAACGATGCCAACCTGGACGCCGGTTGCGGTGTCTGGTTCGAGCTCCGGGAAAAGTGCGCGGACTTCTTGAAGCGAGTGAGTGCGCGCAACTCCCACAGGGTATGCTTCTTCGCCGCGCGCCAACAATGCGGCACGCTTGTCCATACGTACTTGACGCTGGTCGTTGGGATCGGTGGTGTTAGCTACGTGGGAAGTTTTTTCGGCAGTCACAGTCGTTAATTCTACGTTGCATTTGCTGAGTGTGGGCTGCGAGGTGTCCAGAGACACCACAATGCCTATTGACAGGCGCTTCCGATTATCAGGTTTCTTGTTCGAACGGAATCTAGAACGGTAGGACGTCTTCTTCTGGGCAGCGTCACCGCTGCGGGGCCTTGATCAGCCAAAGGGGTCGCCCGGTGCATCGGGGCTCTCACCAAGGGCTCACGGCAGGACTCTGGGCCGCGTCTTGGGCTGGATCAGGAGATGCGACTTCTCCGTTCCGAGAGAACCCAGTCCTCGAAACGGAGAAGTCATCATTGTTCGCAGATATCTGACTGCTGATGGTTCCGGTGTGCTACCAGATCTTCACGCGGTCTTCTGGATCAAGCCACATTAGGTCACCCGGCTTAGTCTCGAATGCTTGATGGAATGCATCCATGTTCTTCGGGACCTGGTTGCATCGGAATTCACCCGGCGAGTGAGGATCGGTCGTAATTCTTGTGACCATCGTTTCCGGACGCATCAGGGTACGCCAGCATTCCGCCCACGAGTAGAAGAAGCGCTGGTCTCCAGAATCTCCATCGATCGCTTCATCGATCTCCACTCCATTGGCTGCGAGGTACATTTTGTAGGCGGTGTAGGCGATGCCGAGACCACCCAGGTCGCCAATGTTCTCTCCCAACGTGAGCTTCCCGTTGACGTGATGCTCCGGCGCTTCCGGGGGCACCAGCGCGTCATACTGATCGACGAGCTTTCCGGTCAGCGCGTCGAATGACGCCCGGTCCTCGTCGGTCCACCAGTTCTTCAGCTCGCCTGTCCCGTCGAACTGGGACCCTTGGTCATCAAAACCGTGCCCGATCTCGTGGCCAATGACAGCGCCGATTGCGCCGTAGTTCGATGCGGCGTCGCGATCGGCGTCGAAGAAGGGGAAACGCAAGATAGCAGCCGGGAACGCTATCTCATTAAGCAATGGGTGGTAGTAGGCATTGACTGTTTGCGGGTACATGAACCACAGCTCGCGGTCCACGCCATCGTCAATCTTCTTCAATTCCCGCAAGAACTCAAACTCGTTGGAGGCGGCTACGTTGGCAATAACATCGTCAGCAACTGTGGCAATTGTCGAATAGTCAATCCACTCATTCGGATAGCCGATCTTGGAGCGGAACAGTGAGAGTTTCTCGAGCGCTCTTTCCTTGGTTTCCGGGCTCATCCATTCGAGATCGGTAATAGAAATCCTATAAGCCTCGATCAGGTTCCCAACAAGAGCTTCCATCTTCTCCTTGTTGCGATGTGGGAAGTGCTCGGCCACATAGAGCTGGCCAATATCTTCACCCACTGCACCTTCAGTAAAAGCGACGCCACGCTTCCACCGATCACGCAGCTCTTGGACACCGGACAACTTTGCCGAGTAGAAGGAGAAGTTCTCATTGACGAAGGCACTCGAAAGATACGGGGCATTCGACCGGATCAACTGAACGGCTAGCCAATGCTGCCACGACGCCAAGGGGGAAGCGCCCAGGACTTGCTCAAGGCCTGACAGGTAGCTGGGCTGCCAGACATCGACCTCGTTGTAGTACTTTTCCTCAATTCCGGCGCCCTCTAGCCAAAGCTCAAGAGACGGGACGAGCCCGAGTAGCTGCTCCTTGCTCATCAAGTTGTAGCGAGCTTGCGCATCCCTGCACTTCACTCGATCCCAGTGATAAGCAGCAAGCTCCGTTTCCAGTTCCATGACAGCCTGAGCTGCTGCATCGGTGTCATTCAGCTCACCCAGGGACATCAACCGCGCAAGGTGTTCCTTGTACTCACCGCGGAGTTCAGCAAACTGATCCTCACGATAGTAGGACTCATCGGGCAATCCGAGCCCGCCCTGCATGAAGGTAAGAAGATTTCGTTCTGGATCTCCTGCATCAGAACTAGCTCCCGCCTGGACGAATCCAGATACTCCGCGCCGATAGAACGAACCGCTCAGTTCAATGAGCTGCTCAATGCTTCTGGTTTCATAGATCGCCCGAACATCCGCCCGAATTGGCTCGAATCCGTTCGCTTCAATACTTTCTTCATCCATGAAGCTCGAATAGATATTGGCAATACGCTCCTTACGTCCATCGGCTTCGCCCTTGTTCTGCATCGTTGCATCCTGTGCAGCTTCGATGATGGCTCGTACCGCCAGCTCAGAGTCGTCGCGCAGGGCCATGAAGGACCCGTAGGTGCCTTGATCCGCCGGGATCTGAGCTGTGCTTAGCCAGGAACCGTTGGCATGACGATAGAGGTCATCTTGTGGGCGAACGTTCTCGTCTCGATGGCTCGTACGAAGAGTCAGAGCTGCTGTTTCAGCGGCTGAAGCTAGAGGTTCGGCATTCATCATTGTCATCCTCACATGAGCAAGCCCAATCCCTCAGATGGGATTTCGAGCAGTATGTCCTAGGTCTCAATCACTCACCTTACGCGTCTGAAAGAAGATTTTGAGACTATTCTCTTCGTTTACTCCAGCGGTGAACCTCGCACCGATTCCATTCCGACCAAACTTTCCACAGGGCTTGTGGATAACCGCCACCCGCAGCCCGACCCGCACCCCGGGCCCGGGAAGCGACCCGGGGCCGGCACCCCCGGGGGACGGCGGCCTGGGAGCGAAAGAGGCATTAAACACGGAAGGGCCCCGCGCGAATGCGCGGGGCCCTTCCCGGGGTGCGGTGGTTCCGGGGTGCGGTGGTTCCGGGGTGCGGTGGTTCCGGGGTGCGGGTGCCCCCGGGTTTCGGGGCAAGCCGTGCCAGGTGGCCGCCGGCCGGGGCAAGCCGTGCCAGGTGGCCGCCGGCCGGGGCAAGCCGTGCCAGGTGGCCGCCGGCCGGGGCGGAGGCACACGTTGTGGCCCATGGGCCCGGATCCGGTGCCGGGTCCCCCGGGTCCC
>NZ_JBPULF010000011.1:0-157270 GCF_051550675.1 Paeniglutamicibacter selenitireducens | reverse complement strand
GGCGGGGGCCCCCCCCCCCCCCCCCGGGGGCGGGGGCCCCCCCCCGGGGGGGGGGCCCCCCGGCCCGGGGCGTTTTTCGGGTGACTGGCTACAGCGTCCGGCCCTGCCAGCTGTGGACGGTCCAGCGACCGCCCGGCCCCGATTCGAGGACAGCGACACCGGTATTTCGCAACGGTGCTTGGCGCAGCAGGGAGAGGTCGAAGTTCGAGTTCCGGCTGGCCATCCACGTCATCAGCATTGCCGCGTGGCTCACCACGGCCAGCGATTCGGTGCCTTCGGCACCGGCTTGCTCGATCACGGCGCTGAACCGGTCAAGGGCGGTGCGGCCGTCCTCGCCCCCGGGGATCTTCGCCGTGAGGTCGCCCTGGAGCCACCGGAAGAACACGTCCCGGTAGGCCAGCTGCGCCTCGGCGTCGGTGCGCATTTCCAGGTCGCCGGCGGAGATCTCGCTCAGGCCCGCGTGTTCGGCAAGCATCAGTCCGCGCGCCGCGGCCAGCGGGGTTGCCGTCATCCTCGCACGGATCAGCGGCGAGGAGTACACGGCGTCGAGCCTGTCCTCGGCCAGCTGCAGTGCCAGGGACTCGGCCTGGGCGAGGCCCACCTCGTTCAGCGGGGCACCGGGTGCCGCTGTGTCCAGGGCCTGCGCCACGTTGGAGGCGGTTTCGCCGTGGCGGATCAGTAGAAGTCTCACATTCCAACTCTAAAGTGTGGGAGGGCCGCAGGTAGGCTCAACCACGGCTTCACGAGATGTGCACCAGTTACCGGGCTCCGACCCAGTGCACACACCAACCCCATGCCTCACGGGTGGTTCGGATGACGAAGCGGCCCGCCGGCAGACGCCGGACCGGGACAAGAGCAAGCGAAAGGCGCCATTCCCATGCGCAATCTCCCATCCACGTACGTGCCTTGCATGTCCTTCGACCCCGGACACTGCCACGACGGGCAGTCGGGTGCCGGACACCCTGTCGAGGGCAAGGACTGGGTGCCCGCCCGGCTGAAGGCGGTCATGCACTACCGGGCGGGCCTGGCCCTCCACGTGCGGGTCCACGGCACCGGCATCCTGCACTATTCCCACGGCATGTTCGCGATCCGGCGCCTCATCGTCCAGGACAACTCCCTGGATCCGGAGCGGCCCGGGGCCCTGTTCAACACGGAGCACCGGGTCGTCGCCATCACCTCCGCGGACGGCGGCATGGCCTGCTTTTCGCTGGCGGTCCAACCGCTGGGACCGTGCAGCATGCCCCGCGACGAGTCCCTGGCCCGGGAGTTCGCCGCGGTGACAGCCAGCTGGGATCCTCAGCGGAACAGCGGCTCGGCCTCGTAGGCGCCCAACGCGGCCCGGTGCTCGGCACCCAGGCGCAGCAGCCGCTGGGACTCCACGGCGAAGAACGCCAGGGTGGTGGTGGCGCGGACACACTGCCCGCCGTCCACCGGGTCGTGGAACTCGTAGCAGATGTCGAAGCTTGCGGCCTTGATGTTGCTGATCCACAGGTCCACGTGCGCCGGCACGTTGCGGTAGTCAAGCGGCTTCACGTAGCGCACGCGGTGCTCTACCACCAGGATCTGCGTGTTTTCCGGCACCGTGGAGAACAGGTCCACCTGCGGCAGGATGCCTGGCTTGCCGGTGCCCCCGGGAACCCCGAACCCGGCGATGCGCGCCTCCTCCATCATGCGCACGAGGTTCACGTTGTTGATGTGCCCGTAGGCGTCCATGTCGCCCCAGCGCATGGGCACCTCGACGCGGATCTTGTGGCCGCTCACTTCTCGCCCCCGGGGAACGGGTCGGCCTCGAGGAAGCCGAGCTCGGTCAGCTGGGCGGCGATGCGGGCGCCGTCCGGCTCGTACACCCAGGGCACGCCCGGGGTGGAGTTCAGGATCCCCTGGCTGCGCCCGCCGGCGAGCACCGCCTCGGAGGGGGTGAGCTGGCGGATGACGATGGCCGCGACGTGCCCCGGGTAGCGGCGCGCGAACTCGGCGTAGAGGTACGGGTCGTGTTGCCCGTCGTCGCCGATCAGCAGCCACTTGACGTGCGGGAATTCGGCGGCGATCCGGCGCAGCTGGTCCGCCTTGTGCTGCATGCCGGAGCGGAACCAGCGCCGCTCGGTGGGTCCCCAGTCGGTCAGCAGCAGCGGCCCCTGCGGGTAGAGGTTGCGAGAGAGGAAGCGCGTGAGCGTCTGGGCGACGTTCCAGGCACCGGTGGAGAGGTAGAAGGTCGGGGCGCCGGGCTTGTTGCGCAGCAGCCGCTCCATCATCACGGCCATGCCCGGGGTCGCGAGCCGCGCGTGCTCGGAAAGGACGAAGGAGTTCCAGGCCGCCAGCAGCGGCCGCGGCAGCGCGGTGACCACCACGGTGTCGTCGACGTCGGAGAGCACGCCGAACTCCTGGGCGGCGTCGACCACCAGCACCGGAGCCAGCACCGGGGCACTGTCCTCGATGGTCATCGAGATCTCGTGCCAGCCCGGCTCCAGCACGGCGGCGACCTTCACGTCGAGGACTCCCCCGCGGTCGGCCTGGACGTCGAAGTCCTCGCCGTTGATGCTGATGCGGATCCGCCCGTTCGGGACGATCGGCGAGACGAAGTTGCGCCAGCCACGCACCCCGTCGGCGACGACCTTGGCGACGTGGCGCCCGTCCTCGAAGGCGCCGGGCTTGGCCAGTACCGCGCGGGCAAAGACGCGCACCCAGCCGTTCTCCGGGTCCGCGAGCCCGTATCCGGTGTAGGAAAGGACGGTGGGCACCAGTCCGCGCTCGCGGGCACGCCGTGCGCGCAATTCGTACACGCGATCCTCGAAGCGCGCGGCGATGTGCCGGGCATGCTCCACACTCAAATCCTTGACCATGCCCCTAGTCTTTCACGTGCCCGTGCCACCCGATCGATCGGAAGGATGATTCTTCGGCGCCCCGCCGGGAACGTGCAAACCCTAGCCTTTTTCTACAGCTTGTAGAATACTGTGGGCATGATGTTTGAACATGACAGCGACCAACCAGTACTCGTTCTCGACGACGACCAGTCATGGCGTTTGCTCGAACACACCAACCACGGCCGGCTCGCCACCGCGGTGGGCGGCGCCGTCGACATTTTCCCCCTGAACTACGCCGCGAAGGACCGCGTCATCTACCTCAGGACAGCCCCAGGCGAGAAGCTCGCGGCCCTGACGGTCAACGACCACGTCGCGTTCGAGGCCGACGGCATCCTCTCCGACGAGGCCTGGTCCGTGGTGGTCCACGGCGTCGCCCACCAGGTCGAGACGCCGGATGCGATCGCCGAGGCCCGCGCCTCCGGCGTCACCCCGTGGATCCCCACGCCGAAGGAATCCTGGGTAAAGATCGTCGCCAGCAGCATCAGCGGGCGCCACTTCCGTCTCGGGGCACAGCCCGAGGCGGACGACGCGGCCTGACTCAGCTGTAGTCGTAGAAACCGGCGCCGCTCTTGCGCCCGAGCCTGCCCTCGGCCACCAGGGCCGCGACGCGTTCGTTGGGGGCATCCTCCGGAGCACCGGTTTCCGCGTGCGTCGCCTGGGCGATGAAGTCGATGACGTCGAGCCCCACCATGTCCATGAGCGCGAACGGTCCCATCGGGTGGCCCAGCGCGGTGCGTGCGGTCGTGTCGATGTCCTCGAGGCTGGCGATGCCCGATTCGGCCAGGAACAGGGCCTCGCGCTGGATGGCGCCCATCAACCGGTTGGCGATGAAGCCGGGGATCTCGCGGTTGATCAGCACCGGCTCCTTGCCCAGCCGGCGGGCCAGCTCCAGGGTGGTTTCCACGGTTGCGTCGCTGGTGGTTTCGTGGCGCACCACCTCGACGCACTTCATGACCAGGGCCGGGTTGAAGAAGTGCATGTTGCAGACCTGTTCCGCCCGCCCCGTCGCCTCGGCGACCTTTGAGGAACCGAGGGTCGAGGAGTTTGTGGCAAGGATGGCGTGCGCCGGGGCGGCCTTGCCCAGGCGCTCGAAGATCTGCGTCTTGATATCCAGGCGCTCGGTGGCGGCCTCGATGACGAAGTCGGCGTCCGCCGCTGCCGCGTCGAGGTCGGTACTGTAGGTCAGCGAGCCCAGGGCCGCGGCAGCCGCGGCTTCCTCCAGCTTGCCCTTGGCCACGCGTCCGGCGGCCCATGCCTCCAGCTCGGCCCGCGCGCCGGCCAGCCCGTCCGCGGAGATGTCCTGGAGTGTTGTCCGGTAGCCGGCCAGTGCCGCCGTCATGGCGATCTGCCGTCCCATGGTCCCGGCCCCGATGACCAGGATGGTGGAAATGTTCTCGATGCCAAGTGGTGTGCTCATCGTTGGGTCCGGTTCTTTCTGGGGTGGGTGGTGTGCGCCGGCTGCTGCCCGGCCCGGTTCTGGTGTTGGCTCCGGCAGCCCGCGGGGCGCCGGCCGCATCCGTGGCGGATGCCGGCCGGCGCCCCTGGGGCCATCCGGGCGGGGTGTGCCTACGCGCCGCGCAGGTACACCGTGGTGGTGTGCGTGAAGAATTCCTTCGCTGCCGCGCCCTGTTCCTTGGGCCCGTAGCCGCTCTTCTTCGCCCCGCCGAACGGCACGTGCGGATCCGCGCCCGCCGATTCGGAGTTCACGTGGAGGATGCCCACATCGATGGTTTCCATGGCCGCCAGGGCCTTGGTCAGGTCCTGCGTGAAGACCGCACAGCTAAGCCCGTACTCGGAATCGTTGGCCAGCGCGAAGGCCTCGGCTGTCGTTGCGGCGCGGCGGACCGCCAGCACCGGGCCGAAGAACTCGTCGCGCCAGGCGATGTTCGCCTCGCCGGCGGGGATCTCCAGCACTGTCGGCGCCACGAAGGCGTCCCCGAGCCCCGACACGTCGCCAGAGAAGCGCGCAACAGCACCCTGGGCCACCGACGCCTCGATGCCGGCACGGATCTCCGCCGCCGCCGATGCCGAGACGACCGGGCCCATGTGGACCGAGGAATCGGTGGGGTCGCCGGTCTTCCACGCCTCAAGCCGCTCGGCCAGGCGGGCGAGGAACGCATCGGCGATGCCCTCCTGCAGCACCAGGCGCGAGGTGGCAGTGCACTTCTGGCCGGTGGAGCGGAAGGCACCGAAGAGCACCTGCTCGGTGGCCAGTTCCAGGTCCGCGTCATCGAGCACTACCGAGGCGTTCTTGCCGCCCATTTCCGCCTGGATCGGGACGCCGTTTCCTGCCGCCGCGGCGGCGAGCATGCGGCCGACGCCGGTGGAGCCGGTGAAGGTGAGTCCGTCGAGCTCCGGGTGGTTGACGATCTCGTTGCCCAGCGAGCCCGAGCCGATGACGAGGTTCAGCACGCCTGCGGGCAGGCCGGCCTCCACGAGCGCCTGCGCCAGGCGCAGCGCCAGCAGCGGCACGGTGGACGCCGGCTTCCACACGACGGTGTTTCCGAAGACCAGCGCCGGGGCGATCTTCCACGCCGGGATGGCGATGGGGAAGTTGAACGGGGTGATGACAGCGACAACGCCCAACGGCTTGCGGGTGACGAGGATCTGCTCGCCTCGGCGCGGGGAGGAGAAGACCTCCCCGGCCAGGCGGTCCGACTCGGCCGAGTAGTAGGTGAGGATCTGCGCGGCGCGCAGCACCTCGCCGCGGCCCTCGGCGAAGGTCTTGCCTTCCTCGCGGGCCAGTTCGGCGCCCCAGGCATCCGCGTTCGCGGTGATGATCGCCGCGGCGCGGGAGAGGTATCCCCCGCGCTCGGCCATCGGAGTGGCCGCCCAGCCGGCAGCGGCGGAACGTGCCGCTGCCATGGCGGCCTGCACGTCGCCCGCGGTGGCGGTGCCGCCGGCGGCGAGCACCTGTCCCGGGTGGGTCGGGGAGGTGGATTCGAGCCGGCGCCCGGTTCCCTCGACCCACGCCCCGTCGATCAGCAGGTGCAGCGCGACAGTGTCGGTCAGTGTGGTGGTTTCAGTCATGGTTCCCTCGAGATGGATGGCGGGCCGTGTTTAGCGGAAGGCCGGGACGCCGGTGAGCTTGTTGCCCAGGATCAGGGTATGGACCTCGTCGGTGCCCTCGTAGGTGCGCACCGATTCCAGGTTGTTGGCGTGGCGCAGCGGCGAGTAGTCAAGGGTGATGCCGTTGCCGCCCAGGATGGTGCGGGCCTCGCGGGCGATCTTGATGGCCTCGCGGCAGTTGTTCAGCTTGCCGACCGAGATCTGGTGCAGGTCAAGGGTGCCCGCGTCCTTCTGGCGGCCGATGTGCAGGGCCAGTAGGTAGCCCTTGTTGATTTCCAGGGCCATGTCCACCAGCTTCTGCTGGGTCATCTGGTAGCCGGCCAGCGGCTTGTCGAACTGCAGGCGCGTCTTCGAGTAGGCCAGGGCGTCCTCGAAGGCGTCGCGGGCGGCGCCCATCGAACCCCAGATGATGCCGTAGCGTGCCTCGTTCAGGCAGGAGAAGGGGCCCTTGAGGCCCACGACGTTCGGCAGCACCGCGGTGGCCGGCAGGCGGACGTCGGTCAGTTCGATCTCGCACTGGATCGAGGCGCGCATCGAGAGCTTCGGCTCGATCGGGGTGGCCTTGTAGCCGGCGGTTTCGGTGGGGACCACGAAGCCGCGGATGCCCTCGTCGGTCTGTGCCCAGATGACGGCGACCTGTGCGACGTTGGCCAGGCCGATCCAGCGCTTGGTGCCGTTGATGACCCAGTCATCGCCGTCGCGGCGGGCGAAGGTCTTCATGGCGGAGGGGTCCGAGCCGGCGGTCGGTTCGGTCAGGCCGAAGCAGCCGATGGCCTCGCCCTTGGCCATCTTCGGCAGCCATTCCTGCTTCTGTTCCTCGGAGCCGTGTTTGTAGATGGCGCTCATGGCCAGGGAACCCTGGACCGAGACGAAGGTCCGCAGGCCGGAGTCGCCGGCCTCCAGCTCGGAGCCGGCGATGCCGTACTCGACGGCGGTGGCGCCGGCGCAGCCGTAGCCCTTCAGGTGCATGCCCAGCAGGCCGAGGCGGCCCATTTCCGGGACGATCTCCAGCGGGAAGACGGCGTCCGCGTACCAGGAAGCGATGTTCGGGCGGATGGCCTCGTCGACGAAGCCGCGGACCTTGGCGCGCAGCTCGAGTTCCCCGGCGCTGAGCAGCGAGTCGAAGTTGATCAGGTCGGCGGGGTCCAGCAGGTGCGTCTCGTGCGTGGTGATGGTCATGGGGTGCTCCTTGGAAAAGCGGGTCTGTGTCTGTGGGTGGGGCCGGTGTGCCGGGCAGGTGCACGGCACACCGCAGGGAAGCGTGTTACTTGGCGGCGTCGGCGATGGCGCCGGCCAGCACCGCGAGGCCGTCGCGCAGCAGCTCCTCGCCGATGACGAGCGGCGGAAGCAGTCGCACGACGTTGCCGTGGGTGCCGCAGGTCAGCGTCAGCACGCCGGCGGCGTGGCAGGCGGCGGAGATTTCCTTGGCCAGGTCCGCACGCGGCGCCAGGGTTCCGGCGTCGGCGAGCTCGATGGCAAGCATGGCGCCGCGGCCGCGGACCTCGGCAACCACGGTGGTGGAGGCGAGCAGCGGCTCGAGGATCTCGCGGGCCACGGCCTCGATGCGGCGGGCGTTCTCCAGCAGCGTGCCGTCCTCGAACTGCTCGAAGACAGCCAGTGCGGCCTCGCAGGCCAGCGGGTTGCCGGCGTAGGTGCCGCCCAGGCCGCCGGCGTGCGGTGCGTTCATGACCTCGGCGCGACCTGTGACGGCGGAGAGCGGGACGCCGTTGGCCAGGGCCTTGGCGGTGAGGATCAGGTCCCCGGCGACGCCCTCGTGCTCGGAGGCGAAGAGGGTTCCGGTGCGGCCCATGCCGGCCTGGATCTCGTCGATGACCAGCAGGATGCCGTACTTGTCGGCGAGCTTGCGCAGGCCCGGGATGAACCCGGCGGCCGGGACGATGAAGCCTCCCTCGCCCTGGATCGGCTCGATGACCATCGCGGCGAAGGTGTCGGCGCCGTGTTCGAGGATGGTTGCCTCGACGGATTCCAGGGCCGCCTCGGCACCCGCGGCAAGGCCCTCGGCCGGGCGCAGCGGGTTGGCGGAGGCTGCGCGAACGACCTCCGCGGGCATCGGGCCGAAGTTCAGCTTGTACGGGTTGACCTTGGCGGTCATCGCCATGGTCAGCAGCGAGCGGCCGTGGTAGGCCTCGTCGAAGACCAGCACGTTGGCGCGGCCGGTGGCGGCGCGGGCGATCTTGATGGCGTTTTCCACGGCCTCGGCGCCGGTGGAGAACAGGCCCGTGCGCTTCTCGAAGTCGCCCGGGGTGTTCTCGTTGAGCCACTGGCAGACCTTGGTGAAGGACTCGTATTCGGTGACCATGAAGCAGGTGTGGGTGAAGGCCGCGAGCTGGGCCGCGACGCGTTCGGCGACGAGCTTGTTGCTGGCGCCCAACGAGGTCACGGCGATGCCGGAGGCGAAGTCCACCAGGCGGTTGCCGTCGACGTCCTCGATGATGCCGCCCTCGGCGCGGGTCACGAAGACCGGCAGCGTGATGCCGAATCCGTTGGTCACCTGCGCGGTGCGCTCGGCATGCAGAGCGGTGGAACGCGGGCCGGGAACGGCTGTGGCAAGGTGGCGGGTCTGCGGAAGCGTGGCGGCCTCGGTGGCCTGGAGAGTTTCGGTCATGGGTTCCACGTTAGGTGACCGAGTGACACGCGTCATTGGTCATTCCATCCAACCGGTCGATCCATGTTGGATAATTTAGCCCATGATTTCCCTTTTGCAGTTGGGTGCGGAGCTGGGCGGCGAACTCTCGCCCTGCGCGGGTGCCGAATTCAGCGCCAAGCCCGTCACCGGCGTCCATGTCTCCGAGCTCGAGGACCCGACCCCGTACCTTGAGGGCGGCGAGCTGCTACTGACCACCGGCATGCCGTTCGCCGCCTCGGCCGCGCTTTCCCGCGCCTACATGGGCCGACTCGGGGCCAAGAACGTGCATGCCGTGGGCCTGGGCCTGGGCCCGTGGCTCAGGTCCGTCCCCGCCCACGTGGTGGAGGCCAGCGTGGCCGAGGGCATCGAACTGGCGATAGTGCCCGACGGCGTCCCGTTCCAGAACGTCACGCGCGCCTACTGGCGCCTCGCCACCCGCGACGACACCACGAACCTCATGGATTCGCTCGGCACCCAGACCGCCCTGGCCCGCGCGGCGATGCGCCCGGATGCGACGAGCGCGGTGGTGCGCGGGCTGGCCCAGGCGCTCGGCGGGTGGGCCGCCTACCTGCCGGCCGACGCCGGGGCGGAAACCGTGTGGCCCGCCTCCGCCGGCGCCCTGGTGCCGGACCTGCGCTCCGAGTCCATCCGCTTCAACAAGGCCGGGGTGCCCTCCGCCGCAACCTTCGAGGTCCACGGGCAGCCCGTGGTGCTCTACCCGATCCTGGTCGGCACCCGCATCCACGGATTCCTGTGCATCGGGTCGGGCCGCACGCTGACCAAGGCCGACCGGCAGGTCATCATGACGGTCTCCACCTTGTTGGCGCTGCGGGCGCGCCAGCGCGAGGTCATCGTCGGGACCACCAACGCGCTGGGTGCCGCGACGACCAAGCTGCTGCTGCACGGGCAGGGCGAGGCCGCACACATGGTGGCCGAGGACGTGGGGCTGGGCGACCTGCCCAGCCGGGTTCGGCTGTTGGGCGTCAGGCTCTCCCCGGGCGACGACCCGGGGCTGGCAGCCCGCGCCGCGGTCCGGCTGGAGGCGGACGCCGGGGTTCCGGACCTCGCCGCGGCCGTGGACAGGTGCGTCCTGCGGCATGTCCAGGACTCGGTCCTCTACCTGGTGCTTCCCGCCGCCGGCCTGGCCAGCACCCCGGCGCACGACGAACCGGACTCGCTGGAGCAGAACGCACTGCTGGGAGTCCCGGCGCTCGACGAGCCGGAGGTCTCCGGCTCGCTGGCCGCGGCCCTGGGCGACCCGGTGAGCCTCGGGGAAATCCCCGGCAACCTGGCGGTGCTGCGCCAGGCCGTGCTGCAGGCCCCGCCGGGGCACCTTGTCGCGGTGAGCGCGAGCGAGGATGCCCGGGCCACCGGCTGGGTGCGGGCCCTGGCCGACTACCCGCGGGCCGACCTGCTGGAAACCGTCAGGGCGTACCTGAGGGCGCGCGGCACCTGGGAGGATGCGGCACGCGCCCTGGGCATCCACCGCAACTCGCTGCGCCACCGGATCTCGGTGGCCGGCGGCCTGCTGGGGGTGGACCTTGACGATCCGGACGTCGCGGCGCATCTCTGGCTGGCGCTTCGCCGCGACGAAAACGGGCTAGGAGCGCGCTAGCTCCGGGGCCGGGCCGGGTGCCGCGGGCGTGCCGAGCCAGGCGCGGATCGCCTCGGTGTGCTCGCCCAGTTGCGGCGGCGCCGTGGTCGGGGCATCGAGCCGCGGCGTCCAGCTGATCGGGTGGCGGACCTGTTTGCCCACCGTCACGCCCTCGGCGTTCTGGACCTCGATCACCGGGTCGAGCCCGAGCGACCGGGCATAGTCCAGGCCCTCGTCGATGCCCGCGACCTTTCCGGCCGGGACGCCGACTCCGGTGAAGCGCGCCTGCCACCGCGCCCCGGTGTCTGCCTGCAGGGCGGTTTCGAGCAGCGGGATGAGCACCTCCCGGTTGGCCACACGGGCCGAGTTGGTGGCGAAGCGGGGATCGTCCGCAAGCTGCGGTTCGCCGACCTCGGCGCAGAGGCGGGCGAACTGCCCGTCGTTGCCGCAGGCCACGGCAACGGACCCGTCGGCGCAGTCCAGCAGCTGGTAGGGCACGATCGAGGGGTGCGCGTTGCCCATGCGGGAGGCGACCTTCCCGGCCCCCAGGTACGCCTGGGCCTGGTTGGCCAGCGCCCCCTGCAGGCTGGAGAGCAGGTTGACCTCAACGTGGGCGCCGGCGCCTGAGGTGTTTCGCGCGGTCAGCGCGGCCAGCACGCCGATCGTCGCATCCTTGGCGGTGAGCACGTCGACAAGGGCGACGCCGGCCTTCATCGGGTCGGCGTCGGCCTCCCCGGTGATCGACATGAGCCCGCCCAGGGCCTGG
The DNA here is from genome assembly GCF_051550675.1 of Paeniglutamicibacter selenitireducens. Classification (NCBI taxonomy): domain Bacteria; kingdom Bacillati; phylum Actinomycetota; class Actinomycetes; order Micrococcales; family Micrococcaceae; genus Paeniglutamicibacter; species Paeniglutamicibacter selenitireducens. Next base: position 146,333 of record NZ_JBPULF010000011.1, on the reverse strand, counting down.
ACAATGAAGTCGTAGCCCGGCAGGTGGGCCCCGCCGGCGGAGCCGAAGCCGGAGATCGAGGCGTAGACGAGGCCCGGGTTTTCGGCGGCGAGTTCCTCGTAGCCGAGCCCCAGCTTGGCCATGCCGCCGGGCTTGAAGTTCTCCACCAGCACGTCGGCGCGCAGCGCCAGCTCGCGGGCCAGCGCCAGGTCCCCCGGTTCCCCCAGGTCAAGTGCCACGGACTGCTTATTGCGGTTCACCGATTCGAAGTAGGTGGAGCCCGTGGCGGAGAACGGCGGTCCCCAGCTGCGGGTGTCGTCCCCGGCGCCGGGGCGCTCGACCTTGATCACCGTGGCGCCGAGATCGGCAAGGGTCATGGTGCACAGCGGGCCTGCCAGCACCCGTGAAAAATCGGCGACCACTACGCCTTCCAGCGGGCGGATCGTGCTCATACGGGGATTCCTTCCGTGGCCGTTCCAGCTCCGCACCGTCGGCGAACAGCGTCCCGGCCGGATCACGGATCCCGGCATCGGTGCGCGGTGTGGAGGAACGCCGGCCAGCGTTGTTCCTGCCACGAGCTACATGGAACACACTACGAACAAACGTGACAGCAGTCTCGGACAATTCATCCAAGGCCGTGGCCATTTCATCCTGAAGACATGCCGCTGAAGCGGCGCGGATGAAGGTGGACAGCGGCGCCGGGGAATCAACCCCGCAGTTGTACCGTGGAATACACAGCACTATCGCCAGGAGAGCCATGGCCCCGAAACCGCCCGCAATGTCCCCGTCCGACCTGCCTGTTCCGGAGGTCCTGGGCCGCGCCACAGGCCCGCGGCGCTCCGAGGCCGACGAGTTGCTCGAGATCCTCGGTGGGATCAGCGGTGAGCAACCGGTGGTGTGGGCGGGCCGCATCATCGGCTTCGGGGAGTACGAGTACCGCTACGAGAGTGGGCACGGGGGCCGCGCTCCCCTGCTTGCCTTCGCGACCGGGCCGGCGAAGCACACGATCTACCTCGTCAACGACTTCTCGGAGCGCTGGCCCGATCTCATGGCCCGGCTCGGCAAGCACCGCGCAAGCAAGGCCTGCCTCTACCTCACGAGGCTGACTGGGGTGGATCGCAGCGCGTTGCGTGAGCTCCTGGAATGCTCACTCGCCGACACGCTGCGGGGTGCGCGCCACGTACGCCCCCACCGCCTCGCCGATGGTCCTGTCCCCCGGGCGTGACAGCGGGACCTGCCCCGCGGGGTTGCCCCAGCTCCCCCGGGGCACGCGGGTTGCCCCAACTCTGCATGGCGGCGGAGCCCCTTTCGGGTGGCGGCACGACGCAGCTGCCACCGGCAGAAGGTGCTTGGAGGCCGGCCTCCACGTCGCTAGACAGTCCGGCGCAGCGGTGCTTCCTTGATGAACAGGATGCAGACCAGGGAAACCACTGCCACGGCGGCCGAAGCCATGAAGATGACGCCCGTGGCGTCGCCGAACGCCGTCTCGTACATCACCCGCACGGCCGGCGGCATGGTGGAGAGATCCAGCGATGCACTGCCCGAGGCAACCCCGCCGGAACCGTCCGGGGAGATCAGGTGCGCGGCGGTGAGCGCGTCGATGACCAGCGCGCTGACCTTGTCGGAGAGCATCGCACCGAGCACCGCGACGCCCGCTGCCCCGCCCACCGAGCGGAAGAACGCCACGGACGAACTGGCGGTGCCGATGTCGGTGACCTTGACGTTGTTCTGCACGGCGAGCACCAGGTTCTGGACCATGAACCCCATGCCGACGCCGTTGAAGAACATGCCGGTGGCGAGGATCCAGTAGTTGGTGTCGTGGGACATGGTGCCCAGCAATGCCAGCGCACCGATGTTGACGCTCGCCCCGATGACCAGGAAGATCTTCCACCGGCCGTGGCGGGAAATCATCTGCCCGGAGAACACCGAGCCGAAGAGGTTGCCCAGGATCATCGGCAAGGTCATGACACCGGCCAGGGTGGGGCTTGCCTCCCGGGCCACCTGGAAGTACTGGCCCAGGAAGGCGCCGGACCCGAACATCGCCACGCCGATCGAGACCGATGCAACGATCGAGAGCGCGGTGGTGCGCATGGCGATGATGCGCAGCGGGATGACCGGGTCCGGGACGCGACCCTCGACCCAGAGCAACAGCGCGACCAGTGCGAGCGAACCGCCCACCATGGAGTACGTCTGCCAGGAGTTGAACTCGAAGTAGCCGGCCTTGCCGACGTAGGACACCCAGATCAGCAGCACCGAGACGGAAAGGGTCACCAGCACGGCGCCGGCCCAGTCGATGTAGACCTTGCGAGCCACGTGCTTGATGTGAAGCGTCTTGTGGATCGCCCACATGGAAATCAGCGCAATCGGGACGCCGATGAAGAAGGTCCAGCGCCAGCCCAGCGGCGAATCAACGATCACTCCGCCCAGCAGCGGCCCGCCGGCCGTGGCCAGCGCCATCACGCCGCCGAAGTAGCCGGAGTAGCGCCCGCGTTCGCGCGGCGGGATCACGGTGCCGATCACGGCCATGCCCATGGCCGTCAGCCCGCCCATGCCGATGCCCTGCAGGACGCGGGCGCTCATGAGCATGGGGATGTTGATTGCGAACCCGGCCAGCAGGGAGCCCGCCACAAAGGTCAGGATGCCGAGCTGGAGGAGCTTCTTCTTGTCGAAAAGGTCGGCCAGCTTGCCCCAGATCGGGGTGGTCGCGGCATTGGCCAGCAACGCCGCGGTAAGCACCCAGTTGAAGTCGGTTTGCGTGCCGTTGAGGGCGTCCATGATGGTCGGCAGTGCGATGGAGACGATGGTGGTGGCCAGCATCGCGGCGAAGAATGCCGCAAGGACACCGACGATGGAGCGCAGCACTTCCTTCTGGTCCATCTGCGGCTGGTCGCCCGGCCGCTCACGAGCAACCTCTGTCGACTGCTCGCTCATGAGCGCCCTTCCGGTGCGGATTCGGCAGACGACGGCGTCTTGCCCTGCATCAAGTCGATGCCGGCGCGAAGGGCCTGCTGGATCCGGTTGACCGTGGCCGCGGCCTCGGCGATCTCCGTCGGTCCCCAGTCGCTGAGCAGCTCGGACAGCAGGTCGGTCCGGCGCTTGTAGGCGCGGTCCACCTCGTCGGTGCCCTCCGGTGTCAGCGAGATGAGCTGCACCCTGGCGTCCTTGCTGCACTGGGTGCGCGTCAGCAGCCCCAGGGATTCGAGGTCCGCGACCTGGCGGCTCAGCGCGGCCGGCCCGATCCCGATCCACTGGGCTACGTCCGTGGCCCGCGTGGGCTGGTTCCGGTAGACGTAGATGAGGACCCCCATGGCGGCGAACCCGACCTTTTGCCCTCCCTCACCCACATGGGCGAGCTGTCGCAGGGTGCGGTTCAGAGAGCTGACGCTCTCCACGAGTTCGAGTGCTTGCGAATCCCCCTGGGGCATGGGCCTACGCTCCTCATTCCAAAATTAGTTGACCATGGCAAATGTTGCCTTGGGCAACCATATGGCCAATTTAGTTGCTTCGTCAAACTAAATTGACCGGTTCGTTGCGGCTAGGCTTGATTCCGTGAGCACCGAAAACTTCAGTCCCGCCGACATTTCCCTGGCCTCCCGACTGCGCTCGACGGCGCTGGAGGCCGCCCGGCTTGCCGCGCCGGTGCTGCGCCAGGCCTTCCGCAGCGACGTCCGGCGCGAGAACAAGACGAACGCCCACGACCTGGTCACGGCCTTCGACCGGCGCAGCGAGGAGATCATCCGCACGCACCTGCTCGCGTCGGAACCAGATTCGTGGGTTTTGGGTGAAGAAGGAGGCACCAGCGGTGCGGGCAGCATCCAGTGGATCGTGGACCCGATCGACGGGACCAGCAACTTCACGCACGGCGTCGCGTTCTTCTGCATTTCGATCGCCGCCGCACGCGACGGCGAGCTGCTCGCCGGCGTGGTGCTGGATCCCATGACTGGCCACGAGTTCACGGCCGATGCGGAACATGCCTACCTCAACGGGGAGGTCCTGGCGCCGGCGCCCCGCCCCGACCAAGCACACGCGAACCTCATGACCGACTACCCCTCGGCGGAGGCCCTGGTGGTCGACGGTTCCCTGGGGCTTGCCGAATTCGGGTCGTGGGTCACGACATTCGCCACGGTGCGTCGCAAGGTCTCTGCGGCACTGGCGCTGGCGCATGTGGCGGCCGGCTGGTGCGACGCCACATTGGGGCTGGACACCAAGCCCTGGGACATCGCCGCCGGCGCCTTGCTGGTTCGGCGATCGGGCGGACGCTACCTGGCCTACCGCTATGACGACAGGCAACTGCCGGACCACGCCGCTCCGTGCTTCATCGCGCTGGGCCCCGGCGCGGACTATCCCGCCGCCACGGCATCGGTCGAGCGGATCATTGCTGCGCGGAGAGCGTCGGGATTCGGCGCCTAGTGTCCCGCCATGGCGTCGAGTTCGTCACTGATCGAGTAGTCCCCGGTGTTCTCGATCCAGGAGGCTCCGATCATGCATTGGGCTTGGGCGCCGAGGCCCTCCGCCTCGTCTTCGGTGACCAGGTAGCCCTCGGAGTCGTAGACCGCGCAGCTTACCTTGCCGTCATTCTCTCCGACATTCGTGGCGATGACGCCGCCGAAGAGGGTCGATGCCATATGGCTTTCGGTAAAGGTGCCCCGCTGGTTGCTTGACACTTCCGCGGTGGGTTCGGTGGTGGTGAGGGAGATTTCGTATTCGCCGGTGGACGAGGCCACGAATTCGTAGGTGTCGCTGCGGTCCATGAACGACATCAGGGTCGTGAACAGCAGCGCGTATAGGATCGACACGAGCAACCCGAACGCGCCCGTCACCAGGGCTGTCACCGAGAAGCCGCGGCGGTTCAGGCGCTTGGCGATGCCGACGATGCCCAGCACCATGGCCAGCGGACCCAGGACGAAGGCCACGAAGCCGAAGAACGGGATGAGCGAAACCGCCGCCGCGATGATGCCTGTGACCATCGCGAAGGTCGTCATCCCGTGGGTGGGTTGCGGGGCGTTCCAGCCACCCGGGCCGTATCCGTAGGTTCCGTAGGCCGGGTACTGGCCCGGGTATTGCCCCGCATACTGGCCCTGGTACTGTCCGGCGTTGTACCCCGGAGGCACGCCAGGTCCGGAGGGTCCGCCCAGTTGTTGCCCGGCGTACTGGCCGCCGTACTGGTTGGCGTACGGGCCACCCACTTGACCCGTGTACTGGCCATTGCCGTAACCCTGCTGGTTCCACGGCTCGTTGCTTGAGCCGCCGACTGGCGGGGTATTCGGGTCGGACATGAGACTCCTTGAACGAAAGGGATCGGCGTGCGGGACACGCTGCGGCTCTAGAACGAAATTACCCGCTTCCGCGGGCTTGGCACAATCGGGCTAGTCCGAGCCGTCACCCAGGCGGTAGACGGAACCATCCGGGCGTCGCAGAAGCACCCCGTAATCCACAAGGTAGCGGCGCAGCATCACCGCGTCATCGGCAATGTCCTCGAGCCTCAAGGTCAGGTCGGGTTCGCTGAGTTCCTCGCCGTGCTTCATCACCCGTGCCCCGACGGAACGCAACAGCGACAGGCGTTCCGCGTGGTTCTTGGGGTACCGATCGATACGGCCATCGGCATCCAGGAAGCGGTCGATCCCCTCCTTGGGCGTGCTTGAGGCAGCAACCGCCAAGGTGCGTGCAAAGACACCCGCGTCGGGCTGCCCGTCGGCAGCAAGCAAACCCGCCGCCCGGAGGTTCTTCTCGGCCTTGTCCCGCCGCGCCGGCGGCAGGTCTGCAGGGATCCCCAACAACGCCTGGGCGTACGCCCTGCGTGTTTCCTCGTTCGCCAGTGCACCGAAAACCCGGCGCCAGTCGGCCGTCGATTCGCTCATCGGTTCCTTCATTGTTCTTCCCTCGTTTTTCCGTCCACCCGGGCATACCCTGAGGGCATGGCTACTCTATTTCATCGAAATGCGCAGGCCGCCGTGCACCACCACGGTGGCGGATCACTCATCCTCGGCGGCATCCTGGCTGCCCTGCTGTTCGGGATCTTCGCAGTTTTCCTGGCCGGCACCAACGGCACCTGGACGCCCATGCTGATCGGAATTTCCTTCGGCATCTCGGCGGCCCTTTTCGGGACCGTCTACCACTTCACGCACTGAACCGACCCTGCAACCACGCCGACCGGGACAACCTCCAGCCGGCGTGGTTTTCCTATGCCCGCCCGACCGTTGCGGACGGTTCCTGCGCCGCAGCGGCCCTGCCGGCCGACCGCCCGCTGAACAGGCAGCCACCCAAGAACGTCCCCTCCAGCGCACGGTATCCGTGGCATCCGCCGCCACCGAACCCGGCGGCCTCCCCTGCCGCGTACAGGCCCGGCACCGGTTGCCCCTCGGCGTTCAGCACGCGGGAATCCAAATCCGTGTTGAGTCCGCCCAGCGACTTGCGGGTCAGGATGTTCAACCGGACGGCAATCAGCGGCCCGGCCTCGGGCTCGGTCAAAGCGTGAGGCTTGACGCTGCGGATGAGCCTGTCCCCCACGTAGTTCCGGGCGCTGTTGACGGCCGTCATTTGCCCGTCCTTGCCGAAGGGGTTCCGGACGGCAGAATCCCGCGCATCGACAACTGCGGCGACTTCCCCGGGGTCGAGCAGGTCTTCTCCGGTCAGCTCGTTCATCTTCTTCACGAGTTCCTCGAGGGTCGGGGCCTGCACGAAGTCCGCGCCCCGGTCGAGGAACGCCTGCACCGGGTCCGGCACTTCCTCCTTGGCCCTGGCCAGGACGGCGCGCACGTCCTTTCCCGTCAGGTCCGGGTTCTGCTCGCTTCCCGAAAGTGCGAATTCCTTGCCGATGATGCGCCGGTTGAGGATGAACCAGCTGTGGTCGTGGCCCGTGCCGCGCAAGTGCCCGAGGGTGCCCAGGGTGTCGAAGCCCGGCCACAGCGGATCGGGCAGGCGCTTGCCCGTGGCATCGAGCCACAACGAGCTGGGCCCGGGCAGGATGCGGATCCCGTGGTTGTGCCACACGGGGTTCCAGTTGGAGATGCCCTCGGTGTAGTGCCACATCCGGTCGCCGTTGACCAGCCGGCCGCCGGCTCGCCCGGCGATGTCCAGTCCGCGCCCGTCCACGTGCGCCGGAACTCCCGCAACCATCTGCTCCGGAGCCTGGCCCAGGCGCTCGGGCCAGGCGGCCCTGACCTTGTCGATGTTGCCGCCGATTCCGCCGGTGGCGACCACAACCGCCGGGGCGAAATACTCGAACTCGCCGATCACCGTGCGGCTGCTGGCCGTGCCCCGCGCGGCACCGTCGGCTTCGAGCAGGGTTCCGCGCACGCCGTGCACCGCCCCGTCGACGAGGACCAACTCGTCGAGCTGGTGCCGCCACAGCATGGTCAGCTGCCCCTTCGCTACGGCCGTTTTTGCGGCCTTGGCGAACGGCTCGACGATTCCGGGCCCGGTTCCCCAGGTGATGTGGAAGCGCGGGACGGAGTTTCCCGGTCCCTGCGCACCTCCCCCGCCACGCTCGGCCCAGCCGACGACGGGGAAGAACTTGATGCCCCGCTGGCGCAGCCATTCGCGCTTCCCGCGGGCCGCCCAGCGGACGTAGGCCTTGGCCCATTCCCGGGGCCAGTGGTCCTCTTCGCGGTCGAAGCCCGCCGTCGCGAACCAGTCCCCCAGCGCCAGCTCTTCCGAGTCCTTGACTCCCAGCCGACGCTGTTCGGGCGAGTCGACGAGGAAGATCCCGCCGAAGCTCCAATAGGCCTGCGCCCCAAGGTTCGCCTCGGATTCCTGGTCGATCAGCAGCACCCTGCGGCCCGCGTCGACGGCTTCGGTGGCGGCGACCAGCCCGGAGAGACCCGCGCCGACAACTATGACATCAAAGTTTTTCGAGTGTGGTGTGTTCCCCATGAAACCACCCTACCGAATGGTAACCCGGATCACATCCGGCGCGCCTTTGGCCGCGCGGCAGCGGCACGCATAAGGTGTCACTGCATGCGGCCGCCGAATCGGCGATTCCGGGCGGCCCGCATGAACCGAAAGTACAAGAAAACCCGCACGGCCAGTCGGCCGTGCCCGTAACGGAGTGTTGAGATGGATACGAAGGCCGAAGTTGAACATGTCCTGACAGTCGCCTGCCCGGAACGCCCGGGCATCGTGCATGCGGTGACGGGCTTCCTCATGGAACAGGGCCGGGACATTGCCGAACTCAAGCACTTCGGCGACCGCCGGGCCGGGCAGTTCTTCATGCGCATCGACGTTGCCGGCACCGACGCCCCGGGCCTCACCGAATCCATGCAGAAGGCCTTCGCGCCGCTCGCCGAGGAGCTGGACGCCCAGTGGACGCTGGACCCCAAGGGCACCAAGCGCCGCGTGCTGATCATGGTTTCCAAGTTCGGCCACTGCCTCAACGACCTCCTGCACCGGGCACGTCTTGGAGAGCTGCCCGTCGAGGTCGTCGCAGTGGTCTCCAACCACCGCGACCACGAAGCGCTTGTCGCCTGGCACGACATCCCGTTCTACCACGTGCCCGTCACCCCGGACACGAAGCCGGCGGCCGAGGCCCGCCTGCTGGAACTGATCGACGAGTACGACGTGGAGCTCGTGGTGCTGGCCCGCTACATGCAGGTGCTCAGCGACGAACTCAGCCGCAAGCTCACCGGCAAGACCATCAACATCCACCACTCGTTCCTGCCCAGCTTCAAGGGGGCCAAGCCCTACCACCAAGCCTGGGACCGCGGGGTCAAGACCGTGGGCGCCACGGCGCACTACGTCAACGCGGAGCTCGACGAGGGGCCGATCATCTCCCAGCAGGTCCAGGCCGTCGACCACACCTACTCCCCCGAGGACCTGGTGGCGGCCGGCCGCGACACCGAATGCAAGGCGCTCTCCGACGCCGTCAAGTGGCACTGCGAGGGCCGAGTCTTCCTCTACGGCAACCGCACGGTGGTCCTGCGCTAGAGCGGGCCGACGGCGGCGGTCCGGCGCCGGTACGGGTGCCGGACCGCCGCCCTCACTCGTCGAGGCCGGCCGCGGCCCTTCGGTTGCGCCCGCGCCGGGCGGCACCGAAGGCGACCTTGCCGACCAGCGCCAGGACACCCAGTCCCGTGATCATCTGGATCGTGACAAGCCCCCGGCTCAGCGAGTTCGTGGCAACGATGTCCCCGAACCCGACGGTGGAGAAAACGGTGGTGGTGAAGTAGAGCGCGTCGACCCTGTCCAGCGGTTCGCTGAAGTATGACGGGTCGGTGGTCGAAAGGGACAGGTAGAGCAGGGCGAAGAGCAGCAGGAACGCCACGACGCTCTCCACCACGGCCTCCACGGCCCGGACCAACGGGACCCGGGCCGAGACCACGATCCGCACCTGGAGGGCCAGCACTGCAACAAACGCCAGGATCACCACGGAGAGCCTGAGCCACGCCGAAAGGGAGGTGCTCTTGTGGAACCCGTCCACGGGAATCACAAAATAGAGCACGAACATGGCAACCACCACGAGGATGATCCGTGCGGCGGCACGCACCGCGAGACGCAGGGCGAGGTCGACCTCTTCAACCTCGAGCGGGTCCGCGAAGTCGTCCGGGTTGATTCCTGTGGCCATGATGCGTTCCAACCGTTCAATATCAAGGACTCGCGCGCGGTGGAGACGCGCCGTTCATCAACGATAGCCGCAAGCGGGCGTTCGAAACGGGCGATTTCGCCCTGGCCCCGGGGGAAATCCGCATGCCGGCCGGGAATAGCCGGTAGCCTCGAAGGTCCACCCCGTTGTTCCACGGCCGTTTCCAAGGAGGCTGGCAGGCATGGACCTTGTTTCCGTACTGGTCATCGTCGGTGTTTGCCTGCTATGCCTCTTGCCGCTGGCGTTCGGCGCGTTCCGGAGTTTCGACGGGCGGGCCAACGAGCTGGAGGGGCACGACCCGGAAACCGCGAACGCCCTGCGCACGGCACGCAGGGACATTGACCGGGGCAAGGGACGGTACGGTCCCTGACACCCTAGGCGGTGCGTCTTGGCGCCCCGGGCATCCGCGCCACAGTGTCCTCGAACACGGGCGGCGCGGGCACTGACCAAGTGTTTTGCCCTCCGGTAGCATTTCGAGCATGAACACCGCCAGCTCCCCAGAGGTCCCGTCCGTCAAGACGCTGCTGCAATTGTCGATCCCGGCGATCGTGGTGGGTGCCGTTTCGGCCCTGGGCTTGTTCCTCGTGGACGAGGCAGCATTCCTCGTGGAGGAAGTCCTCTGGGTGTGGCTCCCCGGCCTGCTGCACATCGCACCGGAGTCGGGATGGTGGATTTTTGCCGTCCTGAGTTTCACGGGGTTCGCCATCGGCCTGGTCGTCACGTTTGCGAAGGGGCACGGCGGCACCGACTCCGCGACGGTCGAACTTATTTCGCCTCCGATGCAGCTTTCAGCTGTCCCCGGGTTGGTCGTCGTGGCGGCACTGGGCCTGGGCGGCGGCGTCAGCCTCGGCCCGGAGTCCGCGATCATCGCCATCAACACCGCCGTCCTCGTGGCACTTGTCAAGCGCTTCTGGCCGCACGTCGGCACGGAGCTGGTGATGATGCTTTCCATCGCGGGCACCATCGGCGCGCTCTTCGGCAGCCCGGTGGCCGCAATCCTTGTCCTGACAGGTGTTGTCGCGGCGGCCAAGACAGGAGGGGTGCTGTGGGACAGGCTCTTCCTCCCGCTGCTGGCGGCCAGCACGGCCTCGGTGGTGTTCGGGGCCCTCGCCGGACCGCAGCTTCGGGCGCCGGCGGTCCCGCCGCTGGACGGCCCCCTGCTGGCGATGCTGCCCGCGGCGGTCATCGTCGCTGTCGTTGCCGGCCTTGTCGGGCTCCTCGGGTCGGTGCTGTTCCAGCCGCTGCACGGACTGTTCCGCCGGTTGAAGCGGCCGCTGCTCTACACCACGCTAGGCGGGGTGCTGCTGGGCTTGCTGGGTGCCCTCGGCGGCCCGTTGACGCTGTTCAAGGGAAGCACCCAGATGGTGGAGCTCGTGGACCGGGCCGGGGAGTTCACCGCCTGGCAGCTTGCCGCCATCGTCGCCATCAAACTCGCGGCACTGCTTGTCGCCGGGACTGCCGGGTTCCGCGGCGGGCGGATCTTCCCCGCCGTGTTCATCGGCGTGGCCGTCGGGTTGCTGTGCCATGCGGTGGTTCCGCAGGTCCCCCTCCAGTTGGCTATCGCCTGCGGCGCCCTGGGCACCGTCCTGGCCGTGTCCCGCGACGGCTGGATCGCGTTGTTCATCGCCGTGGTGGTGGCCGGCGACATCGGCCTGCTGCCGCTGTTGTGCTTCGTGGTCCTTCCACTCTGGCTGATGGTGGCCCGGGCCCCCGAAATGATCGCCCACGTCCCGGCACACCGGGAAACCGGGGCAACCCCCGCCCATTGAGTCGCCGGCAGGCGCACCACGGCGGAGCGCTTGTATGGCAGCAACGGCGCCGGGGTGCCATCCTGTGAACACGGCCTTTCAGCGTCAAGCTGCTTGAACGACATTCCGAGAGCTGGGCCCCGCGGGAGGTTTGAGGCAATGACTGGTGATGAACGCCGGCGGCAGCTGGGCGAGAACGATGCGCCCGTGGAAGAGGACATCGAGGAGCACTTCGACAGGATCGTCGACGAGGGCGCCCAACGCCTCGCACGTTCCTGGAGCACGATGCTTGTCACGGGGACCTTCGGGGGGCTGGAAATCGGCGTCGGCGTGCTGGCCTATCTGGCGGTGCTGCACGAAACGCACAACCACCTGCTGGCGGGGCTGGCGTTTGGCATCGGCATGGTGGCCCTGCTCCTGGCCAAGAGCGAACTGTTCACCGAGGGGTTCCTGGTGCCGATCGCCGCTGTCGCCGCCAAGGAGGCGAGCGTGCGCCAGCTGTTCAAGCTGTGGGGCACCACCCTAGCGATGAACCTGGTGGGCGGCTGGATCTTCATGTGGATCGTGGTGCAGGCCTTCCCGCAATGGAAGCCCGAATTGGAGGACGCGGCACGCTACTTCGTGGATGCCGGGTTCACGCTGCAGTCGGTCTGCCTGGCAATCCTTGCCGGCAGCACCATCACGCTGATGACGCGCATGCAGCTGGGCACCGACTCGGATGTGGCGAAGATGGCGGTGGCCGTGGCAGACGGGTTCATCCTCGTCGGATTGCAGCTGTTCCATTCGGTCCTTGATTCACTGCTCATCTTCGGCGCAATCCATGCCGGGGTCCCCATCGACTACGGGGACTGGCTGGGCTGGTTCGGCTACACGGTGTTCTTCAACATGGTCGGCGGCCTGCTGCTTGTCACGGCCCTGCGGCTGGTGCGCAACAAAGAGCTGATCCGCGAGCGCCGGGAACAGGCGCCTGAGGATCCTGACGCAGCACGCTGACGCGGCACGGTTGCGGCGCCCGGATGCGGCATCCCGCGGATACAGCACGGGGGCCCGGTTCGCGTGAACCGGGCCCCCGTGACTGGCCTTTTGGGCCGAACGCAGCCGTTTAGAGGTGCGTGGGTGCGAACATCTTCAGCAGGGTCTGCACCACGACCACGTTGGGGCCGTCCGCGGCGAAGGACTCCTCGAGTGCCTCGCGGATGTTCTCCGGTTCCACCAGGCGGGCCGGCACGCCGAAGGACTCGGCAAGCGCCACGAAGTCCGGGCGGGCCAGTTCGGTGGCTGTGGCTTTCCCGAAGGCGCCTTCCATGTACTCGCGCAGGATGCCGTAGCCGCCGTCGTCGACGATCAGCCAGGTCACCGGCGCGTTGTGCTGCTTGGCCGTGGCCAGTTCGGCGATCGAGTACATCGAGGAGCCGTCACCGGACACCGCGAGCACCCGTGCCTCGGACGCCGAGGCACCCGCAACCTGCAGGCCGAGCGCGCCGCCGATGGCCGAGGGGTAGCCGTAGCCGAGGCCGCCGGCGCCCTGCGCCGAGTGGAACTCGCCGTCCTTCGAATCCCAGCAGCTCCAGCCCCAGTAGGCGGAGATGGTCATGTCCCAGAACGTCTGCATGGCGGAAGGCACCGCCGCACGGATGTCGGCCATGAACTTGCGTTCCTTGGCCAGGTCCTGCGAGTCGAGTCGCGCGGTGACCTTGGCCAGGGTTTCGGCAACAACCTGCTGCGGGGTGTTTCCGTGCCAGTCGGCGTTCACGCCGCCGCCGACCGTGACCAGGGCGTCGCGAAGGTAGGCCAGTGCGGCCTTGGCGTCGGCCCGGATGCCCAGCGCGGGGCGGTTGGATTCAAGCACGCGCGGTTCGGCGTCGATCTGGATCAGGTGCCCGCGCGGCTCGAGGGTGAAGTAGTTGCTCGTGACCTCGCCCAGTGCGGAGCCGACGACGATCAGGACGTCGGCGTCCTCCAGGACCTCGGTGGCGTGGCGGTCCTCGACCCAGGACTGGAGCGAGAGCTCGTGGGTCCAGGGGAAGGCGCCGTTGCCGCCGGGGGAACAGATGACGGGGGCGCCCAGGAGCTCGGCGACCGCCAGCAGCTCTTCCTCGGCGCGGGCGCGGCGGACGCCGCCGCCGGCAACGATGACCGGGCGGCGCGCATCGGAAAGCCAGCGCACTGCCTCGTTGACCAGCTCGACGCGCGGCGGGTGCTCGTAGGCCTCGGCCAGCGCGTCGACGACCGGCGGAACCAGCACCGGTGCCAGCAGCACGTCCTGCGGAACCTCGACCCAGACCGGGCCCTGGGGCACGGTGATGGCGTCGGCCCAGGCATCCTGGATGGCCGAGGGGATGCCGGAGGCGTGGTGCACGGTGCGCTGGGACTTGGTGACGTTGGCGGCGGAGGCCTTCTGGTCGTCAAGCTGGTGTAGCATGCCCTTGCGCCGGGCGCCGAGTCCGTCGAGCGGAATCTGGCTTGCCACAACGACGATCGGGACGCCTGTCGCGTAGGCCTCCTGCAGGCCGGCGAGCGAGGTCAGCGCACCGGGGCCGGTGGACAGGAAGAGCACGCCGACCTCGCCGGTTGCCCGCGAGTAGCCGTCGGCCGCGAAGGCCGAGTTGTTCTCCACGCGGGAGGACACGAAGTGCAGGTCGGAGCGGGACAGCGCGTCGAAGAGACCCAGCGCGTGCTGGCCCGGGATGCCGAAGACGGTCTTGGCGCCGAGCGCCTCCAGCGTCTCGATGACAAGGTCGCCGCCGTTGCGCTGGGCGGCGGTGCCCGAAACCTCGGAGGTCATTCGCTGTCCTTCTTGTCGTTGGCGCGCTTGTCGGAGATCAGCGAGATCAGGTCGTAGGCGACGTGGGAGGCGGCGACGCCGGTCATTTCGGCGTGGTCGTAGGCCGGTGCGACCTCGACGATGTCCGCGCCGACGATGTTCATGCCGCGCAGGCCGCGGATGATCTCGAGCAGTTCGCGGCTGGTGATGCCGCCGGCCTCGGGGGTTCCGGTGCCCGGTGCGTGCGCCGGGTCAAGCACGTCGATGTCCACCGAGATGTACAGCGGGCGGTTGCCGATGCGGTCGCGGAGCTTGTCCACGACTTCGCGCACGCCCTGGTAGTAGACGTCGGAGCTTGTGACAATGCCGAAGCCGAAGCGCTTGTCGTCCTCGAGGTCCTTCTTGCCGTACAGCGGGCCGCGGGTGCCCACGTGGGAGATGGCCTCGGTGTCGAGGATGCCTTCCTCGACAGCGCGGCGGAACGGGGTGCCGTGGGTGTATTCGGCGCCGAAGTAGGTGTCCCAGGTGTCAAGGTGGGCGTCGAAGTGGAGCATGGCCACCGGGGCGCCAGCACGCTCAGATGCCGCGCGCAGCAGCGGCAGGGCGATGGTGTGGTCGCCACCGAGGGTCACCAGCGAGGAGCCGTCGGCGGTGAGGTCCAAGGCGTTCTGCTGGATGGTTTCGATGGCCTCGTTGATGTTGAACGGGTTCACCGCGAGGTCGCCGGCGTCGGCCACCTGGTTCAGGGCGAAGGGGGAAACGTTCAGGGCCGGGTTGTACGGGCGCAGCAGGCGCGAGGCCTCGCGGATGTGGGTGGAGCCGAAACGCGCTCCGGGGCGGTAGGAAACGCCGGCGTCGAAGGGAACGCCAATGACCTTGATGTCGGCGCTCGGGACCTGGTCGATGCGGGGCAGGCGCGCGTACGTGCCGAGCCCGGCGAAACGCGGGATCCTCGAGGCATCGATGGGCCCTACGTTACCGTTTTCTTCAATGCGGATTTCTTGCATGATTTACCTCCACGACATCGCGTCCTCGACGGGTACGCCAACCACCATAAGTTGTCCAATATGAAACAACAGTTGCCTTCCATGCTATTTGTGGTGCGGCTAACAGTCAAGGGTGGAGGCGCCGGTAGCGTCAGATTTCCCTGCCGAGCATCTCCCGCAGGGCTGCAACATGCCCGACATAGGCGAAGCGCCCCTCGCGTGTCAGCGACACCCGGGTGTGGCTTCGACCGAGCTTTGTGAATTTGTCGATGGAAACATAGCCCGCATCGGCGAGCTGCTTGAGGTGCTTGCTCAAGACCGAATCCGCCACGGCAAGCACATCGCGAAGCTGCGAGAACTCGGCCCATTGGACAGGCGCAAGGCTCGCGCAGATGCGCAGCCGGAGCGGGGCATGGATCAACTCATCGAATCGGCCTGGACTAGACGGGGCGTTCACTTGCATCCTCCAGGCGGCTGCGCGCCTCGGCGCGCAGCAATCGGGAAACGACGAACAAGGAGAAGGCGAACGTCACAACCCATTTGGCCGCAACTTCCCACCAGAGGAGCGCCTCCCAGAATCGGCTCGCCTGGAACGCCAGGGAAAGCAGCAACACATAGCCGATGTAGGAACCGGAATGCCGCGTCATGGTCCGCTGCTTGGGGCGCGCACGCATCAACAGGAAGTACCAGAGGCCCAGCGGAAGCGTCAGCAGCAACAACCACAGTGAGACAGACACAGGAACTACATGGAAGATCGAAAAGAGTGTGGCCACCAGTGCCGCCATGGCAACCAGGAAGGCCCTGGGTGGGCGAATGGAGTCGACCATGCGGTCGGCCGCCTGCTCCGCTTCGACCAGGGCAAGGGCCGGATCCGGGCCCCAAGATGCTTTGTCCGACACGTCAAACCTCGCTTTCCGTCGCGGAAAGTCTTGCCTTTCCGCAACGGAAAGTCAAAGATCAAACCACCTTTGGCTTGGCAAACTTCGCAAAGAGCGAGCGATCGGCCCCGTAGACGGCAACCGAGAGTCCGACCGACAGCACCAAGGCCTTCAGCAGGATCTCCTGCGGGTTCGAGGGAAGGAAGAAGACCTGCACCGGGCCGGCGAGGAAGATGAGGACAGCCATCCAGGCCACATACCCGGACGAAACCGGCGGGGCCAAGGCTTCTTCGTGGCGCTGCTTGCGGATAATCGTGGCGATGCCGACGATGAGGATCAATCCGGCCAGCGCGATGGCGCCGGGGATGACGAAGGACTTGTGGGCGCGGAGGAATGTCAACGCGGTGCCGCTGACGACACCCAGAACCAAGGCCAGCCACCAGGGCGCCCATAGCCTTTTGGGTTCGCCAATAGCCGCGGCGGGGTCTTCGGGCAGGGAGCTCACAAGCAATGTCCTTCACGGGTGGCGGTCAGGAGATTGAATTCTCCGTCAATCCGCTACAAAAATGGTTGCTTTTCCGGCAGGGAATGTCAAAGTGGGCAGTGTCATGCAAATCACCCAAATTGTTTCGTCATCGCTGGTTCAATTTGTTTCGATGAGGAGTAGGGTTCTCACTCGTGAATAAATACGTGAGTTCCTCCGACTTAGTGAGGACCCGCCCCCTCCAGGCCCGGACCGCCGGAATTTCCCGGTGGCTCAGGGACACCGAGGTCGGGCACGAGGAAGGCCAGTCCACCGAGGCAAAGCCGTCCGGCCACCGGTGGTGGCAGGTCATGTGCCTTTCGGGCTTGGACTACTTCTCGACCCTTGGCTACCAGCCGGCGATCGCCGCTCTTGCCGCGGGCGCCCTTGCCCCACTTGCCACCTTGATGCTGGTTGCCGTGACACTGTGTGCAGCGCTTCCCGTGTACCGCAGGGTCGCCAAGGAATCCCCGCACGGCCAGGGCTCCATCTCCATGCTCGAGAAGTTGCTACCGCATTGGAAGGGCAAGCTCTTCGTGCTGGTGCTGCTCGGGTTCGCGGCAACGGACTTCATGATCACCATTACCCTGTCCTCGGCCGACGCGACGGCCCACATCATCGAAAACCCCTTGACCCCCGAGTGGTTCCACGGGCAACAGGTTGCCATCACGCTGGTGCTGATCCTCCTGCTGGGGGGCCTGTTCCTGCGCGGCTTCCACGAAGTGATCTGGATGGCAGTGGCGCTAGTTGCAACGTACCTGGCACTGAACGTCGTCGTGATCGCCACCGCGTTCGTTTCCCTGGTGCAAAACCCCGCTCCGGTCGACAACTGGTGGCTGAACCTCACCGCTGAACACACGAACCCCTGGATGATGATCGCCATCGCCCTGATTGTCTTCCCGAAGCTGGCACTCGGCCTTTCCGGCTTCGAAACCGGCGTGGCCGTCATGCCGCAGATCCGTTCAAACCCGGGTGACACCACGGCGAACCCTGCCGGGCGGATTGCCGGCGCCAAGAAGCTGCTACTCACCGCCGCCCTCACCATGAGCGTCTTCCTTGTCTGCTCCTCGATCGTGACCACGCTGCTGATCCCGGCACCGGAATTCCAGCCGGGCGGCGCGGCCAACGGCCGAGCCCTCTCCTTCCTGGCCCACGGCATGCTCGGCGACGGGTTCGGCAGCATCTACGACCTCTCCACGATCCTGATCCTGTGGTTCGCCGGTGCTTCCGCCCTCGCAGGCATGCTCAACCTGATCCCGCGCTACCTGCCCCGGTTCGGCATGGCCCCGGAATGGGCCCGCGCCATCCGCCCGCTCGTGCTGGTGTTGATCGGCGTCGCAGTGCTCATCACGCTGGTGTTCGAGGCAAGCGTCGATGCGCAGGGCGCCGCCTACGCCACCGGCGTGCTGGTGCTCATGGCCTCGGCCGCCGTCGCGGTGACCATCTCCGCAAAGCGCAAGGGACAGCGCTGGCGCACCTTCGGCTTCGGCGTCATTTCCGTGGTGTTCCTCTACACCACCGGCGCCAACGTGGTTGAGCGCCCGGACGGCATCCGCATTGCAGCGCTCTTCATCCTCGGCATCATTGCGGTCTCCTTCTTCTCGCGCTTCCGCCGATCCACGGAGTTGCGCGCCACTTCCGTCACCCTGGACGAGGCGGCGCTCGCGATCGTGAAGTCGGCCGCGGAGGACGAGATGGTGCGCATCATCGCGCACGAACCGGCGCGGTTGTCCGCGGCGCGTTACCGGCACAAACTGGCCCACGCGCAGATGGCAAGCCACCTGCCCGAAGGCTCCCCGGTGATCTTCATCGAGATCAAGGTCTCGGACTTCTCCGACTTCTCGCAGGACCTCACGGTGCGGGGCGTCACCCGCCACGGATACAAGATCCTTCAGGCTTCGGCCCCGTCCGTCCCCACGGCCATTGCCGCAACGTGCATCGCCATCAGGGACCAGACAGGGATCATGCCGCACATCTACTTCCGCTGGACGGAAGGCGATCCCGTGCGCAACCTGCTGCGCTTCTTCTTCCTGGGCCAGGGCGAAATCGCGCCACTGACCCGGGAGGTCCTGCGCGAGGCGGAGCCCGCCATCGCCAGGCGCCCCTGGGTCCACGTGGGCTAAGCGAACCCGCCGTTGCGGTGGCTCCCGGGGAAACTCCAGGGGGCTACCGCGAGGCTGCGGGAACCAGCGTCCAGGTCACCACCGCTTGCTCATCGGTGGGATTGATCCAGCTGTGCGGCTCGCGGCCCGGGAACGTCACGGTGTCCCCCGCGTCCAGCTCGAAGCGCTCGTTGGCGAAGATCAGGATGAACTTCCCGGAAATGACGTTCAGGACCTCGACCTCGCAGTCGACCGAGTAGAGCTCCGTCTCGCCCTCGCCGCGCGGTTCGATGACCGCCCTGATCATCTGAAGTCGCCGTTCGGAGCGTGCCGTGACGAGCTGTTCGACGATGCCCTCGCCGCCGAGCGAAATGCGCGGGGCCTCGGAAAGACGCACCACGTGCGTGTCGGGCTGCGTGAAGAGGTCCCCCACGTCGAGGGAGAGGACCTGGCACAGGGTCACCAGCGACGCGACCGACGGGCTGGTCAGGTCGCGTTCCACCCGGGAGAGGAAACCCTTGGTCAGCCCGGTGGATTCGGCAACCTGGTCGATGGTCAATCGCTGTGCCTGGCGGACGCTGCGGATGCGCGAACCGATGGCCAACGCCGCATTGCTGGGCTCAATGGGCAGGGCTTTCATTGGCGCGGTACTCCAGGGTTTCTCAGAAAAGGATCGGGTTCATCTAGCTTAGGGCAATTGACGTGTAAGTCAGCTCACATTATCCTAGGAGGCAACAAATGTTTACTAACAGGCATCGATCGCCTTGCCTGTCTCCCGCAGCCTCACCTAAGGTCTCCCCTCATGGAATTCATCAATGGCGCTATCGTTGCCATCTACTTGGCGGCAATGCTCGCCTTCGGCTGGTGGGGCAAGTCCCGCACCAAGAACAGCAGTGACTACCTGGTCGCGGGCCGCCGTCTCGGCCCCTTCCTCTACACCGGAACCATGGCCGCAGTCGTCCTGGGCGGCGCCTCCACCGTCGGCGGCGTAGGCCTCGGCTACAAGTTCGGCATTTCCGGCATGTGGCTCGTTGTCGCGATCGGCGCGGGCGTCATCCTACTCTCGCTGGCCTTCGCCCCGACCCTGCAGCGCCTGAAGGTCTTCACCGTCTCCCAGATGTTGACCCTGCGCTACGGCAGCAAGGCCGCCACGAACACCTCGGGCATTGTCATGCTCGCCTACACGCTGATGCTTTGCGCCACCTCGACCAGCGCCTACGCAACGATCTTCGTCGTGCTCTTCGGCTGGGAAAAGTGGATGGCCATCGCCATCGGCGGCATCATCGTGGTCATCTACTCCACCATCGGCGGCATGTGGTCGATCACCCTGGCCGACCAGGTGCAGTTCGTCATCAAGACCATCGGCATCTTCTTCCTGATGCTCCCGTTCGCGCTGAATGCCGCCGGCGGCATGGACGGCATCCGCGAGCGCGTCGGTGCCGAGTTCTTCGCCTGGGACGGCATCGGCGTCCAGACCATCATCACCTTCTTCGTGGTCTACACCCTGGGCCTGCTGATCGGCCAGGACATCTGGCAGCGCGTCTTCACCGCAAAGACCCCGAAGGTCGCTCGCTGGGGCGGCACCACCGCCGGCATCTACTGCGTGCTCTACGGCGCCGCGGGCGCCATCATCGGCCTTGCGGCACGCGTCGCACTGCCGGACATCGACGTAGTGAAGCTGGGCAAGGACGCCGTCTACGCGGAGGTCGCCACCCAGCTCCTGCCCGTCGCCGTCGGCGGCCTGGTCCTGGCCGCCGCAGTTGCCGCCATGATGTCCACCGCCTCGGGCGCACTGATCGCCGCGGCCACCGTGGCCCGCACCGACGTCACCCCGTTCGTCGCCGGCTGGTTCGGCAAGCAGATCAACGTCAACTCGAACGAGAACCCCGAGCACGACGTGCGCGCCAACCGCATCTGGGTGCTGCTGCTGGGCATCGTGGCCATCGTCCTGGCCATCGCCGTGGACGACGTTGTCGCCGCACTGACCGTGGCCTACGACATCCTCGTCGGCGGCCTGCTGGTGGCCATCATCGGCGGCCTGCTGTGGAAGCGCGGCAACGGCCTCGGCGCCGCAGCGTCCATGGCGGCGGGTACCGTCGTCACCCTGGGAACCATGATCGTGCTGGAAATCCAGGCCGAGGAGAAGTTCGGCGGCATCCTGGCCAACGAGCCGATCTACTACGGCCTGATTGCCTCGGCCATCGTCTACGTGGCAGTCTCCCTCGCCACCAAGCCGACGGAGAAGGCAGTCATCGAGGGCTGGAACGCCCGCGTGGCAGGCGAAGTCGACGTCGAAGGCGTCGAAGCCGAGCCCCTGGCCAAGTAGCACCGCTGCACTGCAGGAAGGTCCCCCGGATGCGCATCCACGATGCGAATCCGGGGGGCCTTCCTCGTTGGCGGGCCTTTGCGCCGGGCCGGGCAGTTTCCCCGCCGCCGGCTAGCGTGCGGCAACCGCCGCCGGGACCTGCTGGGTGATGCAGTGCGGGCCGCCGCCGCCGAACGCGATGGTCTCCCCCGGCACTCCCACGACGGTCCGGTCCGGGTAGACCCCGCCGAGGAACTCCAGGATCTCCTCGTCACGCCCGTCCCCGCCGACCGGGACGATGACTGCGTCGTTGGCCAGGTAGTGGTTGGCGTAGGCGACCTCGGTGTCCGGGTGCGGGTCGAGGATGCTGACCTGCAGCTCCCGGCCCGCAGCGTCGGTCGAGCCCTGCAGCACGGCGAGGTTGGCGCGGGCGCGCTCGTACTCGGTGGATGCCGGGTCGGAGGGCACCTCAAGCAGCACATGTCCTGGTCCGGCGTACTGGGCGACGCCGTCGATGTGCCCGTCGGTGCCCGCGGGCCCCACGTCGAGGCTGTGCCCGTAGGGCAGCCAGGTAACGGTCTTGACGCCCAGGTAGTCCTTCAGCCCCTGCTCGATCTCCTCCTTCGAGAGGCCGGGGTTGCGGTTCGGGTTGAGCAGGCACTGCTCGGTGGTCAGCAGCGAGCCCTCGCCGTCGACGAGGAAGGCCCCGCCCTCCAGCACGAACGGCGCATTGAACATGGGGACGCCGAAGTGTTTGGCCACGCGGTCCGGGACCAGGGCGTCCTGGTCGTGCGGGTGCCAGCGGTTCCCCCAGGCGTTGAAGCCGAACTTCACCAGGGCGACATCGCCCTGGTCGTTGGTGACGAACGCCGGACCGCTGTCGCGGGCCCAAGAGTCGTCCACCTGGACCTCCAGCGGCTCGACACCGGCGCCGCAGTGGGCGACGACCTCCGCAGCCAGGCCCGGGTTGCACAGCATGACCACCGGCTCGAATGCGGCGATGGCGCGCGCCACGGCGGCGTAGTCGCGCTTGGCTTCGTCGAACCTGTCCTGCCAGAGTTCGCGCCTCGCCGGCCAGATCATGATGCAGGCGGAGTGCGGAGCCCATTCCGCTGGCATCGAGAAGCCCGAGTCAGCCGGGGTGGGGATCAGATTAGTCACGAGGGACCTCCATGGGTTGGGTGTTTCTTGGGGTGGATTGTTTTGATGTGGGTGTTTTGATGTGGGTGTTTTTGGGTTGGGAGTAGCGCTGTCGCGGCGTTTCCGGGCGCTCGGGGGTGCGGGAATGTGCGCCGTTTCAGGGCGCGAGAAGGCGCATGGCCCACCCGGGGTGGGATGCGGAACGGAATGCCGGGTGCGCCCGGCGGGCGGGGGGGGTTAGCGGGTGTGGGAGGGCGAAGCGATGAACGCGGTGCTCGCCTGCAGGCACAGCTTCAGGATGCGTTCGCGGTCGACCCTCGGTGCCCCGACGGTGAGCTGGATCGACAACCCGTCGATGGTTGCCGAAATCAGCTGCGCCGCGGCGTCGAGGTCCTCGAAGGCGAAGGAACCGCGCTCGAGCCCGTAGCTCAGCACGTCCGCCAGGATCTGGCGCCAGCGCTCGTCGAGCTCGTTGTGGACCTCGGCGACGCTGTCATCGGTGGCGGCGTCGGACCAGACCTGGAACCAGAGGATCCAGCCGGCGTCCCCGCGGCCCTTCGAGGCCGAGAGGTCGATCAGCCGCTTCAGCCGGTCCCACGGGTTCTCGATTCCCGCAAGCTCCTGCTCCGCCTGCAGCACGAGCCCCTCTTCGCTCTGCCGAATGGCCAGCATGAGCAGCTCGGTCTTCGACGGGAAGTAGTAGGTGATGTGCCCCGGGCGCATTCCCGCGCGCTGGGCGATGTCCGCGACCCGGACGTTGGCCAGGCCGAGCTCGGCGATCGCCAGCGATGCGGCCTCGACCACCAGGTCCTCGCGCGCCTTGCCCTTTGCACGCCGATCCGGCACCAGCTCGCTCATCGGGTCACCACCTTGCCGTCTCGATCCCGGGTCGGTGCTACCCCACCGCCACTTGAATTCTGCTGCCCCGGGGCCTCCCACGCAAAATGGCAGGCGACACGGTGCGTGTCGGACGGCGGCCCGGGCACCGGCTCCGCTTCCGAGCACTCGTCGCGCGCCACGGGGCACCGGGGGTGGAACCTGCACCCGGAGGGCACCTGGTGCAGGCTGCCCGGTTCCCCGCGCAGCGCCCTCGCCCCGGAACGCTTGGCCCGCCCGAGCGCCGGCGCCGCAGCGAGCAGGGCCTCCGTGTACGGGTGCCGCGGATCGGTGAACAGATCCTCGGTGGGGCGGTCCTCGACGACCTGCCCCAGGTACATGACAACCACCCTGTCGCTGATGTGGCGCACCACAGCCAGGTCGTGGGAGATGAACAGCAGGGTGAGCCCCAGCTCCTCACGCAGCCTCTGGAGCAGGTTCAGGATGGCCGCCTGCACCGAGACATCCAGGGCCGCCACCGATTCGTCGGCCACCAGGATCGCCGGTTCCAGTGCCAGCGCACGGGCAATGCCCACGCGTTGGCGCTGCCCGCCGGAAAGCCGGCGCGGATAGGCGTTGAGCAGCGAGGCCGGCAGTTCGACGAGTTCCATCAGTTCGGCAGCGCGGGCCTGGATCCGCGCGGCGGGAACCATCGAGTGGACCCGCAGCAGCTCGCAGAGGGTCTGCCCGATGGTCATCGAGGGGTTCAGCGAGGCGCTGGGGTCCTGGAACACCATCTGGATCCGGCGTGTTTGCGCCATGCTGCGCGTTCCGCCCAGCGGCGTTCCCTCCATTTCCAGGGAACCGGCGGAGAGCGGGACCAGGCCCACCAGCGCCTTGGCCAGGGTGGACTTGCCGCAGCCGGATTCGCCGACGATGCCCACCGAGCTGCCGCGCGCCACGGCCAGGTCGATGCCGTCGATGGCATGGACCACGGGGGCCGGCCGCCCGCGCAGCCGCGCCAGGAACGCCGATCCCACGCCGTAGCTCACCCGCAGGGAGCGGGCCTCAAGGAATTCACTCATGCTTGTGCCTCCTGCAGCACCTCGGGATGGATGCACGCCGTGGCGCGCGAGGCCGTGGCGCGGAGCTCGTACGGTGCCTCGAGGCAGTCCGGCCGGGCAAAGGCGCAGCGCGGGGCGAACCGGCACCCGGGCGGGAACGCCCGCGGGTCCGGGGGCGAGCCCGGGATCGTGGCAAGCTCCCCGCCGCGGGAACCGAAGGCCGGTGCGGAGGCCAGCAGCGCCGCGGTGTAGGGGTGCCGCGGCGCGCGCAGCACCTCCTCAACGGGTCCCGTCTCCACGATGCGCCCGGCGTACATCACCGCGACGCGGTCGCACACCTCCGCGACGACCGCCAGGTCGTGGGAGACGAAGACCATGGCCATGCCACGTTCCTCGCGCAGCGTGCGCAGCAGCGTCAGGATCTGGTCCTGGATCGTCACATCGAGCGCGGTTGTCGGTTCGTCGCACAGCAGGAGTTCCGGTTCGCTGGCCAGCGCCGCGGCAATCACCACGCGCTGCCGCAGGCCGCCGGAAAGCTCGTGCGGCCACATCCCGGCCCGGCGCGCCGGATCCGGGATGCCGACGCTTGCCATCAGTTCGATGACCCGGGCCCGTGCCGCACGGCCCGTGAGGCCCGAGCGCACCCGCAGCGCCTCGCCGATCAGGTTCCCCACCCGCATGGTGGGGTTCAGGGCCGTCATCGGTTCCTGGAAGACCATGGCCACCCCGCGCCCGCGCACCGATTCGGCGCGCCGGCCGGAGGCACCGCGCTCGAAGGAGAACTCGGTGGTGCCCTGCGAGCTGCCGCCCGGGGGCAGCAGCCCCAGGACTGCGCGCAGGGACAGGCTCTTGCCGGAGCCGGACTCCCCCACAATGCCCAGGGCCTCCCCGGCAGCCACCTGGAAGCCGACCCCGTCGACGGGCGTCAGGCTGTGGCTGCCCAGGTCAAGGCGGACGTGCAGCGAGTCGACGCTGAGCACGGTGCGGGTCATTTCCTCATCCATTCTTCGATTCCTTCCCCGACAAGGCTCAGCCCGAGCCCGAAGCCGACCACCACGAGGCCTGGCACCGTGGAGAGCCACCACTGGTCGCGGATGTAGGGTTGGCCGGCGGCGATCATCGCACCCCATTCGGGGGCCGGTGCCTGGATGCCCAGGCCCAGGAAGGAGAGCGCAGCCAGGCCGAGCGTGGCCCCCACGATGTCGGAGGGCAGGTAGACCAGGGACTGCCCCACGGAGTTGGGGAACACGTGGCGCCAAAGCACCCGGCGCGGCGGGAGGCCGGAGGCCCGCGCCGCGGCGACGTAGTCGAGGTTCCGCACGCGGAGCACCTCGGTGCGGATCAGCCGGGCATAGGACACCCAGGCGATCAGCGTGAAGGCCACCAGGATCGAAGCCACACCGGGGCCGAGCACGAACACCAGTGCGATGATCAGGATGTAGGTGGGGAAGGCCTGCACCAGGTCGGAGAGCCGCATGATCGCCCCGTCGACCCAGCCGCCGCGGAACCCGGAGACCGCACCCAGCGCGGTGCCCAGCACCGCGGGCAGCGCCGCACCCAGGAATCCGACCAGCAGGTCCACGCGCGAGGCATGGACCAACCGCGAAAGCACGTCGCGGCCCAGTTCGTCGGTGCCGAGCCAGTGCGCGGCACCGGGGTGGGCCAGCGCGTTGACGACGTCGACCTCGAACGGATCATGGGGCGCAATCCACGGCGCCAGGGCCGCCACCGCCACGTAGAGCGCGACGATCGAGCCGCCCACCCAGACCCGCCGGGGCATGCGCACGCGTTCGGCGCCGACGGGTTTCTGAGTGGCGGACACTGCCGCCGGAACCTCGGCCTCGATGCTCATGATTCAACCTCCAGACGTGGGTCGGCGATGGTGGTGACGATGTCGGCGATCAGGAAGACCAGGACCACCGCGGCGGCGAAGAGCAGGGTGTACCCCTGGATGGAGGGGATGTCCCGCTGCCGGGCCGCCATGACGATTCCCTGCCCGATGCCGGGGAGCGCAAACGTCGTCTCGATGACCACGGCGCCGAAGAGCAGGTAGCCGATGTTCAGGGCCAGGATGGAGATGGTGGGGGGCGCCGCGTTGCGCAGGATGAACTTGGACATGATGCGTGAGCTGCCAAGGCCCAGCGACCTGGCGGTGTTCACGTGCTCGGCCCGCAGCACCGT
Source organism: Paeniglutamicibacter selenitireducens (assembly GCF_051550675.1). Taxonomy (NCBI): domain Bacteria; kingdom Bacillati; phylum Actinomycetota; class Actinomycetes; order Micrococcales; family Micrococcaceae; genus Paeniglutamicibacter; species Paeniglutamicibacter selenitireducens. The sequence goes on along the minus strand of NZ_JBPULF010000011.1, from coordinate 120,270 downwards.
GATGATGCTTGCACGCAGGCTGCGCACCTGCAGCGGCGCGATCGACAGGGCCAGGGTGAAGGCCGGAAGCACGATGGAGCGCAGGTGCTCCGCCGGGGTGTGGCCGAATCCGCCGACCGGGAACCAGCCGGTGGGCAGGGCCACCGTGAGGATCAGGATGATGCCGACCCAGAACGAGGGCATGGAGAGCGCCACCAGCCCGAAGCCGCGGGTTGCATGGTCGAACCAGCCGTCGGGCCGCTGGGCCGAGGCAATGGCCAGCGGGACGGAGATCAGCAGGGAGAACAGTGCCCCGAACCCCAGGAGCCACAGGGTGATGGGCAGGCGCTCGGCGATGAGCCCGGCCACCGCCTCGTTGGACTTGAAGGAGTATCCGAGGTTGCCGCTGAACACCTCGCCCACGTAGCGGAAGTACTGCACCATGGCCGGGTCGTCGAGCCCCAGCCGCTCGCGCACCAGCTGGAGTTCGGCCTCCGAGGCACGCAGCCCCACGATGAGCCGTGCGGGATCCCCGGGGGTGAGCTGGAGGATGAGGAAGACCAGCAGCACGATGCCCAGCATCAGGGGAACCGCCAGCACCACGCGCTTGGCGATAAAGAGGTACCTGCCCACCGGCTACCCACCGACCTTGATGGTGTCCCAGTAGTACATGCCCCAGGGCGCCGAGGAGAACCCGGACACCTGCTTGCCGATGGCGTGCAGCACCTGGAACTCGGCCAGCGGAACGGCCTGGGCGTTCTTGAGGGCCTGGTCCTGCACCTCGGCGATGATCCGCTTCTTCGCCGCATCCGATTCGGTGGCGGCATAGGCGGCGAACTGGCTGCGGACCGTGTCGGTTTCGAAGCCCGTGAACAGCCACGACGTTCCGCCGATCCATCCCAGTGGGTCGATCATGTCCGGGGAAACTGGCCCGTAGGACCAGAGGACCATGTCCGCATCCAACCCGTACGCACGGCTCAGGAAGGCCCCGGTCTCCAGCGCCGTGAGGGTGAGGTTCACCCCGACCTCGGTGAGGTTGTCCTTGAGCACCTGCGCGATCAGGTGGTCGGTGGAGTTCGCCGCGTCGTAGACAATTTCAAGCCCCTTCTCCGGAATGGCCGGTGCCTGGGCGAGCATCTCCTTGGCCCGCGCAAGGTCCTTGGCCGGCGGGGCACCGGTCGGCGCCGCCCAGTTCGGGAGGTTCGGAGGGAGGATGCCGTGCGGCGCGGAACCGTAGCCGCGGAAGGCCCCCGCGGTGATCGCCTCGTAGTCGATGGCGTGAGCGATGCCCTGGCGCAACGCGGCGTTGCCCAGCGGACCCTTGGTGGTGTTGAAGCTCAGGTGTTCGACCTGGCTGGCCGGAAGCGCGACCAGCGAGTCCCCGTATTGCTTGGCGTCCAGGGCCCCGACGTACTCCGAGATGTCGATCTGGCCCGCCTGGAACTGCGCGCCGCGTTCGGTGGCATCGGGAACAACCTCGATGAGCACCTTCTCCAGGTACGGGCGGCCTTCGGCGTAGTAGTGGGGGTTCTTTTCCAGGACGATCCTCCCGCCCGGAGACCAGTCGGTGAGGACGAACGCGCCCGCGGCCACGGGCTTGGCGAAGTACTCGTCCCTGGTGCGGCCCCCGAAGTCGGCGGGGAAGATCGCCGAGGAGGACCATGTCATCAGGACCGGGAGCGTGGTGTCCGGTGTCTTGAGGGAGAACACGACGGTGCGGTCATCCGGCGTGGCGACGCCCCTGATGTTTCCGTAGAGCGATCCGTAGTTCGGGCCTTCCTTCCAGGCCTCGACGGAGAACGCAACGTCGGCCGAACCGAGGGCGGTTCCGTCGCTGAATTGCGTCCCGTCCTGCAGTGTGAAGGTCCAGGTCAGCTTCTTCGCGTCGTAGGTCCAGCTCTTGGCCAGGCCCGCTTCCACGCCGCTCCCGTCGGGGGTCACGCGCAGCAGCGGTTCGAGCACGGCCTGGAGGGTTTGGTAGCTGGAGTAGGCCGCAGCCTTGTCCGGGTCCCACCCGTCGAACGACTCGGAGCGGGCCACATGGAGCGTGCCTGCGGATTCCAGCGGGTTCGACTGGCCGGTCGCGGGGCTGCATGCGGCAAGGCCGGCAACCAGGAGCGCGGCGCCGAGGGCCGATAACGCCTTGGTGATGGAGCGAGCCATGAGGACTCCTGTCCCCGGGGCATCGTCGCCCCGAAACAAAATTGGATGATATCCAAATATCTTGGATGCCATCAAAGAAAGTGTCAATAGACCCTTTTTGGCAAAAGTCCTGCCAGCACCGTCACTTCACTGCATCGCATCAGGTCACAGCCAATTTTGACGAAATCCAAAAAAGTTTGGGGAATGCACCTCCGGGCCCCGTCGAGGGGCGCAAGACGTTCCGCATCGGGAACGCGCGAACCGGCGGGCGGGTCCGCGAAACCCCTGGAACACGGGGCAGATCGCGTTCCGACACCTGCAGGAAAGGCGAGCCAGCCGCCCCGATCCCGAACGGGGATTGACCCGGCGAGCGCGGGCGCCGGGTTGGCGGTGCCGGAATTGATGCGGGAATTGTGCCGCAGGCGGCCCGCATCGGCCCTAGGCTGTAGCCCATGGATGACCTGAAAAACCACCTGCTCACATACCTCGACGCTTCCCGGGAGGCGGTGCTGTGGAAGGCCGAGGGTCTTGGTGACTACGACCTGGCCCGTCCCTTGGTGCCCAGCGGCACCAACATCCTGGGCCTGGTCCAGCACCTGGCCAGTGTGGAACTCGGGTACTTCGTGGAGTGCCTCGGGCTCACCGTCGAACACCCGCGGTTCCTCGCGTTGGCCCAAAGCGATGACCCGGACTACGACATGTGGGTACCGGCGGACGTCTCCGTCGCCGAGATCCTCGATTTCTACCGCAGTGCCGTTGAGACCGCCAACCGGAACATCGCCCGGTTGCCACTCGATGCCCCTGCGACGGTCCCGTGGTGGTCGCCGGAAAAGCGGAACACCACCCTGGGGCGGCTTCTCATCCACATGAACATCGAGACGGCCCGCCACGCCGGGCACCTCGACATCGTGCGGGAGCTCATTGACGGAAGCACCGGGGACCGGCGGATCTCGCCCAACCTGCCCGACTATGACGCGGAGGCATGGCGCATTCTTAACCAAAAGATACAGTCGGCGGCCGAGTCGCGGTAGTGTGGTGACCAGCTTCACGAGATGCAGCGCCAAGCTCCGACTTGCTGCACGCCAACCCCAGGTTCATGGGTGGCTCGGATGAAGAAGCGGCCGACGCCACAAGGCGGCGGCAAGAGCTACCGAAAGGCCGGCCGCGCCCGCCATGGAACCCCGTATCCCCATTCTGCCCTTGTTTGACCTCCACCGCGCCGTCGTAGAGGTCCGTGTGGACGGGCACTGGCACAGCTTCCACGTCACCGACGCCCCGGCGCTGGATCGCGCACTGGCCAACGCCGTGTCCCGGCCCCTCTGGCATGCCCCCAGCTCGACATTGTGGGTGACCACGCCGCGCAACGGACATGCGGCCGGGGACACCAGGGCTTTTAGCCTCGTCAAATTTTCTTCGGTCCGACCGACGGCTAAGGTTGGGGGCTGAAGGGGAGTAGTTCCGAGCTCATCGGCAACGATGACAGCGGTGCGTCGACATACTGGCTACACGGATGTAGCCCGGCAAACCACCTCCGGCAGTCCACCCAGGACCGCCCGCGGCGAACGAGACCTTCGGCCCACCCACGGTGGACCGAGGTTCAACGCACCCAAAAACATTGCTTGTTCCTCCCCATCGCACGGCCCCGCGGCCGTGGACCCAAGCAGAGGACAAGAGATGACGCCACAAGCGCCAACCCCCACTCCCGCCCAAATCAAACGCTGGCGCAAGTACCTCGCCGACGAAATCGCCGAGGGCGCGGTCTACCGCGAACTGGCGAACAACCGCACCGGCGAGGAACGCGCCATCCTGCTGGGCCTGGCCGAGGCCGAAACCCGCCATGAGGAACACTGGCGCACCCTGCTGGGCGAACACGCAACCAAGACAGCCCGCCCCTCGCTGCGCCGCACCGTGTTGCGCTTCCTGGCCAGGCACTTCGGCTCCGTCTTCGTGCTGGCCCTGGCCCAGCGCGCCGAGGGCGACTCCCCCTACGCCGCAGACACCGACGCCACCCGGCAAATGGCCGCCGACGAGCTGGTCCACGAGGAGGTCGTGCGCGGCCTGGCCACCCGCGGGCGCAACCGGCTCTCCGGCAACTTCCGCGCCGCGGTGTTCGGCGCCAACGACGGACTGGTCTCCAACCTGGCGCTGGTCATGGGCATCGGCGCCACAGGCGTCGCCAGCTCCATGGTGCTCTTCTCAGGCATCGCGGGCCTGCTCGCCGGTGCCCTGTCGATGGCCGCCGGCGAGTTCGTCTCCGTGCGCTCGCAGCGCGAGCTGCTTTCCGCCTCCAAGCCCACGCAGATCACCCTGTCCGCGGCACCTGACCTGGACCTTGATGCCAACGAGCTGGTGCTTGTCTACAAGGCCCGCGGCATGAGCGACGAGGATGCGGCACACCGCGCTGCCGAGCGCATGGGCCTGTACTCCTGCGACTGCAACCCCACGCTCTCCCTCTGGCCCGAGCGCGAGGTCGAGGAACAGGAAGTCGAGCACGAGGAAATCGGCTCGGCCGTGGGTGCCGCGTCGGCCTCCTTCTGCTTCTTCGCCTCCGGCGCCGTCATCCCGATCCTGCCCTTCATCTTCGGCATGGCCGGCACCCCCGCGATCCTGCTCTCCGCCGTACTGGTCGGCATTGCGCTGCTCGCCACCGGCGGCGTCGTCGGGCTGCTCTCCGGCGCCTCGCCGACCAAGCGCGGCCTGCGCCAGCTGGCCATCGGACTGGGCGCCGCGGGTGTCACCTACGCGCTGGGCCTGGTCTTCGGCGGCACAGTGGCCTGACGCCGCGGCGAACAACGGTTCGCCAACACCGTGAGCTGGCCGGCGGCCCCGTTTCCCACGGGGCCGCCGGCCTTTTCCGTCACCGGCCTCTTCCGGCTCTCCGGCGGCAAGGGCCTCGGGCCGCCCTCCGTCAGCCCAGCGCGATCCGGGCCAGATCGGCGGCGCCCACGAGCCCCGCGTCCGCACCCAATGCGGCGCGGCGGACCGCGGCGAAGGGCCGGTGCCCGCGGCCGCTGAGCGAGGCGCGGTAGGTAGCCTCGGCGGTCTCCAGCAGCAGCGGGGAGGCGGAACCCAGTCCCCCGCCGATCACCATGGTGCCCGGGTCCAGCACCGCCGCCATGTTGGCAAGCCCCAGGCCCAGCCACTGCCCGGCCTCGACCACCAGCTCGATGCACGCCGCATCCCCGGCAACGGCCAGGGAATTCACCAGCTCGCCGGTGACGGCGCGCGGGTCGTTTCCCGCTGCCTCTCGCAATGCGTCGGCCACCGCCCCGTGCACGGCCAGCAGGCTGCGGCCCTCCCGCGCCAGGGCGTTGCCGGAGGCATACTGCTCCCAGCAGCCGCGGTTGCCGCAGGCGCAACGGTGGCCACCCGGCACCAGGACTTGGTGCCCGAACTCCCCCGCCATGCCAAAGCGGCCGCGCCGCAGCTTCCCGTCCAGCACCAGCGAACCGCCGATCCCGGTGCCCAGGGTCAGGCACACCGCGTTGTCCTCGCCGCGCGCCGCGCCAAAGCGGTACTCGGCCCACCCCGCCGCGTCCGCGTCGTTGCTCAGCAGCACGTCCCGGCCCAGCGCCGCCTCGAGGTTCCGGCGCAGGGGTTCGTCGCGCCAGGACAGGTGCGGGGAGAACGCCACGGTGCTGCCGGTGGGGTCCATCCACCCGGCAGCACCCACGCCCACCACGGCACCCGCGCCGCCCGGGCCCAGCTCCCCGACCAGCTCGCACACCGCGGCGAGCACCGCTGCCGGGTCGAACCCCGGAGTGGCGCGCCGGCCCCTGACCAGGACCGTGCCGTGCGCGTCCACCAGCCCCGCGGCGATCTTGGTGCCGCCGATGTCTATGCCTATCGCGTAGGCGCTCATGCCAGTCCGCGCACCCCGGAAATGCCGCCGTCGTTGAGGCCCACCAGGATGCTTGCCGCCTCCGCGGGGTCGTCGACAAGGTGGATCAGCCCTCCCATGTGCCGCCCGCGCGCCAGTTCCATCAGCAGCGGGAAGGCCGGCAGCGTCCGTGTCCAGTGTTCGACGCCCACCAGCACCATCGGGCTGATGCTCTCGGTGGCCCCGTAGTAGTTCTCGCAGGCGTCCTGGAAGATTTCCTGCACCGTCCCGGCGGCCCCGGGAAGGAAGACGACCCCGCCGGAGCACTTCTCCAGCAGCACCGCCTCGCGCGTGGCATTGGCGAAGTACTTGGCGATGTGGGTGGCGAACATGTTCGGCGGCTCGTGGCCGTAGAACCAGGTGGGGATCCCCAGGTTCGCCGTTCCCGAGGGCCAGCGCCGGCGGACCTTCTCCGCCGCCCGCGCCCAACCCGTGATCGAGGTGCCGAAGCTCGGTTCGACAGCCAGCATCGCCAACGCCTCGTCCAGCGTGGACAGCGGCAGCGTGGAGAGATAGGCACCCAGGTTGGCCGCCTCCATGGCCCCGGGCCCGCCGCCGGTGGCCACGATGAACCCGGCCTCGGCGAGCGCGTGCCCCAGCCGGGCCGCTGTCCTGAACTCGTCCCCGCCGCGCTGCTGCGCATGCCCGCCCATCACGCCGACCAGCGGGGCGTAGGAGAGGTCCCCGTCCCGGACCTGGGAATCGAGCCTGTTCCCGATGGCGTGGTCGTGCAGGGTGCTGGCCAGTGCGGCGTTCAGGGCGTCGTGCGCGCCGGCACCCAGCCGGTGGGAACTCCAGGCGTAGATCCGGGCGTCGGGCACCGACTCGTAGGACCCGGTGGCGATACCCGCATAAAGCTCGTCCCAGCCGTAGAGTTCGCCGCGGTACGGGTCGAACGGCAGCCCGGGGATTTCCGGGAAGACCAGTGCCCCGCCCCCGCGCAGCCGGCGCTCGATCTTCCCCTCGATGTCGCACCCCATGAAGACGGAACCGGAGGGGCGCAGTTTCTCCAGCACGGTGCTGCGTGAGCGCAGGTCGACGGATTGGACGTGCCACCCGTGCATCGACGCCGCCAGGCGCCCGCCCTCGATGGCGAGGGCCGCCGTGGCATGCCGGTCAAAGTCGCGCAACGAGGCAATTTCGATCACTCGCGGCAGCGGGGTCAAGGCTGGGGTGCTGTTCATGAGTCTGGCCTCGTTTCTTTCTTTGTCCCGGATGGCGATTCTAGGCCGAAATCGCTCCCATGTGCCCCGACGCGCCCGGTGCTCCTCGGCGCCGCGGATCGTGCGCCCTGCGGTTAATGCACACCACACTGCCCCCGGTTAGTCCTCAGGCCCCCGAACGTGAAACGATAGGAGGATGACCGAATCTGCTTTCCCCATGGTCGATGCGCGTGAAATCCTGCGAGTCGTCGGTGGTGCCGCCTTCACCCGTGGCAAGGTGCTTGCCACAGATACCTCGTTGGGCGACGTCACCTGGGACCCCGACTCCGCGGTGCTCGCCGGCAACGTCAGCGAGGAGGACAACCCCACGTTTTCGGCGCAGATCTCCCTGGTCTCCAAGAAGGACGCCTGGGTCATCGACGACGGCGTGTGCCCGTGCGGGGACGCGCCCAAGTGCAAGCACGTCGCGGCGCTGCTGATCTACTCGAACACCCTGCACCTGCGGGCCAAGGACGTGGTGTTCCGCAGCGCCACCGTCAGCGTTCCCGCCTGGCAGCAGTCGCTGCAGGAACTGCTCGCGCCCGCTCCCGCGCCCAAGAGCACCTCCTCGGCCAGCGCCAAGAACCCCCTGGCCCACATGGGGTTGCAGTTCGAGCTGCAGGACACCACGCTCAGCGCCCACCAGCAGTGGGCCCCGGGCTCCGGCGTCGGGCAGCAGAAGGTCGCAAGCCGCAGGTGGCGCCTGGGCGTGCGCCCCATGGTCCGCACCGGCGCGGAGCGCTGGGTCCGCGGGAACTTGCGCTGGAACACCATCAGCTTCAAGACCTACGGGCTGAACCTGGATGCCGAACAGCACCGGTGGTTCTGCCAGTTCGTGCCGCTCTACCGCGCCAACGGACAGCTCTACTTCGGCGAGGACAACGACTGGCTCTACCTCGACGAGTTCTCCTCCGCGCTGCTCTGGCCGCTGCTGGCCGAGGCGAAGAAGCTCGGCGTCGCACTGATCGGCACCAAAACCAACACCCGGATCACGCTGCTGGAGCCGGCCCACGCTTCCCTGGGCGCCACCTCCACCGCGGTGGGCATCGAGCTGGCCCCCAGCCTGCTGATCGGCGACGTGCGCATCGACCTCGATGCCGACTCCGCCGCCGGGGCCATCGGCAACCACGGCGTGTATGCCGCTAGTGAGGACCACAGCCAGATCTTCCTGGGCCGGATCCCCGGCGGTCTTTCGGCCAGCGAACTCACCATGCTGCACCACCCGGAACCCGTCACGGTGCCGGCCGGGGAATCCGAGGAGTTCTTCTCCCGGGTCTACCCGCGCCTGGCCCGCAAGCTGCGCGTCACCAGCCCCGATGCCAGCGTGGAGCTGCCCGCGGTGCTGCCCCCGAAGCTCGTCAGCAAGATCCGCTACGGCTCGCGCGACAACGTGGAACTGGACTGGGCCTTCGACTACAACGGCCTGGTCGTCGAGGCGGCGGACCGCGACACCGTTGTCGAAAGCGCCCTGGAGGCCGCGGCACTGGACATCCTCAACGACTTCCCCGCACTGGAATCGGCGGTCCTGGGACCCAAGCACCTGCAGGGCCTCGACGTCATCGATTTCGTCCGCCGTACACTCCCGGAGCTGGAGAACCTCGACGGGCTGGTGATCGAGGAAAAGGGCGTCCGCCCCGCCTTCCACGAACTCACCGAAGCCCCCGAGCTGACCATCACCACCGTCGAGTCGGACCGACGCGACTGGTTCGACCTCGGCCTGCTGATCTCCATCGGGGACCGCCAGATCCCCTTCGCCGACGTGCTGCGCGCCCTCTCCAACGGCCAGACGAAGCTGCTGATGCCGGACCGGAGCTACTTCTCGCTGGACAACCCGCTCTTCGAGAAGCTGCGCGCCCTCGTCGCCGAGGCCGGGGCGCTGCGCGACATGAAGGACAAGGACGCCGACCTTTCCATCACCCAGTACCAGCTCTCGCTCTGGGAAGAGCTCGACGCCCTGGCCACCCACCTCGAGGGTCCCGACGCGTGGGCGACCTCTCTCGGCGCCCTGATCAACCTCAAGGACGCGGCCCCGGCGCAACTGCCGGCCACGCTCAATGCCACCCTGCGCCCCTACCAGGTGGAGGGATTCGGCTGGCTGAGCACACTGTGGCGCAACGGGCTCGGCGGCGTGCTGGCCGATGACATGGGTCTGGGCAAGACGCTGCAGACCCTCGCCCTGATCCTGCACGCCCACGAGGTCTGGGCGAACCCCCAGGAACACCCGGGCACCGAGGCGAACACCCGCGCACCGTTCCTGGTGGTCGCGCCGACCTCCGTGGTTTCCAACTGGAAGGACGAGGCGGCACGCTTCGCGCCGAGCCTGAAGGTCGCGGCGATCACCGACACCGAGACCCGTGCCACCGCGTCGCTGGCCCAGCTCGCCAAGGACCACGACATCGTCGTGACCTCCTACACGCTGCTGCGCCTCGACGCCGATTCCTATGCCGACATCTCGTGGGCGGGGCTGATCCTAGACGAGGCCCAGTTCGTGAAGAACAAGGCGACAAAGGCCCACCATGTGGCCCGGGACCTGCCTGCCCGCTTTAAGCTGGCCATCACCGGTACCCCGATGGAAAACAACCTGATGGAACTCTGGTCCATCTTCGCCATCGTCTCCCCCGGCTTGTTCCCCTCGGCCGTGCGTTTCGCCGAGAACTACCAGCGTCCGATCGAACGCCAGGGGCTCGACGAGCCGCTCTCGCGGCTGCGCCGGCGCATCCGCCCGTTCATGCTGCGCCGCACCAAGGACGCCGTTGTCACCGACCTGCCGCCGAAGCAGGAACAGGTGCTTCACGTGGAACTTTCCCCGGCGCACCGCAAGGTCTACGACACGCACCTGCAGCGCGAACGCCAGAAGGTGCTGCGCCTGGTCGATGACATGGACAAGAACCGCTTCACCATTTTCCAGTCGCTGACGCTGCTGCGCATGCTTTCTCTGGATGCCTCTCTGGTGGACGAGGAGTACACCGACATCCCCAGCGCGAAGCTCGACATGCTCTTCGAGCAGCTCGAGGACGTCGTCGCCGAGGGCCACCGCGCGCTGATCTTCTCCCAGTTCACGTCCTTCCTGAAGAAGGCCGCCGAACGGCTGGAGGCGGCGGGAACCCCGTATGCCTACCTGGACGGTTCCACGCGCAAGCGCACCGAGGTCATCGACTCGTTCAAGTCCGGTGCCGCCCCGGTGTTCCTGATCTCGCTGAAGGCCGGCGGCTTCGGGCTGAACCTGACCGAGGCCGATTACTGCTTCCTGCTGGACCCGTGGTGGAACCCCGCAGCGGAGTCCCAGGCCGTCGACCGCGCCCACCGCATCGGGCAGACGCGCAACGTGATGGTCTACCGGATGGTCGCCAAGAACACCATCGAGGAGAAGGTCGTGGCACTGCAGGACTCCAAGCGCCAGCTGATTTCCTCGGTCATGGACGAGGGAGCCGGTTTCGGCAAGGTGCTCAACGCCGACGACATCCGCGAGCTGTTGCGCTAACCGACCTGCATATTCGGGGCGGCCTGGAGGGCGAATCCAGCCAGCAGGATCTCCAGGCCGTACTCGAACGTCTTTTGCGCCCGGTCGCCCACGGCCAGGCCGGCCTCGAGAGCGGTGCGCCAGGCCTCCGAGGACGCCTCGTTCGAATCCCATACCTGGGATGGCGCAGCCGCGTCCAGCGCCGACCCCAGCACAAACGAATCAAGCACTGTGATGGCAGCCAGCGATTCGCCGGCGCTGAATCCGCCACGGGCAAAGGCCTCCGCGAGCTGGTCGTAGACCCTCAGCGTCAGCTCGTCGCGGACCGTGTGGGCGGTGAGCAGAGGGATCAGCTTCGGGTGCTTTGAGTAGGACCGCATGTATCCCTTCGCGATCTCGCGCAGGGTCTGCACCCAGTCCGTGTCCGGATCGGGAAGCTCGATTTCCCCCATGGCCTGGCCGCGCATCATCTCGACGATGTCGTCCTTGGAGGACACATGGTTGTAGAGGGACGACGGACTCACGCCCAGGGCCTTGGCCAGTCCTGGAATCGTGAATTCCCCGCGGGCATCCACGTGCTCCAGCGCCGTTGCGGCAATGGCGTGCGCCGATAACTTGGGGATGCTGGGTCGTGCCATCGAAGAAGACTCCCTGGGTCGCCGGTCCTTTCCCCCAAGTCTAACGAATCAAATTCGTTTTAGCCCTTGCGCAACGTGACGCGAGGCACCATACTAAAACGAACGATATTCATTTACTGTGACAGGAGTCTCCCGCGCCGGCCCATCCGGACGGGAAACGGCACGGCCAGGCACTCCCGTTCAGGCAGCAAGATCACCGCAGGAGCAACACCATGAGCTGGACCATGCCCGCAGAGACCTCCCCGCAGAAACGCGTCTGGATGGCATTCCCCCACGAGGGCTACACCCTCGGCGAAACCGAGGCAGAGGCCCACGCGGCACGCTCCACCTGGGCCAATGTCGCCCACGCGGTGGCAGAGTTCGCCCCGGTGGTGATGGTCGTGGATCCCGCGGACACGGAAATCGCCGCGAAGTACCTCGACGGTCGCATCGAAATCCGCACCGCGGAACTCAATGACGCCTGGATGCGCGACATCGGCCCCACCTTCGTCACCAACGAGGTCGGCGAACGCGCAGCGATCGACTGGGTCTTCAACGGCTGGGGCGCCCAGGACTGGGCCGCCTGGGACAAGGACTCGAAGATCGGCGCCCAGGTCGCCGAATGGGCCAGCGTCCAGCGCATCCCCTCCACCCTGGTCAACGAGGGCGGCGGCATCCACGTCGACGGCGAGGGAACGGTGCTGGCCACCGAAACCGTCCAGCTGGATGCAGGGCGCAATCCCGGCATCACCAAGGAAGAGGTCGAGGCCGAGTTCGCACGCACCCTCGGCGCCACCAAGGTCCACTGGCTGCCCCGCGGGCTGAGCCGGGACTCCGAGGAATTCGGGACCCGCGGCCACGTGGACATCGTCGCAACGATCCCCTCCCCCGGCAACGTGCTGGTCCACACCCAGCACAACCCGGAGCACCCCGACCACGCGATCAGCCGCGACATCATCGCGTCCTTCCATGAAGCCACCGACGCTGCAGGCCGTCCGTTCAACGTCATCGAGGTCCCCGCCCCGGCCGCGCTGCGCGACGAGGAAGGCTTCGTCGACTACAGCTACATCAACCACCTGGTCATCAACGACGGCGTCGTCGCCTGCACCTTCAACGACCCCAACGACGAGAAGGCGCTGGCCATCCTGTCCGATGCCTACCCGGGGCGCAAGGTCGTAGGCGTCGATGCCCGCGAGCTCTTCGCCCGCGGCGGCGGCATCCACTGCATCACCCAGCAGGAACCTGTTGCACAGGACGACGAGTCGTGAGCCAAACAACGCTGAAGCGCCAGGCTGCGGCCACCCCCGCGCCCTCGGCCGCGACGGGACTCGTGCGCGGCAAGGGACTTGCCTCCGGACAACTGGGGCTCTTCGCCGCGGTGATGATCGGCATCTCCACCATTGCGCCGGCCTACGTGCTAACCTCCTCGCTGGGCCCCACGGTGGAGGCCATCGGCACCCAGCTTCCGGCCATCTTCATCATCGGGTTCATCCCGATGTTCCTTGTCGCCCTGGCGTACCGGGAACTGAACGCCGACACCCCGGACTCCGGAACCACCTTCACCTGGGTGAGCCAGGCCTTCGGTCCGGCGCTGGGCTGGTTGGGCGGTTGGGGGCTGCTGGCGGCCAACATCATCGTCCTCTCCAACCTCGCCGGGGTGGCGGTGGACTTCTTCTACCTCTTCCTGGCCCAGGCCACGGGCAACCCGGCGCTGGCGGACCTGGCCTCGAACAACACGGTCAACATCCTCACGTGCCTGGCCTTCGTGGGCGCGGCCGTGTTCATCGCCTGCCGCGGGCTGACCACCACGCGCCTTGTCCAGTACATCCTGGTGGGGTTCCAGCTGGTGGTTCTCGCCTGGTTCGCCGTCAGCGCCTTCACCAAGGCCGCCGACCAGCCGGGGCACCTCGCCTTCGACCCCTCGTGGTTCGACCCGATGCACATCGATTCCTTCTCCGCGTTCGCGGTGGGCCTGAGCCTGTCCATCTTCGCCTTCTGGGGCTGGGACGTATGCCTGACCATGACCGAGGAAACCAAGAACGGCGAGAAGACCTCCGGCATGGCCGCGGCCCTCACGGCCATCGGCGTGCTCGCGATCTACCTGCTCGGCTCGATCGCCACCGTGATGTTCGCCGGCGTCGGCGACACCGGGCTGGGCCTGCGCAACCCGGAGAACTCCGCGAATGTCTTCACCGCCATCGCCACCCCGGTCATGGGCCCGTTCGCGATCTTGCTTTCGCTGGCGGTGCTCTCCTCCTGCGCGGCGTCACTGCAGTCGACGATGATCTCCCCGGCCCGATCGCTGTTGGCGATCGCGCACCACGGCGCACTGCCCAAGCGGTTCACCGCCATCAACAAGTTCAAGTCCCCGGCCTTCGCGACGATCGTCGCCGGCGGGGTCTCGGCCGGCTTCTACGCGCTGATGCGCGTGCTGAGCAGCAACGTCCTGAACGACACCATCCTGGCCCTGGGCATGATGATCTGCTTCTACTACGGCATCACCGCCCTGGCCTGCGTCTGGTACTTCAGGCGCACGGCGCTGGACTCGCTGCGCAACTTCCTGTTGCGCCTGCTGGCCCCGTTGCTGGGCGGAATCGCGCTGGTGGCGGTCTTCCTGCAGACCGCAGTGGATTCCTGGGACCCGTCCTACGGGTCGGGGTCGGAGGTCTTTGGCATCGGGCTGGTCTTTGTCATTGGCGTGGGAATCATCGCGCTGGGCGCGCTGTTCCTGGTGGGCGCCGCCGCGCGCCGGCCGGAGTTCTTCTCCGGGCGTAGCCTGCCGAAGCGCACCCCCGGTTCGGAACGCGGGCGCGCATAGCGCACTACCGCGCCTTTACGAAAGGGGTGTGCAGCTTGCTCCGGCAAATTGCACACCCCTTTTTCACGATATAGAAATAAAATTCCAGAGATGTCTTGCCGAGACGTGCATCACATTGCTATTCTCCTAAGCACGCCATGGCGTCCTGGATCAGCAGACAGGCATAACTGAGCTGACATTTATCTTTTCTCAACGAAAGGAATGTCGGCCATGCCGCACCTGACTGCCCTCTGGATCAAAAACCCGCAAGGAATCCTCAGTGCCACCGATGCTGCCAACGGCATCGTCGTCCGGGACAACGTGATCGTCGAGTTGGTTCCAGCCGGGGCCAACCCCACGACCCCCTACACCGATGTCTTCGACGCCGGCAATCACGTCATCACGCCGGGACTTGTCAACACGCACCACCATTTTTACCAGACGCTGACCCGCGCGTGGGGGCCCGCAGCAAACGCCCCGCTCTTCCCCTGGCTGCAGAATCTCTACAAGGTTTGGGCGCGCCTGACCCCGGATGCCCTCGATGCAGCCGTGCGCGTCGCCCTGGCGGAGCTTCTCCTCTCCGGGTGCACCACGGCAGCCGACCACCACTACCTCTTTCCGGAGGGAATGGATGAATCGATCGACATCGAGGTTGCCGCGGTCAGGGACTTCGGCATGCGGGCAACCCTCACACGGGGGTCGATGACCCTGGGCGAAGACGACGGCGGGCTTCCGCCACAGTCGACGGTCCAGGAGTTGGACGTCGTCCTGGCCGACAGCCAGCGATTGATCGAGACCTACCATGAGCGCGGGGCCGGAGCCTCGATACAGATCGCGCTGGCTCCGTGCTCCCCGTTCTCCGTCACCACGCAGGCCATGCGCGAAAGCGCAAAACTTGCCGGGCAATTCGACGTCCGCCTGCACACCCATTTGGCGGAGACCCTGGACGAGGAGGAATTCTGCCTGTCCAGGTTTGGCCTGCGACCCCTCGACTACCTGGAAAGCGTTGGCTGGCTCGGGCCGCAAACGTGGCTCGGCCACGGCATCCATTTCAACGACGCGGAAATCCGCCAGCTGGGGGCTGCCGGGACGGCGGTGGCCCACTGCGCAACCTCGAACATGAGGCTCTCCTCGGGCATCGCACGCGTGTTGGAGCTAGAAGCAGCAGGGGTCCCGGTGGGACTGGGCGTCGACGGATCTGCCTCGAACGATGGTTCCAACATGATCCTCGAGGCCCGCCAGGCCCTGTATCTGCAACGCCTTCGCTACGGTGCAGATGTTCCCGTGGAGCGGGCACTCGGTTGGGCCACGGAAGGTTCGGCCAGGGTGCTTGGACGGACCGACATCGGCACCATCGCCGTGGGCAAGCAAGCCGATCTCGCCTTCTTCAAGACGGACGAACTGCGTTTCTCGGGCAGCCATGATCCGTTGGCCTCCTTGCTGCTATGCGGCGCCGACAGGGCAGACCGCGTCATGGTGGGCGGAAAGTGGCGTGTCGTCGACGGGGCCATTCCCGGGTTGGATCTGCCGGAACTCATCCACCGGCACCGCAAACATGCACGGGCGCTGGTGGATCTCTCGGCACCCATCCACCAGTTCAGCTAGCGACTCCTGGAGTAATTCTCATGTCTACTTTTCGAAAATCAGCTTCAGCAGCGCGCGTGGGCACCGCACCCCGGCCCGAGGACGAACGACTTCCTTTCGCGCAGAACCTTGGATACGGCTTCCAACACGTGCTCACCATGTATGGCGGAATCATTGCCCCGCCATTGATCATCGGTACGGCCGCGGGTCTCTCCGAAGCCCAAATCGGGGTGCTGATCGCGTCATGCCTCTTCGTCGGCGGCCTTGCCACAATTCTGCAAACCGTTGGCATCCCCCTCTTTGGCTCGCAGCTTCCCTTGGTCCAAGGTGTTTCCTTCGCCGGGGTGGCAACGATGATCTCTATTCTCGAAGGAGGCGGCAGCATTGCCACCGTCTTCGGCTCCGTCATTGCGGCTTCGCTCATCGGGTTGCTGATAACGCCGATATTTTCCCGCATCATCAGGTTCTTCCCGCCGGTGGTTGCCGGAACCGTCATCACCACCATTGGCCTCACGCTGATGCCTGTTGCAGCGGGATGGGCTATGGGAGGAAACTCGAAGGCCGAAGATTTCGGTTCCGTGCAGAACCTCGGTTTGGCGGCCGCCACGCTGCTCTTCGTGCTGGTTTTCAGCAAGATCGGCGTCGCCGCGATTTCGAGGCTCTCGATCCTTCTCGCGATGATCGCGGGAACCGTCGTTGCAGCGGTGACGGGCATGGCCGATTTCAGCAAGGTCTTGGAAGGTCCGGCCTTCGCCTTCCCGATGCCCTTCGCCTTTGGCCCGCCGGAGTTCCAGTTCGCCGCGATCCTTTCAATGGTCATTGTCATCCTGGTGACCTTGACCGAGACCTCGGCGGACATCATCGCGGTCGGGGAAATCGTCGGAACCAAGACTGATTCCCGTCGCATCGGTGATGGCTTGCGGGCCGACATGATCTCGAGCGCGATCTCGCCGATCTTCAATTCCTTCACACAGAGCGCCTTCGCCCAGAACGTCGGGCTTGTCGCCATTACGGGCGTCAAGAGCAGGTTTGTTGTCACTGCGGGCGGCGGCATACTCGTTATTCTGGGACTCCTGCCGATCCTCGGCCGCTTCGTGGCCGCCATACCCACGCCGGTCCTTGGCGGGGCCGGAATCGTGCTGTTCGGAACCGTCGCGGCCTCGGGCATCCGAACCCTGTCCACGGTGAAGTACGAAGGGAACATGAACCTGGTCGTCGTGGCGACGGCCTTGGGCTTCGGGATGTTCCCGATCGTCGCACCAAGCATCTACAACCAATTCCCCGGCTGGTTCGTCACGATCTTCCACTCGGGAATCAGTTCCTCGGCCATCATGGCGATCTTGCTGAACTTGTTGTTCAACCACCTCAAGATCCGGGGCAACAGGCCGACATCCGTCATGGCCGAAGCCAGCAACCGGAGAATCTCCTCGGTGCTGCTCAACGACCTTCACGATGGCGACTATGTCTCCGACGGAAAGCTCTACGACGCCAAGGCCAGGGAAATACCCTGCACCGATTAGCCTCGATTTTCACTGCATGCCGTCAGGCCGCTGATTCCCTGATTTCCAAGGAATCAGCGGCCTGAGCGGTGCTGCGGTCACCCCAACGTCCTACGGCACCAGCATGACCTTGATAGAGCGGCGCTCGTCCATGGCCGCGTAGGCCTCCGGCGCCTGTTCCAGGCCCATCACCGTGTCGAAGACCAGGCCGGGATTGATGTCCCCTGCGAGCACGGCCTCCAGCAGCTCGGGCAGGTAGGCGCGGGTGCTGGCCGCGCCACCCGCCAGCGAAATGTTCTTCGAGAAAAGCTCGTAGAGGGGCAACGGATCTTCCCCGTGCGGCACCCCGACGAAGCCGATGGCGCCGCCGGGCCTGGTGCAGGCCAGCGCCTGTCCCAGGGACTCGGCGGTGCCGACGCATTCGAGCACAGAGTCGGCCAGCACTCCCCCGAGCAGCTCGCGCACCTTGTCGGCGGCTTCCGTGCCGCGCTCGGCGACCACGTCGGTCGCCCCGAAAGTGAGGGCCAGCTCGGTCCTGTCGGCATGCCTGGACATGGCGATGATCCGGGTGGCCCCCAGACGTTTGGCGGCGAGCACGCCGCTCAAACCCACGGCGCCGTCGCCGACCACCACAACGCTGCGCTCCGGCGCCACCTTGGCACCGAGCGCGGCGTGGTGTCCGGTGCCCATGACGTCGGAGAGCGCGAGCAGCGATTTGGACAAGGCCTCGTCCGGCTCCGAGACGCCGGGCACCGGAACCAGGGTTCCATCGGCATTCGGAACGCGCACCGCCTCACCTTGGCCGCCATCGACAGGCAGCCCGTGCTCGTCCTTCCCGCCCCTGACGGCCCGGTGCTCGCAGGCCACGTGGACTCCGTTGCGGCATGGCGGGCATTCCCCGCAGCTGTTGGCCCACGGGGCAACCACGAAGTCCCCGGCCTTCAGGGTGGAGACCTCGTCCCCGACGGCCGTGACGACGCCAATGAATTCGTGGCCGATGCGCCGCGGCTTCGGGATCTGGTTGACGCCGCGGTACGGCCACAGGTCCGACCCGCACACGCAGGCCGCTGTCACCCTGACCAGCGCGTCGGTGCCGGCAAGCAGGACCGGGTCCGGGCAGTCTTCGACGCGGATGTCCCGCGGTCCGTGGATCAGTGTTGCGCGCATGGTGTGCCTTCCGGAAGCTGGTGACGGATATCCGCCTCCCAGCCTATGCCTCCCGGCGCAAAGTCCGCACGGCCGCGCGATGACGCTTTATTGCGCTCAACCGACCGGCGCTGGCGAGGTGTCGGTTGCCCGACGTATGGTGGATACAGCTTCACGAGTTCTGGTTGCTTTCATGGCAAAGCTCCGACTGACCAGGCACCAACCCCATTGTTGTACGGCGGGTGGTTCGGATGACGAAGCGGCCTTCGCACGCATACCCGCGGCAGGGCAAGGACAACCAGCTTCAAGGAACGTGACACCCATGTCCCACCACACGTACACAGCCCCCGCGGCCACCGCCAATCCCCTGCCGCGCTTTGCCGGGGACTGGATCTCCGCCTGGCTTGATTTCGACCCAGGCACCGGGCTCCTGCAGCTGGGTGCCGGCCCCAACGAATGGCTGCTGGAGGCGCTCTCCCCGGACAAGCTCGCGGCGGCGCTGGACGGGCGCGGGCCTGCCGAGGTGCAGTTCAACCCGGAGCTGCGGGTGCTGCTGCTGCCCGGGGGCTACGAGGCCGCCGGCACCTCGTTCTTCCGCCTGCGCGGCTGAGCCACCGGAGCGAACCTGTTTCCGCCGCATAAACGAAACGGCGGTTGGCCACCCGTTTTCACGGGCGGCCAACCGCCGAATGCGGAATGCTCAGCTTAGAGGGCGGCGAAAACTTCGCGCAGCAGCTTCGCGGTTTCCGACGGGGTCTTGCCGACCTTCACGCCGGCAGCCTCGAGTGCTTCCTTCTTTGCCTGTGCGGTACCGGCCGAACCGGAGACGATGGCGCCAGCGTGGCCCATGGTCTTGCCTTCGGGGGCGGTGAAGCCTGCCACGTAGCCGACAACCGGCTTGGTGACGTTGGCCTTGATGAAGTCGGCTGCACGCTCTTCGGCGTCGCCGCCGATTTCGCCGATCATGACGATGGCCTTGGTCTCCGGATCCGCCTCGAACGCAGCCAGGGCGTCGATGTGGGTGGTGCCGATGACCGGGTCGCCGCCGATGCCGATGGCGGTGGAGAAGCCCAGGTCGCGCAGTTCGTACATCATCTGGTAGGTCAGGGTACCGGACTTGGAGACCAAGCCGATCGGGCCCTTGCCGGTGATGTTGGCCGGGGTGATGCCGACCAGTGCTTCACCGGGGGTGATGATGCCGGGGCAGTTCGGGCCGATGATGCGGGTGATCTGGTTGCCGTCGGCGTCGACCTTGGACTGGGCAAGTGCCCAGAACTCGGCCGAGTCCTGCACCGGCACGCCCTCGGTGATGACCACGACCAGGCCGATGCCTGCCTCGATGGCCTCTACGACGGCATCCTTGGTGAAGGCCGGCGGAACGAAGACGATCGACACGTCGGCGCCGGTTTCGGCCATGGCTTCGGCAACTGCGCCGTAGACCTTGATGTCCTTGTCGCCGTGGACGACGGTGGTGCCGGCCTTGCGGGCGTTGACGCCGCCGACGACGTTGGTTCCGGCCTTCAGCATCAGGGCGGTGTGCTTGGTACCCTCGCCACCGGTGATGCCCTGAACGATGACCTTGGAGTCCTTGTTAAGGTAAATGCTCATGTTCGCGTATCCCTACTTACTTCGCTGCGTTGGCGAGTTCGGCGGCCTTGTCGGCGCCCTCGTCCATGGTTGCTGCCAGGGTGACCAGCGGGTGGTTGGCTTCGGCCAGGATGCGGCGGCCTTCCTCCACGTTGTTGCCGTCAAGACGCACAACGAGCGGCTTGTTGGCTGCGGAACCGAGCTCGGCCAGTGCGCCGACGATGCCCTTGGCAACGGCGTCACATGCGGTGATGCCACCGAAGACGTTCACGAACACGGACTTGACCTGCTCGTCATTCAGGATGACGTCCAGACCTGCGGCCATGACCTCTGCAGAGGCTCCACCGCCGATGTCCAGGAAGTTGGCGGGCTTCACGTTGCCGTGGTTCTCGCCTGCGTAGGCAACGACGTCCAGGGTGGACATGACCAGGCCAGCACCGTTGCCGATGATGCCCACTTCGCCGTCCAGCTTGACGTAGTTGAGGTCCTGCGCCTTGGCCTTGGCCTCGAGCGGGTCCGCGGCGTCCTTGTCCTCAAGGTCTGCGTGGTGCGGGTGGCGGAAGTCGGCGTTCTCGTCGATGGAGACCTTGCCGTCCAGTGCCACGATGTCGCCGGCGCCGGTGCGGACCAGCGGGTTGACCTCAACCAGGGTTGCGTCTTCCTTCTTGAAGACGTCCCACAGCTTGATGATAGTGGAAGCGACCTTTTCGGTCAGTTCCGGAGCGAAGCCTGCTGCTGCAACGATCTCGTTGGCCTTGGCCTGGTCGATGCCCACGGCCGGGTCAACGGCGATGCGTGCCAGTGCCTCGGGGCGCTCAACGGCGAGCTCCTCGATTTCCATGCCGCCTTCGACCGAGCACATGGCCAGGTAGTTGCGGTTGGCGCGGTCCAGCAGTACGGAGAAGTAGAACTCCTCGGCAATGTCCGCACCCTGGGCGATCATGACCTTGTTCACGGTGTGGCCCTTGATGTCCATACCGAGAATGTTGGTAGCGTGCTCGAATGCCTCGTCGGCGGTCTTTGCGACCTTGACGCCACCGGCCTTGCCGCGGCCTCCGACCTTTACCTGGGCTTTAACAACCACGACGCCGCCGATTTTCTCGGCTGCGGCCTTGGCTTCTTCAGGAGTGTAGGCAACGATGCCGGCCAGCACGGGTACACCGTGAGACTCGAACATATCGCGCGCCTGGTATTCATACAGGTCCACGGGCTTGTGTCCTTCTTGTCGAAGTCTATGCTGACTCGAAGACGCGGCAAGGCATAACCATGTCGCGCCTCAGAGGGGAGCACCGGACCTGAAACAGGCCTGGTGCACCTTCAGACTAACGCTTTCCCACGCAATGGCACAGTTCTACGAATCGTAGAGCCCCGCCCGGGGCACCGGCCATGGCATCCTGCACGCGGAAACTTCCGTGAAAACGCTAGTCAAGCCTAGTCAAAGGCGCGTAGCGAAGCAGCAGGCGCTTCTCCGCATCCGCGAACTTGACCTTCGCGACAGTCTTGTCACCGGCGCCTTCCAGCGCCAACACGACGCCCTGGCCGAAGGTGCCGTGCGAGACCTTGTCGCCGATGTTCAGCGCGATGATTTCCTTGTTGGGCTGGACGCGGCCGCTGCGTGCGGCTGCCCGTGCGGTGGGAGCGGTGCGCAGGGTGTGCTCCTCGCTGGCACCGCTCAGGCGCGTCGATCCGCCGCCGGTGTTTCCGCGTCCGGCACCCCAGTAGGAGCCGGATTCGTAGCGGCTGGTGGCGAAGCTCGCGGAGCCGCCGAAGGAATCGAAGTTCGAGCGTTTGGTGCCCTCGCGCTTCCAATCCAGCAGGTCGACAGGAATCTCCTCGAGGAACTGGCTCGCGGGGTTGTACTGCGACTGGCCCCACATGCTGCGGTACTCCGCGCGGGTGAGGTAGAGGCGTTCGCGGGCACGGGTCAGTCCCACGTAGGCCAGGCGGCGTTCCTCGGCCAGTTCCTTCTCGTCGGTCAAGGAACGCTGGTGCGGGAAAATGCCGTGCTCCATCCCGGTGAGGAACACCACCGGGAACTCGAGCCCCTTGGCCGTGTGCAAGGTCATCAGCGTGACGAACCCCTCGCGCCGGGCCATGTTTGCGCCCTCGTCGTCGCTTGGTGCCTCCGGGATCTGGTCTGCGTCGGCGACCAGTGCCACGCGTTCGAGGAAGTCGGTGAGCGTTCCCTCGGGGTTTTCCTTCATGAAGTCACGCACCACTGCCACCAGTTCGGCGAGGTTCTCGACGCGCGACTCGTCCTGCGGGTCGTTGGAGGAACGCAGCATTTCCAGGTAGCCGGTCTGTTCGAGCACCGCCTCGAGGGCCTCGGCCGGACCCGAACCGTCGGCGACGACGGCCAGGTCGTCGATGATCTTGACGAACGCGGCAACCATGTTCAGCCCACGCGTTCCAAGGCCCGGGGCCTCGTCAGCGCGGCGGAGGGCCTCCATGAAGGAAATGCGTTCGCGCTCGGCAAGGGCAGCAACCGAGTATTCGGCCCTGTCGCCGATGCCGCGCTTGGGTTCGTTGAGGATGCGGCGGACGTTGATGTCGTCCTCGGGGTTCATCAGGACCCGGAGGTAGGCCAGGGCGTCCTTGACTTCCTTGCGGTCGTAGAAGCGGGTGCCGCCAATGACCTTGTACTTCAGGTCCACGCGCATCAGCTGCTCCTCGAGCGAACGCGACTGGGCATTGGTGCGGTAGAAGATCGCAACGTCCCCGGGGCGGATGTCCTCCTCGTCGTTCAGGCGCAGGATCTCGTCGGCGATCCAGCGCGCCTCGTCGGATTCGGATTCACCCACATAGCCGACGATCTTCTCGCCGTCGCCCTCGGCGGTCCACAAGCGCTTTTCCGGGCGGTTCGGGTTGCGCTTGATGACCTCGTTGGCCGCCGAGAGAATCGTCTGTGTGGAGCGGTAGTTCTGCTCCAGCTTGATGGTCTCGGCGTCCGGGTAGTCCTTCGAGAATTCCACGATGTTGCGGATGTCGGCGCCGCGGAAGGCGTAGATCGACTGGTCCGAATCGCCGACGACGGTCAGCTCCCCGCCCGGGGTGGGTCCGTCGGGCCCGGTCAGTTCGCGCACGAGGGCGTACTGGGCGTGGTTCGTGTCCTGGTACTCGTCGACCATGACGTGGCGGAAGCGCCGGCGGTAGTTGTCCGCCACGGCCGGGAAGGCGCGGAAGATGTTGACCACGTGCGCGATCAGGTCATCGAAGTCCAGTGCGTTTGCCGCGCGCAGGCGTTCGGCGTACCCGCGGTAGACCTGTGAGACGGCCCGCGCGAACGGGTCGTTCGAGTCGACTGTCGCGGCGTACTGTTCGTCGTCGACGAGCTCGTTCTTCAGCGCCGAGATCTTGTGGGCCATGGACTTCGGCGTGAACCTTTTCGGGTCCAGCTCCAGGCCCTTGGCCACCATGGTGATCAGACGCAGCGAATCCGCGGAGTCGTAGATCGAGAAGCTCGATTTCAGGCCAACCGAGGCAGCTTCGCGGCGCAGGATGCGCACGCACGAGGAGTGGAAGGTCGAGATCCACATCTTCTGTGCAACGTCCTCCCCCACGAGTGCCGCAATGCGCTCGCGCATCTCCGCGGCAGCCTTGTTCGTGAAGGTGATGGCGAGGATTTCGTGCGGCCTGGCCCGGCCGGTGGCCAGCAGGTAGGCAATCCGGTGGGAGAGCACACGGGTCTTGCCGGAACCCGCGCCTGCGACGATGAGCAGTGGCGATCCGGCATGCTTGACAGCCTGTTCCTGCTGCGGATTCAAGCCCCTGAGGAGCTCGAGGGCGTCCGGCAGTGGCTGGGCTGGAGCGGGTGCGACGAAGTCATCGAAAAGGAAATCCATGATGTGCCCTAGTCTACGTGGAGCCTGCCCCGGCTTGGCCGGAGGGTGCACGGCAGAAGGCATAATTGGTTCATGGCCAAGACACGCAAGTCGAAACAGTACAACCGACCGGCACCCTCGGCGCCGGTCGCCAACCCGTCCACGGACCGCACGCCCGAACAGGCGCAGGGCAACGGAAACCTGGTCCTGGTTGCGGGCTTTGGAGCGGTGATCCTCCTCTTCTGGTACTACCACCTGCTGACGCTGAACCAGATGATCGACCTGTCCAATGGACTGATGATGCCGGACCAGATGATCGGCGGCTATTCCGCCGAAAACATCGAGGCGTTGCGCACCTCCATGGACCCAACGGCCGTCGGCCAGCTGAACTACCTCCACAAGACGGCAGGGCTGCTCTTCCCGCTGTTCCTGGCCCTTGTCACGATGCTTGCGGTGAACCTCAATACCTCGCGCGGCCCGCTGCGGTGGGCGCTCTGGGCGGTGCCGATGCTGTTCGCCGTCGTTGACCTCTGGGAGAACGTCGCGATCGACGCGCTCTTCGGCGGCACACTCGACGCGGGCGCTGTCGCGCTGGCATCCGCCCTGACCACCACACGCTGGATCCTGCTTTTCGCCACGTCGGCGATCCTGGTGGGAGTACTCGTGGCTTCGTTCATCCGCACGTTCCGCGAGAAGTGGGAAGCCTCGAAGCAGGGGCTGCTCTAGCCTCCCGCCGGCGGCACCCGGTGCGACGCAAGGGTGCCGCTGCCAATGTTCCCGCCGAAAAACCGCTACGATAAGTAGGGTTCGTTTCGGCGAAGCAAGCCTCTGTAGCTCAGTTGGATAGAGCGACCCTCTCCTAAAGGGTAGGCCGTCGGTTCAATTCCGGCCAGGGGCACCCGTTGGTTATGGCCTGCATTCGTGCAGGCCATAACTCTTTTAAGGGCGCCCAGTGGGCCGCAGGGGGCTGCTGCGTGCCTGACCAGACTTTCCGACGGCACACCCGCCGTGGATGTACGTCCAAAAGCGCGAACGAAAGATGGCCGGACCGGTTTGGAAAGGGACTGTTTGAAAAGCTTCCTTCGCAGATTCACCAACGGTTCCGCGCCCAAGAATGACTGGAGCCAGGATCACTTGCAGCTGGGGATCGACCCGGGTCGGGCAACGGCGCGGGGTCCCTTGGGGTTCGACCCGGAAGCGCCAGGGCAAAAAAGTGCCGCCGACCGGTGAAATATGGGATAACTCCCATTACATCCCACATCACCGGTCGACGGCGTTGGAGTGGCTCCCCAGCAGCCGACCTGCCGTTCCCCCACACATCAGATTTGCGGACAGTCGAGACTTTCACGCAAGCAACGGTGGGCAGTTCGGTTGCTACCAACTCCTACCGGACATCTAATTCTATTTAGAATGTTTTGTCAACCGGGTCACCTAAATCACGTCAAAGGGCCGCCCGGTACGTGACCGAACGACCCTTCCACCGACCTTTCGGCCCTGTTAGCGCAGCAGCAGTGCAGCGGCCTTGGGCGACAGGCTGGCATCCATGACGGAACAGGCCCCGCCGATGGCCCCGGCCTCTGGCCCGAGGGTCGAGGAACGGACCTCGATGCCGTGGACGTTCTTGGAGCTGAAGCGTTCGTTGATGACCTCGCGGACCCCGTCCAGGCAGTAGTCGCCGACCTCGGACCACAGGGGTCCGCCGAAGATCACCTGCGAAACATCCAGCGCGTTGCAGAGCTGGCCAGCGACCTGCCCGACCTTGCCCATGCAGTCGCGCATGAGGGCAGCGGCATTCTCGTTGCCGTCGTCGGCCATCTTCACGATTTGGCTCATGCCTTCGGCGCGGTCCTCCGGGGTACCGTCATCCGGCACCGTCAGTTCCAGTCCGGCCTCGCGGGCCTTGCGCGCGACATTGGTGAACGCGAGGTTGGAGTGCAGGCAGTCGTTACGTCCGCAAATACACGGCTGCGCGACGACGCCGGTCGAGTAGTGGCCGACCTCGCCCGCGTTGTTGCTGACGCCGCGGTGGATCTCCCCGTTGAGCACCATGCCGGCCCCGATGCCGGCACCCACGTACATGAGGATGAAGTTGTCGCGCGCTGCGTCGTTCCCCTTCCACAGTTCCGCGATCGATGCGGCAATCGTGTCCTTTTCGAGGATGACATCCAGGTCAAGCATGCGTCGCAGCGGCTCGACGACCGCGACGTCCTTCCAACCGTCAAGCAACGGCGGATCGATCATGACACCGCGTTCGCGATCCAGCGGCCCGGGGGCGGCGACGCCGACGCCCACGATGTTGGCACGCGGAATGCCGGAGGCCGCGATGATTTCCTCCACGGTCCGTGCCATGGTTTCCACGGTCTTCTCCGGCACCTCGACCGCCGGGATTTCCAGCCGGCGGGAGTGCATCACTTCACCGCGCAGGTTGAGCATGACCACGGAAATAACACCGGGATCCAGGTGGATTCCGATGGCAACCATGCGGTTGGCTTCAAGTTCCAGGACGGTCCGGGGCTTGCCCGGACCGGAAACGATGGTGCGGTCCTCGCGGACCAGCCCCTCGTCGAGCAACCTGCGCACGACGTTCGAAATGGTCTGTGGAGAAAGTCCCGTGGAGCCCGCCAGCTCAACCCGGCTCACCCCGTCGACGGCGCGACGAATCGACTCAAAAATTACCGCCTGATTAAAATCCCCGAGTCGACCTAAGTTGGTGCCCCGCTGCATCAATACTCCATTTGTAGATCCAATTTTGATCCCCCGTTGGCCGTGCCCATTTCCGGATAGTCCCAGTATCCGGCCGTCGCACGACGACTACTTTGTGCCGGGCGCGATACCACTGGCAACGTATTACTCCAATAGTCGAGACTAATTCAACCCAAAGAGCACGTTATCATCCTCGCATGCAGTTTTGGACGTTGTTAAGCTCAAGGTGTGCCAAAGATTCTCACCATCGCCGCCTTGCGGCTCCTTGACCCCTCAGGACGCATTCTCCTGGTCCGCAAGCGTGCCACCACCATGTTCATGCAGCCCGGCGGGAAGCTCGAACCCGACGAAAGCCCCGAGGCAGCGGTCTTGAGGGAAGTGCGGGAGGAAATAGGGCTGGTGCTTGGCCCGGAGGACCTCCGGTTCCTCGGACGCTGGGACGGACCGGCGGCCAACGAGGCCGACACCGTGATCCATGCCTACCTCTACGGAGCCACGACGGCGCAGACCCCGCGCATCGCCGCAGAGATCGAGCAGATGATGTGGCTGGAGCCCGTGGAGGCGATGCGGCGCGAGGACATCGCGCCGCTGTTGCGCGAGCATGTGCTGCCCGCGCTGCTGGGCACCTAGCGCCCCGGCCCGCGGGGCCCGCCGGCGCTACTGGGCGAACTGCGTTTCGTGCAGTTCAGCGTACCGCCCGCCGGCGGCCAGGAGCTCGGTGTGGGTGCCACGCTCGACGATCCGCCCGCCCTCGACCACCAGGATCTGGTCGGCCGAGCGGATGGTCGAGAGCCGGTGCGCTATGACAAGCGCGGTGCGGTTTTCCAGCGCCTCGGCCAGCGCCGCCTGGACGGCCGCCTCGTTGGAGGAATCTAGCGCGGCAGTTGCCTCGTCGAGGATGACCACCTGGGGCGCGGCCAGCAACAGGCGCGCGATGGTCATGCGCTGGCGTTCGCCGCCGGAAAGCCGGTAGCCGCGCTCCCCCACCACGGTCTCCAGCCCGTCGGGCAGCGCCTCGATGGTCTCGCGCAACCGGGCACGCTCCAGCGCCTGCCAGATCTCCGCATCCCCGGCGTCCGGCCGGGCCAGGCGCAGGTTCGCGCCGATGGTCTCGTGGAACAGGTGCCCGTCCTGGGTCACCATGGAGACGGTGGAGCGCAGCGAGTCGAGCTTGAGTTCGCGGATGTCGACGCCGGCGAGCTCCACGGACCCGGAGTCGACGTCGTAGAGCCTGGCCAGCAGCGAGGCGATGGTCGACTTTCCGGCGCCCGAGGAACCCACGAGCGCGACGGTGGACCCCGCGGGGATCTCGAAGTCGATGCCGTGCAGCACCGTCTCGCCGCCGCGGGTGTCGAGCACCGCGACGTCCTCGAGCGAGGCGAGGGAGACCTTCTCCGCGCTCGGGTAGGCGAAGGACACGTCCGTGAACCTCACGTCCACCGGTCCCGGTTCCAGGGCCCGGGCGGTGGGCGAATCGCTGATCAGCGGCTTGAGGTCAAGGATCTCGAAGACCCTGTCGAAGCTCACCAGGGCGCTGGTGATCTCCACCCGGGCGTTGGCCAGCGCCGTCAGCGGCGAGTAGAGCTGCACCAGCAGCATGCCCAGCACCACCACGTCGCCGGCGGCCAACTGCCCGCGGGTCGCATACAGGCCGCCGAGTCCGTAGACGAGGGCCAGCGCGAGCGCTGCGACAAGGGTGAGCATGGTGACGAAGAAGAACTGGCGCATCGTCATCTTCACGCCGATGTCCCGCACGCGCCCGGCGCGCATCGCGAACTGCGCGGATTCGTCGGCCGGGCGCCCGAAGAGCTTGATCAGCGTGGCGCCGGGGGCGGAGAAGCGCTCGGTCATCTGCGTGGCCATGGAGGCGTTCAGCTCGGCCGACTCCTTGCGCAGCAGCGCGAGGGTGCGGCCGAATCGGCGGGCCGGAAACAGGAAGACCGGCAGCAGCACCAGCGCCGCGAGGGTGACCTGCCAGGAGGTGGAGAACATGACGCCGGCCGTGAGCACCAGTGCCACGACGTTGGAGACGAGCCCGGACAGGGTGCCGGCGAACGCGGCCTGAGCCCCGATGACGTCGTTGTTCAGGCGGCTGACCAGCGCGCCGGTGCGGGTCCTGGTGAAGAAGGCCACGGGCATCTTCTGCACGTGGTCGAAGACCGCGGTGCGCAGGTCGAAGATGATGCCCTCGCCGAGCCGGGAGGAGAACCAGCGCACGACCAGCGAGAAGATGGCGCTGAGGACGGCGACGACGGCGATCAGCCCGGCCAGCCAGAGCACCGTTCCGGCCTCGGACTTCGCGACTATCGCATCGACCACGCGGCCGGCCAGCACAGGGGTCACGACCGAGAGCACCGCAGCGCACACCGAGAAGAAGACGAACACCAGCAGTTGCTTCTTGTAGACCCCTGCGAAGGCCAGGACCCGCCGCGGGGTGCCCGGCGCGTACGCCTTGCCCTTGTCCTGGCCCGACATCCGCCACAGCGAACTCCAGGCGACGCTTTCCATGCTCATGAAGGTGTCCCGCCACATCTAGGCCGTGGCAGCGCGCGGCGCCACGGGGTTTCCGCACCCCCGGTCCGGGCCCCGGCGGGCCCGAAGGTGCAGACCAACTATACCGGCGCACCGGCGTTGCCCCCGCCGGAGTGCGCCCGGCAGGGTCCGGGTCAGCTGTCCAGGGTCGGGCCCGGCTGCAGGGAGTGCGGCACGAAGCGCACCGTCATGGCCTTGAAGCCGGGGGTGTTGGATTCGCGGGCCACCAGCTCGCGGTGCACCAGCGCGTTGGCCTCCGGGAAGTACGCGGCGGCGCAGCCCTTGGCCGTCGGGTAGGAGACAAGGCGGAACCTGTTGGCGCGGCGCTCGGTGCCGCCGAAGGTGGAGATCACGTCCACCAGCGACCTGTCCTCCAGGCCCAGCCCGGCGAGGTCCTCCGGGTTGATCAGCACGACGCGGCGGCCGTCCTTGATCCCGCGGTAGCGGTCGTCGAGCCCGTAGAACGTGGTGTTGTACTGGTCGTGGCTGCGCATGGTCTGCAGGATCAGGTGGCCCTCCGGGGCTTCCAGCGCCTCGAACGGGGAGACCGTGAAGCGGCCCTTGCCGATGTCCGTGGCGAAGGAGCGGGTGTCGCGCGGCGGGTTGGGCAGCACGAACCCGTTGCGCCCGCGCACCCGGCGGTTGAAGTCCTCGAAGCCCGGCAGCACCCGGGAGATGTGTTCGCGCACGACGTCGTAGTCATCCGCCATGGCCTTCCACGGGACCACGTGGTCCTCGCCGAGGATGGCGGTGGCCATGCGGGCGACGATGACGGGCTCGGCCAGCAGGTGCTCGGAGACCGGGGCGAGCCGCCCCTGCGTCGAGTGGATGACGGACATGGAGTCCTCCACCGAGAGGAACTGGGCGCCGCCGGGGTGCTTGTCGTCCCGGTCGGTGCGCCCCAGCGTGGGAAGGATGATGGAGGTCTGCCCGTGCACCACGTGGGAGCGGTTGGGCTTGGTGGAGATGTGCACCGTGAGCTTGGCGCGCTGCATGCCGGCCTCCAGCGCCTCGGTCTCCGCGTTGGCCAGCGCGAAGTTGCCGCCCATGGAGACGAACACGTCGATCTCGTCGTTCTCGAAGGCCTCCAGGGCCTCGGTGGAGTCGTAGCCGTGGGCGCGCGGGGACTCGATGCCGAACTCCGCGTCAAGGGCCGCCAGCAGCTTCTCGGAGGGCTTCTCCCAGATGCCCATGGTGCGGTCGCCCTGCACGTTGGAGTGCCCGCGCACGGGGCAGGCGCCGGCGCCGGGCTTGCCGAAGTTGCCCTGCACCAGCAGCAGGTTGATGATCTCCTTGAGCGTCGGCACCGAGTGCGGCTGCTGGGTCAGGCCCAGCGCCCAGCAGAAGATCGTCGCCTTTGAGGCGATGAGCAGCCCGGCGATCTCGGTGATCTGCGCGCGGGTCAGCCCCGTGGCCTCCTCGGTGGCCTCCCAGTCCAGCTGGGCGCGGGCCGCCTTGTAGGCCTCGAAGCCGTCGGTGGCGGAGGCGATGAAATCCGCGTCGATGACGCTGCCCGGGTTCTTTTCCTCCGCGGCCAGCAGCAGGTGGCCGAAGGCCTGGAAGAGCGCCAGGTCGCCGCCGACCTTGATCTGCAGGAAGTCGCTGGAGACCTCGGAGGGCCGCCCCAGCATGCCGCCGACGGTTTGCGGGTCCTTGAAGCCGAAGAACCCGGCCTCGGGAAGCGGGTTCACCGCGACGACGCGGGCGCCGCGCGCGCGGGCCTCGGAGAGCGCCGAGAGCATGCGCGGGTGGTTGGTGCCGGGGTTCTGCCCGACCACGAAGATCAGCTCGGCGTGCTCGAAGTCCTCAAGGGAGACCGTCCCCTTGCCGATGCCGATGGTGGGGTTCAGCGCCGAGCCGGAGGACTCGTGGCACATGTTGGAGCAGTCCGGCAGGTTGTTGGTGCCCAGCGAGCGGGCCAGCAGCTGGTACATGAACGCCGTCTCGTTGGCCGTGCGGCCCGAGGTGTAGAAGACGCACTTCTCCGGCGTCGTCGCGTTCACGTGCTCGCCGATGGTGCGGAAGGCCTGCGCCCAGGTGATCGGCGTGTAGTGGCTCTCCCCGGCGCGGATGACCATGGGCTCGGTGATGCGGCCCTGCGAGCCGAGCCAGTACTCGGTCTTCCCGCGGAGCACCTCGATCGGGTGCTGCGCCCACCAGGCGGGCGTGACGGTGCGCGCGCTGGCTTCCTCGGCGATGGCCTTGGCGCCGTTCTCGCAGAACTCGGCGGGCTTGCGGGCCCCGGTGATGGACTCGGGCCAGGCGCAGCCTGGGCAGTCGAACCCGCCGCGCTGGTTGATCCGCAGCATCGAGCGCAGGGTGCGCGTCACCCCGGCCTCGGCGAAGCCGCGCTCCAGGGACACCTTGACCGCCTCGACGCCCGCGGCGCTGCGCTTGGGCTTGCCGACGACCAGGTCGTCTTCGTTGATGTCTTGCGTTGGGGCCGGGCGATTCATCTTGTTCCTCCACGTCGCAGCGGGGTTGTTGCCGTGCGCCCCCTCGGGCGCGGGCCGGCACTTGATTCACGGGCGCGCCGCGTTCCCGCGGCCGTGCGGGCCGCAGGGCAGCTAGCCGCCGAGTACACGTTGAGCATGAGTGTATAGGTTCACGCTGCTGGTGCGGGAAAACGCGGCGAGGGTGAGTCCGGATTCCTGCGCCAGCTCGACGGCCAGCGACGACGGGGCGCTGACCGCGGAGAGCACCGGGATCCCGGCCATCGCCGCCTTCTGGACCAGTTCGAAGGAGGCCCGCCCGGAAACCTGCAGGACACTCTCGCGCAGCGGGAGCAGGCCCTCGCGCAGGGCCGCGCCGATCACCTTGTCCACGGCGTTGTGCCGGCCCACGTCCTCGCGCACCACCAGCAGGCGGCCCTCGGTGGTGAAGAGCCCCGCCGCGTGCACGCCGCCGGTGGCACCGAAAAGCTGCTGGGCCTCCAACAGGGCATCGGGCATGGCCAACAGCGTCCCGAGCTCCACGGTGCCGGCCGCGGGGTCCAGCAGGTACGGGGATTTCTTGCGGACCTCGTCGATCGAGTTTGTCCCGCAGATCCCGCAGGCGGAGCTTGTCACCACGTGGCGGGCGGCCGAGAGGTCCGGGGCCTGGGCGCCGAATCCCAGCTGCACCTCGATGACGTTGAAGGTCTGGTTGCCCTCCGCATCGGTTCCGGCGCAGTAGCGCATGGCCACAAGGTGCTCGGGGCGGGTGATGATGCCCTCGGCGAGCAGGAACCCCGCGACAAGGTCGAAGTCGTCGCCCGGGGTGCGCATGGAGGTGGTGAACGGGGTGGAGCCGAACCGGATCTCCAGCGGTTCCTCGACGGCGAGCTTTTCCTCCCGCGAACTCCGTGCACCCTCCAGGGTGGCGCGCACAATGCGCCGGCGCACGATCTTGCGTCCCATGCTCATGTTCCTTTGCTTGCTTCGGGCCGCGGGCGGCCGGCTCGGGGGTTTTCCCCTGTTACCACGGTAGTCCAAGGTAGCCGACGGGGCTCCCGGCCCGGGCCCCGGCGGGCGGGACGACCAGGATGGCCTCGGCACCGGAGAGCCCGCGCAGCATGGCCGAGCCCACGTGTTCGGCCGGGGCCAGCGCGTCGGCGGCCAGCGGGTCCGCGGAGCGCACCCAGCGCGCCGGGATGAGCCGGTGCCGCCCAGGCAGCGGTGCGAAGTCGACGGCGGACGGCGCGTGCCCGGGTGCCTCGGGGTCGATGCCGCAGGCACCGCGCAGCAGCGGGTCCAACAGTGTCGCCACGGCCATGAGCGCGGCCAGCGGGTTGCCCGGCAGCGCCACGAGGATGCGCCCGTCGGGCAGCAACGCGAGCATCGAGGGGTGCCCGGGGCGCATGGCGATGGAGGAAACGACCTCCCTGCCGCCGAGCTGCGCCGCGGCGGCGCGCACGAAGTCGCGGTCGGAGAACCCGGTGCCGCCGGTGGTCACGACGATGTCCGCGGCCAGCGCCTGCACGCCGGTGAGCGCCTCGAGGCACTGTTCCAGCGAATCCCCGATGCGCGTCGAGCCGTGGGCCTGCCCGCCCAGCGCCCCGACGATCAGCGGCAGGACCGGGGAGAACCCGTCGCGCACCTCCCCGGGGGCCGGGGTGCCGGAGGTGACGACCTCGTCGCCGGTGTAGACCAGGTGGACCTTCGGTCGCGCGGCGACCTGCAGCTCGTCGTACCCCGCGACGGCGGCCGTGGCGACGACCCCGGCACGCAGCACGGTGCCCGCCGCCTGCAGCACGTCCCCCGGTGCGGCCTCGGTTCCCGCCGGGCGGATGTCCGCCCCCGCGGCCGGCGGCCTGTCGGCGGTCAGCAGGCCGTCGCGCTCGGTGGTGTGTTCAAGGCGGACGATGGCCCCGGCGCCGGCGGGGATCAAGGAGCCGGTCACCACCGCCACGGCCTCGCCCGGGGCCAGCGAGGCACCGGCACCCTCCGCGGGGTTGTGGGCCACCGCATCAAGCAGCCGCCAGGGGGCCGGGCCCGACACGGCGAAGCCGTCCATGGCGGAGGTAGCGCAGTGCGGTATCGGGTAGCGGGCCACCAGGTCCCGGGCCAGCACGCGGCCGCCGGCCAGGTGCAGCGGGACGGTTTCCGGGGCCGGCCGCAGTTCCCGTCCCAGCCGGTGCGCCTCCCGGCGTGCGTGGTCCCACCCGTGGTCGCTGTTGTGCTCGGGCATGCCCTAGTCGTCGGTGCCGGGGGCGGTGCGGGCACGCAGTGCCTCGCGGGCCAGCGCGTCGGCCTCATCCATGGCGCCGGCTTCCCCGGCCTCTCCCCGGCCCACCGCGAGTCCCGCGGCGTAGCCGGCCAGATAGGTGGTCAGCGGGGCGGCGGGCCGCACGATGCCGTGGGCGGCGACCCCGGCCAGGGAGAGCACCTTGTCGATGTCCACCTGCGTTCCGGTGAGCCCGTAGGCGGCCAGTAGCTCACTGACCCAGTCGTCGAGTCCCTCTGCGGCCATGTGCTGTTCTCCTCGTCAGTTGCCGTTCGCCACCGTGATTCCGTGGCGCCCGGCGTCCCCAGGTGTGTCGATGTCGCTGAAATCCGCCTCCGGCAGCTTCAGCCGTTCCATCTGCACTGTAGCAAGCAGACGCATCATCGACGCATTCTCCAGGGTGCCGTGCGGTTCGGCCGCCTGGAGAATGGCGGCCTTCAGGGCCTCGGTGGTGATCGCGCAGGCGAGGGTCTGCAGCACCCCTCCGGCGTCCTGAGGCACCCATGCCTCGACCCCCGGGGCCCGGCGGCGCGCGACCTCGAGCAGGGCCTTGACCACGGGGGCCGGTTCCAGCAGGTCGGCGGCAAGCACCACGGTGATGTCCGATCCGCCCGTCGGCCACTGCGCGCTCTCGTCGTCGGGGCCGTCGTCGAGTGCCGCGCGTCCCGCGGCCACGGCGGCCGCGGGACCCGCATAGGTGGGGTATTCCCGGGTGATGACCACGCGCTGGCTGTCGGGGGCGTTCTCCATGTACCGGGTCACCGCGTCGGCCAGCGCATGCGCGCCGACCACGGCGATGCCCTCGGCGTCCTTCACCGCGTTGAGCGCATGCTCAAGCAGCGTTTCACCGTGGTGTTCCAGCAGGGGTTTGCTCACCCCGCCCAGCCGCGAACCACGGCCTCCCGCCACGATGATGGCATCGAATTTCATGCTGCGCTCCGAAGGAAGGGGCTCCAGGCCTCCACGGGCCTGTCGAGTTCGGTGATGAACCAGTGGGCGCCGCGGGGTGTGCCCGGTGCGAATCGTAGTTTCCACCCCAACTGTGCCAGCGTCCTGTCGCCTTTGGCGCTATTGCAGCCGTGACATGCCGCGACGAGGTTCTCCCAGCTGTCGACGCCGCCCCTGCTGCGCGGGATGACGTGGTCGATGGTGCTGGCGCTGCGTCCGCAGTAGGCGCAGCGGTGTGCGTCCCGGCGCAGCACCCCGCGGCGCGAGACCTGGAGGTTGCGGCGGTGCGGCATGCGGACGTAGCGGTTCAGCAGGATCACCGTGGGGCGGGGCATGACGTGGTTGGGGCCGATGACCGGGTGCTCCTCGTCGACGGCCAGCACCGTGGCCTTCTCCATGAAGACAAGCAGCAGCGCCCGGCGAAACGTGACTACCGCCAGCGGTTCAAATCCTGCATTCAGCACTAGCGTTCGCATCGGCGCATCCTTAGATCCCGACCCGGCGCAACAGAGGGACCCGTTCGTGGCGGAATCCCTCATGCGACGCGCGTGGCTCTGAGCATTGACTCTGGGGCTAGCCTAGGACAAAGGCCGGTGGTTGCGCGCGGTTTTGGGTGAAATTGGTTCGAATTCCCTCCGAACACTGAACGTCGCATGCACCGGGAACGGTCTTGTGGAACCCGGCAAAACCGGGTTTCACAAGACCGTTGGCCGCTACCGGGGAGCCGCGAACCGCAGTTCGAAGCCGGCGGCCCCGTCATCGGAATGTTCGACGCCCAGCGAGCTGGCCACCCAGATCCGCGATCCGTCCTGACTCATGGCCACCGCACTCGCGGTTCCCTGCACCCGGGCGCCCCGAGCCCAGGTCGCTCCGCCGTCCCGGCTCGTCCAGGCGACGCCGTCGGGGGTGATCCCCACGGCCTTGCCGCCGGCGACAGCCAGGTACTGGAGCACCGGGGCGCCCGGATCCGGTTCGCTGAACGTCGCGCCGTCGTCCGCGGAGCGCCAGACGCCTTGTTCCGTGGCCGCCAGGACGAGGGTTCCGCGTGCGTCGGCGGCAAGTGTCGCCGGGAGGATCCGGGGATCAAGGTCCTTCCAGGTCGTGCCGTCGGCGGTGGAACGCAGCGCCGTGTCGAACCCTATGACGGCGTTCTTGCTGGCCGTCATCGCATGGAAGTCCGATACCCCGGAGCGCGAAAGGCCCTCCCAGGTGCGGCCCTCGTCTGTCGAACGCATCAGGCCCACGGGGTTTTGCAGGTCGGTGCCGGGCCCGGGGTGGCCCGAGGCGTAGTAGCCGTCCTTCCCAAGGGTGAATCCCATCCAGTCGACGACGGGTCCGATGCGCCGGGCGGGATCCGCCGAGACGTCGTAGAGCCCGTCGTGGGTGGCCAGCAGCACCTGCCCATCCCCCGTGTCGGCGATGGCGTGCACATGTGCGCTCGGGTACCCGTCGATGCGCTGTGCCGCGGCTCCGGTGGAGGCCTGCGGCGGGGCACCCGCCGCACTTCTCGTGGCGGGTCCCGGTTCTACGGTTGCGGATGCGCAGCCGGCAAGGGCCACGCTTCCGGCCAGTGCGATGGACATGAAAAGCGGCCCCTTCGCGGCCGTTGTCGCCAGTCCTCGCAGCATCACGGCTTCCCCAGCATGGTGCGCATGGCGGCGATCTCGGCGTTTTGGTCGGCAATCACTTTCCGGCCCAAGTCCAGGACCTTCGGATCCTTGCCGTTTTTCAACACATCTTCCGCCATTTTCGTGGCACCCAGGTGGTGTTCGATCATTTGCTTCAGGAACAGCTCTTCGGCTGCGGCTCCCTGGGCACCGGCCAGGGCCTTGAGGTCTTCCTCCCCGAGCATGCCGTCCATCGCCATGTCGTGGCCCATGTGCCGGGGTTCGCCCCATCCTTCCAGCCAAGACTCCATGAGCTTGATCTCCGGGGCCTGGGCATTCTTGATTCCGGTGGCAAGTTCGACCGCCTCGGAACTCAGACCACTCTTCTCCAGCATGGTCTCGCTCATCTGAACGGCCTGCTCGTGGTGGGGAATCATCATCTGCGCGAACATGGTATCCGCACCGTTGTGTTCGTTTACCGATGCGGCTTCGCTGGTTGTCGAGCCCGCGGCGGGGCTCGATGCAGGTGACGAGCAACCCGCCAAGGCCAAGGCGCCCGCCACTACGGCAGCCGACAGCACCAAGTTTCTTTTGTACTTTTTCAACGTCTTTTCCTTGCGTGAGATGTATTTGTGTTTCGGTTACATTCCGAAGCACTCATCTACGGCAAATACCTAGACGTTGGAGGGAGGGAGGACGAACGACACCGATCCTCACCGGGAAGCGGTTCTGCAGATAGGGCAGGGGCCCAGCTCGCGGAGCGGTTGCCCCGACCCTCGGTCTTCCGAGGTTGGCAACAATCGCAACAAATCCGAGGACGCATGCGAGTAGGAGCGCACAGTCCCCCGGCCCCATGCCATGTTCACCGTGAGGTTGCGCAACCGGCCCGTGCGAATCGCCGTGGTCCTGGGCTGCGGCGACCGCGGTGAACCCCGTTGCGACGGTGAATCTGGTGCCCCCGTGGTCGATGGGATCCACTGCGGCCCCGCCGAGGACATGCATGGAAAGCAGTCCAAGGAAGAACGCGCACAAGAACACGACCCTCACGGCGGGCACCAGGGCCCTGTTGCCGACGGATCCGGATGGCGTGTTCACACGCATCACCATATACCCTCTGGGGGTATCAATCCAACTGGGGGAACATGCAACAGGGCCCCGCTGCATCCTTGCGGATTCAGCGGGGCCCTGAATGAATTCTGCCTACTTGGCCAGCGTGTAGTAGCCGTACAGCGGGTTGCGGCTCACGTCGTGGAGGATGGTGTCGACGGTCGGGTTCTGTGCACCGATCATCTTTCCGCCACCGAGGTAGATGCCGACGTGACCTCCACCGTTCTGGAACACCAGGTCGCCCGGCTTCGGGTTGCTGGTGCGTACGAACTGGCCGGAAGCGCGGATCGCCGAGGTGCCGCGGGCGATGTTGATTCCGTGCTTGGCGTATACGTACTTCACGAAACCGGAGCAATCCCAGCCCGCGGTGGTGTTGCCGCCCCAGACGTAGGGGACGCCGACGTACTGGGCTGCCGTGGCCGCAATGCCGGAGAGATTCGCGGTGTTGATCGAATCGCTCTTGGGTGCAACAGCGGTGCTTGCAGCGCCGCCGCGGTTGGTGCGGGTCGTCGGTGCGAAGGCGTCGGCGGAAGCGCTGTTGGACGTTGCGCGGGTCGTCGTGTTGTTTGCGCGGGTCGCGGCGGTGTTGTCGCCACGGGTCGAAACGGAGCTTGCAACCGAGACGACAACCGGGGCCGGAGCCGGCTTGGAGGTGAATGCGGAGCGTTCGATGTCCAGGTCCTTGACCTTGGAGGCAGAGACCGAAACGGCCTTGACTGCCACGCGCTCTGCAGAGAGGCCTTCGACGGGGGCGGAGGATGCCTCGCGGGTCGCCGTGCCCTGGCCCGGAACGCCCAGGGTAAGGACAAGGCCGGATGCTGCTGCGATTACTGCGGCCTGACGACCAACGGATCCAGCGTTCGAGGCGACTGCCTTCGAGATGGACTCAAGTGGGTTCGTTCGAACCGAAGTCGCGCGGTGGCGACCAAGTGCTTGACGTGTAGTCACGTTGTTTTGCCTCTCCTGATGCCTACGAGGTGAGCTGTCGGGTTCGAGTGGGAGTCACTCGGCAATCCGGCCCCTGTGCGGGTCCGGGTTACTTAACCCCAAGGCTTCCTAACTTCAGAAGCCAAAAAGTGGGTCCCCCGCCACTGCCATGCGTTTTTTGAACGGACACCATGCGGCGGCAGTGCTCGGCACTCCTCATGGCGGTAATCGTGCTTGAGCGCCGACTACATTTCTAGAATATATGAAACAAGTGCGAATGTCACGTTCTGGTCACGGAACGGTGACATTGTTCGTTACAACCAGCCAGCCGGGTCGACCCACTTGCCATCGACGATGACTTCGAGGTGCAGGTGCGGGCCCGTCGAGTTGCCGGTGCTGCCGCTGAGCGAAACAACTTCGCCACGTTCAACCTTTTGCCCAACGGCGACCTTCACGGCCGAGTTGTGGTTGTAGCTGGTGTGCAGTCCGTTGCCGTGGTCGATCTCCACACGGAAGCCCGAGTGGCCGGCCCACCCCGCCTGCACGACGGTACCGGCGGCGCTGGCCTTGATGGGGGTCCCCATCGGGACTGCGTAGTCCAGGCCGTTGTGGATCATGTACCCCGGGCCGGTCGGGTTCTTGCGGTGGCCGAAGCGTGAAGTCAATCGGATGTTATCCACGGGCTGGGCAAGGACCCCACTCGTGGCGATCTTGGAGACATCGCCACCCGCGGCAGTCATCACCGTCGCAAGCTTGTCTTCCTTAGTGAACTTGCTCGTGACCGAAACGCGCTCGATCTTGACTTCCTCGGTAACCGGGGCCTTGACGTCGACGACGACCGACTGCGCTACGCGGGTCTCTTCGCCGGAAAGCTGTTCCGCTTCCTGGGACGGGCTTGCTGCAGCCAACGCAAGGCCTGAAACCGCTGCAACCGCTGCAATTTTGTGGGTGAAGCCAAGGCGCGAACGCTTGGGGTGCGACTCGAACTGAAGGACATTGTTGAGCTCTTCGGAGTCTGCTTGCGCATCGTACTGCGGCGCCGAGGCGACCTCTTCTTCGACGCGTTCCGTGGCGGCAATGGCTGCGGCCTCGGGTGCCACGCCGTAGCGAAGGCTGGTTTCAAAGCGGCGGCCCACATAGCTTGCCGGAGTCGTCTCGGCGAGCTCGGGCACCACGTGCAGGGAGCGTCGACCGCTGCGGCGGGCAGGTGCCTCGTCACTCAATGCGGAGTCGACAATACGTTCCAAAGTGCCTTCGGCAGGCGAAGCATCAACCGGTCCAGACGCACGGCGGCGGCCGGAATTGTGCTGCTGTGTCAAATGACAACCTCTCATGTATCGCCTGCGAAGTTAGCTGTCGGATTCGAGTCATGAGATCAACTCGGCCGAGCCCACCATGGTGGACTCAACTTCACCCCAAGATCCGTGGTTCAAAACCACGAAACGGTTGAATTGGGTCCTCCGCCCCTACCGGCAAGTCTTAGTCCAGTCTCCGCCGGTAGGGTTATGCGAACCGGATCTGGATTGAGTCACGAAAATATGACACAACTAGAAACCCTACCGGGCTTTAGTCCAAAGTTACAATTCCGTTATCTATCCAAGCGCCGGACAAACACATGGGCGCTGACCTCGGTCGGAAGCTCGAGGGCCCCTTCGATGCCCTGGACGCGAACCAAGACGTAATCGTCCGCGCGTTCCAGTGTGACTAGGGCACCTGGACGAATCCCACCCTCGTCGAGCTGAACGAGGAGCTCCGGTTCGACCTGGATCGATTCGGCAAGGCGTTCAACGCGCACTGGACCGGTATTGCCGTCCGCAAGGGCCGAATCGAGATTTTGGACACCCACCGAGATATCGGCAAGCTCGGGACCGCCAAGGGCCTCAAGGCCGGGGATCGGATTTCCGTAGGGCGATGATGCAGGCTGCCCCAGCAACTTGTACAGGCGCTGCTCCACACGCTCGCTCATCACGTGCTCCCAGCGGCAGGCTTCGTCGTGGACGAATTCCCATTCCAGCCCGATCACATCGGCCAGCAGGCGCTCCGCCAGACGGTGCTTGCGCATGACTCCGGTGGCCAGTTCGCGGCCGCGTTCGGTCAGCTCAAGATGACGGTCGGTGGTAACAACTACCAGCCCGTCACGTTCCATGCGGGCAATCGTCTGCGAAACGGTCGGACCGGAATGCCCCAGTCGCTCGGCGATGCGGGCACGGAGTGCAGTGATCTCTTCCTCTTCGAGCTCCAAAATGGTGCGCAAGTACATTTCGGTTGTATCGATCAGGTCTGACACGTCTGCCGCTCCTGCAAGGGTTGGTTTTGAAAGGAATTACTACGCCATCCACTCTACCCGTCGCCACCCACGCGAATTGCCACGAAGTCCCCCGCCGCTTCACAAACAACCCACTCTGCCTGTGCCGGGCCGTCACGCACGAGCCCACCCGTTCCGGGCGTTAATAATGACGACTCGCTTTTACGCATTTGGGTGCGCCATGCGGGACCATTGAAGCACCGACCCCCCGGCATTTGCCAGTGTCTGGCGCGTCGGAAGAGCGAACCCATCCTGTTAATAAGGAGCAACATGAGCACCGGCCTGACCATTCCCGAAAATCTCTTGCCAGTGGACGGCCGTTTCGGTGCCGGTCCATCCAAGGTCCGTCCGGAGCAGGTCCAGGCACTCCTGGAGGCCGGCAGCAACTTGCTGGGAACCTCCCACCGCCAGGCACCCGTCAAGAACCTGGTGCGCGACATCCAGGAAGGCCTAAAGACCTTCTTCAACGCACCCGCGGACTACGAAGTGGTCTTGGGTGTCGGCGGTTCGACCGCATTCTGGGACATCGCCACCTTCGGGCTGGTGCGCAACAAGGCGCAGCACCTCTCCTTCGGCGAGTTCGGTTCCAAGTTCGCCTCCGCCACCAACAAGGCGCCCTTCCTCGCCGAATCCTCCATCATCAAGTCGGAGCCGGGCACCCGCCCCGTACCGGTCGCGGAGGCCGGAGTCGACGTCTACGCCTGGCCGCAGAATGAGACCTCGACCGGCGTTGCAGCGCCCGTCCACCGGGTCGAAGGCGCAGACGAGGACTCGCTGGTCGTCATTGACGCGACCTCGGCCGCGGGCGGACTGAACGTCGACGTCTCCCAGGCGGACGTCTACTACTTCGCCCCGCAGAAGAACTTCGCTTCCGACGGCGGACTGTGGATCGCACTCTTCTCCCCGGCAGCCATTGCCCGCGCCGAAGAGATCGCTGCGTCCGGCCGCTGGATCCCGGACTTCCTGAACCTGAAGACCGCCATCGACAACTCGCGCCTGAACCAGACCTACAACACCCCGTCGCTCTCGACGCTGGTTTCGCTCAATGCCCAGGTGCAGTGGCTCAACGCCAACGGCGGCCTGGAATTCGCCGCGGCCCGCACCAACGATTCCGCATCCCGCCTCTACGAGTGGGCTGAGGCATCCACCTTCGCCAGCCCGTACGTCGCCGCCCCGGAGGACCGCTCCAACGTCATCGCG
The DNA here is from genome assembly GCF_051550675.1 of Paeniglutamicibacter selenitireducens. NCBI lineage: Bacteria > Bacillati > Actinomycetota > Actinomycetes > Micrococcales > Micrococcaceae > Paeniglutamicibacter > Paeniglutamicibacter selenitireducens. The sequence continues at coordinate 78,523 of NZ_JBPULF010000011.1, read as the reverse complement.
ACAATCGACTTCGATGACTCGATCGACGCCTCTGCCGTCGCAAAGGTCCTGCGCGCCAACGGCGTCGTGGATGTGGAACCCTACCGCAAGCTCGGCCGCAACCAGCTGCGCGTCGCCACGTTCGTTGCCATCGAGCCCGCAGACATCTCGGCATTGATCGAGTGCATCGAATTCGTGATCGCCAACAACTAGGTCCAAGTCGCCTGCACGACGAACGGGGAGCGTTTCCGCCAGCCACACGGCCAGCGGGGAACGCTCCCCGTTCTCGTTTGCCGTGAAGCCCGCGGTTTCTCGCACCGACCGCGCAACCTCCGCCGCAGGGTCGGAGACCGCGAAGGGCCGGGTGGCTGGTGCTTTCGCATCCGCCACCCGGCCCCATTAGATTAATCTCCCGGTCGATTATTCAACTGGTATGGAGGAGCCTAGTTCCCTTCGGGCGATTCCCCGTCGGCTTCCTTGTCTTCAGCAAGACCCTCATCCGGATCGCCTGAACCCTCGGCAACCGCCTCGTCGGAATCATCGTGGGTTTCGGGCTCCTCAGCGCCGACCTCGCCTTGTCCAGCCGCTTCTTCGGAGGCCAAGCGCTCTGCCTCGAGGTCTTCCGGGCGCACGCGTTCCGCCCACGGGACCCATGCCGGAGCCAACAAGGCATCCTCGCCGGGAAGAATTCCAACTTCGCACACCGTGATGTCCTTGGCCTGGGCACGAGGAATCCGGGTCAGCGTCGCAAACCAGCACCATCCCTCGTAGCCGGGTTGCAAGGTGACGAAACGGTGGGTCACCAAGCGGTCGCCGTCGCACACCGCATCGAGGTGTGCGCCGATCATGGACTCCGGAGCAATCTCCAGCAGGGCCGCGCGGGCGCGCTCATGTGCTGCCGCCAGCGTCTCGTCGAGTTTTGGTTTGCGGGCCATGGGCTTAGACGTCGAGTTCGTCGGCAACGGCGCGCAGCACGGAAGCTACCTTCGCACCCTGGGCTTTTTCCGGGTAACGACCGTGGCGCAAACCGTTGGAGACCGAGTCGAGGACCTTGATGAGATCCTCGATCAGAACCGCGGTGTCCACTGCGTCCTTGCGCTTGGCCCGGGCCACGGACGGTGCCGCTTCCAGAAGCCGAACGCTCAGCGCCTGCGCGCCCTTGCGGCCTTCGGCAATGCCAAACTCCATGCGGGTACCGGCACGCAACTCATTCACGCCCGCAGGCAGGGCCGAGGCGTTCAAATACACTTCCTGGCCCTCGTCAGTCACCAGGAACCCGAACCCCTTCGAGGGTTCGTACCACTTCACTTTGCCGGTTGGCACGTCTTGCTACCTCGTTCTTGCGTCACAATGGGCCACGGGGAGTTGGATTCCCCGATCCCATATCTGCCGGTTCCCCACGCGGGCCCCCATCCATGACGGATCGGTGGGCTCTTCGCGCCGGGCAAGTCTATTCTTCTAGGGTACGACATCCGCGGCAATTGGCGGCCCACCTGCGTCGTGGGGCCCATTGTGGATCCGCGGCCCGCGCGCTGTAACTTTAAGGGGTGAATACCACCGTGAAAACTCCTGCCTTCCAGCGGTACCTGACCCTGTTCGCCGGTGGCATTGCCATCGTTTCGCTCGTTGCCCTGGCCGTCATCCTGGTCCAATACGCAATGTCCGTAGCTTTGTCCCCGTTGCTGCTGGCCGTGGGGCTCTATGGATTGCCGCTGGCGTTCATCCTGCTGATGACTGTTCTCGGCCTGAATTTTCTCGAACGCCGCAAGGGTTAATGGCGTTTTCGGGGCAATTTGGTCGCCGACAACTGGTGGGCATGGGGACAAGGTCAAAGTTCCGCACACTCAACACACAGGATTCTTACAGATACCGGTTGCAGACTAATAGGCATGAATGCCAAGACACCCGAAGCCAGGTTGCTGGTTGTTGACGACGAACCAAATATCCGTGAACTGCTCTCCACCTCGTTGCGTTTCGCAGGTTTCGAGGTCGTAGCGGCGGCCAACGGGCGCGAAGCCCTCGCCGCAGTTGAAAAGGAAGCTCCTGACCTGGCCGTCTTGGACGTCATGCTTCCCGACATGGATGGTTTCACCATCACCCGCAGGCTGCGCGCAGCGGGAAAGCACTTCCCCGTTCTCTTCCTGACGGCCCGCGACGACACCGAGGACAAGGTCACCGGCCTGACCGTTGGCGGCGACGACTACGTCACCAAGCCGTTCAGCCTCGACGAGGTCGTCGCCCGCATCCGTGCGGTGCTGCGCCGCACCCAGCCGGCGGAGGAAGACACCGCGGTGATCCGCGTGGATGACTTGGAGCTCGATGACGACGCCCACGAGGTCCGTCGCGCCGGCGAGGTCATCGATCTCTCCCCCACCGAATTCAAGTTGCTCCGCTACCTGATGATGAATCCCAACAGGGTTCTCTCCAAGGCGCAGATCCTGGACCACGTCTGGGAATACGACTTCAACGGCGACGCTTCCATCGTCGAGTCCTACATTTCCTACCTTCGCCGCAAGATCGATTCGCGCCCCGAATGGCCCTCGCTGATCCAGACCAAACGCGGTGTTGGTTACCTGATGCGTACCTCGGACCGCCGCTAGCAAGGTCCCGGGAGTGCAAGGTTTGCGTCGCTTCTGGCGTCAGGTTTCGCTGCGTACCAAGCTCGTGGCGCTCATGAGCATGCTGATGATCCTGGGCATCGTAGTCACGGCCGTCGGATCGGCGCAGTCGCTTCGCCTCATGCTGACTGCCCAGGTTGATTCGGAACTCAAGAGCAACTCGGTGGCCATCACTTCCCTGATGCTCAACGACTACGCGGAGATCGCACCGATCAATCCCAAGAGTCCGGGGTTCGACAGGTTTTACGGTGACCTGCGCGATGAATCGGGAAACATCCTCTACACGATGCCGAGCAAGGAAACCTCGAACCACGTCACCGAGGACATCCCCGACCTGGACCTCGCGACCCTGACAAAGCTCCGGCAGGATCCGTCGAGCTCTGTGACGGTCCCCGGGACGACCATGAGCTCCAGCGGCTGGCGCGTACGCATCGTCACGCTGAACCGCAGCGACTACGACCTCATCTACGCCCTCCCGATGGATTCCGTCCAGGACACCGTCACCAAGGCGGCGATGCTTGTCATGTCCACGGGCATGCTTGCGACGCTGCTGATGTCGATGATTGCCTACGGCATCACCACCAGGGCTCTCTTGCCCCTGCTCCGGGTCGAACGCACTGCCGCGGCCATTGCGGCAGGGGACCTTTCCCGACGCGTCGAGGATTACCCTCCCGAAACCGAGGTCGGCAGGCTCTCGCGCTCGCTCAACGCCATGCTTGCCCACATCGAGCATGCCTTCCGCGGACGGGCGGCCTCCGAACGGAAGATGCGGCGCTTCATCCAGGATGCCTCGCACGAACTTCGGACCCCATTGGTCACCATCCAGGGGTACTCGGAGTTCTACAGGCAGGGCGGGTTGGCCGACCCGGAGATGCTGCGCACCGCCATGGGGCGTATCGAGGCCGAGTCAAAGCGCATGGGTCAGCTGGTCGAGGATCTCCTGACGTTGGCGCGCCTTGACGAGCAGCGCCCGTTGGACCGCAAGCCCGTCGACCTCCTGCTCCTGGCCGGGGACGCGGCCGAGGACGCACGGGTCAATGCCCCGGACCGCAAGGTGCGCCTGGTCGGGCTGGAAGGGGCAGGTCCGCGACCGGCTCCCACCAGCGGCGACGAGGCGAGGCTGCGCCAGATCGTGGCGAACCTGATGACCAATGCTCTGCGCTACACCGCCGAAGGCAGCGACATCGAAATCGCCGTCGGAGTGAAGCCCGTGATCAACGGCCGCTCAGACGCCGTCCTGGAGATCCGCGACCACGGACCCGGAATCTCAGAGGAGGAAGCCGGGCGCGTATTCGAGCGCTTCTACCGCGCAGACTCGTCGAGGCAACGGGAAACCGGCGGGACCGGATTGGGCTTGGCCATCGTGGCCGCCATCGCTGCCCAGCATGACGGCTCGATCAGGCTCAGCGAGACCCCGGGCGGCGGCGCGACAATGTCCATCCACCTGCCCTACGTCGAGCCCGAGCGAGAGCCCGAGAACTCCTCCGCCGAGGACTCCTCGACGGACCTCTAGGCGTCCCGGCCCGCTTGTGCACAGTCCGCCCCGGGCCATGCCCGGGGTGGACTTGCTCTTTCTACCCTAGGAACGGGGGAACACATCCCCACCGCTGCCGCCAAAACCCGTGCGGCACCAGCGCCCTGCGGGCCTGCAGCGGAGCCGCCGTCCGAAGGAGTAAACAATGAGCACATTCGCCGCAAACACCGGTGAAATGCAGATGCGCTCGATGGCCGTCCAGGCGACCATCGAAAGGGTCCGGGCGGAGGTGAATTCCATGACCTCCTCGTTGCAGGACCTGCAGGGGACCTGGCAAGGCGCGGCCTCCGCGAACTTCCAGTCGGTCGTCGCGGACTGGCGAACCACCCAGATCCGTGTCGAGGAATCCCTCAACGCCATCGGCACCGCCCTGAACCGGGCCTCCGTGCACTACGAGGAAGCCGAGGCGGCGAACACCAACCTGTTCACCTACTGAAACAGCGCGGCACGGGCACAACCACGAGGCACTACTGTTGCCTTGTGGCTATACTCATCGATCCCCCGCTGTGGCCTGCCCACGGCACCATGTTCTCCCACCTCGTATCCGACACGTCGTTGGATGAGCTGCTCGCCTTCGCATTGGAGCAGGAGCTTCCGGAACGGGCGTTCGACAGGGACCACTACGACGTCCCGCAGAGCCGGTACGACACCTTGGTCGCGGCCGGGGCACTCCCCGTCTCGGCCACCGACCTCGTGCGCCGCCTGGTGCGTTCCGGTTTGCGGGTGCCCGCGCGCGAACGCCCCGAGCGCCTTGACGCTGTCCTGCTGGCGCGCTGGGACTCGTTGATGCCCGAAGAACCATCGCTCGGCAGGGAACTGCTGGCACGCTGGTCCGAGCCACACCGGACCTACCACGACCGGGCCCACCTGCTCGCGATGCTGAGATCCCTGGACATCCTGACCGAAACCAACGAGCAGGACCCGGCCCGCCGTCCCCTGTACCTGGCGGCCTGGTACCACGATGCCGTCTACAACGGGGCCTCGACGGATGAGAGCGACTCGGCGGCGCTGGCTGCCCAGCAGCTTCCGGAAGCCGGCCTTGAACCGGGCGAAGTCGGTGAGGTGGTCCGTTTGGTTGAGCTGACTGCGGAGCACCGCCCCGGGCCCGGCGACACCGCGGGCCAGCTGCTCTGCGATGCGGACCTCGAGGTCCTGGGCCGCGAGGCCGGCGCCTACCGCCGCTATGCGGCCTCGGTGCGCCGCGAGTACGCCCATGTCCCGGACGCCGCATTTGCCGCAGGCAGGTCCGGCATCCTGCGTGGGTTGCTGGAGGCAGGACATCTCTATTCCAGTCCGCTGGCCCGCTCCCTGTGGGAGCCGCGTGCACGCGCGAACCTGGCCGCAGAGCTTGAGATCCTGGAGCGCCCAGCATCCTCCTGACGGTGATGCCTCCCGGGCCTTAAATGCGGCGGGCCGCGGAACACAGCTCCCGTAGGGAACGTGCTCCGCGGCCCGCGCGGTGATACCGGAGTTGCGGCAGGGGGATTAGAATCCGCCCATGCCACCCATCTCGTCACCGGCGCCAACTGCTGCGCCTGCCGGAGCCGGCTTGTCTGCGACAACGGCTTCGGTGGTGAGGAACAGGCCGGCGATCGAGGCGGCGTTCTGCAGAGCAGAGCGGGTCACCTTCACCGGGTCGTTCACGCCGGCAGCCAGCAGGTCGACGTACTCGCCGGTTGCGGCGTTCAGGCCGTGGCCCGAAGGCAGGCCCTTGACCTTGTCGGCGACGACGCCCGGCTCCTGGCCGGCGTTGAAGGCGATCTGCTTCAGCGGTGCTTCGATGGCAACACGGACGATGTTCGCACCGGTTGCTTCGTCGCCGGTCAGTTCCAGCTTGGCGAATGCTGCCGCGCCGGCCTGGATGAGGGCCACGCCGCCGCCGGCGACGATGCCCTCTTCAACTGCGGCCTTGGCGTTGCGCACTGCATCCTCGATGCGGTGCTTGCGTTCCTTGAGCTCGACCTCGGTGGCGGCACCGGCCTTGATGACTGCAACGCCGCCGGCCAGCTTGGCCAGGCGTTCCTGCAGCTTCTCGCGGTCGTAGTCCGAATCGGTGTTCTCGATCTCGGCGCGGATCTGGTTCACGCGGCCGGCGATCTCCTCGGCGTCGCCTGCACCTTCGACGATGGTGGTTTCGTCCTTGGTGACAACGACCTTGCGGGCAGAGCCCAGCAGGTCGATGGTGGCGTTTTCGAGCTTCAGGCCGATTTCCTCGGAGATGACCTGGCCACCGGTGAGGATGGCGATGTCGGCAAGCATGGCCTTGCGGCGGTCGCCGAAGCCCGGGGCCTTGACGGCAACGGACTTGAACAGGCCGCGGATCTTGTTCACGATCAGCGTGGCAAGGGCTTCGCCCTCAATGTCCTCGGCGATGATCAGCAGCGGCTTGTTCGACTGCATGACCTTCTCCAGGATGGAGACCATGTCCTTGACGTTGGTGATCTTCGAGTTGACGATCAGGATGTACGGATCCTCGAGGACCGTTTCCTGGCGCTCGTTGTCAGTCACGAAGTAGGCGGAGATGTAGCCCTTGTCGAAGCGCATGCCCTCGGTGAGCTCAAGCTCAAGGCCGAAGGTGTTCGACTCCTCGACGGTGATGACACCTTCCTTGCCGACCTTGTCCAGGGCCTCGGCGATCAATGCGCCGATTTCTTCGTCACCAGCGGAGATCGATGCGGTGGCCGCGATCTCTTCCTTGGTTTCGATTTCCTTGGCGGAAGCCAGCAGCTCAACGGTGACGGCCTCGACGGCCTTCTCGATGCCGCGCTTCAGGGACAGCGGGTCGGCGCCGGCTGCAACGTTGCGCAGGCCTTCCTTGACCAGTGCCTGTGCCAGGACGGTTGCGGTGGTGGTGCCGTCGCCTGCAACGTCGTCGGTCTTCTTGGCAACTTCCTTGACGAGCTCGGCGCCGATCTTTTCGAACGGATCCTCGAGCTCGATTTCCTTCGCGATGGAGACACCGTCGTTGGTGATCGTGGGGGCGCCCCACTTCTTTTCCAGAACGACGTTGCGTCCACGCGGGCCGAGGGTTACCTTGACGGCGTCAGCCAGAATGTTCAGGCCGCGCTCAAGGCCGCGGCGTGCTTCCTCATCAAATGCAATGATCTTGGCCATAGCGGCTATGTCCTTTCGGGACGTTCATGCTTATCTACGACCGGAGGCAACGCCCGCGACGGACGAATGCCCCACGATGTCATGGGACGATCGTGAAACATTCTCGCTGCTCAGGTCCAGGACTCACTCAAACACAGACTCCGGGCCGCATGGATTCGCTTCGAAAACTCGATCGAATTAGCAGTCGGAACTCGTGAGTGCTAATACAAATCTTGGCACTCAAGCATGGAGAGTGCAAGCTGTGGGCGTTAGCCCAGAGCATAGCCAGCGATGCGTTCCTAGCTGAAGGTGTTCCCCAGGACCACGGCGATGTTGCCCGGAATGTTGCTCGTCTTCACAACCGAGGTGATCCCGAGCTCCTTGGCTGCCTCTTCGGCAGTGGCACGGCTTGCTTCGTTGCGGTAGTAGACCGTCGAGGAGGCCACCTGCTTGGTCCAGTTGGCTGCCGAAACGTTGGTGAATCCGGCGTTCTGCAACGTGGTGCGTACCGTGTTGGCGAGGCCTGACTTCTTGGCACCGTTGTAGACGCCAACCTTCAGCGTGAGATCGACGTCCCCGGCGAGGCTCGATGCGCTTTCGCTGGGGTCTGCTTCCGATTCACTGGCATCCGCGGGTTCGGAGGACTTGTCCGACTCCTTGGGGCTTTCGGACTCCGTTTCGGGTTCCTTCGATTCGGACGGGGTTGCCGAGGAGGCAGTGCCACTCGCAGCAACGTTCGACGGAGGCTTTGCGCCGCCGTCGTTCAGGAGCTTGGGCAAGGCGGTGAAGGAGAACACCCCGACCAGCAAGGCCACGACACCGAAGACCATCAGCCAACGGAGGCCAGGGCGCGCGCCACGTCCGGATGCGGCAGCCGCCCAACCGTTGGCGCGGTGTGCACCACTGCGGTTGCTGAACTCTGGGACGCGATCAAATTCATCGCGCGGATAGTTGGTCATGCCCGTCCTCGGTGATGTGTGTAGCTTTGGGGGCACACGCGGATGCCGTCGTGCTGGCGCGGAAGAAGGCTGGAACCTTCGACCCGCGTTGCACTCAAGCCTCTGATTCGACCTTTCTGGCCGAACGAGCGCGATGCCTCGTCGTTCGTAGTCTACGCAATCGATTGACCAGCATGGGGTCAAAGGCCAACGCGGCGTCCGTGTCGATCAAGGTGTTCAGCAGTTGGTAGTAGTTGGTTGCGGAGATGGAAAAAAGCTGCGCGATGGCCTGCTCCTTCGCTCCCGCGTACTTCCACCATTGCCGCTCCAGCGCAAGGATCCGCTGGGAACGCTCATCCAATTCACTGGACTCATCAAGCTCGAAATCAAGCCCAGGCGCCTCGGTTGGCATCGCACACCCTCAACAATCCAGTTCCCCGCACGGTGAACCTCAAGACATTAGTTCAATGTAATTATTCTAACGCTGAACCCGGGCTTCCCATTTGCCCCGCAGGGGTCCTGTCCAGCGACAATGGCTCCTATGGACACCGGAGCACCAACTCTCTTTGAGCTACCCGACGAACAGCCAGATACCACCAGGTTCCCGTTCGACAACGGCCTGGAAGACGCAGTATCGGACGGCCTTGTGGCCCCCGACTGGGCCGAGGCGCTGGCCCCTCTGGAGGGTGACCTCGTCGCCATCGCCAGGACCCTGCAGAAGCGCAGGGGCGCCGGGGAGCACGTGCTTCCGGCACCTGGAAACATCCTGCGCGCCTTCCGGCTGCCGCTGGCAGATGCCCGCGTGCTGGTCATGGGGCAGGACCCGTACCCCACACCGGGACATTCGGTGGGCCTGAGCTTTTCCACCCATGCAACCGTGCGCCCGCTCCCGCGGAGCCTCAAGAACATCTACACGGAGCTTGAGTCGGATTTGGGCTTCCCGGCGCCGACCCACGGGGATCTCACGGCATGGGCTGACCAGGGCGTCGTGCTGCTGAACCGCGTGCTCACGGTCTGTGCCGGCGAGGCCGGATCCCACCGTGGCATCGGGTGGGAATCCGTCACGGATGCGGCCATCGAGGCACTTGCCGCGCGCGGGACGCCGCTGGTGGCAATCCTGTGGGGCAAGGACGCACAAGCACTGGGTGGCCGTCTCGGAGACACCCCGACCATCGCCTCTGCGCACCCCTCCCCGCTTTCGGCCCGGCGCGGGTTCTTCGGGTCACGCCCCTTCAGCCGGACCAACCAGCTGCTTCAGGAACAAGGGGCAGCTCCCATCGATTGGTCGCTGCCCCCTGCGGGCCGAACGCGCTAGCGTCGGCGGATGCCGCTGCGTTCCCGGCTGACCGCACCGCCGGTGAACGGCCGCGCCAAGGTATCGCCGAACACCACGCCGCCGGCGATGGCCATCATGATCGTGAACGCGTTGAACATGTCGACCAAGGCCCCCGTCATGTCCTCGACGTCGAACACCAGGCCGTACATGGACCGGAAAATCATCAAGCCCGGCAGCAGGAACACGATGGCCGGCGCCGCCAGCACCAGCTGGGGTGCCCGCATCCGGTGCGCCACGATGCGGCCCGCCAGGCCGATAAACGTTGCGGCAACCGCAGGAGCGGTCCGGTCCCCCACGCCCACGGCCTGGATGCCCACCAGCAACAGGTAGCCCAGCAACGCGATGGCACCTGTGGGAAGCAGCAGCTCCTTGCTCGTCTGCTCGGTCATGGCGCCCAGCACGACTGCCACCACGACCAGCACCACCAACAGCCAGCCCGGATAGGCGATCTTGTCGATGGTCCGCACGTCGAGCTCCGGCGCACCGGCCAACTGGCCGATCACCAGGGCCGCCATGATGCCCGTCAGGATTGCCGCGTAACTGAGTCCGGCGGAGAAGAACCTGCCCGCCGCTGTCACCGGGAACCCGTTGATGGCATCCTGCAGGGCCGAGACGAACCTGGCAGAGGGCAGCAGCAACAGGATTCCGCCAGACACCACCAACGCCGGGTCGATCGGCGCATTCAGCGCATGGAACAGGACCGCGATCGCCGTGACAACGAAAGTCGACGCCGCAATGGAAAAGAAGTCTGGGACGCGCCAGCGCGACGCGTACTTCGCGATCTGGCCCACCAGGAGCGCGGAGGCGAAGGCGATCGCCGCACCCACCAGGGATCCGCCGATGAAGACGACGAATGCCGCGGCGAACCCGCCCGCCGCGCCGGAGACCATCCAGCGCGGGAATGGCTTGGGCTGCCGGGATATCTCCCGGAGCCTGTCCACCGACTGCTGCCGGGTGACGCCACCGGCAACGATGTCGGAGACCAGTTGATGCACGTAGGCAAGGCCGGCAAAGTTGTTGGTCCAGGAGCGCACCACGCGCAGCATGGCGTACGACTCGCCCTCGGGCGGGGAGAAGTTCAGGTGGATCGACTGGTTGGTGATGTCCACGTCGATGTGCCGCAGGCCGAGGGCCGCCGTCACAGCAATAAGGCTCGTCTCGACCTCCAGGGCGCCCGCCCCGTAGCGGAACATCGTTTCGGCTAGGTCCAACGCGAATTCGAGGGTCTTGCGGGCCGAGGCGTCCTGCGCGGAGTTGACCTTGGGGTTGGCGTAGGGGGTTCCCCGGAGCCGGTCAACGATGCTGAAGGCCTGGGTCGGAGGGGTGTCCGAGGCAAGCCAACGCGAAATCATGCGCCGGGCCGTCGGATTGGCCCTCGGAGGCAGCGCAGGGGCACCGCTGGGGGTCACTCCCACCTGGCCGGTTTGGGCGTTGACCTTGTCCTGCAACCCGGGAGGCAGTTTGGCCGGCTGCTCCGGCAACGCGGAGATCGGCCGCGCAGGTGTCGGCCGGGGAGGTACCGGCCGCGCAGGCGCCGAATGTTTCGCGTGCTCCATCGTGCGCCGTCCCGGCGCCTCCGGGCTTCCGGGTGCTGGGGGCTGTTTCGGCGTCTCGGGCACGCGGGAATCGGCGGGTGCCACCACGTTCATCTCACGGGTACTGACCCGCCTGATGCTCGCTACCTGCGGGTTTGGGTCTTCACCGGAGGGCACCACATTCGGGCCGTTCGTTTCCTTGCCTGAAGACACTCTCACTCCCGTCGGTTGCGCCTTTTCATCCCCACCTTACAGCCGCATCCCCGGGAAATATTGAACAGGTTTCGTGGCTCACATGTTGCCCTGCACACAGGCCTCCGGGACGAGCCGGGGGAATATCCACCGGGCCACCCGCGTTGGACAGAAATATATGCAAAAGTATTCAAATCACCGGAAGGCGAGCACTGCGGACATGAGCGAAAACCACATCCCGTACAAGGACCTTGAGATCGGCGTCGAGACCTTCGGGGACATCACCGAGGATGCCGAGGGCAACCTCCTGCACCCGGCGGAAGTCATCCGAAACGTCGTCGAGGAAGCCAAGGCCGCCGAAGCCGCGGGGCTGGACTTCTTCGGCGTCGGGGAACACCACCGCGACGACTACTCGGTGTCGGCGCCCGAGGTCGTCTTGGGCGCCATAGCCGGGGTCACCAAGAACATCCGGCTGGGCTCAGCCGTCACCGTCCTGAGCTCCGACGACCCCGTACGCGTCTATGAGCGCTTCGCGACGGTCGACGCGCTCTCGAACGGCCGTGCCGAAGTCATCCTGGGCCGCGGTTCCTTCATCGAGTCGTTCCCGCTCTTCGGATACGAGCTCTCCGACTACGAGCTCCTCTTCGAGGAGAAGCTCGCCCTCTTCGCCAAGCTCCGCACGTCGGAGCCTGTGACATGGCATGGGCAGACCCGGTCCGCCCTGCGCAGCCAGAGCGTGTACCCGCCCATCGAAACCGGCGGTCTTGACACCTGGGTGGGCGTGGGCGGAAGTCCGGAGTCGGTGGTCCGGGCTGCCCGCCACGGCTTGCCGCTCTTCCTGGCTATCATCGGCGGGGCACCCATGGCGTTCGAACCCCTGACAAGGCTCTACAAGCGATCACTCGAGGAGTTCAGCCACCCGGAGCAGAAGATCGGGGCACATTTCCACGGCCTTGTCGCAGACAGCGACGACGAGGCACTGGAACTGCTGTGGCCGCACTACAAGCGCACCATGGACCGGCTGGGCGCCGAACGCGGCTGGCCACCGGCAAGCCGCATGCGCTTCCAGGCCTCGGCGGGCCCCGAAGGCTCCCTCCTGGCCGGCAGCCCGGAAACCGTGGCGAAGAAGATCGCTGCCTTCGCCACGGGGCTTGGCCTCTCCCGCGTCGACATCAAGTACTCGAACGGCACCCTGCCGCACGAGAGCATGGTCCGAAGCATCGAGTTGCTGGGCACCAAGGTCAAGCCGCTGGTTCTGGAGATGCTTAACGACCGGTGAGCCGACACTGCCGCCGGGCGACACCGCCCCGGAAAACAAGGAAAACCCTCGGCATGCACCGGGGGTTTTCCTGTTGGTGGTTCTTAGCAGACTCGAACTGCTGACCTCTCGCGTGTGAGGCGAGCGCTCTAACCAACTGAGCTAAAGAACCGGTCGATCACCCCCAAGGGGGCGTACCTCACAAGGTTAGCCGAGGTGCGAGGTGCACACCAAATCGGCGATGCCACCCACCCCTCCGAACCCTGCTCGCGGCGGCCGCTGCCCCGACCCCGGGCACCCCTGCCGAAACCCGACACCCGCAGCCCCGGAAACCGCCGGAAACGGGCTCGTGAATTCTTGGCAAAACGACGTCCCGGGACAGCCGTCGCCAAGGTCGCAAAAATCCGCATGATTCCGCGGAAAAGCAAGGGTTCGAAGCACCCCCAAAGTGCGCGTGGATTTGTCCACCAACTTGGCTCTTTCGGGCCGTGTTTACAAGAGGCCTACGCTCGGGTAATAATTTCTTTTGTCGTTTCCACGACGCCCACAAAACTGGGCCCTACAAGGAAGCTGCCGGGAGCCGCCGGCATCGGTCCCCTACCGGCCAAAGAACCGGCCCGGCGTAATCCCGGGAACCCCTTCTTTCGTTCGCTCTTTTTCACTTAGAGGACCGCTCCCAGTGCTTCCAACCATTGAGTACTCCCTGTCTTACGCTCCGCCCGCAGGCGCCGAGCGCGATGCCCTGTCCGCACTGTGCCTGACGCCCGATGCCCGCTGGCACGAGCGCATGGACCACGCCGAATTCGTCGTCACGGCCCTGCACGAGGGCACCCGCGTGGGTGTCGGGATCGTGCACACCTCCGTGACGGCACCCACCCAGGTGGAACGCCCCCTGGAGCTCGGCGGCATGTTCGTGCACCCCGCCTACCGACGCCTGGGCATCCGCCAGTACATGGCCGACGCCCGGCTCACCTACGCCCTGTCCATGGGCGGCACCCCCATCACGGTGATCGACAACCGCAACGAGGCGTCCTGGAGCTACTACGAGCGTTCGGCCAAGTGGACCCCGGAGCAGGAATACACCGGGTGGTTCACCGGTCTGCCGATGACCATCTGGGTCGCCACCGAATCCTCCTGGTACCGCACCCGCATGGGCATGGACCCGCTGGTGCCCGCCCAGCCGAACACCGTGCTGCCGCCGGCGCATCCGATGGTCCTCGGTCCCGACCAGGGCAACGCCGTTACCGCCTAGGCGGAATCCCGCCGGTCGGAGGGAAACGCCGAAGGTCCGGATCCCGGCTGGGGTCCGGACCTTCGGTGTTGACGGGCCCTGTTCAGGCCGCCTTGCGGTCAGGCCGTGGCGTTCCCGGGGCGCATGTCCCCGGTCTCGATGTAGCGCTGGTGCCAGCTGAGCGACTCGTTCAGCAGGTGCGGGGTGTGCTTGCCGTAGCTGCCCGTGCGGGCGCGGTCGAAGTAGTCCTGCAGCATCGGGCGGTACTCCGGGTGGGAGCACTTGTCGATGACCACCTGGGCGCGCATCTTCGGGGAAAGCCCGCGCAGGTCGGCCAGGCCCTGCTCGGTGATCAGGATCATGGTGTCGTGCTCGGTGTGGTCCACGTGGCTGGCCATCGGGACGATCCCGGAGATCTTCCCGCCCTTGGCCGTCGACGGGGACATGAAGACCGAGAGGTAGCCGTTGCGGGCGAAGTCGCCGGAGCCGCCGATGCCGTTCATGACGTGCGAGCCGACCACGTTGGTGGAGTTCACGTTGCCGTAGATGTCCGCCTCGATCATCCCGTTCAGCGCGATGCAGCCCAGCCGGCGCACGAGTTCCGGGTGGTTGGAGATTTCCTGGGTGCGCAGCAGGATGCGCTCGCGGTAGAAGTCGACGTGCGCGTTGAACTCGTCGATGCCCGCGGCCGAGAGCGAGAAGGATGTGGCCGAGGCGAAATCGAGCGTGCCGTCCTTGAGCAGCGACAGCATGCCGTCCTGGATGACCTCGGTGTAGGCCTGCAGGCCCTTGTAGCCGCCGCGGGCCAGCCCGGCGAGCACCGCGTTGGCGATGTTGCCGACGCCCGACTGCAGCGGCAGCAGCTTGTCGGTGAGGCGCCCGGCACGGATCTCGTGGTCCAGGAAGTCCAACAGGTGGTCGGCGATCTGCGTGCTTGTCGCATCGACGGGGGCGAACGGGCTCAGCCGGTCCGGTGCGCTGGTTTCCACCACGCCGACGATCTTGGCGGGGTCGACGCGCAGGTAGGGCTCGCCGATGCGCTGGTCCGCCGCGGTCAGCTCGATCGGCAAGCGGTGCGGGGGCAGCGCCGTGCCGTAGTAGATGTCGTGCATGCCCTCCATGGCGGCGGACTGCTCCGCGTTGACCTCGATGATGACCTTGTCGGCCATGTCCAGCCAGGTCTTGTTGTTGCCCACCGAGGAGGAGGGGATCAGCCGGCCGTCCTCGGTCACGCCCACGACCTCGATGATGGCCAGGTCGATCTTGCCGTAGAAGCCGAACCAGGCATGCTGGGCCACATGGGACAGGTGGATGTCCATGTATTCCATCTCTCCGTCGTTGATGCGGCGGCGCAGCTCCGGGTCGGACATGTAGGGCAGGCGCAGTTCCATGCCGCCGGCGCGGGCGAGCACGCCGTCGAGCTCCGGGGCCGTGGAGGCGCCGGTGAGCACGTTGATCTTGAAATCGCGGCCCGCGGCATGCTCGGCCTCCATGAGACCGGCGAGCGCGCCGGGAACGGCCTTGGGGTAGCCGGCCCCGGTGAAGCCGCTCATGGCCACCGTCATCCCCGGCTTCACCAGGGCGGCGGCCTGCTCGGCCGGCATCAGGAGTTCCAGGAACTTGGGGTGGTGGATCCGATCGTGCACGGCCGTCCTTCCTCAGATGTTTGGCACCTGGTGCGCAAGTGCCGACTGCGCCACCATATCCGGTGATTGCCCCGCGCCCGAACCAAAAACGCCCTCCGGAGCGCACCGGAGCGGGTTTGCGCGGTGGGGCGTCCCGATTTTGCGGTGGCTGGTTCGCCCGCCACATGGTTCCGGGCACCGTGTGGCCGGCGCCGTGTGACCGCTGCGTGCTGGGTGAAGCTAGCATGGGGTCCATGGACGAAGCCAAGAAAATGAGGATCACCGTGTGGTGCATCAGCGCACTCGTCGCGGCGGGGTTCCTGTTCTTTTTTTCCGGCGGACTGGGCTACCTGCTGGATTCGTAGCAGCTCAGAGCTGCTTCAGGTACTGCCGGCAGATGTAAACCCGGGCGTGTCTTTCCCGCAGCGCGGCTTCGTGTTCGATGTCCGCGTGCATGAAGGCCATGACCGGGGCGGAGAGCCCGTGCGGGCTGGCATACCCGTCGTTCGGCTCGTCCCAGTTCTTGTAGACGTGCAGGTAGCGGTGGTTCTCGAGGAAGCCGCTGCTTCGGTACCAGGCGTTGGCCCCGGCATCTTCGCGCGTCCAGGCATCGAGGGTGCGCACTCCCGCCGGCAGCCGTTCCGTGGCGTGGCGCAGCAGGGCGCCGGCGATGCCCCGCCGCTGCGCATCCGGGCGCACGGCGATCGAGTCGATGGTGGCGCCTTGCCCGTCGACCTCGACGTCGATGAGCCCCAGCACCCGGCCGCCGTCCTCCGCGACGAAGCACAGCTGCGGGTCCGGCAGGACTGTCTTGGCGGTCTTGACGTCGTCATAGTAGTTGGTGCCGAAGAAGCCGAGCAGGCGGCATTCGAGCCACTGGGGTTCGTCGGAGGGGTGGTACGCGCGGATGGTGTACATCGATTCCTTTGTTGGTGGGGTGCGGGGGAAGTTCCTGGACGGAACCTCCCCCGGGGTCAGCCGCGGGAGAAGTTCTGCGCCAGGTCGATCAGCGTCCGGGCACCGAATCCCGTGGCGCCCTTGGAACGCCACACGTCGTCCGTGTCCGACTGCATGGTGCCGGCGATGTCCAGGTGGGCCCACGGCGTTTGGCCCACGAACTCGGCAAGGAACAAGGCTGCGGTGGTGGCCCCGGCGTACTTGCCGCCGAGGTTGGAGATGTCCGCGATGTCCGAGTCCAACTGCTTGCGGTAGGCACGCTCCAGCGGCAGCTGCCACACCTGTTCGTCGGTGTCCGCCGCGCTGGCGCGCACGGCATCGACGAGCTCCTGGTCGTTGCCCAGCAGGGCCGCGGTGAGCTGGCCCAGGGCCATCAGCGCGGCGCCGGTGAGCGTGGCGATGTCCACTACGGCGTCGACCCCGTCCTCCACGGCCAGGGTCAGCGCGTCGCACATGACCAGGCGGCCCTCGGCGTCGGTGTTCTTGACCTCGATGGTCAGCCCGCTGCGCGTGCTCAGCACGTCTCCGAGCTTGTAGGCCGCGCCGTCGGGCATGTTGTCGGTGCACATCAGGAAGCCAGTGACCTCCGCGGAGGCGCCGAGGTCGCGCAGCGCGGTGAACGTGGCCAGCACGGAGGCCGCCCCGCCCATGTCCATCTTCATCAGCAGGTGCATCGGGTCACTGGGTTTCAGGCTCACGCCGCCCGAGTCGTACATGATGCCCTTGCCCACCAGCCCCAGATGGCCGGTGGGTTCCCCGGCGGGCGCGTAGTGCAGCTTGAGCATGCGCGGTTCCTGGGCGCTGCCCGCGTTGACCCCCAGCAGGCCGCCGCAGCGCAGGGCGATGAGTTCCTCGCGGCCGAACTCCTGCACCTGGAACCCGAAGCGCTCCCCGAGTTCGCCGGCGACCTCCGCCAACGCCACGGCCGTCAGGTGGCTGGGCGGGGCGTTGCACAGGTCCCGGGAGATGTTTGCGGCGCGGGCGTTGATCCGCCCGATCCCTGTCCCGTCCGCGGCCTGGACCGGGTCTGTCCCGTCCGCCAGCACCTGCACCAGCTCCAGCTCGGTGAACTCCCCGCCGTTCTTCAACGGGGTGTAGGCGTAGCGGGCCAGCAGCACGCCCTCGGCGACGACGCGCCCCAGGGTTTCGGCATCCAACTCCGTCTCCGGGATCCGCAGCCCGAACCGCGCCTTGGACTTTGTCGCTCGGGTCGCCCTGGCCGCGGCATCCCGCAGCGCGTGCTGGTCCAGGTCGGCGAGCGCACCGGCGCCCACCGCAACCAGCAGGGGTCCCTCGCCGGTCGGGACAACCAAGGTGCCGCCGGATGCACCGGTGAAGCCGGCCCGGGCGAGGGCCTCGCGGTCAAGGCCCAGTTCTGCAGGGACCTCGCCGTCACTGCCCACAAGCACTGCCACGGCCTCGACCCCGGCAAAGGCATCGACCCAGTCGATCACGGGGGCGTCCGCGGCCAGCGAGGGAAGTCGCGGGAAATCGTCGGGAATCAGTTTGTAGGCGTCGGGGTTCACTGCTTCTCCTTGGTTGCTTCCGTTGTTGTTTCGGGGCCATCGATGTCCAGTGCATCGAGGTCGTCGGGTTCCAGCTGTTCGGGCAGGCCGTCCTGCAGGTGCCGTGGCATGCGCCCGGCCGGGACGATGGCCAGCAGGGCCAGCCCGGCAAGTCCCAGCAGCGAGAGCTGCAGCGACCGCAGGCGGGCGTCGGCGTTGACCTCGAGTGCCGCAGCAAGTTCGGCGTCGCTTCCGGCGCGTTCACCGATCGCCGCTTCTAGCTGCGCGTTGGTCATGAAGTCCGCATCGCTGATGTTGACCTTGGAGATCAGCTCGTCGGAGATATCCGGGTGGGTCGACGCCCCTGTGGCTATCAGGGAGGCGAGCATCCCCACCGCGAAGGCGCTGGCCACGGCGATGCCGACGGATCCGGAGAGGTTGTGCACCAGGCCGCGCCAGGCACCCACATCGCCGGCCAGCGGCTTGGGGACGGAGCTGAGCAGCGTGTTGAAGACCAGGGCGACGATGGCCCCCTGCCCCAGGCCCAGCAGGACCAGACCCAGGACCACGAAGAGCTGGCCCCAGTCGTTGCGGATGGTGAAGGCGATCAGGCACAGGGCCCCGGCAACCACCACGAACCCGGTTTGGGCGATCAGGCTCGGGGCGAACTTCTCGTAGAGGAACGCCACGAACGTACTGGCCAGGAAGATGCTCAGCGTGTAGGGAATCAGCGAGAACGAGGTCTCGATGCCGCTTCGCCCCTGCACCATCTGCATGTACAGCGGGATCAGGAAGTTCGCGGCGGTTCCCACGAACAGCATGATGGACATGCAGGCGGTGATCGCCAATTCGGAGCTGGAGGCCAGAACCCGCAAGTCGAAGATGC
The DNA here is from genome assembly GCF_051550675.1 of Paeniglutamicibacter selenitireducens. Lineage (NCBI taxonomy): Bacteria > Bacillati > Actinomycetota > Actinomycetes > Micrococcales > Micrococcaceae > Paeniglutamicibacter > Paeniglutamicibacter selenitireducens. The sequence goes on along the minus strand of NZ_JBPULF010000011.1, from coordinate 59,836 downwards.
GCGGCAGCTTGGCATCCTGGCGTTTACGGATCCAGGAGAAGAACACCTGGCCGCCGATCAGGCCCAACAGGATGAGCAGCGGGGCCGGCGAAAGGCCCATGATGTTGAACGGCGCCTGTTCGGTGGCGAACCACAGACCCCAGCCGGAGAGGCCGCTGAACCCGAAGCTGAGGAAGATGATCGACACCGCCGCGATCATGGCGCCGGTCCAGTCGATCTTCAGCGCCGGTTGCGCCGGGATCGTCTTCAGCCGGAAGGTGAGCAGCAGGTTGAGCGCACCCAGGACGACCATGAGTCCGAACGAGTAGCGCCAGCCGATCGTGGTGGCGAACCACCCCGCAAGCAGCAAGGCAAGCACGCCGGCCGCCGGGATGGCCGCTGCCAACAACCCGATGGCCTTGGCCTGTTGGGCATCCTTGTAGTTGGTGGCAATGAAGACGGTGAGCGCCGGCGCGATCAGGGCAATGACGGCGCCGGACGAGGCCTGGGCGATGAACAGCATCGCCGGGCTAAGGCTCAGGGCCACGCAGGCCATGGCCGCGGCATGGATCGCCACCGCGATCTGGAAGACCTTGCGGGTTCCGAATCGGGCGCCGATCTTTGCGCCAAGCAGAATGAAGGCGGCCATGGAGAAGGTGCCGGCTGTGATCGCCGTGCCGACGGATGTCGCGGGGGTGTCCAGGTCGGCGGTGATGCCGGCCATGGAAACGGTCAATGCGTTCACCGCGAAGGAGGCTTGGATCTGCGTCAGCACCACAACGACCAGGGGCAGCCATGAAGCCTTCTCTGCAATGCTGTGCTGCTGTGAACCGGTGGAACTGGCAGTCATGGGGTTACTCCTGTTTCCGAGCTGGTGCGAGTCTTAAGGATGTTGCACAGAAGCTCCACCGACCCGAAGCAATCCCTGGGGCGACGAGCGCTTGGTGGTCGCAAGGAGTCGTGGTGATCGGAGCATATCCCCTACCCGGGGCCGCATTCCATAGCGTGGCGCGCTTTTCACCTGTATCCGGGAGCAGCCGGCCCGGGTGCGCCCTTGCGGCTACCTGCGGCGCAGCGGCAATTCGACCGGACGCAACAATGGGGGCGGTCCGTTCGGACCGCCCCCATTGTTGTCATGTCGCACAGCGACGAGTTGTTATGCCTTTTCGGACGAACCGGTGCCATCGCCCAGCGCGTGGGCCTTCCGGTAACGGGCAACCATGGCAAAGGTCACGACGCTGAGCATCGCGATCATCGAAAATGCGGTAATAACCAATGTTTCGTGGCCTGGAGTCATGTGTGAATCATCCTCTCTCTAAAACGCGGCGAAGCCTGCCGGGTCGGAATCCCGGAGACCTGCCAATGGGGTGTGTCCATAAGAATTCCTGGACCCAGTCCCCCGTATTGCATTGTGAACCTGCTGGCGACGGCAGTTCGCTTGGTGTTCGAAACGATCCGCTTCGGACACCTTGGACCGTACCGCGGCATCTACTCAGGCTCTGCGCCCGGCCTCATACCGCTAAGTCCCACACAGCCGGCATCGGTGCCATGGGATTTCTTGTCGTTGGTATCGACAAGCGAAGGCATCCCGGGCCGGCTGTTCACGGCAAGCAGTTTGAACTAGGTATCCTGTGGCACCTGGAGTCGTTCCAAGGCACTCGTTTTCTTCTAGAAACATTCTTGCCGATCTTCAATTATCGCAGATTTGTACTATTTCGCAAGTCGCCGCATATTTGAGTCCATTCACAAGTGCCGCAATTTCGCGCCTGACTCGGCAACTTTGTGCATCCGAACCCCCGGCCGCAGCCGCAGAATCTTGTTCGAATCGAGGGCTATCCCCGCATCTGCTGCGCCCATCGCGAACCACCGTTTGACCTTGGACGGACAACAGTAACGGCTGCCGCAACATCCGCACTTGTGGATGTTGCGGCAGCCGCCTGATTCAAAGGCACAGAAAACCGGCTGCGTGTAAGTTTCACGCGAACGCTGTCGAGGCCCAAAACAACACATTCGCTGTAGACACGGTCCACTTCCGGAAGCACATCGCCCGTGGCCCCGGCCTGCCGGAACCGAAAGTGGGTCCTATATCGCCGTCAGCGACACCAAACGCCAACCCCCGAACCTATAGGGCTCTACAACCGGCATTGATTTGGATAGGGCGGCTTGCCATCTAGCCACGCGATGGGTAAATCCCCTCAAGGGCAATGATGAAGTTCAGGCTCAAATATGGCGGCATGTTCTCGTGCGGCTGGTTGCCGCCGGATACTTGACTTGGGGCCATGCTGGGGCCGCTGTTGGCAGGTCCGTAGTTGCCTCCCTTGGCAGGAACCAGACCACCCGGTCGATCGGAAGTCTGTTCTCCAGCGGCCGGCAAGCCATGCGTATGTTGCGGCATCTGGTTGGTCGACAATGTGACGAATTCTTGACCGCCCGTCTCGCCCATTTCTCGAGTCGACAGGCCCGGCCCATTGCCTCCCCCACTGTGAATCGGGAATCGTCCACGGAGATCCGGCAGGGCAAATGTTGTTTGTCCATTGCCACCGTAGGTGGTGCCCAGCAGGGAAAACAGAGCCGTGTTCTGGGAAATCGAAAGGAATTGGCCGTCGCACATGGCCCAACCAGGTGGGGCAAAGGCGAAACCCACCATTTGGATTTCACCGAGGAATGGTTCAGCTGCCATGTTATTTGGCTCCTTGTGTTCGATTGATAACGGCCAACGCGCGGTTCCCGTGCGCTGTCATGAACAAGTCCACCCGGCCGACGCCGGGATGGTGCACTTCGTGGATTCCTTCATCGAGTTCGTGCCCCTCTGCTTCAAAAGACAGGGTGAATCCTCCGTGGTCGCTACGCCGGCATGCTGCCAATGTCGCCTTGGTCTTGCCAATGGCCAGGCCACTCCCCACCAACGGTTCCCATGTTTCCAGGGCGTACTGGTCGATTTCAGTGGCGTTGGCCGACGTTCCGGCATAGGTCGCCACGGCGATCACTGCGGCAGCCGCAAGAAAATGGCGACGGTTGATGGTCAGCGGTGAACGCATGATCACTGCCCCTCGAAGCCGACGGCGTAGCGCAGGTTCTTCACGGGGACTATTCCCGTCGAAGAATAACTGAAGCTGACTTCGTCTTGGTCGTCGACGGCCACGGACTCGTCGAGTTCCTGGCAGCTGGTTTCCGAAGCCGGAATCTCACAGGTCAATGCCGTAGCCGCACCATTGACGTTGAGGGTGACACTGATGGTTCCCGCCCGCGAGCTTGCGGCGATGGACAGGCCTTTGAGGGTTCCTGCACGAGGCATCAACATGTCTGCATCCGCGGCGTCCTTGACGATGCTGCTGGCACCGGAGACGGCGAAGTAGCCGCGGTTGTCCTGAGGATCGATGAAGGGGATCGTACTCATGAAGACTGGCGGGGCGCCGGCAGCTCCCGCGTCGCCCTTAGCGCCTTGGGCGCCTTGCGGTCCTGCGGCCCCCTGGGGTCCATTCGCGCCCGTCTCCCCTGTTGAGCCCGCCGCTCCCGTTGGGCCCGCCGCACCCGTCTGGCCAGTCTCACCCGTCGCGCCCGTCGCGCCAACCGGGCCCTGTGCGCCGGTCGGGCCCGAGGGGCCGATTGGGCCTTGCTCTCCGATGAGCTTCTGCGTCAGGTTCGGCCAGACACCGCCGGCTTTGGGCCCGTAAACAACAAAATCTTGGGTATCCAGGTAGAAGTCCCCATCGATACCGAGCGTGTCTGATGGGCTTCCGACGCCGTTGTGGATGCTTTTGCCGTCCTGTCCGGGCAACCCTGTGGCACCGGTCTCGCCCTTCACACCAGCGGCACCGGCATCACCCTTTGCGCCGGTCTCACCCTGGTCACCCTTCGCTCCGGTGGCACCGGTATCGCCCTTCGCGCCAGCGGCACCTGTTTCGCCCTTCGCGCCAGCGGCACCGGTATCGCCCTTCACGCCAGCGGCACCTGTTTCGCCCTTCGCGCCGAGCTCACCCTGGTCGCCCTTCGCACCAGGCGAACCATTCTCGCCCTTCACGCCAGGGGCACCAGCCTCACCCTTCGAACCTTCGCTTCCGGTCGCTCCGGTCTCACCTTTGGTTCCGGAGGTACCGGTCTCGCCCTTGGCGCCGTTCAGGCCGGCAGAGCCGGTATCTCCCTTCGCACCGTCACGGCCGTCGGAGCCTGCGGCTCCGTCTTCGCCCTGCTCACCATCAGTTCCGTCGACTCCGGGTTCACCGTCCTCACCGTCGGCTCCTGCATGACCCGATGCACCGGTTTCACCTGTTGGTTCCTTGAAGGAGTCCACGGTTTCCTGGTTGGCCCGGGTGGCATCCGCAGCCCACGAAACGGCCACTTGGGTTTCCCGGCATTCCGGAGGTGTTTGAGGACTGAGCGAGATGGCAGAAAACTGAAGGGATTCAACATCGATACACGCGTTGAAGGTACTGGCATCGGCACTCGATGATGTACAACCAGATACAAAGAGCGCCCCAGCGAGCGCCGCAGCAAGAATGCTCGCGCTTTGCCGAGTGGTAGGTCGTGAAGCCAAGGGTGTTGCTCCTAGCTGACAGCAGAATAGGGAGCCCCAAGGCCCCTGTCCGAACGGTTTGGATGAGCTGTCTCAGACCCCTTCAATCCTCCGCGAGGGAAGGCGAATCGGACATGCGCGATTGAAGGTTATGCGCCAATTCCTTTCGGTTGAAAGTTTGTTTCAACACATGTCGACAAGGGATCGTGAGCCAGACCCGGGCACAGGCCAACCAAGCGGTTCGCGCACTGGCTGCGGCCATGCAAAAAGCCAAGGCCCTCGAACCTGTTTTTTAGGTCCAAAGGCCTTGGCTTTTGGTGCAGCACCCCCGCTGATGTGGGCCTACGAGTTCATTCTGCTTTTTGCCGAACCTGTCGCTCGGCAATCATCGGTTGATACGTGCCGGTCGGTTGATCGCCGGTCGACGGACGGACCGACACGGCCAAGGAAAACTACTGCTTGGCGCCAAGCACCGCGTTCACACTTGCCTCGTCGGGGTACGCGGCCTGCGTGCCCTTCCTCGTCGTGGCCAGCGCGGCACTCACCGAGGCAAAGGCCGCCGCTGTGTACAGCGAATCGCCCGCGGCAAGGCGTGCGGCAAGCGCACCGGTGAAGGCGTCCCCGGCCCCGGTTGTGTCGATGGCGTCGACCGTGGTGGGCGCGATGCGGACCACCCGGCCCTCGGAACCGGCCAGGTGGTCGAGGACGACCGAGCCGTTGGAGCCCAGGGTCACGACCACGCGCTCCAGTCCGCGCTCCGCGAAGTGCTCGAGCACCGGTTCCCAGTCGGAGGTCGGAGCCTCGGGTGCGGGGATTTCCTCCCCACCCAGGAACTGCGAGGCCTCGTGGGCGTTCACCAGCAGCACGTCTGCGAGCGAAGCGAGCCCGGGGGCCACAGGTGCGTAGGGGGAAAGGTTCAGCAACACCGTTGCGCCGGCGTCGTGCCCGGCCTGCGCGGCGGCCTGGACGGTGTCCAGCCCTACCTCGAGGCAGAGGCAGACCACGGAGGAGCCGTCGAAGGCGCCCTGCGCCGCGGCCACGTCGGAGGGGCGCAGCGTCCCGTTGGCTCCGGCGGAGATGACGATGCTGTTCTCACCGTGCGAGTCGACGGTCACCACTGCCACGCCGGTCTCCACCCCGTCCACCCGGTTCACCTGCGTGGTGTCCACGCCGGCCGCCGAGCAGGAGGCCAGCAGCATGTTGCCGTTGGCGTCACGGCCCACGGCACCCACCAGCGAAACAGTGCCGCCCAGGCGACCGGCTGCGACCGCCTGGTTGGCGCTCTTGCCTCCGGGGTTCACCGTGAATCCCTCGCCGTGCAGGGTCTCCCCCGGTTGCGGGAGCCGCTCGGTGTAGATGGTCAGGTCCGCGTTGAGCGAGCCGACCACAACGATCCGACCGGTGTCATGGCTGGGGGTTTGCTGGTTCAATTACTGCACCTCTGCGTCGACTGGTTTGGGGATCAACAATGAAACGGCGAAGGCCGCAACGGTAATGGCCAGGCCGACCAGGATCACCGTGAGGTAGGAAGCATGGTCGCCCAAGTTCGAGGTTCCCACAAGCACGGCCGGCAGGACAAGGAAGCTCAGCCCGGCACCGAGGTTGAAGGCGCCGGCGTTCATGCCCGGAAGGAAACCGGGGTTGCCCTGCGGCGAAAGCACGATGCCCAGGCCGTTGAGCATGATGTTCACGGTGCCGGCGTAGGTGATGCCCAGCAAGGCGGTGCCGGCGACCATCACCGGCAGCGACCCCAGGCCGAAGAACGCTATGACCAGCAGGGCCGCGATGGAACCGAGCATGCCGATGCGCAACACCTTGTTGTAGCCCAGGACCGGTGCCAGGCGGCCGGTGATCGGGCCGAAGACCCAGCCCAGCAGCGCGTACGGGGTGAGGATCAGCAACGCGGTCTGCGTGGGGCCCACACCGAACCCGGGGGCGGCGGCCTGCACGTAGGCCGGGACGATCCCGTTGATGACCGCGAAGATGCCGGTCATGGTCAGCGTGGTGGTCAGCAGCGGCGCCCAGGTGGCGCGCTGGCGCAGGTGCTGGATCTGCACCATGGGTTCGGCCACGCGCTTCTCCGTGGTCCAGAATCCGTAGAACGCGGCAGCCGCAACAACCAGCAGCACCAGCGACAGCAGCAATGTTTGGGAGGACATCCCGCCGACAAGCTTGGAGGCTTCGTTGAGCGCTGTCAGCAGGGCGCCGACGGCGATGACGATGAAGAAGACGCCGCGCCAGTCCATCTTGGTTCCGGCCTGCGGCTTGGACTCGCGGGTCAGCAGGGCGACGGCCAGCGCCGCAAGCACGGCCAGCACCACCATGAACCAGAAGATGGAACGGAAACCGTGGTTCTCGGCCAGGTAGCCGCCCAGGAAGGAGTCGACGCCGGCCACGCCGCCGTTGACGGCCAGGATCAGGCCCATCAGTGCACCGTAGCGCTTCGGGTTCGGGACGGCGCTGCGCAGCATCAGCAGGCACAGCGGGACCGTCGGGCCGGAAATGCCCTGGATGATGCGCCCGGCAAACAGCCAGCCGATGTTCGGCGCCAGCGCCGCAACGGCGGAACCGAGCGCCGTGGTGAGCATCATGATGACAAGGATGCGCTTGCGTCCCACGACGTCGGAAAGGCGCGGCAGGAACAGCGAGAAGAGTGCCGCGGTGGTGAAGAACCAGGTCTGAGACAGGCCGATCGATGCCTGGTCGGTGCCCAGTTCCTCGCCCATGGTGACAAGCGCGGGGCTGAGCATCGAGGCGTTGAGTTGGAAGGCGATGCAGGCGGTCAGCAGCGCTGCGGTCAGGGCGGCGGTGCCGCCGCGGGTCATGGTGCCCTTGTCGATCACCGCGTTCATGCCGCCTTCACCTCGACCTCGCCGATGCGCACGAGTGCGTCGGTGACAAGGTCCCAGAAGCGCTGGTGGTCGAGGTCCACGGCCACCGAGGTGTGGCAGTCGGCCGGGGCCGGGGCGCGGAAGTCGGCAACCGTCATGCCCAGGGTCAGCTTGCCCTGCAGCTCGATGTCGACGGGGACCTTGCGGGTGGAGACGATGGACGGGTCGATCACGTAGGCGACGGCGCACGGGTCGTGGACCGGCGGGAAGTCGAAGCCCTGGGCGTCCTTGTAGGTCGCCTTGAAGAAGTCCATGAGTTCGCGCACGAACTTCGCCGGGCCGGTGCCCACTGCCTCGATCTGCGCGACGACCTCGTCGGTGGCCAGCGCCTGGTGGGTCAGGTCGAGCCCGACCATGACCACCGGCCACTTTTCGTTGAAGACGATGTGTGCGGCCTCTGGGTCGATGATGATGTTGAACTCCGCCACGGCGCTCCAGTTGCCCACGTGGTAGCCGCCGCCCATGAGGACGACTTCCTTCACGCGTTCGACGATGCGCGGTTCCTTGCGGGCCGCCAGCGCGATGTTCGTCAGGCCGCCGGTCGGCACCAGGGTGACGGTGCCGGGCTCGTGGGACATGACGGTTTCGATGATCAGGTCCACAGCGTGGCGCGGGTCCAACTCGATGGCCGGCTCGGGCTGCGCGGGGCCGTCCATGCCGGATTCGCCGTGGATGTCCGGGGCGTTCTCGATGGTGCGCACCAGCGGGCGGGCGCAGCCGGCGGCGAACGGGACGCCGGTGATGCCGGCGATGGTGCCCACGGCCAGCGCGTTCTTGGTGACCTTTTCCAGGGTCTGGTTGCCGACGACGGTTGTCACGGCAAGCAGCTCGATGGCCGGGCTGCCGTGTGCCAGCAGGATGGCAACTGCGTCGTCGTGGCCGGGATCGCAGTCAAGGATGATCTTGCGCGGCGCGGCTTCCACTCGGGGTTCGCCCATGGTCTTCTCCACATCTTTGGGGGAACTGCCGTGCCCTGGGACACGAAACAGGAACGGGGGTTTCATTGGAAGTCTGGCACCTTTTTCGCACCTGCGTCAAACGCTTAACTCGCCGCGTGCATACCATCAAGTCAAACGCTTAACGAATTGCGGTCCGAAGCACCACCGTCTCGACTAGGATTAAGTCCATGGATTCCACGGATTTGCCGCGCATCGCTGCGCCCGCGAGACGGCGCGTCACTGCCGCGATGGTGGCCGAACACGCGGGCGTTTCCACCGCCACGGTGTCGCTGGTTGCGAACGGCAAGACCCACGGCCGGGTCTCGGCGGCCAACGAGGCCAAGGTGCTGGAGTCGATCCGCAAGCTCGGGTACGTCATCGACGAAATCGGCAGCTCGCTCTCCCGCGGCGTCAGCTCCACCGTGATCATGGTGGCACCGGACATTTCCAACCCCTTCTTCGCCAAGGTGATCGCCGGGGTGCGCAGCGCGCTCGGCTCGAACTTCCAGCTGCTGCTCTCTGTCACCGACGCGGGCCAGCTGCCCAGCGCTGCGGACACCCGGCGGCTGTTGGGCCTGCGTCCAGCGGGCCTGCTGGTCGATGCCCCGGACCCCTCGTTCCTCGAGGAACTCTCGGCCTCCGGCCCCCTGGTCCTGCTCGACGCCCCCGGGTTCGGGCAGGGCATCCCCGCGGTGAACCTGGACGTCGCGCAGGGCGCCCGCGACCTGGCGGCCCACCTCGCCGCCGCGGGCCACACCAAGGTCGCCTACCTGGACGGCATCACCGGTACCACAACCTTCGAATTGCGCCGCACCGCGTTCCTCGAGGCGGCCGCCTCGCTGGGCATGAGCGTTCCCTCCGGTGCGGAGGCCGCCACGACCATCGACGTCGGCCTGGCCGCCGACGAGTTCGCGCGTGCCTGGCCGGCGTGGAAGCGGGCGGGAATCACCGCGGTGGTCTGCGCCACCGACACCCACGCCTACGGCGTGCTGCAGGAGGCCCGCGTCGCGGGGATCGCGGTCCCCGGCGAGCTGGCCGTCACCGGCTTCGACGACTTGCCCTACTCCACGAACAGCAACCCGGGCCTCACCAGCGTGAACCTGCCGGCCGAGCTGCTGGGCCGGCGTGCCGCCGAGCAGCTGCTCAAGCTCATCAAGGGCGAGGACCTCGAGACGCCGCAGCTGACGCTCGACAGCTCGCTGATGGTCCGCGGCTCGACGCTCCAGGCATAGCCCCGGGCCGGCGCGCGGTGCGGGCCGGCCCGGGGATCAGGACTCGGTGTGGCCCAGGCTCGGGGCCGACACGAACGGGAGAACCGGTGCGGCGGCCGCGTGCAGTTCCAGGACGACGACGTGGTTGGAGCGGGTGCGCAGCAGCGGCCCGGGGATATACAGGGTCCGCTGCGGACCGTTGGACCAGTAGCGGCCCAGGCAGAATCCGTTGACCCACACCACGCCCTTGCCCCAGCCGCCGGTATCCAGGAACAGGTCCGTGGCCTCTGGCAGGTCGAAGGCCGCGTGCGCGAAAACGGGCCCGGCAACAAGGTCGACGGCGCGTGCCGGGGATGCCGCGACACGCTCGGCCGCGGCGCCGAGTACCCCGGGGTCCAGCGGGAGCAGCTCCCACTCGCGGACCGGTTCCCCGTTGAGAGAGGCCCCGCCCAGCAGTCCCTTGGGCTCGCCGAGCCGCGGACCGTAGTCCACACGCCCCTGGTCCTCCACGAGGATCTCCAGGGTTCCGCTGGCGTTCACGGGCAGCACCAGCGAGTGGTCGTGGTTGTCGCGTGAGAGCGTGCCGATCCCCTGGCGGTTGAGGAACACCTGCGCCCTGTCACGCACCTCCCCCAGGGTCAGGACCGCGGGTCCGGAGACCTCGATCCGGGTCCGATACACGCTGAATCCCGAGTAGCTGCCGATTTCGTCCGTGGTCATCGGCCCGTTCCCGGAGGACGTCCATGGCCCCGCTCCGTCGACGACGTCCCAGAGGGAAAGCGTGCCGTCCACCGCAACCTCCAGTTCGGGGGCCGCGGCCGCCGCGGCGGGAACGTCGTCGTCGTCAAGTTCCGTGTAGCGCCCCAGCACCTCGCGGAACGCCCAGTACTTGGGCGTCGGGTTGCCGGCCTCGTCCAGGGGTGCGTCGTAGTCGTAGCTTGTCACGATGGGCTGGTAGACGCCCTTGTCGTTGGCCCCGTTGCTGAACCCGAAGTTGGTGCCGCCGTGGAACATGTAGATGTTCACCGAGGCGCCGCGGGCCAGCATGGCCTCGAGTTCCTCGGCGGACTGCCCCACCCCGGTGGTGTGGTGGTGGGCGCCCCAGTGGTCGAACCACCCCACCCAGAATTCGGAGCACATGAGCGGCCCGGTGGGCTGGTGCAGGCGCAGCGTGTCGAGGCGCTCGGCGGACCGGGAGCCGAAGGACCCGGTCTTGTGCAGCGACGGCAGGCTGCCGTGGGCGAGCATGTCGTCCTGGGGCTGGTCGACGGTGGTGAACGGGACGGTGAGCCCGATCTCCCGGTTGATCTTCACGAGCTTCTCCAGGTAGGAACTCTCGCTTCCGTAGGCACCGTACTCGTTTTCGATCTGGATCAGGACGACAGGTCCCCCGAGGTGTGCCTGTCGCGGGACCAGGATGGGCGCGAGCTGCTCGAAGTACTCGGCGACGGCCGCCATGTAGACGGGGTCGTCGGAACGGATGGCTTCCGCCCCGGCGCCAAAGAGCCACGCGGGCAGCCCCCCGTTGTCCCATTCGGCGCAGATGTACGGTCCCGGGCGCACGATCGCGTGCATGCCCTCGGCCGCGACAAGGTCAAGGAAGCGGCCAAGGTCCAGGATCCCCTCGGTGTCGAAGGTGCCCCTGGCCGGTGCGTGGGCGTTCCAGGCTACATAGGTCTCGATGGTGTTCAGGCCCATCTGACGTGCCTTGCGGATCCGGTCCGCCCACAGGTCGGGGTGGACCCTGAAGTAGTGGAGCGCCCCGGAGAGGATGCGGTGGGGGCGGCCGTCGAGCAGGAAGTCGTGCTCGCCGATGGTCAATGTGGGCATGGAGTGAAGTCCTTCTTCTCACGGGGGCGGGTGGCCCGCACGACGCACGGCGTGCGGGCCACCCGGTGTCCTACTTGGCGGAAACCGTGAATCCTTGCTGGTTCCCGTACTTGATGCTTGCGTCCTGCCAGGCCACAAGCCCGGCGTTGAGGTCGCTGTTCGATCCGTAGGCCTGGCCCACGGTGTCGCTGAAGATGCTGTTGGCGTAGGTCTGGAACGGCAGGTACGACCAGCCCGGGACAACATCCTTCGAGGCCTGGACGAGGACCTCGTTGATCTTCTGCCCACCGAAGTACGCGTTCTCGGCGTCCAGGAACGCCGGGTCCTCGAGGTCGGCGGTGGTGGAGGGGAAGCCGCCGTTTGCGGCATGGATCTTGGAACCCTCGGGGCCGTTGCTGAACTGGAGGAATCCGTAGGCTGCCGCCTTGTTCTTACTCTGCTTGAGGACCGCGTCGCCGCCGCCGCCGTTTTCCGCCGAAGCCGGCTTGCCCTTTTCATAGGTCGGCATGGGCGCCACGCGCCACTTGCCGTTGCCTTCTGCGGCGCCCGATTCCAGGTTGGCGGGCATCCATGCACCGGTGATGAGGGTGGCGATGCTTCCGTCTGACAGGCCCTTGTACCATTCGTCGCTCCACGAGGCGACGGGTGCCACGAGCTTGCCTTCGACGAGCTGGTTCCAGTTCTGCGTCCAGGCCTTGGAGCCCTCGTCCTGGAGGTTGATCTGGACGCTGGTGGGGCCATCGACCTTGTAGGGCTGTCCGCCTGCCTGCCAGATCATGCTGGTGGTGAATCCCGCGTCGCCGATGTCGTTGGCGATGTAGGCCTTGGGGTCGGCGGCGTGGAGCTTCTTTGCCGCCTCGATGTACTCGTCCCAGGTGGATGGAACCTCGATGCCGTGCTTTTCAAAGACGTCCGCGCGGTAGAACATGGCCATGGGCCCCGAATCCTGCGGGAGCGCGTAGATGCCCCCGTTGAGGTTCACCGACCCCCAGGTCGAGGCGGTGTAGTTCGCCTGCAGATCCCCGGCGCCGTAGGCCTTGAGGTCGACCAGCGAATCGGAGAGCGCGAACTGCGGCAGTGCCGCGTACTCGATCTGGGCCACGTCCGGGGCACCGCTTCCGGCCTTCACAGCGTTCTGGATCTTCGTGTAGTGGTCGTTGCCGGTGCCCACGTTTTCCAGGTTGACCTTCACCTTCGGGTACTTCGCCTCGAAGGCCTCCACGATCGGCTCAAGCTGCGGGGCCCAGCCCCAGACGGTGAGGGTCGTCTCGGTCTGCAGGGCAGCCGCGATTTCCTCGGCACTCACCCCCGCGGTGCTTGCGCTGCCCTCGGCCGTGGAACCCCCGCAGGCAGCAAGGGTGCTGACCAGAAGGCCCGCCGTGGCGACGGCGGCGGCACGGCGTAAACGATGACTGATTTTCATGGGATTGCTGCCTTTCACTTCATTGCTTGTAGGACGAGTGGAACTGTGGAATTGGTGGAACCGGTGGAACCGCTGTGGGGTCCCCGCGCGGGGACTCGGCTACTTGACGCTTCCGGCGGACAGGCCGGATTGCCAGTAGCGCTGCAGGAAGAGGAACGCGACGATGATGGGCACGATGGTGAGCAGGGATCCGGTGATGACGAGGTTGTAGATGGCGTCGCCTCCGGCCGTGGTGGCCTGCGCATTCCAGTTGTTGAGCCCCACCGTCAGCGGGTACCAGGTTGATTCGCTGAGCATGATCAGGGGCAGGAAGTAGTTGTTCCATGTCGCCACGACGGTGAACAACAGCACCGTGACGAACCCGGGGGCCAGCATCCTCAGGGAAATGGTGAAGAAGGTCCGGAATTCCCCGGCTCCGTCCATGCGGGCCGCCTCGAGCACCTCGGTGGGGACGGATTCGAGCGCATAGATCCACACCAGGTAGAGGCCGAAGGGGCTGATCAGCGAGGGAATGATGACCGACCACGGGGTGTTGGTCAGGCCGAGTTCGCTGAACATCAGGAAGGTCGGCACGGCCAGGGCCGTACCCGGGATGGCCACCGCACCCAGGACCACGGCGAAGACGGCGCGCTTTCCGGGGAAATCGAACTTCGCAAGCCCGTAGCCCGCCAGGGTTGCCAGGAACGTGGCCCCGCCGGCACCCACCACCACGTAAAGCACGGTGTTGGCCAGCCAGCGCAGGAACTCCCCGTCGTGGTAGGCCAGGGTCTGGCCGATGTTTTCCCACAGCGCGAAGTCCCCGGAGAACCACAGCCCGAATGAACTGAAGAGTTCCGACTGGGTCTTGGTGGAGTTCACGAACAGCCAGAAGAGCGGCAACAGCGCGTACACGGCCATCAGGACCATGACGAGGGTCAGGAGCAGCGACTTGCGCTTGTGGGTCACACCCCGCCCGGGACGGGTGGCGAACCTCGGTGCGGCAGGGGCCTTCCCGGGCGCGGTCGGCCTGGCCTCGGTGGGAGTCATTTGCAGCGACATGGGCTATGCGTCCTTTCGGGAGCCGGAGAGCTGGACGAGGTAGGCCACGAGCATTGTCAGCAGGCCCATGATCATGGCAATCGCCGCCGCGTAGTTGAACTGCTGGCCCGCGAAGGAGAGGTTGTAGGCGTACATGTTCGGTGTGAAGTAGGAGCTGATGGCGTTCGGGGCCAGCGCCTTGAGGATGTTCGGCTCATTGAACAGCTGGAAGCTGCCGATGACGGAGAAGATTGTCGCGATGCCGATCGCCCCGCGGATCGCCGGGATCTTGATGTTCCGGATCACGCTCCACGCACCGGCGCCATCCAGGCTTGCAGCCTCGTACAGCTCCGTGGGAATGGTCTTGAGCGCCGCGTAGAAGATCAGCATGTTGTAGCCGGTGAATTCCCACGTCGTGATGTTCCCGATCGCGACGAGGATCCAGTGGCTGGAGAGCGGGTCGGGGATCGCCCAACCGAAGAACTCGTTGAGGTTGCCCACCAGCCCGAAGCGCGGGCCGTAGATGAACCCCCACATCAGCGTTGCCACGACGGCGGGAACCGCGTAGGGCAGGAAGATCGAGATGCGGAAGAACGACGAGAACCGCAGCCGGGAGCTGTCGATGGCCAGAGCCGCTGCCAGTGCGAGGCACAGCATGATGGGGACCTGCACGATGAGGAACAGCCCGACCCGGCGAACCGCGTCCCAGAACTGCGGGTCGGTCAACGCCTGGACGTAGTTGGCCCCGCCGACGAACTTGTTGCCGCCGATCATCTGGTGCTGGAACAGGCTCAGGTAGATCGCGTAGATGACCGGGGCGAGGAACACGAGTGCAAAGACCAGCATGAACGGGCCGACGAAGGCCCATCCCGTCCACCTGCCGCTGCGCCGCGTGCGCGGGGGCCGGGCCGCAACCGTTGCGCTAGACGTCGTTGTCATAAGTATCCTTAGTTTCATCCGGAAATGTTTACGCAAACATTGTGGAAACAAAAGTAGCATGTTTAGGTGAACATGCAAGAGGGTAAGGGAAAAATGACACTTTCAGATTCCGGCGTCCCCGATCCCGGGGACGGAACCGGCGCTTCGCACCACGCCCGGGCCGCGCGCGGCCCCTCCATGGCGGACGTCGCCAGGGAAGCAGGCGTTTCGTCCCAGACGGTATCGCGCGTATCCAACGGGCTGAGCAACGTCGAGGATTCGACCAAGCAGCGGGTCCTGGAGGCGATGCGGAAGCTCGGCTACCGGCCCAACCGGGCGGCCCGGGCGCTGAAGAGCGGGCGGTTCAAGTCGATAGGAGTCATCATGTTCACGCTCTCGACCTTCGGCAACATGCGCACCCTGGACGCGATAGCCACGGCCGCCTCGCGCGCCGGCTACTCGGTGACCCTGATCCCGCTGACCGACCCGACCACGGGCAAGGTCTCCGGCGCATACCACCAATTGCGCGAGCAGCAGGTGGACGGCGTGGTCATCATTTTCGAGGCACACCTGCTGGACCACGCGGACATCACGCTGCCCGAGGACCTGCCCGCCGTCGTGATCGACTCGAACGCCGGGTCCGGGTACTCGGTGGTCGACACGGACCAGCACCAGGGCGCCCGGCTGGCCACCGAGCACCTCCTGGAACTCGGGCACCGCCAGGTCTGGCACATCGGGGGCCCGGCGTCGTCCTTTTCCGCGTTGCACCGGGAGGAATCATGGAAGCGGACCCTCGAGGATGCGGGGATCCGGGCGCCGGATGTGCTCCACGGCGACTGGTCGGCCGAGTCCGGCTACGTGATCGGCCTTGAACTCGGCAAGAACCCCGAGGTCGGTGCCATCTTCGCCGCGAACGACCAGATGGCGCTCGGCGCCATGCGGGCCATGCACGAGCTGGGCCGGTCCGTCCCCGGAGACGTGAGCATCGTGGGGTTCGACGACCTCGAGGAAGCCGCATCGTTCTGGCCGCCGCTGACAACGATCCGCCAGGATTTCCACGCCGTGGGGCGGCTGAGCATCGAGAACCTGCTCCAGCAGATCGCCGGCGACACCCCGGCGCACGATGTCAGCGTGCCCACGCGCCTCATGGTGCGCAAGAGCACCGCCGCACCGGTGCAGCGGGGTGCCACCGCTTAAACGCGGGCGGCCTGTTTCAGGCTCCCGGCAAGGACCCGGGCCGTGGCGCTGCGCAGGTAGAGCGCCGCGTTGGCCATGGCGTCGGCGGCGTCCGGGGTGCCGGAGGTGCCTTGGGCGAAATCCAGCAGCTGGGCCGCGCCGGTGATGCCGTAGCGTTCCAGCTCCGCGGACGTGGCCGCGATGCGGCCGGCAACCACCAGAACCGGGAGGTTGCGCACCCGCGCCACCTCGGCCAGGGCGATCGGCGCCTTGCCCTCGAAGGACTGGGCGTCCAGCGATCCCTCGCCGGTGATGACCAGGTCGGAAACGTCAAGCTGCGCGGCCAGGCCGCTGAGCTCCGCGACGCGCCGGAAGCCCGGCTCCAGGACCGCGGGGGTGAAGGCCAGGAACGCTGCGGGGAATCCCCCGGCGGCGCCGGCGCCGGGGACGTTGACGTCCCGCCCCGTGGCCCGGCGCAGCACGCCCGACCAGTGGAGCAGACCGGCCTCGAGCGCGGCCACCGCCGGCGCGTCGGCGCCCTTTTGCGGGGCGAAGACCGCCGCGCTCCCGTCGGGCCCCAGCAGCGGGTTGCCGACGTCGACGGCCAGCCGGAGCCGCACCGTTGCCAGCCGCGGATCCAGCCCGGCGGCGTCCACCGATGCGACATCGGCGATGTGCCCGCCGCCCAAGCCCACCGGGTCGCCCTGGGTGTCCAGGATCCCCAGCCCCAGGGCCAGCAGCGCCCCGGCGCCGCCGTCGGTCATCGCCGAGCCGCCGAGTCCTATCACGATCTCGGTGGCTCCGGCGTCGAGCGCCAGTCGCACCAGTTCCCCGCAGCCGTGGCTGTGGGCTTCCAGCGCGGCCTCGGGGGTCCGGGCGGAGGCGGCAAGCCCGGAGGCCTGGGCGGCCTCGATGACCGCGCGGGTTGCCCCGCCGGGTTCGCGCAGCAACGCCCAGTGCGCGAGGACCTCCTGGCCGAGCGGGCCGGTGACGGCGGCGGTGCGCAGCTCGTAGCCGGCGTTCACCGCCGCCTCCAGGGTGCCCTCGCCGCCGTCGGCGATCGGGAAGCGCACCACCACGGCGTCCGGGTGCACGCGCAGCACTCCCTCGGCCATGGCCTCTGCGGCCTGCGCGGCGGTGAGCGATCCCTTGAACTTGTCCGGTGCCACCAACACGCGCAGCGGGGTCGCGGCCCGGGTATCCGGCAGGCTGGTCTCAGGCGTGCGCGTTTCAGGCATGCGGGAACACCAGTTCCGCGTAGCGCTCCTTCACAGTGGCCAGCACGGCGTCGGCATCGGCATCCCAGATCTCCCGGTTGAAGATCTCCACCTCGATGTCCCCGGTGTAGCCGGCATCGCGCACCCAGGACCCGATGGCCGCGAAGTCGATGACCCCGTCGCCCATCATGCCGCGCGAGAGCAGCGCATCGGCGGCGATCGGCAGGTTGAAGTCGCACACCTGGTATGAGGCGATGCGGCCCTCGCGCCCGGCCCGCCCGATCTGGGCCTGCAGCTCCGGGTCCCACCAGACGTGGAAGGTGTCCACGGCGACCCCGACGGCCGAGGCGTCGTAGGGCGCCGCGAGGTCCAGGGCCTGGCCCAGGGTGGAGATCAGCGCGCGGTCCGCGGCATACATCGGGTGCAGCGGTTCGAGCACCAGCCGGATGCCGTGCTGGACGGCGAAGGGCACCAGTTCCGCGAGGCGCTCGGCCACGCGGGTGCGGGCCGCAACGACGTCCTTCTCCCCCGGGGCGAGCCCGCCGACCACCAGGAAAAGCTCGGTGGTGCCCAGCGCCACGGCCTCCAGCACGGCGGTGCGGTTGTCCGCCAGCGCGGCTTCCTGCCCCGCGGCATCCGGCGCGGTGAGGAACCCGCCGCGGCACAGCGACGAGACCCGCAACCCGGCGTCCTTGATGAGTCTGGCGGCGGTCTCCACCCCGACCTCCGCGACGCGGTCGCGCCACGGGCCGATGGCAGGGATGCCCGCCGCCACGCACGCAGCGATGGCCTGCGGCAGGGTCAGCAGCTTGGTGGTCGCGCTGTTCAGCGAGAGCCTGGAGTAGTCGGCCTGGACTCCGGCCCGGGCCTCGGCCCGGACTCCGGCCTGGACCCCGCTCATGCGTCCACCCCGTGGGTGCGCAGGAAGGTTGACATCCTGCGGGCCGCCAGCTCGGGGTCGAGCAGCAGCCCCGCGGCGTCGGCAAGTTCCAGGGTACGGGTCAGGTGCAGCACCGAGCGGCCCGAGTGCAAGCCGCCGACCATCTGGAAGCCCGCCTGGTGGCCGTTGAGCCAGGACATGAACGCGATGCCCGTCTTGTAGTAGAAGGTGGGGGCGCTGAAGAGGTGCTTGCCCAGCTCGCGGGTGGAATCCAGGATGGCCCGGGCCTTGGCGGATTCGCCGGCGTCGTAGCACTGCAGGGCCGCGGAGGCCGCCGGGTAGATGGCGGCGAAGACGCCCAGCAGGGCATCGGAGTGGCGGGTGCCGTCGCCGTCGATGAGCTCCGGGTAGTTGAAGTCGTCCCCGGTGTACAGGCGCACGCCCTCCGGCAGCGCGGCCCGCAGGCCGACCTCGTGGGCGGCGTCCAGCAGCGAGACCTTGACGCCGTCGACCTTGTCCGCGTGCTCGCGGATCAGGGACAGGAAGGTTTCCGTGGCGGTTTCCACGTCGTCGGATCCCCAGTAGCCGGCGAGCGCCGGGTCGAACACGGTGCCGAGCCAGTGCAGGATCACCGGCCGGTCCACCTCGCCAAGCAGCGTGGAGTAGACGTACAGGTAGTCCTCGGCGGACCCGGCGACGCGGGCCAGCGCCCGGGAGGCCATCAGGATGACCTTGGGCCCGGCTTCCTCCACCACTGCCAGCTGTTCCCGGTACGCCTCGAGCACCGCCTGGAGCCCGGCGCGGCCCGCGGGCAGCGCGTCGAGGTCCAGCTGGTCGGTGCCGGCGCCGCATGAGACCAGGTCCCGCACGCTCTTTCCGGAGGTGGCGGGGTTGTTCGAGGAGACAACCGAGGCGGCCTCCGCCCCGGTGTGCTTGATGAGCTGCTGGGTCGCTGCCCAGTCAAGGCCCATGCCGCGCTGGGCGGTGTCCATGGCGTCGGCGACGCCCAGGCCGTGGGACCAGAGTTCGTGGCGGTAGGCAAGTGTGGCTTCCCAGTCCAGGCGGGCCGGGGCCCCGGGCACGTTTTCCGCGGTGGTTTCCGGGATCACGTGGGCCGCGGCGTAGGCGCGGCGTGAGGTCAGCGGCGCGACGGGCTTGGCCCAGGCGGTGGCCGGGCGCAGCGTGTGGGTGCGGGTGCCGCCGTCGGCGGTCGGCAGGATCAGGGTGGCCATCAGAGCGCGATTTCCGGGATGTCGATGGTGCGGCGTTCGTCGCTGGAGCGCAGGCCCAGCTCGGCGAGCTGGACGCCGCGGGCCGCGGAGAGCAGACCGAAGCGGTGTTCGCGCCCGGCGACGACGTCGCGCAGGAATTCCTCCCACTGCAGCTTGAAGCCGTTGTCCAGTTCCTGGTTGGCGGGGACCTCCTGCCACTGGTCGCGGAAGGACTCGGTGACCGGCAGGTCCGGGTTCCAGACGGGCTTGGGGGTGTGGGCACGCTGCTGGGCCACGCACTTGTTCAGGCCGGCGACGGCCGAGCCGTGGGTTCCGTCGACCTGGAACTCGACGAGCTCGTCGCGGTAGACGCGCACCGCCCAGGAGGAATTGACCTGCCCGATGACAGCTTCCCCGCCCGGGGTCTCCAGCTCGAAGATGCCGTAGGAGGCATCGTCGGCCGTGGCCTTGTACTCGGCGCCGGCCTCGTCCCAGCGGGCCGGGATGTGCGTGGCGGTCTTGGCGTTGACGGACTTGACCTTGCCGACGATGCCCTCAAGCACGTAGTTCCAGTGGCAGAACATGTCGGTGGTCATGCCTCCGCCGTCCTCCTTGCGGTAGTTCCAGGACGGGCGCTGGGCGGGCTGGGTGTCGCCCTCGAAGACCCAGTAGCCGAATTCGCCGCGGATCGACAGGACGCGGCCGAAGAAGCCCTCGTCAACCAGGCGGCGCAGCTTGACGAGGCCCGGAAGGTAGAGCTTGTCGTGCACCACGCCCGCGGTGACCCCCGTGGCCTTGCCGATGCGGGCCAGTTCGATGGCCTCCTCGAGGGTTTCGGCCGTGGGCTTCTCGGTGAACACGTGCTTGCCGGCCAGCATGGCCTTCTTCAGCGTGGCGGCGCGCAGGCTGGTCATCGAGGCGTCGAAGACGACGTCGATGCTCGGGTCGTTGATCACCGCGTCCAGGTCCGTGGACCATTCGGCGACCTGGTGCTTTTCCGCCAGTTCGCGGACCTTTGCCTCGTTGCGGCCCACCAGGACCGGTTCGACCTGGATCCGGGTGCCGTCCTCCAGGGTGAAGCCGCCGGCGTCGCGGATGGGGAGGATGGAGCGCAGCAGGTGCTGGCGGTAGCCCATGCGGCCGGTGATGCCGTTCATGGCGATGCGGATCGTCTTGGTGTCGTTGCCCATGCGGGTCCTCCGGAAGGTTGGTGCGGGTTTGGCCGGAATGCTGGAAAGCGCATTCCCAATGCCTCAAGTGTGCACGCTCCGGGCCATTTGGGCAAGCGCTTTCCCAAATTCGGCGCGCACTGCCGTAAGGTGGTTAAGGTGCCCGCGGATGCGAGGTGCGGATCCGGAACCCGCGAAAGGAAACCCCCGTGGCAGCAAGCACCCTGGCCGAGGTGGCCGCATTGGCCGGAGTCTCCCCGGCGACGGCCTCCCGGGTCCTCAACGGCTCCGCGCGCAAGCCCGCCGAGGGCATCGCCGAGCGGGTCCGCTCCGCCGCCGCCTCCCTGGGCTACGTGGCCAACGCCCAGGCCCAGTCGCTGGCCAGGTCCAGCACGGGGCTTGTCGGGCTGATCGTCCACGACATCGCAGACCCCTACTTTTCCGCGATCGCCCGTGGCGTCCAGGGCGCGGCGCACCAGGAACAACGCATGGTCCTGCTGGCCACCACCGACGGCACCCCCGCCGCCGAACGGGAGGCGGTCATGGCGTTCGCCGGGCGCAGGGCCGAGGCGGTCATCCTGGCCGGCTCGCGCTCCACGCGCCCCGAGGATGCCGAGGCCAACGCCGCGCTGGCGGTGGAGCTGGAGCGCTACTGCCGCAACGGCGGGCGCGTGGGCACCCTGGGCCAACCGGTCGCCGGGACCACCGGAACCGAGGGCTTCGGCACCGTCTCAATCCCGAACGAGGCGCTCGCCCGCGAGCTCGCCCTCACCCTGGCCCGGAACCACGCCGGCCCGTTCGCGATAGTGGGCGGGCCTGCCGGCCTGTCCACCTCCGACGAGCGGATCCGCGGCTTCCAGCAGGGCCTGGCGGAAGCCGGGGCGCCGGCGGCGGAAGTGGTGCACACCGGCTTCGACAGGGACGGCGGCTTCGCGGCCGGAGAAAGAATCGCGGCGCGGATCGCCGCCGGGGCCAGAGACGGGACCCCGCGGCCCTGCATCTTCGCCTGCAACGACGTGATGGCGATCGGCGTGGCGGCGGCGCTGCGCGCCCACGGGCTCGAGGTCCCGCGGGATGCCGCGCTGGCCGGGTTCGACGACATCGAATGGCTGCGCGATTTCCAGCCGGCGCTCACCACCGTGGGCCTGCCGCTGGAGGAACTCGGGCGACTCGCCACCCTGGCCGCCATCACCGGCGATGCGCACCCCGGCACCATCGAGGGCACCGTGGTGCTGCGCCGCAGCACCGGCGGCGGTGCTGCGGGCCGCGACTAGGCCGGTTCCGGCCCCTCGGTGAGCTTACGCAGGAAGGCGGCATCGGCGGCCACCTGCCCCGGGGTGTCCCCCGCGACGAACTCGAGCATCAGTTCCAGCCCGCGCCCGTGCTCCCGCAGGACAGAAACCACCCCGCGCCAAAGCGCGGCCCGTTCCTCCAGCGCCAGCCGGTGGTTCGCCGGCCACCAGGAGAAGCAGTGGACCCCGGTGACGTGCCCAAGCAGCCGGCGCAGGGACTCGAGCGCCTCGCCGTCGCCCAGGCCCTCGGCTGGCTGCCAATAGGTCCCCACATTGGGTCGGGCCACCCGTCCGAGCAGTTCGAGGGTCGATTCAACGGTGCTGGTGAGCGTGTCCTTGTGGAACTCGAAGGCCAGCTCGAGGCCGCGTTCCCCGGCGATCCCGGCGATGCGCCGGGTGTCCCGGACCACCGCCTCCCAGGTCGCCGCGTCGGTGTCCGCGGGTTCGGTGTCTCCCGCCCAGATGCGGATGCGCGGTGCCCCCACGCGTGCGGCAAGCGCTGCCACCGCGCCGAAATCGCCGAAGCTTCCGGCCCGGTAGTAGGAGCCCAGCGAGAAGACCCGCAGCCCGGCCGCGGCGCAGGCCCCGCGGGCCAGGTCGGCGGAGGCGGCATCGTGCACGTGGACGTCGCTGCCCCACTCGATGCCGGCGAGCCCTGCCGCTGCGGCGATGTCCACCACCTCCTGGATGCCCAGCGCGCGCAGCGTCACCGAGCAGAGCCCCGCGTCCAGCGGGGCCGGCGACCGTGAGCCCGCGGGGCGGGCGGGCAGCGTGTACGGAACGGAAATCATCGGGACGCTCGCCTTCGGGAAGCCGGATCCGGCGGATCCTGTTCCGGGTTGGTGTTCTTGGCTGGTGGTTCGTGGTCTTGGAGGGTGGTTCCGGCGGGTGCACCACCCGCGCGAGATGGCGTCCCGCGCGCGGCACCCACCCAGGTGCCACGCGCGGGACGCCGTTCCCCGGACCCGGGGCGCTAGCGCCGCGGGTGGTCGTCGATGCGCACCAGGTTGCGGCCGCGCATGGTGTAGAGGTAGCCGGATTCGTCGTTGGTGATGTGGGAGCCGCTGTACCAGCCGCCGTCGGTGTCGGCCAGCACCGTGGTCACGGCGAACGTCTTGGGGTCGAAGCGGAACACCGTGGTGTCCGAGACCCCGTAGACGACACCGCGGTTTGCCACAAGGGCACCGAATCCCCGGGAGACGGAACTGACATCGGAACGGTGCACGATGCGGCGCTTGGGCAGGTCGATGACGAAGAGCCCGCCCTTGCGCGTCAGCCCGTACAGGTGCTTGCCCCGCACGGCCAACGCCGCGAGCCCGGATCCCATGCCCGGTTCGATCCGCCACAGCTCCCTGCCGGCCACCGGGTCGAAGGCGACGACGGTGCCGGCACCCTCCAGCGAGGAAAGCCCGCCGCCCAGGTAGGCCACGCCGTCGCGGGTTGCCACGGCGCGCAGCAGCTGCACGTCGTCGATGGGGTTGGTGAAGCACTGCTTGGCCCCGCTACCGGGCTTGTAGGTCCAGAACGACCCGCCACCCTCGGTGTCCGACTGCGCGGCGACAAGCACCAGCTCGTTCACCTCGTCCCAGCAGACATCCAGCGGGCGGTTCTGGGCCCCCGGGAAGTCGGCGGCCTGGTGGATCGCCTCCCCGCTGCGCGGGTCGTAGGCCCAGATTCCCTGCGAGCTGTATTGGCCGGTGTAGAGCACCCCGTCCACCACCACGGCGTCCTTGGCCTCGCCCTGCGCCTGCAGGTTCACCACCTCGCCGGTGGCCATCGAGTGGCGGGCAATCACGCCGTTGCCGCCGACGTAGATGTAGCCGGCGCCGGCGGCCAGGCCCATGGCCGTCTGTGCGGTGGAGACGGCTCCCGCCTCGCCGAGGTCGCGGACCACCGAGTTCCCGGTGCCGGGGTCGATCTCCGCGATGAACCCGTAGGCGGAGGTCACCAGCAGCTTGCCGGCCCGGGCGTCCACGCCCCAGATCTCCCCCAGCGCCGGCCCGCCGACCTGCAGCTGCGAGACCTTCCCGGAGGACGCCGAGAGGACGCACACCCCGGATTCGTTGGCGAAGTACACATCCGCGCCGATCACCGCAAAGTTCTTGGCGGTCTTGCCGATCGAGGTCGCCACGGCGTAGGAGGACGGGTTCGCGGCCTCCAGCACCGCCACCTTGGACTGCTGGGTGGAGGCGGCGGAGCTGACCAGGAGCCGGTCCCCGTCCAGGGCCAGGTCCCTGATGCTGGGGTCGGCCAGCATTTCCGCGGGTGTCACGTTCGTGAAGGTGCGCGCCGCCCGGTCGTAGGCGTGGAGGCAGGCGCGCGCCGCACCGGCTCCGCCGCCCAGGGTGCTTCCCGCCCCGAAGAACACCGTCCGCTCGGTGGCGGCGACGGCCCGCGCCAGGGTGGCCCCGGCATCCGGGATGCCGAGGTTCGCCACCAACCCGGTGGCGGGGTTGTATTCCCAGAGCGCCGGCGCGGTGCCGCTGCCGCCGCCCACCGCGTAGAGGCGTCCGTCGGGTGCGACGCTCAGGTCGCGCACGTCCCGGTCCCCCATGCGGCCGATCGGTGTTGCCGGGGCGGAGAGCGAGGACAGGTCCCAGCGGAAGAGGTTGGGCTGCGGGCCCGTTGCCTTCTGCAGGACACCGGCGTAGAGGTAGCGGCCGCCTGCATCCGCGGCCAGCGTCTGGATGCTGTGCCCCGTGGCCAGCTCGGTCTGTCCCACCACTTTGCCGGTGGGCACGTGGTAGGCGACGATCCGCACGGGTTCGACGTTGCGCGAGCCGATGTAGACAACGTCCCCGACCAGCAGCGAACTCATCAAGCCGAACTGGACCACGGCGGGGCCCAGGTCCAGGATCTCCGGCCCGTCGCCGGGGCGGCCCGCGGGCAGCGGGGCGGCGTGTGCCGCACCGCTTCCGGCAAGCCCCAGGGCCGCGGCCAGGCCGACGGCGCCACCAGCCTGCAGGATCGTTCGTCGGCTGAGGTGTGGGTTCTTCATGGAACTTCCTTTGCTTCGCGTGCGGTCGTTGGTGGTGGTTCGCGCTTGATGGGGCATGCAGGGTGGGGCGTGCACAACGCAGCCCGAAGGCCCCCGGCAGGCAGGTCCCTGCCGGGGTGGTTGGGGAAATTGCTCAGGCGGTGAAGGCCAGGTCCGCAGCGCGCAACTGGAATTGCAGCGGCTCGCCGCGGGAAAGCCGCAGCGCCTCCTGAACGGTGCTTGCTGCCATGCGCTCGAGTTCGCTGCCCAGCGACCCGGCAACGTGCGGGGTCAGCAGCACGTTCGGGTTCACGTAGAACCCCGAGTCCGGCGGCAGCGACCACGGCGTTGTCACATCGAGCACCGCGTAGAGGTCGCCCTGCTCGATCCGGCGCAGCAGCGCATCCTGGTCCACCAGTTCGCCGCGGGCCGTGTTGATGAACGTGGCGCCGGGGCGCAACCGGGCGATCTGCCGGGCGTCGATCATGTTCCGCGTGGAGGGCAGGGAGGGCGCGTGCAGGGACACCACGTCGCTGCCTGCCACCAGCTCATCAAGGGTCACGAGTTCGGCGCCGAGCCCGGCGGCCTCCCCCGGTTCCAGGAACGGGTCGGCGACCACGACGTCCAGGTCGTATGAACGCAGCAGCCTGATCACGTGCCGGCCGATCTTCGAGGCCCCGATGATCCCGACCCGCTTGCGGAAGTTACCCAGCCGCGGGTAGTGGTCCTCGGGTTCGACGCTCGAGCGCTTCGTGTGCACGATCCGCGCCAGCTGCAGGACGTTCTTGTTCGCCAGCAGGATCATCGCCACCGTGTACTCGGCCACGGGCACGGCGTTCGCCTCCGCGGCGGTGCTCACCTGCAGGCCCCTGTCCCAGCAGGCCTGCCCGACGTGGTGCTTGGCGCTGCCTGCGGCATGCAGGATGTAGCGCAGGTTCGGCGCCGCATCGAGCACCGGGCCGTCGATCAGCGGGCAGCCCCAGCCGGTGATGAGCACGTCGGCGCGGGCCAGCAGCGCCCGGGACCGCGGCGAGTCGAACTCCTCCAGCGGCTCGGTGTCCAGCAGGTTCAGCCCGGGCTCGAGCAGCTGGAGCAGCCGCGGCGGGAAGACCCTCCGGGCCACGTCCTGCGGCATCGCCAGGGCCACGTTGAGGCGGGATTCGTCGTTGCTCACTTGATGCTCCCCGCGTTCATCCCGGACTTCCAGAAGCGCTGCAAGAAGATGAAGGCCAGCAGCAGCGGAATGATCGACAGCAGCGACCCGGTGATCACCATGGGCACGAAGTCCGGCTGCGGAACCGCGAAGCCCTGCCAGATCGAGATGCCCACGCTGACCGGCAGCAGCTTCTGGTCCTGGAGCATGACCAGCGGAAGCATGAAGTTGTTCCACACCCCCACGAACTGGAAGAGCGCGATGGTGACGAAGCCGGGCATCATCATGGGCAGGGCCAGCGAGAAGAACGAGCGGATGGGCCCGGCGCCGTCCATGCGGGCGGCCTCTAGGGTTTCCGCCGGGACGTAGGACGCGGAGTAGACGCGGGCCAGGTAGACGCCGAACGGGTTGCACATCACCGGGATGAGCACCGCCCAGACGGTGTTCGTCATGCCCACCACGGAGGCCAGCAGGTACATCGGCAGCACCGTTGCGGTGTTGGGGATCAGCACGCCCACCAGCACGAACCCGAAGAGCGAGTCCTTGCCGCGGAACTCGAACTTGTCGAACGCGTAGCCGGCCATGACGGAAATGAGCCCGCCGACCACGGCCCCGACGCCGGCGTAGAGCACCGAGTTGCCCATCCAGCGCAGGAACACCCCGTCGTCCTGGGCGAGCACGTTGCCGATGTTCTCGAAGAGCGAGAACTCCCCAAGCGAGTAGGCACCGGTGCCGTAGAGGTCCGCGGTGTTCTTGGTGGAGGCGAAGAGCAGCCACAGCACGGGCACGACCATGTAGGCCGATCCCAGCACCAGCAGCCCGTTGACGGTGAAGCTGCTGATGAACCTGTTGCGGTGGGCTTGCGCGCGGGGTGCCTTGGGCGCCTCGGGTGCGCGCCGGGCGGGGGCGGGGGCTGGTTTTGCCATGGTGTTGGTGCTCATGATTTGTTCATCCTGGAGCTCAAGCGGGTGACGATGAGCGACAGTACTGCCGCCAACCCGGCGATGATGATCGAAGCCGCCGCGGCCTGGTTCAGGTCGTGCCTGATGAAGGCGGCGTCGTAGGCCCACATGTTGGGGACCCAGCTGCTGGTGATGGAGGGCGTGGCCTTGGCCAGGATGGTCGGCTCGGTGAACAGCTGCAGCGTGCCGATGATGGTGAAGAGCATGATCACGCTCAGCGCCGGCAGGATCATGGGCATCTTGATGCCCATGGCGATGCGGATGTCCCCGGCGCCGTCCATCCGGGCGGCCTCCAGCACCTCGCGCGGAACCGCCTGCAGCGCCGTGAAGATGATGATGACGTTGTAGCCGGTCCATTCCCAGACCCCGATGTTCACGATCGCGGGAAGGACCATGTTGGCATCCAGGAAGTTGATCTGGATGCCGCCGCCCTCCAGCGCCTGGACCAGCGGGCTGATGCCCGGGGTGTAGAGGTAGGCCCAGATCAGGGCCGCGATGACGCCGGGCACCGCGTGCGGCAGGAAGACCAGCAGCTGGAAGAGCTTGCGGGCCTTGGCCACCGTCGCGTCGAGCAGCAGCGCGAAGACGATGGCCCCGCCCACCATGAGCGGGATGTAGATCAGGCAGTAGAGGCCCAGCCGGAGGATGCCCCCGACGAACGACTCCGAGGCGAAGACCTGTGCGTAGTTTTCCAGGCCGACGAAGACGGTCTTGGCTTCACCGAAGCCCAGGCCCGACTTCTGCTGGGTGTGGAAGCTGAGCACCAGCGAATAGACGACGGGCGCAATGATGGCGACAGCGAACAGGGTGAAGAACGGTACAAGGAACAGCGAGGCGGTCCTGCCGCCTGTTCCGGTAACCGAGGAGCGCTTCGCGCTTCGAACGGATGTGGGGGCCTCGGGGGCCATGGGGATCTCCTAACTGGCCCGGGTTGCCGCCGTGCGGCGGCAACCCGGGGAGGGGGTGGTGCTACTCCGCGATGGACAGGCCGCTTTGCTTCAGGCCCTCGACCGTCGCGCGCTGGGCGGTGTCGACGGCGCCGCCGAGGGTTCCCCCGGTGCCGATGGTTCCGTAGGCATCCTTCAGGGCGGTGTTCGTGACGTCCCAGTTCGGGCCCCACTGCCAGCCCGGGAGGACCGTCTTGTAGGCGGCCTCGAAGACCTCGTAGATGTCGTTGCCGAAGTAGCCGGCGTCGAACGCCTCCTGTGCCACGGGGGTCAGGCCGGGGAAGGCCAGGAAGGCCGAGCCCGTGTTGCCGCGGGCCTTGATGGCCTCCGGGCTGGTGGTCAGGTACTTGATGAATTCGGCAGCGGCAGCGGGGTTCTTGCTGCTCTTGGTGATGTTGAAGCTCGAACCGCCGTAGAAGGCACCGGCCGGTGCTTCCCAGTTCGGAAGCTGTGCGGCGATCCACTTGCCCTTCTGGCCGCTGGCCTCGGTGCGCTTCTGGATGCCCGAGGCGCTCCAGTTGCCGCCGACGACGCCTGCGACGGTGCCGTTGGACAGGTCAAGGCTCCATTCGTCGCTGTAGGCCTGGGAGACCTTGACGAGTCCGTCGTCGATCAGCTTCTGCCAGAAGTCCGTGACCTTCTTGGTTGCCGCATCGTTGATGCCGATCTTCCAGCTGTCGCCCTCGACGTCGAACCAGCTCGCGCCGCCCTGCCAGGCCAGGCCCGCGGTGGCTGCGACCTCGTTCGGGTTGAAGCTGGCCAGGTAGGATTCGGGGGCCACCTTCTTGAGCTTCCTGCCGGTTTCCTCGAATTCCGCCCAGGTCTTGGGGACCTCGGCACCGGCCTTCTTCAGCAGGTCCTGGCGGTAGTACATGACCATGGGGGCGGCATCGTAGGGCAGGCCGTAGATCTTGTCGCCGAACTCGACCTGGCCGCGGATCTCGGAGGCCAGCTTGTCAATGGTCTCGGCCTCGTCGATGAGTCCGTTCAGCGGCTGCACCTGGCTGTTGCTGACGAACAGCGGCAGCTGCGGGTATTCGATGGTGGAAACATCCGGGCCGTTTCCGGCGGTGATCGCGGTGGACAGCTTGGCGTAGCCGCCGCTGGCGCCGTTGGGGATCGTCTCGAAGTTGACCTTGATCTTGTCCTGGCTCTTGTTGAAGGACTCGGCCACCTGGTCCATGCCGGCAAGCGAGGACCAGAAGGTGATCGACCCCGAGGGTTCCCCGGTTGCGGCCGGTGCAGAGGACGGGCCGGAGGCCGATCCACAGGCGGCGAGCAGCATGACGCTGCTGGCCAGGCTGGCTACCCCGATGAGCAGTTTGCGACGCTTCATTGTTCTCCCTCGAAATCCCTGATGCGGTAGTGACGGTGATCACCGTCGAATGAACTAGATCCATAAAACACGCAGAATTGAACGAAGTAAACAAAATGAACAAAGCTGAACATTCGAGGGTTTGAGCCCTGCGCGCGCAGGCTTGCCACGCAATGGGAAGCGGGCCGCGTGCCTGGCACCTTCGGGCCATGTTCAATTCAGGCTCCGACAAGGCGCCGGCCATGCTTCAGCCGGTGGCGCAGGCCAGTCTCGAGCTTCCCTTGGCAGCCAGATTATTGCCGGGTCGCCGCGCAAAACGGCATCAGGCGGCCGTCGAATCCCTCACGACAAGCGTCGGCGACAAGCTGACCCGCTGGACGGCCAGGTCCCAGCGGCGGCGGGGCCCCAGTCGGTTCAGGCACATCTGCAGGGCGTGGTATCCGACGTCGAATTTGGGCGGGGCCACGGCGCTCAACGGCACGGCGCCCAGCGCGGCAACCTCGTCGTCGTAGGCCACCACGGCGATGTCCTCGGGTATCCGCAGGCCCCGCGCTTCACACAGGTCGGCAAAGGTGAGCGCGTCCTCATCGTTGTGGATGATGGCGGCGGTGGCCCCTGCTTCCACGAAGCCCTCGACGATTCCGTTCATCTGCTCGCGGTGCTTCTCGGGGTCGCTGGTATCGAACGTGGCCCCCACCAGGGCAGCGTCGGACGCAAGCCCCGCATGTTGCATGGAGAGGCGGTAGCCGTCCTCGACCTGCGACGCCGTGGGACTGTTCTGGCGCGTGCACAACGCGATCCGGCGGTGTCCCAGGGACAAGAGGTGCGTCACGGCGATCTCGGCGCCACGGACGTGGTCGCTCTGGACCGATTCCAGCCTGCCGGCATCAAGGACGTCCCCGATCGAACGCTCCACTACAACCACGGGCACTTCCGCCGAGGCCAGGAGGTCCAGCGTGGGCGTGCCGGCCAGGCGTTCCACGCTCGGTGTCACCAGCAACCCGTCAACGCCGCTCATGAGCAGCCGCTTGACCTGGCGCTGTTCCTCGACTGGCGAGTAGTTTGAAACGCCGAGCACCAGCCTGACACCCAGTTCGGAGGCCGCAGCCTCGGCGCCCCTGATCACCCCGGGGAAGTAGTACTTTGCCGACGGCACGACCATGCCGATTGTCGCCAGCGGCCGCTGGCCATGGGCCAGCGGGCTCGGTTTCCCGGACGCGAAACCCTGTCCCGCGAATCCGCCGCCGCGCCCTGCGTTCCTCTGGGTGAATCCGCCGGAGTCCCCGAAACGTTCGGCGACTGCGACAGCCCCGCCATGCACGCGCTGCAGCGCCCCCTGCTCCTCGAGGAGGGCGAGGTCTCGCCGGACTGTCATGCCCGAGATTCCCAGGCTTCGAGCGAAGTCGGCGGCATTCAAGGAACCCCGAAGTGCCAGTTCGCGAAGGATGCGATTCTGTCGTTCCTCGCTCATCATCGACTCACGCTCCGAAGTGTTTAGTAATGTGCATTACGTTCAGTATGAA
The DNA here is from genome assembly GCF_051550675.1 of Paeniglutamicibacter selenitireducens. Taxonomy (NCBI): domain Bacteria; kingdom Bacillati; phylum Actinomycetota; class Actinomycetes; order Micrococcales; family Micrococcaceae; genus Paeniglutamicibacter; species Paeniglutamicibacter selenitireducens. The sequence goes on along the minus strand of NZ_JBPULF010000011.1, from coordinate 29,294 downwards.
CTACACCGGAATCTTTGCGTTCAATCAAGACCCCGCACCGTAAAGGTCTTTTGAAAGACCAAGTCGGCGGCCGCTTTCGAGCAGATTGGCAGCCCTCGCCGGCTCGGACTGGGGGTTCTGGCCGGTTGCCTCCCGGGCCCGGGCGGGAAAGGGAGCGAAATGGCGCGCCGGGAGAATGACCACCTCGCCTTGGTGCAACTTCCGCATACATGCCACTAGGCCAAACCTGTCCGTGGCGTCACGTTGACAACGTGGACGGGGCTTGGTTTCCGCACTTCAGTCGGGCCCGCGGCATTCTCTGCGCGTCGATAGTCCTTCCGCGCTTCCTGGGCCGGGCCACGACGTGGGCTGCAGCGCCGCTTCCGGGCGTCGCTGCCGTTTCGCAGGCGGGCTTGCCACCAATCCTCGTGGGAACCGTCCCGAAGCCATCGAATCTGGCCGACGAGGCCCGCCTGGCCCCACGGCAAACGAAAAGAGCCGAGGCATCCCTCGTTCACAGGGATGCCTCGGCTCTTCGCTGGAGCCCCCTGCCGGATTCGAACCGGCGACCCTCGCTTTACAAGAGCGATGCTCTGGCCAACTGAGCTAAGGAGGCGCGCAACTCGTTGCATGAATGCAACGCAAGTGCAGAATCAAGCGTAGCCGACAATGGCCCGCAGCATAAAACCGGCCCGGACGGCCATCTCGGCCGTGGAAAACCGATGGCCGGGTTCCCGACCGCACGAAGCGGTCCAGAACCCGGCCATCAGCCGGAGGCGATGCCTCGACTACTGGTTGGCGGCGATCTGCTCGTTCACGAAGGCCACGAAGTCAGGGTTGGCGGTCTGGTCCCATTCCTTGCCCTGGACGAAGATGCTCGGGGTGCCACCGATGGCGTCTACGCGTGCGGCCTGATCGGTGAACTTCACGAACGGGCGGAAGTCGCCCTTCTCGATGCAGCTTTCCACATCCGCACCGTTGTCCTTGGCCAGCTGGGCCAGGGCCTTGTTGTTCATCTCACCCTGAGGGTAGTGGGCGAACAGCGCCTTGGAGAACGGCAGGTAGGAAGCCGGTGCGGCGTCGGCAACGCACGCCAGTGCGTTCGCGCCGCGCGAGGAGTAGTTGGTGGGTGAGCCACGGTCAAGGAAGGCCACGTTGCGGTACTCGACGTTGACGTCGCCGGCGGCAAGCCAGGTGCTGATCTGGTCGGCGTACTTGGTTTCGAAGTCGGCGCAGTGCACGCAGTTCACGTCCACGTAGACCAGCAGGTTGACCGGTTCCCCCTTGGCCGAGGCCTTGGCGTCGCGCGGGGCCGGCGGACGCGTCGACGAGTCCTGCGGAACCGTACCGGCTTTGGTGACGTCGACCGTGATGCCGGAGGTGTCGGCCAGGGTCTTGTCGGAGGTCAGCGTGATGCCGCCGGCGGCGTTGCCGCCCCTGGGTGCGTTGCCCGCGTCGGCGACCTTGCCCGAGTTGTTCTGCAGGATGATGGCCGCAACCAGGGCGATCACAGCCAGGACCGCTACGAGAACACCGAGCTTGATGAACAGTGATTTGCGCTTGTCCGCCGCTTCCTGTGCAACGCGCATCTGCTGCGCCTTCTCACGTGCGCTCGCGGTGCGCTCGGCCTTGCTCGGCCGCTGGCTATCGGATGCCATAGGTCAATCGTCCCTTAGGTAGGTTTTGTACTCCCCCAACTTCACCAGTTTAGGGCACTGACACGGCGCTCCCGGGCGTCATAGTGTCGCTTCGCCGCCGTGGCTGACCTAGGCTCAAGAGCAACTAGGCGTTCGCGAACTGGAGGATCACTATGATGGCCGATCAAGATCACGAGCCCTCACCTGCCCCCGAGCATCGGGGCTACGACTTTATTGTGGTTGCCAACCGGCTGCCGGTGGACCGGGTCGAGGGCGACGACGGGGAATTGCTGTGGCGCCGGTCGCCGGGCGGCCTGGTCACGGCCATTGCACCGGTCATGCAGGAGTCCGACGGCGCCTGGGTCGGCTGGCACGGAGCCACCGACGAGGAACTGTCCCCGTTCGAGAACGACCGCATCCACCTGATTCCGGTGCCGCTGGATGCCGAGGACTTCGAGCTGTACTACGAGGGGTTCTCCAACTCGACGCTCTGGCCGCTGTACCACGACGTCATTGTCCCCCCGGAGTTCCACCGAACCTGGTGGGACAACTACAAGAAGGTCAACCAGCGGTTCGCCGATGCCACAGCCAAGGTGGCAAACCAGGGCGCCACCGTCTGGGTGCAGGACTACCAGCTGCAGCTGGTGCCCAAGCTGCTGCGGGAGCAGCGGCCGGACCTGCGCATCGGGTTCTTCAACCACATCCCCTTTCCCTCCCCCGAGATCTTTTCCCAGCTCCCCTGGCGCCGGCAGATCCTTGAGGGCCTGGCCGGGGCGGACCTGGTGGGCTTCCAGCGCACGGCCGACGCCAGCAACTTCCTGCGCGCCATGCGCCGCTACACCGACCGCACCGTCAAGGGTTCGTGGGCGATCCCGCCCGCCCAGCTGGACGGCAGCGCCTCCACCAGGAACATCTGCCGGGCCGAGGCCCACCCGATCTCCATCGACACCTCGCAGGTCGCCCAGCTGGCCCACGACCCGGAGATCATTGCCCGTGCCAAGCAGATCCGCAAGGAACTGGGCAACCCCCAAACCGTCCTCCTGGGGGTCGACAGGCTCGACTACACCAAGGGGCTGCGGCACCGGCTCAAGGCCTACGGCGAACTGCTGGCCGACGGGGACCTCGTCGTGGGCCAGGCCTGCCTGGTGCAGGTCGCCAGCCCGAGCCGCGAAAACGTCGAACGCTACGCCCAGCTGCGGGACCAGGTGGAGCTCATGGTCGGCTCGCTCAACGGCGAACACGACACCATGGGACACACCGCCGTGCGCTACCTGCACCACTCCTACCCGCAACGGGAAATGATCGCCCTGTACCTGGCCGCCGACATCATGCTGGTGACGGCCCTGCGCGACGGCATGAACCTTGTCGCCAAGGAATTCGTTGCGGCACACACGGACAACAGCGGCATGCTGGTGCTCTCCGAGTTCGCCGGGGCCGCCGACCAGCTCACGCAATCGGTGCTGGTGAACCCGCACGACATCGACGGCATGAAGAAGGGGATCCTGCGCGCCGTCCACATGGACCCGCTCGAATCCGCCCGGCGCATGCGCCGGATGCGCCGGCACCTCAAGGAACACGACGTGGCCCGATGGTCCCACACGTTCCTCAGCGCCCTGTCCCAGCCGCTGCCGACCGACACGCTCGTCTAGGCGCACCCGGGACAACGCGCCCGGCCGGCCACCGTCCGGGCGCACCCCTCCAACCCTGAAAGGACCCGGGCCAACCCATGGGACCCCTCTCGCCGGAACTCGCCGATGCAATCGAAACCCTGGCCGATACCCAGATACTCCTGGTGGCGCTGGACTTCGACGGAACCCTGGCACCGCTTGTCGACCACCCCGACGATGCCAGGCCGCTGCCCGCCTCCGCGGAGCTGCTCTCCCGCCTTGCCGCAACGGAAAACACCGTCACGGCCCTGATCTCCGGACGCGACCTGGCGTCCCTGCGCGCCGTGGCAACCCCGCCGGAGGAAACCCTGCTGGTGGGCAGCCACGGCACCGAGCGCTGGGCCCCGGAGAGCTTCGGCACCGATGCGACCCACATCGACCTCAACGTGAAACAGTCCGCGGCCCTGGACAAGGCAACCCGCCTCCTGGAGGCCGTCGTCTCCGACCACCCAGGAACCAACCTCGAATACAAGCCGGCATCCGTGGTGCTGCATGTGCGCCAGGCGGCCCCAGAGACCGCCACCAAGGCACTGCGTGCTGCCCGCGAAAGGCTGGAGGACGTCAAGGACCTCTGGACGCTCGACGGCAAGGAGGTCCTCGAGGCCACCGTGCTGTCGGGGACCAAGGGCGAGGGGCTCGACTGGCTGCGCGAGGTGGCGGATGCCTCCACCGTACTCTTCGCCGGGGACGACGTCACCGACGAGGACGCCTTCGCGGTCCTGCGCCCCGGGGACATCGGCGTCAAGATCGGTTCGGGCAACACGAGGGCGCAATTCCGGCTCAACGGCCCCGGGGAATTGTCAACCCTTTTGGAATTGGTACTCGATATGAGAAGCTTGTGATTCCATTCACAACGGATCGTCGGGCACGTACCTGCCCGTGGAAGGATTAATGCCCCATGGCATCTGTAACTTTTGACCAGGCATCACGCGTCTACCCCGGAGCGACAAAGCCCAGCGTGGACAAGCTCTCACTGGAAATCGCCGACGGGGAATTCCTCGTTCTTGTCGGCCCGTCCGGCTGCGGAAAGTCCACCTCCCTGCGCATGCTCGCAGGCCTGGAAGACGTCAACTCCGGCCGCATCCTCATCGGGGACCGCGACGTCACGAACGTTCCACCCAAGGACCGCGACATCGCGATGGTCTTCCAGAACTACGCGCTCTACCCGCACATGACCGTGGGCGACAACATGGGCTTCGCCCTGAAGATCGCCGGCGTCGACAAGGAAGAGCGCGCACGCCGCGTCCAGGAAGCCGCAAAGCTGCTGGACCTCGAGGACTACCTGGACCGCAAGCCGAAGGCGCTCTCCGGCGGCCAGCGCCAGCGTGTTGCCATGGGCCGCGCGATCGTCCGAAGCCCGCAGGTCTTCCTCATGGACGAACCGCTCTCCAACCTCGATGCCAAGCTGCGCGTGCAGACCCGCACCCAGATCGCGTCGCTGACCCGCCGCCTCGGCGTCACCACCGTGTACGTGACCCACGACCAGGTCGAGGCACTGACCATGGGCGACCGCGTCGCGGTGCTCAAGGACGGCCTGCTGCAGCAGGTCGGCACCCCGCGCGAGCTCTACGACCGCCCGCAGAACGTCTTCGTTGCGGGCTTCATCGGCTCCCCCGCCATGAACCTGCTGGAACTGCCGGCAGTCAACGGCGGCGTCGCCTTCGGCGGCACCACCTACCCGGTGTCCTCCGCAACGCTCGAGGCAGCCACCGGCAACTCGGTGACCCTGGGCGTCCGGCCGGAGGATCTCGAGTTGGTATCCGCCGGCGAGGGCCTGGCCGTGAACGTCGACGTCGTCGAGGAACTCGGCGCCGACGCCTACGTCTACGGCCACACCACCGTGGGCGGCACGGAATACCAGATGGTGGTCCGCGTCGACGGCCGCAAGCCGCCGTTCAAGGGCGAAACCGTGCACGTGATGCCGAAGGTCGGACACGTCCACCTCTTCGACACCGCCTCCGGCGAGCGCCTGGCGGACGTCAAGGTCCCGGGCGCGCACGCGGCTCCGGTCCCCAGCGAGGTCTAGGCCCGGCCACCCCGGGCTGTAAGCTCGGAACAAGTGCCAACGGCGGCCGCATTCACCACCACGAATGCGGCCGCTTTTGCGCATCCGGCGGGCTTTCGCCCGCGCCACCGCGTGCGGCACCGCGCACCGGCGGCCATTTCGACAACTTGAGCCTTCGACAAGGGACGGTCAACACCCCATGATCCGCCACACCGCCCAATGGCACGACGAACCCACCAACTACGTGCAGCCCGGCAAGCTGCCGCGCGAGGCACCCGATACGGCGCGCCCATCCGTGGCCGGTTCCCTGTCCATCACCTCCGCCACGGCCGACCCCGCGCTGCTGGACCTGCCGTGGCAGATCCGGCTCGAGGACTGGCCCGCGGACACCCTGGCCCCGCTGCCGCGCGGCATCTCGCGCCACGTGGTGCGCTTTGCCATGATGGGCGGCTCGGTCATCGCCATCAAGGAAACCGGCGAACACGTGGCCCGGCACGAGTACCACATGCTGCGCAAGCTGCGCCGCCTGGCGGCCCCCTGCGTGGAGCCCGTCGCCGTGATCACCGGGCGCACCGACACCGAGGGCAACGAGCTCGAGCCGGTGCTGGTCACCCGGCACCTGAAGTACTCGATGCCCTACCGCGCGCTGTTCTCCCAGAAACTGCGCCGCGACACCCTCACCCGGCTCATCGACGCGCAGGCGCTGCTGCTGGTGCGCCTGCACCTGATCGGCTTCTACTGGGGGGACGTGTCCCTGTCCAACACGCTGTTCCGCCGCGACGCCGGCTCCTTCGCCGCCTACCTGGTGGATGCGGAAACCGGGGAGCTCTACCCGGAGCTCTCCTCCGGGCAGCGCGAATACGACCTGGAGATCGCCCGCGTGAACATCGCCGGGGAACTCATGGACCTGATGGAGGCCGGGCTCATCGAGGAAAAGGTGGACCCGGTGGCCACCAGCGAGCAGATCCTGCACGCCTACCGCGGGCTGTGGGCGGAGCTGAACGACACCGAGTCCTTCGACCTCTCCGAACGCTGGCGCGTGGACGAACGCATCCGCCGGCTCAACGAACTGGGCTTCGACGTGGAGGAAATCAGCCTCAAGACCTCCCCCGACGGCGGCCAGCTGGTCATCCAGCCCAAGGTTGTCGACGCCGGGCACCACACCCGCCGGCTGCTGCGGCTCACCGGGCTGGACGTCGAGGAGGGGCAGGCCCGGCGCCTGCTCAACGACCTTGACGCCTACCGGGCCAAGAAGCACCCGGAGCTCGACGAGGAGCTGGTGGCGGCGCACTGGGTGGCCAACGTCTTCGACAGGATCACCGGGGCCATCCCGCGCGAGTTCCACGGCAAGCTGGAGCCCGCGCAGATCGTGCACGAGGTGCTGGAGCACCGCTGGTACATTTCCGAGGCGCGCGGCTCAAACGTGCCCATGGAGGAGGCCGTCGCCTCCTATGTGGAGGCGGTGCTGCGCCACCGGCGCGACGAGGCCCGGCTGATGCTGGACCCCGAGGCCGCCGGCGAGTGATGCCACGCGCGAAAGGAACACGGATGCTGAAGTGGCTTGGCCTCACCGGCGAACACGCACCGGGCACACTCCCGCTCTGGGCGGGGGTCCCCGGCAGGAAGAAGCGGCTCGCGGGCGCCATCTGGTGCGCCGTGGCGGTGGCGGCGTTCGCCGTGCTGAAGCTCCGGCTGCCTCAGGACGACGGGTTCGGCGGGTTCCTGCCCGTGTTCGTCGCCATCCTGGTGTTCGGGGCAGGAAGCGCCGCGACCGAACGCAGCCTGGTCCGGGTCGCCGCCGCCGAAAAGCCCTAGCCCCAGGTGGCGGGCGCCGGCACCTGGTGGAAGAGGGCACCGGCACCGCCGGCTCCGACCAGCAGCCGGCCCGCGGCATCCACGCGCAGCCACGGCGCCGACCCGACCTGGAGCAGCGGCTCCACGGCGTCGCCCGGCGGCAGGATCCCGGTCCCGAGCGGCGTCTGGGCCACGGGCCCGCGGCTGACCGCGCACAACACCGACCCCTGCGCGTGTTCACGCACGTAGACCAGCAGGTCGCCCTCGGCGTGGAGGAAGCGCAGCGACCCGTCAACGAGCGCGCGGTGCCCGGCGCGCAGGGCTGCCAGTTCGGCGTAGAGGCCGCGCAGGTCCGCACCCCATTTCTCCGGCGCGTCCCAGGGCATGGGGGTGCGCGAGTCCTCGCCGTTGTAGCCCGTGAGGCCGAACTCGTCCCCTGCGAACACCAACGGGATCCCCGGGAAGGAGAATTGCACGCAGGCGGCGACCTGCTGGCCGCCGGCAATCATGTGGCTGGCGGCGCGTGCCGTGTCGTGAGTGTCAAGGGCGTTGGCGTTGGCCAGCCGAACCTCCCAGCTGTACCCGGCGGAGAACTCGCGGTGGGTGGCCACGAAGTCCGCCGCATCGATGCGCGCCGGGCCCGCCTGCGGCAGCCCGAAGAACCAGCCGAACGCCTCCGGGTCCGGGTCCCTGGCCAGGAACTGCCAGAGCGGCCGGGTGAAGTTGGTGTAGCTGACGGCTCCCTGCCAGCCGTCCCCGGGCACGTCGGGGGCCGCGTCGGAGGTCGACTCGGCCAGCAGCATGGCACCGGGCTTGACCTCCTCCAGGCGGTTGCGCAGCATCCGGGCGACCTCGTGGTTCAAATCGTCGGTGCCCATCCGGCCCGTCATGTTGCCCACGTCGATGCGCCAGCCATCAAGGTTGAACGGTTCCTTGAGCCAGCGCACGGCCACCGAGTCGTCGTCCAGGATGAAGCGTGCGCGCAGCGCCTCGGAGCTCCAGTTGAGCTTCGGCAGCGAGGGCACGCCCAGCCAGGACACGTACTCGCTGCGGTCCTCGTTGAAGTAGTAGTACTCCCCCTCCGGCGCGCCGGGGTTGTTGCGGGAGGCGAGGAACCAATGGTGCCCGGCGCCGGTGTGGTTGGTGGTCAGGTCCCCGACCACGCGCAGGCCCCGGGCGTGTGCGGCGGAGACCAGGGAGACCAGTGCCGCGTCGCCGCCGAGCAGCTCGTCGACCATGTCGAAGCTCGAGGCGTCGTAGCGGTGGTTGGACTCGGCGGGGAAGATCGGGGTCAGGTAGAGCACCGTGGCACCGAGCTCCGCGAGGTGGCCCAGGCGTTCCTCGATGCCGGGCAGGTCCCCGCCGTAGAACTGCCGGCTGGTGTTTTCGCCGCTGCCCTCCACCGGGGTGTCCCAGTCGCAGGCGACCATCCAGCCGGTTGCGGGCTTCGGGGCCCCGGAGTTCGCGAACCTGTCGGGGAAGACCTGGTACATGACGGATTCCTTGACCCAGTCCGGGGTCCCGTGTCCGGCATGCATCCTGAAGTCGTTAGCGTCAGGCACGTCCCGGCGGTGCAGGCCCGCCGCATTGAGCCAGCGGTGCTCGACGGTCCCGGCCCCATCGGTGTAGGCCAGGTACCACCTGTAGCGCTGCACCGGGTTGATGATGGCCAGCGGCGCCTCGAACCAGGCGACGTCGCCGTCCTCCCCGGCCGGGGCCGCCGGCTCGATGTGCGGCTCGCCGTCGCGCAGGCTGCGCAGCCAGACCCGGACGGTGCGCCCGGGGATCCTGGGCACGCGCAGCCGCACCAGCAGCTCGTCTCCGACCTGCGGGATCCGCGGCCCGCGGACGTGGAGTGGGGATCCGTCGTGGTGCGGGGCCAGGGCCAGTGAGGAATCTGCGGCAAGCATGCGGGTGCTCCAGGGGGTCCGATGGGTGGGTGCGTGGGTGTTGCCTGCGGGGTGCGGGGGCCGCCTAGCCCTTGACGCCGCCGGCCGTCAGGCCGGAGGTGATGTAGCGCTGCAGGAAGAGGAAGAGCGCCATGACCGGGATCGCGGCAAGGACCGCGCCGGCGGCGAAGACGCCCCAGTTCTCGCTGCGCTGCTGCGCCACGTAGGAGTACAGGCCCACGGCGAGGGTCTGCGATTCGGGGTCGGTGAGCACCACGGAGGCGATCACGAACTCGGAGGAGATGCCGATGAACGCCAGCAGGCCCACGACAGCGAGGATCGGGGTGACAAGCGGCAGGATGATCTTGAAGAAGACCTGCACGTGGCTGGCCCCGTCGATGCGCGCCGATTCGTCGAGGGACATCGGCACGGTGTTGAAGAAGCCGTACATCAGGTAGGTGTTCACGCCCAGTGCCCCGCCGAGGTACACCATGATCAGCCCCAGCTGCGAGCCCAGCCCGATGGCCGGGATGATGTCGCCGAGGAAGTTCAGCAGCAGGAAGATCGCCACCACCGTCAGCAGCTGCGGGAACATCTGCAGCAGCAGCAGGCTCAGCAGCCCGAAACGGCGGCCCTTGAAGCGCATGCGGGAGAACGCGTAGGCGGCCAGCGCCCCGAGGAAGACCGTGGCCACCGAGGTGACGGTGCCGATCACCAGGGTGTTGACGAACCAGCGGCCGAAGGGCCGTTCCTGGTTGGAGAAGAGCTCCTCGAAGTTCCCGAACCCGATCTCGCTGAACAGGGAGCTCGCCCCGGCCATGGTGCCGGCGGGATTCAGCGCCGCGGAGAGCACGTAGAGCAGCGGGAAGACGGAGAAGACGGTGGCGATGATGGCGACCACGTGGCGCCACCCCTTGGCCAGGAACCAGTCGCCCAGGCCGCGCTTGTTCTCGCGCGGCGCGGAGAGGTTTGCAGGTGCTGTCGAGGTGCTCATCAGTTCAGGTCCTCCAGGGCCTTGGTCTTCTTGAAGCTCAGTGCAGAGATCACTGCCACGATGATGAAGATCAGGATGGCAAGCGCGCTGGCAAGTCCGTAGTCGCGTCCGGTTCCGGTGCCGAAGGCGATCTTGTAGACCATGGTGATCAGGATGTCGGTGGAACCGATGTCGAAGGTCGTGTCGTCGAAGCGCGGCCCGCCGCCGGTGAGCATGTAGATCACGTTGAAGTTGTTGAAGTTGAATGCGAAGGAGGAGATCAGCAGCGGCGCCAGGGACACCAGCAGCAGCGGGAGCTTGATGGAGGTGAAGATCCGCCAGGCGCTGGCGCCGTCCATGCGGGCGGCCTCGTCGACTTCCTCCGGCAGGGACTGCAGGGCGCCGGTGCACACCAGGAACATGTAGGGGTAGCCGAGCCAGAGGTTGACCAGGAGCACCGAGACCTTCGCCAGGAACGGGTCGGTCAGCCAGGGGATGTCGGCCCCGCCCAGCAGCGCGTTGTTGATGAACCCGAACTCGGGGTTCAGCAGGCCGGACCAGACGAGGCCGGAGAGGAACGCCGGGAAGGCGTAGGGCAGGATCATCAGGATGCGGTAGATCCGCTGGCCCTTCAGGTCCGCCTTGTTGAAGGTGATCGCCAGGAAGAGGCCGAGCGCGAAGGTGGTGGCCACGGACAGGATGGCGAAGACGAAGGTCCAGAGGATGACCTGCAGCAGCGGGCCCTGGAGGTTGGGGTCGGTGAAGGCGCGCTTGAAGTTGTCGAAGCCGACGTTGACCTTCCACCCGGTGTTCAGCTGCGAGCCGTCCGCCGCCACGAAGGAGCCGCGGCCGTTGTCGGTGTAGGTGACCCCGCTCTGGGTGTCGGTGAAGGTGTCGGTGTCCTGGTTGTAGTGCAGCTTGGGGGTGTAGACGTAGGAGGTGGAGCCGTCCGCGGTCTTCAGGGCCCCGTCCTCGGGGTTGCCGCTGATCGGGACACTCAGGGCCGTGACCTCGGCCTGGTGCTGCAGCAGCGTCGCGAAGTCGAGGGTGGTGTAGCCCTCGACGCCGGTGGCGGCGCCCGTGGGCCCGGTGCCGGTGGCCGTGACGGTTTCCAGCGGCTGGTCGGTGCCGCCGAGCTTCGCCTCGCCCTCCGGTGTCGTGACAAGCAGGAAGTAGGAGCCGTCGCGTTCCAGGACGCTGGTGGGGTACTGCGGGGAGTCGGGGACGCGCTCGGAGGCGGAAAGCTGGATGGAGGCGATGGCGTCTTCCTTGGTGGAATTGTGCCCGTCGCCGTAGTTGGTGAATGCGATGTAGGTCGAGAAGGCCATCACGAACACCTGGAAGACCAGGAGGAACGCAACGCCCGGAGCCAGGTACTTGGCCGGGAGCCCGCCGCGCCGCAGGTAGATCCAGTTGATCACCGCGGTGGCCACCAGGGAGATCCCGAAGACCAGCCATTGGCCGCCGGTGGCCAGCTGGAACAGCACGAACGCCGCAACGGCGTCGACAAGGCCCAGCAGGATGATCTTGGCGAGGATGCCGCCGAGGGAATCCGGCCCATGGGACTTCTTCTTGCGGGGTGGGGCGGGGCGGCCGGAGGCCTGACCGTTCACCTTTTCATCGACTTCGACCATGGGATCCAAACTTTCCGTGATGCGCTTCCCGCCGGTGCATGGCGGTTGGTGGTGCGCCGGCGGCGGGGCCAGGATGCCTGTGGCATGCCTGCCCCGCCGCCGGCGGCTGGAGGATGGCTGGCGGGCTACTTGCCGCCGGCGATCTTCTTTTCAATGTTGGCAGCCATCTTGGTCCAGGCCGCGGCGGGGTCGCTTTCCTTGCCCTTGATGAGGTTCAGCTCGGTGGCTCCCCAGTCGGCCCAGACGGCGTCCATGGCGGGAACCGCGGGCATCGGGACACCCTCGGCACCGATTTCGCCGAAGGCCTTGACGACCGGGTCGCTTGCCGCCTTCTCGAAGGAGGCGGTCAGGGCCGGCGGGCGCCCGCCGAGCTTGAAGAGCTCGTCCTGGGCTTCGACCTGCGAAAGGTAGTTGACAACGAATTCGTTGGCGGCCAGCGCGTTTGTCGACTTGGCCGAGATGAAGAAGCCGTTCACGCCGATGAACGGCAGCGCCGGGTCGTCCCCGGTGGTGGGCAGCTTGTCCACTGCGAACTTGATGCCCTTCTTCTCGATGTCCGGGACGTTCCACGGGCCGGTCAGGAAGTACGGGGACTCCCCGGCCAGGAACTTCTCCTTGGCGATGTCGCCGGTGATGTTGGAGTTGAAGACCTTCTCGCCCTTGTCGCCGAGGTCCGCGAGCAGCTGGGCGAACTTCTGGCCGCCCTCGTTGCCCAGGGTCAGCTTGCTGGCGTCGTAGGAACCGTCGGCATTCTGGGCGAAGACCGGGGCACCCATCGAGGTCTGGAACGGGTAGAGGTGGTACGGGTCGGCCTGCTTGGGATCGAGGCCCACGAGGAACGGGAACTTGGCCTTGCCCGCGTCAACCGCCTTCTTGCCCTCGGCCACGACCTCGGTGAGGGTGTCCTTGGTCTCCGAGACCAGCGCGGTGTTCCGGATCAGGGCCACGTTCTCGATGGAGTACGGCACCGCGTAGGTCTGGCCGTCGTAGGTCACCGCTTTGATGGAGCTTTCGGCGAAGTCCTTGGCCTTGTCGCCGAGCTGGATCGGGGCCACGACGCCGTTCTGGACGAGCTTGCCCAGCCAGTCGTGCGGGCCCACGAGGATGTCCGGGCCCTTGCCGGTCGGCGCCTGGGTGATGAAGTCGTCGCGCACCGCCGCGAAGTCCTTGACGACAAGCTTCACGTCGATGCCCTTTTCGGCCTTGAACTTTGCCGCGATGTCCTTCAATGCCGGGGAGCGTTCCGCATCGACCCACATGGTCAACGTGGTGCTGGTAGCCGGTGCGCTGGAGGCGGCCGACGTTGCCGCGGCGCTTCCGCTGGATGCGGCAGGGGTTCCGCCGCCGCCGCAGGCGGTCAGGGCCAGTGCGGAGATGGCTCCCACCGCTCCGAGGGTGAAGCTGCGGCGCGTCAGACGCGTGGCGGGTTTGGTGTTTCCCGTCATGATCTACCTCTTTCAAGTCTCGTGCTGCCACCATTGGCCGCTTCAAGCATTTCGCCCCGGGTGCCCGGGTGGAAAATTTCGATCGGATATGGACTCCGGCGCTTATGTCGTGGATTCAGTGTAAGCGTTTCCACCGCTGTCGTCTAGGTCACGTTCCCTTGACAGGTGGATGCGCCCCGGAGTTTCCTGCGCGCGAGCGTTACATCGAGAGTAACTCCCTTGAATTGACGGGGCTGGAGCATGCAGATTCACGACTGGAAGGCCGTTCCACGTTTTCACTGAAAGATGTAAACGCTTCCATTTTCGTGCGTTGCGTCGTTATGATTGAGCGCATGTCACAGATTCCCGAGCTCGCCGTGAGCAACACTCCACTGCAGGGTTACCACCGCGAAGCGGCCACCCACGCCCCCTCCGCCGGGCGCGAGTGGTGGCGCCGTTCGGTGATCTACCAGGTCTACCCGCGCTCCTTCCGTGACACCACCGGCACCGGCATCGGCGACCTGCCGGGCATCACCCGCGAACTGCACCGCATCGCGGACCTCGGCGTCGACGCGGTCTGGCTCTCCCCGTTCTTCGCGTCCCCGCAGAAGGACGCCGGCTACGACGTCTCCGACTACCGCGCCGTCGACCCGCTCTTCGGCACCCTCGCCGACTTCGACGACCTCATCACCGAGGCGGACCGCCTGGACGTGAAGATCCTCGTCGACATCGTGCCCAACCACTGCTCCAGCGAGCACGCACTCTTCAAGGCCGCCCTCGCCGCGGCCCCGGGCTCGGCGGAACGCGCGATGTTCATCTTCCGCGACGGGCGCGGCGCCCACGGGGAGCTGCCGCCGAACAACTGGCAGTCCCACTTCGGCGGCTCTGCCTGGACCCGCGTCACCGAGGCCGACGGCGCCCCGGGCCAGTACTACCTGCACCTCTTCGATTCCAGCCAGCCCGACTTCAACTGGGACAACCCCGCTGTCGGCGACGAGTTCGAATCCATCCTGCGTTTCTGGCTTGACCGCGGCGCCGGGGGCTTCCGCGTCGACGTGGCCCACGCACTGATCAAGGACAATTCCCTGCCCGACTGGGGCGGCACCGCCGACGGCGCACCGACCCCCGGGTTCCCGTTCGAGGACGCGCCGATGTTCGGGCGCCCCGGGGTGCATGACGTCTACCGCCGCTGGCGCCGGGTCTGCGAGGAGTACGAGGGCGAGCGCGTGCTCTGCGCCGAGGCCAACGTTCACCCGATCGAGGCCATGGCCGACTGGGTGCGCCCGGACGAGATGCACCAGTCCTTCAACTTCCCCTTCCTGCACACCGGCTGGGACGCCGCAGCACTGAAGGCCATCATCACCCGCTCCCTGCAGGCCTTCGACGCGGTGCAGGCCCCCAGCACCTGGGTGCTTTCCAACCACGACGTCCCGCGCCACGCCACCCGGCTGGGAGCCCCCTCCCCCGCCGCGCGCCCCGGGGACGGGCTGGGCCCCGAGGACGCGCAACCGGACCTCGAGCTCGGCCTGCTGCGCGCCAAGGCCGCCACGCTGATGATGCTGGGCCTGCCCGGCGGCGCCTACCTCTACCAGGGCGAGGAGCTGGGCCTCGGCGACCACACCACGCTGCCGCACGCGCTGCGCCAGGACCCCAGCTACGCGCGCACCCACGGCGAGCGCCTGGGCCGCGACGGTTGCCGGGTGCCGCTGCCATGGAGCATGGGCGGGGAATCACTGGGCTTCAACGACGCCGGCGCGGGCTGGCTCCCGCAGCCCGAAGGCTGGTCCGCGCTCTCCCGCCAGGCGCAGGAGGCCGATCCTGCCTCGACCCTCGCCTTCTACCGGCGGACCCTGGCCCTGCGCCGGAGCCACGAACTGGGCCTGGGCAATCTAAACTGGCTAGTGAACACGGAACACCCGGAATTGCTGGGCTTCGAGAACTCCGGGGTCCTGGTCCTGGCCAACCTGGGCGTGACCCCCGTGCCGCTTCCGGCAGGGGAAATCCTGGTGGCAAGCGACGCGCACGCCGTGGTGGCCGGCGACGGAGCGGGAACCCCGCTCCTGGCCCCGAACTCGGCGGTGTGGCTCAAGGCCGCCGGGAGAGCATGACCCCCGGCCCCGTGAAACACCGGGGCACCCTTCCCGGGCTTGCCCGCCGCACGAAAGGAAAGAGCACAGGCGCATGGCCAGCATCAAGGACGTAGCCCACCGCGCGGGCGTCTCCGTCGCCACGGTTTCCCGCGCGCTCTCCGGCAACGGGAAGGTCTCCGAGGCCTCCCGGCAGGCGGTGCAGCGCGCGGCCAAGGAGCTTGACTACGTGCTCTCCTACAACGCCTCCTCGCTGGCTTCCGGGCGCAGCCGCAACGTCGGGATCGTGATGCCGACTGTGTCGCGCTGGTACTACGCCCACGTGCTGCAGGGTGCCACCCAGGAACTCAACGAGCGCGGCTACGACCTCACGCTCTACAACACCAGCGGACAGCAGCGGCACCGGGATGCGGTCTTCCAGGACCTGCTGATGCGCCAGCGTCTCGACGCGGTCATCACCGTCACGCTCAAACTCACCGACCCGGAGCTGCACCAGCTGCGCCAGGTGAAGAAGCCGTTGGTGGCGCTCGGCGGCCTGCTTCCCCAGGTCGACACCATCCGGGTCGACGACTTCAACATCGCCGCGCTGGCCACCGAGCACCTTGTCTCGCTGGGGCACCGGGACATCGGCTTCCTGGGCGGCACCGACGAGTTCAACATCGACTTCCGGCTGCCCTCGGCGCGCCTCGACGGGTTCGAGTACGCGCTGGACCAGGCGGACATCCAGGTCAACCAGCAGTGGCTGCTGAACGCGGACTTCACCACGGCCGGGGCCTACCAGAAGGTCCGCAGCATGCTCTCCAACCCGCGCGGGCGGCCCACCGCGCTGCTCTGCGCCTCCGACGAGATGGCCTTCGGCGCCATCATGGCGGCCCGGGACCTGGGGCTGGAGGTGCCCGGGGACTTCTCCGTGGTCGGCATCGACGGGCACGAGCTCGGGGAGCTCTACGGGCTGACCACCATCGCCCAGCACCCGCATGCCCAGGGTGAGGCCGCGGTGCGGCGCATCATGGAACTGCTCGGCGAGGAGGAACCCGACGCCGCGGCGCCTGAGTTCTTCCCCACCGAATTCGTGCTGCGTTCCTCCACAGCACCTCCGGCACACCGGCACGCCTCGCAGGGTCCGTCGACCTAAGTGCGGCTTCAGAAATCGGAGTGAAATCGTGCACCAAGGCCGATTGCCGGATTCCAGGGCCGAAGGCAGGGTCTCGCGGTAGCCAATAAGGCCAAATGGCTTGACGCCGGGGCAAGTGAGCAGTTCGGGCAGATGCTCGGGGCCTGCTTCCTCTCGTGCCTCATACGCCGGCCAGCAGGTCGGGTCGATGCCGAATTGAGCGCCAATCCATTGCAACAGCGCAGCAAAGACTAAGCGGTTCGCTTCGCTGCGTTTCTGGCGGATGGCTACCAGATCGAATTCGCTGTATGTGCCCTGTCGAATAACCTCATCCTCGGCATCTGGCAGCGCGAGCGGACTTTCGTGCTCGGCGGCAAACAGGATCCAACGACGGGGCATCGGTGCTTCTCCCGATAAAGCGGGAAAGGAGGAACAGGGGTGGTGGGGGACCTGGTGTCATCGTCCGACGATGGACATCCACACGTCAGATGCTACTAGTACCGGGCTTCTTCCTCTGGCTGCGTTCGACGGCCCGGTAAATGGTGGATCGGCTGATGGAGAAGATTTCGGCCATTTCGGCCATTTCGGCCATGGTGTATTCTCCGGCTTCGTGCAGTTCGAGGAGGGGGGCTTCCTGCTTCACGCTGAGCTTCGGCTGTTTTCCTCGGAGCCGGCCGTTGGCCTTGGCAACCTTCATTCCTTCGCGGGTGCGCATGCTGATGAGGTCGGCTTCGAACTCGGCGATCATCGCCAGGACGTTGAACAGCAGTTTGCCCATGGGGTCGGTGGGGTCGTGGATGGAACCACCGATGTTGAGTTTGATTTCGCGACTGGCGAGGTCGTCCGCTATTTCGTGAGCATCACGAACGGAACGGGCCAGGCGGTCGAGCTTGGTGACAACGAATGTGTCTCCGGCCCTGCACGCGGCGAGGGCTTCGCGGAGTCCGGCGCGATTCTTGTTCCTGCCGGTAAAGCCATGATCAACATAGATGCGTTCCGGCTCAACGCCAAGGGCCGCCAGGGCATCACGCTGGGCGGTGAGGTCTTGCTCTTCCGTGGACACGTGTGCACAGCCTTCCAAGATTCCCGGACATGTAGATGGGTGTTGCACATAGGGACCGCGCGTTCACCGGTCAGTTCACCGAACACCCTATACGGGACTGTCGACGGCCATCGCTCGCAACGATGCATGTCAGAGGCTAGCGTGTCCGGTGGAGGGACGCTCCTGCGGGCAACTCTGTTGTGGCGTGAAATAGCGGACCAGCAAGAGGAAGCCTTCGCCGCGGTGGAGCCGAGCAAATCCCACACACGATTGAAGGACCAGTGGAAGCATCTTCAGAACGTACGGGGACGCGCCATCACCGACCATGTCTTGGGTCCCTACGACGAATCCATGGCCGACAGGCCAATGACCGATCAGGTCTGGGACCCTAATGAAGTTGAGGTCGACTGGCCAGACGATTGGGATTTCCCCTCAAGGACCGATCAAGCGGAACCTGCGTCAAGTACTGCAGATCACCATGATCTGTCACGATAAACAGGTAGGGAGGGCCACCGAAACCAGTGTCCTCCCTACCTTTTAATGCGAATCTATTTCAAGGATTTCTTGAACCCGTAGTCAAAATCTCCGTAGGTGATCGTGGCAGACAGTTCCTGCTTTGCCCCTTGTTGAGGACATTGGACCTCATAGAGAACTGGCGCCGGGTCGAGGACCTTCGAAGTGCAATCGATTGGGGCAGTCTTGGCGCCAACCTCACTGATGCCAAAACGGGTATTCTCCGGTGCATGGACCTTAAGAACCACGGATTTTGTCGCACCAGAGCTCACAGCTTTTTGACTGATAATCGTGATGGAGTCCGGGCTAAATGTAGGAGTTTCGGTGGCTGTTTCCCCGGTTGGGCTCGACGATGAGTCCGTCGTAGGGCTCTGCGCAGGGGCCGTGGTTTGTGACGGAGTAGCCGGCGGTGTCGGAGATCCGGCTGCAGAATGCTCCACGCCGTTGTCCGTAGCCGTGCATCCAGTGAGCAAAGCCGCGGCAACTATGGCAAAAGTCAAGGACCTTTTGTGGCGATGAAGAGGCAACTTCACGCTCATGGAATCAGCTTCCACTCGTCATCGCGTGAGGCAAGAGGGAGATTCACCAGCTGGTTAGTGTAAACAACCTTGTAGCTGCAGGGGCTAACCAAGGTTTCCTTCTTGACTGTGAATGATCGAGAGGCCTGGAACAGTCGCATCGCGCGCCGTTGGCCCTTAGGGACGGTCAGCGAATAGCTGAATCCATCGGACCAAGACCGTGAATTCGTGACGCTCTTTGAAAATGAAGCGTTGGCCTTTGTGACGATCAGTGGGATGTCGGCGGACGCGGTGGTGGTGGTGCCAGCGGAAACGGTTGCCGAAATATTCTTGTTATATGTGAGCGTTCCGGGACCCGTGATGTATGCGCTTTTCACGTTGGTAGGGCGGCTGTCCACTTTGCTTGTCCCAAGGGTGAAGATCGGGGTGGGTCCGGTGCAGACCCTCGGTTGGATCGTGACATCCTCGCCGCGCTCAATTGCTACAGGCTGACTGTCTGCATGAGCTACCGGAGCCATCGAGATAAGAGCGAATGAAAGCGCTGGAATCAACAGCATTGTGCGCTTACGGGGTTTTGCGAGCATATCTACTCCTGAAAGTCGGTGGAGTTTGTCAGCCTAGGTGATAAAAAGCACATGTTTCAAAGTTTTCGCAGATTGGTTCTAATTGTTACTCCAAGTCAAAAAGCATATTTGTTGCCCTTCACGGCATGAAACATCCCCCATACAGCAGGATTCAACAGCCTGACCTATGACTCAGTTGAACCAAACTATCCAAATGATGGATGCTTCTATGACGTTCCCGTGTGAAACGGTGTCGGGGACTTCCATTGGCAAGCTGCAGTCCAGTGGCGGTCAAACTCAACTCGCCTCCAACGTACGATCCTTTATTCGTATTCGGCGGCGACCCCTCAGCGCCCCGAACGACGGATCGGCCCCCTTGGGGGCTTCCCTGCGGGGAGCCTATCGGGGCCGCAGGCAGCCGACACCGCTAACGTGCCACGGGGTCGGTGATGACCTCGTAGGGGCCGGAGGCGACTTGCTCGTCGAACTTCGAGTCGACGAACAGCGTCTGGCCGCGCAGCTGCGCCATCGTCGTCAGCACCCGCTGCGGGTCGGTGGCCTGCTGCTTCACCACGCGGGCCCGGCTGCCGTCGGCATCCAGCTTCAGGGTGGTCAGCTGCTTGGTGAAGTTCTGGACCACGCCCAGGGTACTGCCGCGCAGCAGCAGTCCGTCAGCGTTGGGCAGGAGCGCGCCGCCGGTGTCCACGCGGCTGGCCTCGCGGGTCCTGGCATCGAAGCGCCACAGCACACCGGTGTTGCCCTGGGCGACCACGAGCCCCGAGCGGTCGGGGCTCAGCTCGATGCCGCCGAGGTTGAACCCGGGCAGCCGCTCGATGGTCCCGGTGGCGTCGGCCCAGAGGGCTGCCTTGTACGTGCCGCCGGACTTTGCCACGCGGAAGAGCTGCGCGTCATTCGAGTTGGTGAAGTAGGCGGCGCCGTCCGCGCCGATGACGACGTCGTTGAGGAACACGTCGGTGCCCGGGGCACGCAGGGCCGCCTGCAGCTCCCCCCGGGCGTTGTAGACCCAGAGGTCCGGCCGGTCGTTGCCGATGCCGTTGGGGCCGCCGGCGATGTAGATGTTTCCCGCGCGGTCAACGGTGATGCCGCGGGCGGTGTAGCGCCCGTCGGTGCCGTTGCCGCCCAGCCATTCGGCCATCCGCGGCGTGCCCGAAACCCCGCGGTGGATCTCCCCGCCCGTGGCCTCGCTGACGTAGAAGGTGCCGCGGCGGGTGTCCGCGCCGATGCCCTCGAACTTCGAGCCGCCCTCGTCGCCGGACATCGTGTAGGTCTGCGCCCGCCGCTGGTCCGGCGAGTCGGCTGCCGGTGCCGCGGCAGGCGCCGCGTTCGCCGGGGCGGCCAGCGCGGCGGAGCCGATCCCGCCGGCCAGGACCGCGGAGGCGGCGATCGTTGAGGCAAGCAGCGTGGAGGCCAGCAGCCTGGTGGTTTTCTTCGTCATGTGCACTCCCGGTGTACGTGGTGGTGGTTTTTCGTCGTCCACCCACAAGTTTTCCCGCGGGCACCCGGGCGCGGCATCCGGCAGGAGGGCAGCAGGCACTGGCCGATCGGATGATGCCGGCGCCGGCGTCCCCGCCGTAGGCTGGAGGGAATCATGAGTACACACGCAGAACACGGCATGCGCGGCATCCTGGCCCCCGCCACGCTCCTGGCGCCCTGGCTGCACCTGGTGTTGTTCGCGCTCGTGGCCACCAGCACCTGGCGCTACCTGGAACGGCACGGCCTGGAAGACAACGCCGTCCCGATCATGTTCGGGGCCGCGACCCTCATGGTGCTCTACGCCGTGCGGCCGCTGGCGCGCGAGCGCATGGGCTGGCTCGTGGCGTGGACGGCTTCCCTGGTGCTGCTCTGGGGCGCGCTGACCCTTGCCGCGCCGTCCTTCGCCTGGTGCGCGGTGCCCGTGGCCTTCTCGGTGCTCAGCGTGCTTCCCGAACCCTGGGCCATGGCGACGCTCGCGGCGATGATGCTCGCCATCGCCCTGTCGTGGGCGCGCATCGGCGCCGACTTCGACCCGACGCTCGTGGTGGGACCGCTGGGGATCGCGGTGGTCACGGTCATGTCCGTGCGCGCGCTCGCCCGGCAGTCGCGCGAGCGGGAAGTGCTGCTGCAGGAGCTCACCGCTGCCCAGGAGGGGCTGGTCCGCGCCGAACGCCGCGCCGGGGCGCTCACCGAGCGGGCCCGGCTCTCCCGCGACATCCACGACTCGGTGGGCCAGGACCTCTCCAGCATCAACCTGCTGCTCCAGGCCGCCGGGCAGTCGTGGGATACCCGGCCCGCGGAGGCCCGCGAAAACGTGTCAATGGCAGCGGCCTCGGCCCGCGAGGGCCTGGATTCGATCCGCCGCCTGGTGCGCGACTTCGCCGGCCCGCCCGCCGGGGACGAAGCGGAACCTGGCCCGGGTCCCGTGCGGGTTGCGGGCCAGCAATCGCTCGACGAACGCCTGCGCCACGCGATCACCGCCACGGTCCCGGGCATGCCCGTCGAATTCCACTCCTTCGGGAGCGCCCCGGAGCTGCCCGCGGAGATCGCCGAGGCCCTGGTCTTCACCACACGCGGTGCCCTGGCGAACGTGCGCGAGCACGCACGGGCCACCCGGGTGGCGGTGACGCTCACCTGCAACGACGATGAGGTCCTGCTGGACATCCGCGACGACGGGATCGGCTGCGACCCCGGCGCCGCGGCCACCGCCACGCTGCGCGGGCACGGGCTGCGGGGCATCCGCGAACGCGCCCTGGCGCTGGGCGGCACCTTCGAACTGGATTCGACGCCCGGCGAGGGCACCACCGTTTCGGTCCGCTTTACCCTGGAGGATTCATGATCAGGCTGCTGCTTGTCGACGACCACCCCGTGGTCCGCGCCGGATTGCGTGCACTCATCGCGGCGCAGGAGGACCTCGAGGTGGTGGCCGAGGCAGGCACGCTCGATGACGCGGTGGCCGCCGCCCGGCAGTTCGCGCCGGACGTCACCCTGATGGACCTGCACCTGGGCGCGGAATCCCCCGGCGGCATCGCGATCACCACGGCCCTGCGCGGGCTCGAACACCCGCCCGAGGTGCTGGTGCTCACCACCTACGACACGGAGGCGGACATCGTGCGCGCGCTGCAGGCCGGGGCGCGCGGCTACCTGCTCAAGGACGCCCCGCCGCCGGAGCTCTTTGCCGGCATCCGCGCCACGGCGCGCGGGGAAACCGTGCTGGCCCCCTCCGTGGCCGCCGCCCTGGTCCGGCGCACCTCCGGCCAGGGGGCCGGAATCACCGGGCGCGAGGTCCAGGTGCTTGACCTGCTGGCCCGGGGGTTGGGGAACAAGGAGATCGCCCGGGAGCTCTTCGTCTCCGAGGGCACCGTGAAGTCCCACCTGGCCCACGTGTACACGAAGCTCGGCGTGGACACCCGCGCCGGGGCCGTGGCCGCGGCCATCGAACGGCGCATCATCCGCACCTGAGGTCCCGGGGTGTGCCCGGCCGGGCCCGCAGCTACCGCCCGCGGGCCCTGCCCTCGCGCGCCAGCAGCCAGATCAGGTAGACGCCGCCGATGCTCACCGTCACCACGCCCACGGGCAGCTGCACCGGGGCGAAGAGCCGCTGCGCCACCAGGTCGCTGAGCACCAGCAGCAGCGCGCCCATGCAGGCCGCCGGAGCCAGCCGCATGCCCGCCCCCTTGACCAGCCGCTTGGCCAGCTGCGGCGCCACCAGGGCGACGAAGGCGATGGGCCCCGCGATCGCGGTGGTGGCCGCCGTCAGCAGCACCGCCAGCACGATCATGCCCAGCCGGGTCCGCTCCACCGGAACGCCCAGGGCAGTTGCCGCGTCGTCGCCCATCTCCAGCATGTGCAGCCGGTTCCCGCCGGCCAGGGTCAGCGCCAGCACCGGGAGGATCACGAGCGTCGCAGGCAGGATGGTGGACCAGCCGACCCCGTTGAGGCTGCCGGCACCCCAGACCGCAGCGGCCATGGCCACCTCGATCTCGGCGCGCAGCACCAGCCACTGGTTCGCCGCGGCGAGCATGGCGGAGATGCCGATGCCCACCAGGATCAGCCGGAACCCGTGCGAACCGCGCCGCCAGGCCAGCAGGTACACGGCCAGCGCCGTGAGCAGGCCCCCGGCGAGCGCTCCGATCGAGGTCGCTGCGAAGCTGCCGCCGGCCAGCATCAGGGCCAACAGCGCACCGGTGTAGGCGCCGGTGGAAAAACCTATGACGTCCGGGGAACCCAGCGGGTTGCGGGTCAGCGACTGGAACACCGCGCCGGCCACCCCCAGCGCGGCACCGAAGACCAGGGCCGCCACGGCACGCGGGGCGCGCCACTGGAAGACGATGGTGTTCTCCAGGCCCTCCCCGCCGCCGAAGAGCACCTTCAGGACCTGCCCGGGGCCCAACGGGTAGTCGCCGCTGCCGATCACCAGCAGGGCCACCAGCACGGCGAGTCCCGCCAGCACCAGGCAGAGCAGGGCCTCGCGCCCGCCGCGCCGGGGGCGCCGCGGGGCGCGACCTGAAGCGTCGGTTGCGGGTGCGTCCGGCTCCCGGGTGCCAGGCGCTGTTCCCGGTTCGACGCTCATACGGCCACCGGCTTCCGGCGACGGGCCAGCATGACCAGCACGGGGGCGCCGACGAACGCGCAGACCACCCCGGCCTCGAGCTCCCCGGGGATGGCCACCCGGCCCAGCACGTCGGCCAGCAGCAAGATGATCGGGGCCAGCACCGCGGTGAAAGCCAGCATCCAGCGGGCGTCGGGCCCGGAGAACCGCCGGGCCAGGTGCGGTGCCATGAGGCCCAGGAAGCTGATGGCGCCGACGGCCGCGGTGGCGGCCCCCGCCAGCACCGTAACGGCCAGCAGGATCAGCACGCGCGCCCTGCCCACCTTGTAGCCCAGGGCCAGGGCGGTGTCGTCCCCGAGCGCCAGGGCGTTGAGCGAGCGTCCGGTGAAGGCGGCCAGCACCACGCCCACCAGCACGGCGAGCGCCAGGGGTGCCAGCACGTCCGTGGAGCGTCCCTCGAGCGAGCCGACGGTCCAGGCCCGCAATTGGTCGAACGCAGCCGGGTGGACAAGTGCCAGGGCCGTGCCGATCCCGGAGAGCACGGCGCCCAGCGCCACGCCGGCCAGCACCAGCCGCACGGGGTCGCTGGAGCGCGCCCCGGCCATGCCCACCAGGTACACGGCGCCCGTCGCCAGCACCGCCCCGCCGAAGGCGAACCACACGTAGCCGCCGAAGCCGTTGACGCCGAAGGTTCCCACGGCGACCACTATCGCCAGCGAGGCACCGGCGTTGACGCCCAGGATGCCGGGCTCCGCCAGCGCGTTGCGGGTCATCGACTGGACCAGCGCCCCGGCGATTCCCAGTGCGCTTCCGGCCAGCACGCCCAGGATCGCGCGCGGCACGCGGGATTCGCGGATGATCGCGTGGTCGGCGGAATCGTCGGGGCGCAGCAGCGCATCGAGCACCGTCTGCAGGTCGATGTGCTTGGAACCCACGGCCAGGGAGGCCAGCGCCAGCAGCACCAGCACCGCCACGAACACCCCCAACAGGGACGCACGCCGAAGGTGGGCGCGCGCTCCCTCGTGCGGCGGCGCGCCGGTCGCCGTTTCCCGCGCGGAAGCGCCTTGTGCGCCTGCCATGCCGGGGCTGTCTTGGGTGTTTTTGGGGTTCGCCGCAGCGGAGGTGGGGCCTGCCACGAATCATCCTCCTTAGCTTCGAACCGTTCCACACTACCGCGCCGCCCCGGTGCGGTGTCACGGCCGCCGCCACCCGCTTAGGCCACGGCAAGAGTAATAGGATACATTTACGTGGTGAAATTGACTTCTTCCCTACGCCAGACCCGCTTCGGTGCGGTCAAGGCCACCGCCGCCCTGCTCCTGATCGCCCTCACCGCCGGATGCGGCGCCAACGGCTCCGCCGACACGGCCGCCGGCAACAAGGACGTCGCGGTGGGCGGCGAACGATTCTCCACCGCCGACGAGGAAACCGCAAAGTTCGGCGCCAACGTCGCCCCGGGCGTCTTCCCGCGCACGCTCACCCACGCCAACGGACAGACCGAGATCGCCAAGAAGCCCGAGCGCGTCGTAGTCCTGGACACCGGCGAGCTCGACGCCGTGCTGTCCCTGGGCATCACCCCCGTCGGCATCCCCTCCACCGAGGGCGCAAACTCGATCCCCAGCTACCTGGCCGAGTCCGTCAAGGACGCCAAGACCGTGGGCACCATCCAGGAACTGAACGTCGAGGCCATCGCGGCCCTGAAGCCGGACCTGATCATCGGCTCCCAGCTGCGCGCGGACAAGCTCTACCCGCAGCTCTCGCAGATCGCTCCGACCGTCTTCTCGATCCGCCCGGGCTTCCCGTGGAAGGAAAACTTCCGCCTGGCCGCCTCGGCGCTCGGCGAGGAAACCAAGGCCGTCGACGTGCTCAACGCCTACCAGGACAAGGCCACAGCACTGGGCAAGGACGTCCCGGGCGACCCGAAGATCTCGCTGCTGCGCTTCCTTCCGGAGAAGATCCGCCTCTACGGCAACGCCTCGCTGATCGGCGTCATCCTCAAGGACGCCGGCCTCTCGCGCCCGGCGAACCAGGACATCGAGGACCTGGCCGTCGAGATCTCCCCGGAGAACCTTGCCGAGGCCGACTCGGACTGGATCTTCTACACCTCCTACGGCACCCCCGAGGCGACCGGCGAGAAGACCGCGCTCGAGGGCCCGATCTGGAACAAGCTGGAGGCCGTCAAGGCCGGCAACGTGCAGCGTGTGAACGACGACGTCTGGTTCCTGGGCCTCGGCCCGACCGGCGCCTCGCTCGTCCTGGACGACCTGCGCACCTACCTGGTGAAGTAGCCACTTCGCCGCAACAAACCTTGCTGCAGCTGTGGGACCCGGCCTTGCCGGGTCCCACAGTCGTTTAACCACCCAGACAGGCCGATGGACAACGCTGGGGACGGCCTGGCGCATGCGGCCTCGCCACGCCGTGCATGGCCCCTGCAGGATCGTTCCACCGGTAGGATCCCCACCATGACCCCACAGAAAACGCCGTCGCCCCCGTGGCTGGAGGAATTTCGGCTCGAACTCATGGCCGGGTTGAAGTCGCAGCTGTTCACCGACCCCGTGGAGATCTTCGTGGTGTCGCGGGCGCCCCGGATCATCGCCCTGGTGGTTGAATCCAACGGCTTTCCGCCCGAGGGCACCATCCGCGACATCGACAACGCCATTGCCGCATCGTCGAACGCAACCGTTGAAACCGTGGCACTGGACATCGCGGTCTGCGACATTGCGGAACCCGGTCCGCCCGGGATCCGGTTGGATGCTCCCGAGCTCCGGGAGATCACCACACGATGGCCCGGCATCGGGTGGCGCGGCGACGTGGACCTGTTCGGCGACTGACCCTCGGGGCCCCGGGTGGCTCCCGGCCGAAACGGGCAGTTAAATGGGACGAGCCCCGCAAGAAACCGAAGTCTCTTGCGGGGCTCACATTGGTCGGGATAACAGGATTTGAACCTGCGACCTCGTCGTCCCGAACGACGCGCGCTACCAAGCTGCGCCATATCCCGGTGTTTTACCAACGAGAAAATAGTTTACCCACTTTTCCCGCGAACACCTAATCGAGGTCCATTCGCGGTTTCAGACGATGGCCTTGCCCGGGTTCAGGATGCCCTGCGGGTCGAAAACATCCTTGATTTTCCGCTGCAATTCCACGATTTCGGGCGACTGTTCCCAGCCCAGCCACTCGCGCTTCACGGTTCCGACGCCATGCTCGCCCGTGATGGTCCCACCGACGGCCAGGGCCTCGCGGACCGATTCCTCCAGGGCGGCCTCCAAGCGGCCGACGCCGGCGGGCCCGTCCTCGGGGTCCACCCAGAAGGTCGGGTGCAGGTTGCCGTCGCCGGCGTGGGCCACGATGCGCACCATCACCCTGTGGCGCGAGGCGATCTGGCTGAGCGTGCGCATGAACTCGACCATGGCCGATCGCGGCACCGCAACGTCCTCCCCCACCCGGTACTGGTCATCCTGCCCGTCGCCGCGGCTGGCACGCCGCATCTCGATGAGCTTGACGGCCTGCTCGTCGCCCTCTGCACTCACCTGGGCGCCCAGGTTCTCCAGCGCGGAGCGGACGACTGCCGCTTCGATCTCTGCCCCGTGGCCGTCGGTGCGCACCAACAGCAGCGCCCCGCCGCGCGCGCTCAGGTCCGACCCGTACATCGCATCCAGGACGCGCAGCGTCCCGTTGTCCAGCAGCTCCAGGATGGCCGGCTGCACGCGCACCCTGGCGATCGCCACCACGCCCGCGGCCGCCTGGGCCACGTCGGTGAACACCGCGGCGATCGAGCAGGACTTCTCACTGAGGTAGCGCAGGCGAACCGTCACGGAAACCACGATGCCCAGCGTCCCCTCGGAACCCACCAGCAGCGAGGTCAGGTCGTATCCGGCCACCCCCTTGAAGGTGTTGCGCCCGGTGGAGACCAGCGTCCCGTCGGCAAGCACCACCTCCAGCCCCAGGACGGAGTCGGTGGTGACGCCGTACTTGGCGCAGCGCAGCCCTCCGGCATTCGTCGCGACGTTCCCGCCGATCGTCGACTGCTGGTAGCTGGCCGGGTCCGGCGCATACATCAGCCCGTGCTTGGCCACGGCGTTGTTGAGATCCGCATTCACGACGCCGGGCTCCACGACGGCGACCTCGTCGTCCGCCCGGATCTCCAGGATCCGGTTCATGCGTTCGAGGGAGAGCACGATGCACCGTGAGATGGTGTTGGCGCCCCCTGAGACGCCCGTACCGGCCCCGCGGGGCACCACACCGACTCCGGCCGCGGAAGCCAGGCGCAGGGCCGCCTGGACGTCTTCCACGCGCTCGGCGAAGACCACGGCCAGCGGCAGTTGGTAATCGGCAGTGAGCTTGCCGAAATCGTGGCTGTTTGCCACAAGGATCTCGGGGTCCGTGGACACGGACCCCGAACCCACTTCGCGGATCAGGTCGTCAATCAAAGTTTCATCGGTGCGTGCCAGGCCCATGTCAGCCCCTCGTTAGTCGTCGGTGGATCTCGTTCTTACCGAACGCCCGAACCTGACCGACCACGATGAGGTCAGCTGTGAGCGCCCATGAAGCGAGCATAGTACGCAATGACTTCGGGCCAGCGCGCATACCGGGCATATTGCGCCTCGCCTGCGCTCCCCCGTGCCCACCCGCCGTGCCGAACCGTGACGGCGGTGCCGGTCCCCGAATCCGCAAATTCGAATGCGAGCTTCGTCGGCGGGGCGCTCTCCATGCCCAGGCTGAAATCCAGGACGATGCGTGTCGGCACGTCGAGGTCGACGACATCTCCCCACAGGTGTTGTTCGCCCTCCTCGGATTCTTCCAGGAGCTGCCCCTGCGAAAACGAGACGTGGCTCCCCGGACCAAAGTGGGAGTAGACGTTGACCGGCCACCAGAGGTGGATGTAGTCCGTGAATCCCTCGAACGCCTGGTCGATGGGCACCGGGACCGAAACGGTATGAATGAGTTCCGGGAGCGGCGCCGACTCTTCAAAGTCGTCACCGGATGATGCAGCGTGGGAAAAGAGTCCGTCCATGACTCAACAGTAGCCGGTGGCCCCGAGGCGGGCACAGGGACCAAACGGGCGTTAAACATCGAAACCCCCAAGTCTGTGGCTTGGGGGTTTCGGGACAATTATGTCCGGCGGTGTCCTACTCTCCCACACCCTCCCGAGTGCAGTACCATCGGCGCTGTGGGTCTTAGCTTCCGGGTTCGGTATGGGACCGGGCGTTTCCCCCACGCTATGACCGCCGTAACTCTATTACCAAACATTCCTTGTTCAGGCTGCCGGTAGCTTTGGTGAGTCACAACTAATGCTGTGGTTCTTCGTATAAAACTATAGCCCATATTTCGAGGCGGGTCGAATCGGGGCAGCCATTCACGCCGTGATTCCCGACACTGGCACTGACCCCGATTCAGAGCGCCTTCGCCATGCGGATGGACGTCGGTTCGTAGCCCAGCGACTCATAGAGGGCCCTCGCCGAAGTGTTGTACCCGAAGACGTTCAGGCCGAGCTCACTCGCGCCACACGCCTTCGCGGTCCGCTCCGCCAGGAGCATCGTTTCTCGACCGTACCCATTGCGTTGGTGCGGCTTGTATATTTCGATGTCCCACACCCACCACTTGTCCGGGCTGGAATCCATCTGCGGCCCTATCCAAAGGTATCCGACGCTGTCGTCTTCAGTCTCGTGGTGCGCCTGGAACACCAGATGACCGTCAATGGGCAGGCCATCGGGGAAGAACCTTGCGAAGCTGGCATCGGCATTGGATTGGGCTTCTTCCCTGGATTCGCCGGCCAGCCTGCGGCTTTCGACGTACTCCGCCTTGATCGCATCCAACCACGCCGGCATCTCGGAAACGGGCATTGGTGTGAGTTCTATTGCCATGGCTACAGAATGCCAGCAAAGGGGCAGCCGGGCGAATCTGCCCCCGGTGTT